>NZ_JBFBKW010000013.1:0-114472 GCF_040702325.1 Pseudarthrobacter sp. 902506025
GAACTCCGCCCCATAAGCCGTGGGCATGGTCAACATCCTTCCACGAGCACAAGCTCGCTAGGTCAAGGAGTCAACAAAACCCGGGGCAGTCCCGTAGGCCGCCGCCAGCCCGAAGGCCGGCACCACGCACAGCGGCGGAACCAGCAGGTGTGCAGATTCCAGGTGCTTCCAGCGGCCGCGGACGGCGTTCCACACCAAGGGAGCACACGCGCCGTAAAGGCTTGCCAGCAGCATGGCTGCGGGTACCAGTTCCTGCACCCCGCCGATGTTGTGCACGGTGGTCTCGCCTTGGCGGTTGATCGCTTCCATTTCTTCCGGTGTCTGCCAGCCGAAGATGCGTTGTCCCCAGGAGATCTCCTCCCCGGCCAGGAACCAGACGCCGGCGGCGACCACGCCGTAAAGCAATGCCATGATCTTGTGCCCGGTTCTGGAGAGGCGGAAGGCCAGGAGGGGCAGGAAGATGCCTGCAGCCACCAGTGAGAAGAACTGGAGCCACTCGACCAGGGAGTCCTCATCAAGGAGCCAGATGAACAGTGGCGGGTGCAGGACGGTGGCCGCGGTTGCGAGGGCGATGCCCAACGGCAGCAAAGCGATGATCAGCGCTCGGCGCGGGCGAATTCCCCACTCGCGGGCGTCGCGTGCGAAGCGGATGGCGGCTTTGGTGTTCCACCGGTGGATGGCAGGCATCGTGTCCCCCTCAACGAACAGGCCGGAACCTGGAATCGCGGCACCGGCGAAGCGATCCCTGAGCTTCCCATGCCACCCGCGGCCACGAAAGGTTCGGGGGGAACCTCTGCGGGTTATTGTGCGGATTACCGCAGGCCCTCGAAATCGCCGGAAAGACTGCGGGGCCGCCGTAAAATTACGGCGGCCCCGCAGGGTTTCAGCGATCTGGGCGGAACTAGATGCTGTAACGCTCGTCCTCGTGGTCGCCCGGGTGGTCCTTGACCAGCCCCGCGGCGAGGGTGTTGCCATCGAGCGGGTCGATCACCAGGAACGCGCCCGTGCGGCGGTGGTGCAGGTAGTTCTCCAGCGGCAGCGGGGCGGCCAGGCGGAGCTGCGCGTGCCCGATGTCGTTGAGCTCCAGGCTGGAGGCACCCTCAAGCTTGAAGGTAGCCAGGTCCAGCTTGCCGGAGACGCTGCGGACCATCGCCTGGACGGTGCGGGTGCCGTGCTTGACCAGGACCTTCTGGCCCTCGCGGAGCGGCTTCGGGGACAGCCAGCACAGGGCGGCGTAGAGGTCGGCGGAGGCTTCGCGGACCGTTCCGGCGGCGGCGATCGTGTCACCGCGGGCGACGTCGAACTCGTCCGCCAGGCGGATGGCCACGGACTGCGGGGCGGCGGCTTCCTGCAGGGAGGAGCCGGCGAAGTCGATACCCACCACGGCGGTGGTCCGCGGCGACTGGCCCGGCGTCAGCACGGACACCTGGTCCCCCACCTTCACCGAACCTTCGGTGATCTGGCCGGCGTACGCGCGGTAGTCGCGGTACGCTTCCACGTCCAGGCCGGCGGCGACGGCGTCGGGAGCCAGGGCGCCCTGCGGCCGGATGACCAGCTGCACGGGGAAGCGGAAGCTCTCCAGGTGGCTCTCGAGCTCATCGGCGGCGGGGAGGGTCTCGAGGACCTCCAGCAGCGCGGGGCCGGTGTACCAGGGGGTGCGCTCCGAGCGGTCCACCACATTGTCGCCGTCGAGCGCGGACACCGGGATGACCAGCAGGTCGCTGATTCCGTCCGAGCCCAGGCCCAGTTCGCGGCCCACCTGCTGCACGTCGGCTTCGATGTCGCGGAACACGGACTCGCTGAAGTCCACCAGGTCGATCTTGTTCACGGCCACAATCACGTGCGCAACGCGCAGCAGCTGCAGCACGGACAGGTGGCGGCGGGTCTGCTCCAGCACACCCTTGCGTGCGTCAATGAGGACGACGACGGCATCCGCAGTGGACGCGCCCGTCACCGTGTTCTTGGTGTACTGCACGTGCCCGGGGCAGTCGGCCAGGATGAAGCTGCGCTGGTCGGTGGCGAAGTAGCGGTAGGCCACGTCGATGGTGATGCCCTGTTCGCGCTCGGCGCGGAGACCGTCGGTCAGCAGGGCCAGGTCGATGCCGCCCTTGTCCCCGCCGAACCCGCGGTCCGCGGAGGTGCGGGCCACGGCGTCGAGCTGGTCAGCCAGGATGGCCTTCGAATCGTGGAGGAGGCGGCCCACCAACGTGGACTTGCCGTCGTCGACCGATCCTGCCGTGGCAAAGCGGAAGAGGGTGGTGGGCAGGGCTGTTTCCAGGTCCGCCGGGAGAACTGCTTCGGTGGTCATTAGAAGTACCCGTCCTTCTTGCGGTCTTCCATGGCGGCCTCGGAGATGCGGTCATCTGCGCGGGTGGCGCCACGTTCGGTCAGGGTGGAGGCGGCAACTTCGACCACGACGTCTGCCACGGTGAAGGCGTTGGACTCCACGGCACCGGTGCAGGACATGTCCCCCACGGTGCGGTAGCGGACGGTCTTGGTGATGACTTCCTCATCGGGGCGAGGCTGGGACACTTCGCCCACTGCGCGCCACATGCCGTCACGGGCGAAGACTTCGCGCTGGTGGGCGTAGTACAGGCCGGGCAGCTCGATGTTCTCGCGCTCGATGTACCGCCAGATGTCCAGCTCGGTCCAGTTGCTGATGGGGAACGCACGGACATGCTGGCCCACGGTGTGGCGGCCGTTGTACAGGTTCCACAGCTCGGGGCGCTGGTTGCGCGGGTCCCACTGGCCGAACTCGTCGCGGAGGCTCAGGATGCGCTCCTTGGCGCGGGCCTTGTCTTCATCGCGGCGGCCGCCGCCGAACACGGCGTCGAACTTGTTCTGCTGGATGGCGTCCAGCAGCGGGACGGTCTGCAGTGGGTTGCGGGTGCCGTCGGCGCGCTCGGCGAGTTCGCCGCGGTCGATGAACTCCTGCACGGAGCCCACCACCAGCTTCAGGCCCAACCGCTCCACGGTCCGGTCACGGAAGTCGATGACCTCGGGGAAGTTGTGGCCGGTGTCCACGTGCAGCACGGGGAAGGGGACCTTACCCGGCCAGAAGGCCTTGGTTGCCAAGTGCAGCATCACCACGGAGTCCTTGCCGCCGGAGAACAGCAGCGCGGGCTTCTCGAATTCGGCAACAACCTCGCGGATGATGTGGATCGCTTCGGATTCGAGGGTGTCCAGGCTGGACAGGCGCGTGGATACGGCGGCGTCGGTCACCTGGGTCTCCTCGGTAAGTGAAGTGCTCATACGTGTAGTCCGCATTCTGTCTTGTCGGATCCTGCCCAGCGGCCGGCGCGGGGGTCTTCGCCGGGCGCCACCTTGCGGGTGCAGGGCTGGCAGCCAATGGAGGGGTACCCCTGGGAAAGCAGCGGGTTAACGGGCAAAAGGTTGTCGTCCGAGTACTGGACCAACTGGTCGAACGTCCACGCTGCCATGGGGTTGACCTTGACCAGGCCGTTCTTCTCATCCCAGGTGACCAGCGGCGTGTTGGTGCGGGTGGGGGCTTCGTCGCGGCGGACCCCGGTGAACCACAGTTCGTAGCCGGCGAGGGTCCGCTGCAGCGGGGCCACCTTGCGGAGGGCGCAGCACTGGGCGGCGTCACGGGCGAAGAGGTCCTTGCCCAGCAGCCGGTCCTGCTGCTCCACAGTGGTCTCCGGGAGGACGTCCACCACGTTGACGCGGAGGTTCGCGGCCACCTCGTCACGGGTGGCGTAGGTTTCCGGGAAGTGGTAGCCGGTCTCCAGGAACAGGACGTCGACGCCGGGCATCTGGTCAGCGACCAGGGCGGGCAGGACGGCGTCGGCCATGGAGCAGGCCACCGCGACGGCGGGCAGGTCGAAGTTACGCTCCACCCAGGCGATCACATCGCGGGCGGGGGCGTCCCAGCCGAGCTCGGCGGCGCCGGCCTCGGCCAGGGCCTTCAGCTCTTCCTGGGGCCGCTTGGCCGGTGCGGGTGCGAGATGCTTTGCCATTACTGGAGTGCCTCCTCATCTGCTGCGTGGGCCCATTCGGCGAAGGTCTGGCCTTCGGCGCGGTCGGCCACGAACCGGCGGACCACGCGCTCCACGTAGTCGGGCAGGTCGTTGACGTAAACCTTCAGGCCGCGGACGGTGCGTCCCAGCCCGGCTTCCTCGCGGTCATTGTTGGCCAGCCCGCCGCCCAGGTGGACCTGGAAACCCGGGGAGGGGTCGCCGTCGGGCGTTGGCAGCATCATGCCCTTGAGGCCGATGTCCGCGGTCTGGATGCGGGCGCAGGAGTTGGGGCAGCCGTTGATGTGCAGCGACAATGCCTGCGGCAGCTGGCCCGAGCCGGCGAGGTCCGCCAGGCGGCGCTCAAGTTCGGCGACGGCGGTGGCGGCCGTGTACTTGGTCTCGACAATGGCCAGCTTGCAGTATTCGATGCCGGTGCAGGCAATGGTGCCGCGTCGGAAGACGGACGGGCGGGCGGACAGGCCCAGGCCGTCCAGTTCGGCGATGAGCGGCTCCACCTGGTCCTTCTCGACGTCCAGCACCACGATCTTCTGGTGCGGGGTGGTGCGCAGCCGGTAGGAGCCGCGGGCCTCCAGCGTGTCCGCCAGCTTGACCAGGCCGGAACCGGAAAGGCGGCCTGCGATCGGGGTGGCACCGATGAAGAACTTGCCGTCCTTCTGCTCGTGCACGCCCACGTGGTCGCCGGGGGTGGCGGGCTTGGGCGCGGCGGGGCCGTCGGCCAGCTTGTAGCCCAGGTATTCGTCCTCGAGGATCTGGCGGAACTTCTCCGGACCCCAGTCGGCCAGCAGGAACTTCAGGCGGGCCTTGGTGCGCATGCGGCGGTAACCGTAGTCACGGAAGATGCTGGTCACGCCCAGCCACACGTCCGCGGCCTGGTCCGGCTTCACAAACGCACCGAGGCGCTTGCCGAGCATCGGGTTGGTGGACAGCGCGCCGCCCACCCAGAGGTCGTAGCCGGCGCCGAGCTCGGGGTGTTCAATGCCCACGAACGCGCAGTCGTTGATCTCATGTACCACGTCCTGGCTGGGGTGGCCGGTGATCGCGGTCTTGTACTTGCGCGGCAGGTTGGACAGCAACGGGTTGCCGATGAACCGCTCCCCCAGCTCGGCGATGAGCGGGGTGGGGTCGATGATCTCGTCCTTGGCGATGCCGGCCACGGGCGAACCCAGGATGACGCGGGGCACGTCGCCGCAGGCTTCAGTGGTGGACAGGCCCACGGACTCCAGGCGGTTCCAGATCTCCGGGATGTCTTCGACCCGGATCCAGTGCAGCTGGATGTTCTGGCGGTCGGTCAGGTCGGCTGAGTCCCGTGCAAAGTCCACGGAGATCTGGCCGATGACGCGCAGCTGCTCGGTGGTGAGGGCTCCGCCGTCAATACGCACGCGCAGCATGAAGTACTTGTCTTCGAGCTCGTGCGGTTCCAGGGTGGCGGTCTTGCCGCCGTCGATCCCCTGCTTGCGCTGGGTGTACAGGCCCCACCAGCGGAAACGGCCGTGCAGGTCCTGGCCGGGGATGGCGTCGAAGCCTTCCTTGGCGTAGATGGTCTCGATACGCTCGCGGACGTTTAGGCCGTCGTCTTCCTGCTTCCAGGTTTCGTTGGCATTCAGCGGCGTCTTGCCGTCCACTTTCCACTGGCCATGCGGCTTCGCAGCGGGGCGGGACGGGCGGGCGGGGCGCTTGGGGGCAGCGGAGTCCGCCGACGCTCCGGCTAGAGCTGTATCAGTCATGCATCGACTGTAGGGCGGCGCCGAATACCGTCACAAAGGCCCGGAAACGCTAAGTCACCTAGGGAAATATTTCGTCACGAAACGCTGGAGGGCCTTGAAGAACCCACCCTGCTGTGCATCGGCAGGAGCCTTGTCCGGGGCTTCGGCGGGGGCCGCCACGGGTGCTTCCGCAGGCGTTTCGTTCATGGCGGCGACGGCGGCGTCGTACCTGTCGAGCGCGATCTCCGCGAGTGTCGGGGATGGCAGCAGGGGCTGGGTCACGACGTCGGCACCCGCCTTCGCCAGCTGGTCGTGGAAGAAGCCCGGCGCCAGGAGATACGAGGCAATCACCACCCGGCCTCCGACGTCGACCGCTCCGGCGGACTCCCCCGCCCCGGCACCCCCGGCGAGCTCTTCGCGGAGCATGGCGACGGCGTCGGGCACCGACGGCTGGGCGGAGGCACCGTAGGCGGCCACCATCCGGTTGGACCGCAATGCCCGCAGCTGGCCCAGCAGCTCCTCGACGCTCACTGCGGCGTTTGGGTTGGATGAACCCGCCGCCGCCAGGACAATGACGTCATTGTCGGTAGTGCCGGCCTCCCGCAGCCGCTGGTCCAGCAGGGCCGCGAGGCGCGGGTCCGGTCCAAGCGGCGCTGCGGCGGCACTGCCCGGCCGGCTCTTCACGGCCCGGGCGATGTCAACCTTCACGTGGTAGCCAACGCTCAGCAGAAGCGGCACCACCACGGCAGCCTCCCCGTCCGGCAGGCCGGCCACCACATCCACCAGATCCGGCTGCTGGACGTCCACATAGGCTTCCCGGACATCAAGGCCCGGCCGCAGTTCCGCGATGGCAGCGCGCAGGGCGTTGACCTCCGCGGCCCCCTGTGTGTTGGACGTCCCATGGGCACAGGCGATCATGATGGGGCTGTTCATAGGGGCTAGCGTAACGTTGGAGCCGCCCTGTCCGCCCTCTTTGAAATACCGGGACGCCCCATGACATTCGCCTTTGACAACTCCCCGGTCTGGCTGGACCTGCTGGGCGTGTTCTTCTTCGCGGTATCGGGCTCGCTGCTGGCGGCGCGGAAGCAGATCGACATTGTGGGATCCCTGCTTCTGGCCTCCCTGGTGGGCCTGGGCGGCGGTGTGATCCGCGATGTCATCCTTGTCATCGTTCCGGCGGCGTTCACCAACCCGGCGTATCTGGCGCCGCCGCTGCTGGCCACGGTGCTGGTGTTCTTCCTGTTCTCCAGCGTCCAGCGCTACACGTCGCTGCTGGTCCTGTTCGACGCCGCCGGCCTGGCCCTCTTCTGCATGACCGGCACGCTCAAGGCGCTGGCCACCGGCCTGAACCCGGTGGCTTCCGTGCTGCTGGGGGTGACGACGGCGGTGGGCGGCGGCCTGCTCCGGGACATCACGGCCAACGAGGTGCCCGAACTGTTCAACCCCAAGGACATCTACGCACTGCCGGCCTTCGTGGGGTCCTCGCTGACGGCGGTGCTGTGGGTTCTTGGCGTGTTCAACGTGCTGACCGCAGCCGGCATTGCCGCCCTGGTTTTCACGTTCCGCGTCCTTGCCTGGCGCCGCTCCTGGCAGGCGCCGCTTGCCGTCCGCGGCTGGCAGCGCAGGGCAAGCGATTCAGGGTTGTGACGTTCGCTTCCATGTCATTTTGGGAGCGTCGCGATTAGCTAGGATATGAGCATGACTGACATGTTCCTCGAGAAGTTCCGCGCGCTTGTTCCAAAGTATCTCGAGGACGAATGGCAGGAAGCGGATGGCCTGACGCCCGAGGAACTGGACAAGGCCCTCGCGGAGCACCAATTCGAGATCCCCCTGGTCCTGCGCGAGTTCTACCTTGCACTGGGCGGCTGCGAGGACCTCATGGAGGCCTACCACTACTTCTGGGACCCCGAAGAGCTCGAGGTCGACGACGAAGGCTTCCTCATGTTCCTCGAAGACGAAGAGGAAGCGTTCACCTGGGGCTTCCGGGTGGGCGACCTCAGCGTCCCGGACCCCATCGTGTACCGCCGCAACAATGCCCGCGGGCAGTGGAAGTCCGAGGAAGGCACCTTCTCCGAGTTCGTCTTCGACATGTTCGAGTGGGCGTTCGAGGACGAAGAGGAAGAGTAAGGGCTCCCCGTCCGCCGTTGACGTAAATGCGTCACTTATGGACTGGACCTTGAGATGTGCCCCTGCGTTTGCAGGGGCACTCGCCGGTTAACAGCCCATAAATCACGCAAACGGGCCGCCAAGCCTGGTGTTCGCTGGCCTCCGCCACACCCGCAGCACCGCCTGAACCTCCGCGACCATGGCCTCGGGCCGGTGGATAACGTCCTCATAGTAGTAGCGCAACACCAGGTAGCCCCCAACTATGCTCCGGTTGTTGCGCCGCTGGTCCCGCTTGATGGACTTCGGCTCGAAATGCGTTGAGCCATCCGTCTCCACCACCAGGCACTCCTCGACCAGGAAATCCACCTCTCCAACTCCGGCAATGTAGACATGCCGCCGAACCCGTAGTACGGCCCGCGCGAAATGGACATTTGCGAGTACCTCCAGCACGGAGTCCGCGCGGGGAATCACCAGGTCCAGCACCGCCCTGGCGCGCCCGTTGCGGCGTCCCTGGCAGCGCGCGTAGAGGAAATCGCGCGAGATGTCACCGGCGCCCACAGCCGACTGCACCATCACCAGCGCCTCCAGCTCCGGCAGGCAGTGCACGGCATGAAGAAGCACATCGGCGAGCCCCAGCACGGGCAGCCAGGGATGCCGCGGATGCTTGGGCCGGCCGTGGTCGACGACTCCGGACGTATGGGTGGGGTGGCTCCGGCTTAAGTGCAGGCCTGTTGGGCCGTTGAGAGTCCACAGCCGGTAGAAGGGGGCGGCGGACACACACGTGAGCCGCCCGCCCGCTGCCAGAGCCCCTGCCACCCGTCCGTCGCCGGGCAGCGCATAGACACCGCGCCCGGTTCTGACCACAACGCCCAGCGCCACAGCCTGTCCCACCCGGGTCCGCGTAAAGCCGGCCCTTTGCAGTTCAAGAGAGCGGGCTGCTCCCCCGCGCCTGGCCAGGTAGTCGCAGATGTCCATCCCTCATCGTGTCCGTGCGCAGCCCGCGACGAAGCAGAGGATTCTGTCCATGTGGATAAATCCACCAGAGTCGCTGACGCAATTGCGTGATTTCTGGGCTGCGCAGGCGGTCTGTCCCCCGTGCTGAAGGGGTGCGGAGCTTCGTGGCCAGCTATAAATCACGCAATTGAGCGAGGACGCATCCACAGCCGGCGGAGCTCACGGAAAACTCTTTGACACAAACAGTTACAGAGGACTTGCGTCTTATGACAAACCTGTCATAAGCTATTCACGGATCCGCTAAACGCCTCCGGCGGGTCTGATGCGAACGGAGAGATAGCCCCGGTTCACAGCAGCTTCGGTTGTTGAGGACCGGGGCTATCCCGTTAACCCCGGCTGCCACAGCCGATTCGGCACCACGAAGAAGCGCGGCACCTCTGCGGCTGAATCAACCAGAGGTACCGGGCTCCTAAGGGACAGTAATCAGCTGGCGCGGTCCACCACAGCCAGCGCGAAGTTGGACAGCGACTCCTTGACAACGCCCTCGGGCAGTGGAGCCAGGGCGTCAATGGCTTCCTTGGCCCACTGCCGCGCCACCACCCAGGACTCGGCGGTGACAGGGTGCTCGCGCAGTCCGGCCACGGCGGCAGCCAGCGCCTCGTCGGAGGACAGGTCGCCGTCAATCAGCTTCAGGAGGTCGACGGCGGACTGGTCGCCATCAACGGCAGCCTTGCGCAGGAGCAGCACCGGCAGGGTGGGTACCCCTTCGCGCAGGTCAGTTCCCGGGGACTTGCCGGACTTGACCTTCACCCCGGTGACATCGATAACGTCATCGGCGAGCTGGAAGGCCACGCCCACCTTCTCGCCGTACTCCACCAGGACGTCCTCGTAGGCCTCGTCGGCGCCGGAGAAGATGGCACCGAACTGGCCGGAGGCGGCCACCAGCGAACCGGTCTTGTCGGCGATGACGGACAGGTAGTGCGCCACCGGATCCTCGTCCGGCCGCGGACCGACGGTCTCGTGCAGCTGGCCCAGGCACAGCCGTTCGAAGGTGCGCGCCTGGATGCCGAGTGCGCGGCCTCCGAGCTCGGACACCAGGATGGAGGCCCGGGCAAAAATCAGATCCCCGGTCAGGACGGCGACGGAGTTGCCCCACACTTCGTGCGCCGTGGGGGCGCCGCGGCGGAAGGGAGCCGAGTCCATGACGTCGTCGTGGTACAGGGTTGCCAGGTGCGTCAGTTCCACCACGACGGCGGCCTGCACCACGGCGGGCAGGGACGCGTCACCGAGGTGGGCACAGAGCAGGGTCAGCAGCGGACGGATCCGCTTGCCGCCGGCTTCCACCAGGTGGCGCGACGTCGCGTCAGCGAGGGGATCCGAGTTGGCGATGGCTTCGCGGAGCTTCTTCTCCACCTTGGCCAGGTTGTTGGTGATGGCCGGGCCCAGCTCGGCGTCCCCCGCGATGGCCGCAAAGCCTGCAGGGAGCTGAAGTCCCGTGGCGATGGCGGTGGTGTTGAGGCTGGGTTCGGAGTCCGGCAGGCCGTGCCCGGCGTGCGTCCAGCTATGGTCTGCGGAGTTGGTCACGGGTTAACCCTAACTTTTTGTTGCGGATACCGCTGGTTCGGAGCTGACGGGGTATTGGATGTGGCCGGAACCAGTGATTCCAGGACGCGGATCACCCGGTCCTCGAAGCCCTTCGCGGCGGGATCTGTGAGGTTGGCAAGGAGCCGGACCGCGAACCGCATCAGCACCGGGATGGGCATGCCCGTGCGCAGTGCAAGCTTCATGACGGCAGGCTTCCCGATCAGCGCGGCGAAGGCCCGCCCAAGCGTGAAGTGCGAGCCCCACTGGTTCCGCACATGGTCCGCGTACCGCGCAAGGTGCCCATCGGCGTCGTACGTTCCGCCTGAAGCAGCCGTGCGTGAGGAGGCGTCGATGATGAACTCGGCGGCGAAGCGCGCGGACTCCATGGCGTAGGAGATGCCCTCGCCGTTGAAGGGCGAGACCATGCCGCCGGCGTCGCCCAGCAGGAGCAGGCCGGGCGAGTAGTGCGGGGTGCGGTTGAAGCCCATGGGGAGGGCGGCGCCGCGGATTTCGCCCACCTGGTTCTCCGGCGTGAAGCCCCAGTCGGCGGGCATCCCGGCGGTCCATTCGCGGAGGACCTGCTTGTAATCGAGCTTGCCGAATTCCTTGGAGGAGTTCAGGATGCCCAGGCCCACGTTGGAGGTCCCGTCGCCCACGCCGAACACCCAGCCGTAGCCGGGCAGCAGCTTGCCGTCGCGGCCGGGGAGTTCCAGCCAGCCTTCCATCCAGTCGTCGTCGGTGCGCGGGGAGGTGAAGTAGGTGCGGACGGCGACGCCCAGCGGGCGGTCGTCCCGCTTCTGGATCCCGAGGGACACGGCGGTGCGGGTGGAGTTGCCGTCGGCAGCGAGGACGACGTCGGCACTGAACTCGCGCGTCTCCCCCGTCTTGCGTCCGGACTCGTCCAGGAGCGCTGCGCGGACGCCCGTGACCCGGCCGGCGTCTTCCCGCAGGGCCTCGGTGACGCTGTGCCGCTCGAGGATGGTGGCCCCCGCGGCCTCCGCGTGCCGCGCCAGTTCCTCGTCGAAGCCCAGGCGCGTGCGGATCAGCCCGTACTGCGGAAAGTCGGACACCTCGGGCCAGGGCAGCTCGATGGTGCGGCCGCCGGCGATCAGGCGGAGGCCCTTGTTCCGGCGCCAGCCATCGTTCTCCGGGTGCGGCAGGCCGAGCTTCTGGATCTCGCGGACGGCACGTGGTGTCAGCCCGTCACCGCAGACCTTCTCGCGCGGGAACTGCGTCTTTTCCAGGACTGTGACCTCGAGGCCGGCCTTGGCAAGGTAGTACGCGGCGGTGGATCCGGCCGGACCGGCGCCGACAATCAGTACCTTCACAGGTCAGCGAACGGTGTTGCGGCGCAGCTTGGCCACCGGGCCCTTGTGCGCAGCGATGGCGGCAGCAGCGCCGTCGGGCGAGGAATCGGCAGGCTTGAACGCGCGGTGCACGGCCACGATGCCGCCGGTGAGGTTGCGGTAGGTGACCTTCTCCCAGCCGCTCTCCTGCAGCCATGCGGCCAAGTGGTCCTGGTCCGGCCAGGCGCGGATGGATTCGGCGAGGTAGACGTATGCGTCCGGGTTGGACGCGACCTTGACGGCGATGGCCGGCAGGGCGCGCATCAGGTATTCGGTGTACATGGTGCGCCACAGCGGAACCACCGGCTGTGAGAACTCGGCGATGACCAGGCGACCGCCGGGCTTGGTCACGCGCAGCATCTCGGCCAGCGCCTTCTTGGGCTCGTTGACGTTGCGGAGGCCGAAGGAGATGGTGGTGGCGTCAAACGTGTTGTCGGCGAACGGCAGGTTGGTGGCGTCACCGGCAATGAAGTCGATGTCAGGGCGGCGGCGCTTGCCCACCTTGAGCATGCCCAGGGAGAAATCGCAGGCCACCACGTCTATGCCGGCGTCGGCATACGGTTCGCTGGAGGTACCGGTTCCGGCCGCGAGGTCCAGGACCCGCTGGCCCTTGGAGACTTCCATGGCATCCACCACGATCTTCCGCCAGCGGCGGGTCTGCCCCATGGAGAGGACATCGTTGACGACGTCGTATTTAGGTGCGACGTCGTCAAACATCGTGGCTACTTCGTCCGGACGCTTATCCAAGGATGCTCGGTTCACCATGACATTGTCTCAAATGTTCCTGACGGTGCTGACCAGTACGGATTCGACGTGGCAAGGAGCGGAAAGTTACTGCGAAGTACTGTGAATTACTGTCGGGGGTACTGTTGATCCATCATGACGAGCACGTTCCGCACCCTGACGGTCCCCCTGGATGGCAAAGCATTCCCCGGGGGACTGCCTTCGTTTCTGGTCCGGGACGATGTCCTCTGCTGGACCCGCCGCGAAGCCGGGCTGGCCGGTTTCGGCGAGATCGCACGCTTCACCGCCACGGGGCCTGACCGGTTCCTTGAGGCGGACATCTGGTGGCGGCACCTGGTCCTGGAGGCCGATGTGGCGGATTCCGTGGAGTTGCCCGGCACCGGTCCCGTGGCTTTTGGCTCCTTTGCCTTCTCCAAGACGTCAGCCCACGAGTCACGGCTGATCGTGCCGGAGATCGTGGTGGGCGTGCGGGACAACCAGGCATGGCTCACCCAGCTGACCTTCGACGGCGGCCCGCTCACCGAAGAGACGGCCCTCGCCGCGCTGGACCGCTGGCTGGGCGGCGGTTCCGACGCTGCCTCCGCCATTGAAGGCACGACGCCGGCAGCGGACCCAGCCGGGGACGCGTCGGTTGGTAACGTGCCCGGCCAGGCGCGCGGCGCCGTCGTCCGCCCCCTCCCACTGGCAGCCGGCGCAACGCTGCACACCGGCTCGCTCAGCGAGGAAGCCTGGATGGAGGCCGTGGCCGCCGGTGTTGCCGAAATCCGCACAGGCGCACTGGAAAAGCTGGTGCTGGCCCGGGACGTCGTGGCAACTATTCCTTCCGGCGTACATGCCGCAGACGTGCTCCGCGAGCTCGCCGCCAGGTACCGGGAATGCTGGACCTATGGCGTGGACGGCCTGGTAGGGGCCACGCCCGAAATGCTGATCCAGGTGGAGGGTCGGACCGCCCAGGCCCGCGTGCTGGCCGGCACCCTGGACCGCCGCGATGCGCACGGCGAGGACGGCCCGCCGATGGACTACGCCACACGCGTCCTGGCCGGCTCGGAGAAGCAACGGCATGAGCATGAGATCGCCATCCAGTCGCTGACCAAGCAGCTGGCGCCGTTCTCCGAGGCGATGAATGCCCATGATGAACCCTTCATCCTGGAGCTGCCCAACGTCTGGCACCTGGCCTCCGACGTCAAGGCCGAGCTCACCGAGGTGGAAGGCCACGTGCCCACCTGCCTTGCCCTGATCAATGCGCTGCACCCCACCGCCGCGGTCTGCGGGACGCCCACACTGGTGGCCGGTGAACTGATCCGCAAGCTGGAGCACCTGGACCGCGGGCCGTACGCCGGGCCAGTGGGCTGGCTGGACGCGGCCGGCAACGGAGAGTGGGGCATCGCCCTGCGCGGCGCGGTCATCGAGTCCCCCGAAACCGTGCGGCTGTATGCCGGCTGCGGCATTGTTGACGGCTCGCAGCCGGAGGCCGAACTGGCCGAGACCTGGGCCAAATTCCGGCCGATGCTGGAGTCCCTGGGCATCAAGAGCTGACGTTCTTTTTGCGCCCTCCTGGGTAAGGAGTCTGGGATGACAGACGACTGCTGCTCTGGAAGGCTTGATTTTGTCACCGTTACAGTTATCCAATAGTGAAACTTAGTTGCGTGTGACGTACCTCTCTTGTTGAGCGTTACACTATAAGCCGCGTTAGTACCTCATAGCCCCTGCAACAAAAGGTAAGAAATGCAGACTCCCCGTACCCTCCTGGGCACTTCCAAGCTGACCGCCGCCACTATGATCGCCATCAGCGCCCTGGCCCTCTCAGCATGCACCAACGCCTCGGAAACGGGTCCCTCGAGCGCGGCCACCCCGTCGGGCAGCGCCAGCGCCAGCTTTGATCCCACCACCGTCAAGAAGGACGACGCCCTGGCCGCCATGGTTCCGGACGCCATCAAGTCGAAGGGCACCATCACGGTCGGCTCCGACACCAGCTACGCCCCCGCCGAATTCCTCGGTACGGACGGCCAGACACCCGTCGGCTACGACGTGGACATCGCCAAGGCCATCGGCGCCACCCTGGGACTCAAGGTCCAGGTCCAGACCGCAGAGTTCACCGGCATCCTTCCGGCCCTCGGCCCCAAGTACGATCTGGGCATCTCCTCGTTCACCATCAACCCGGAGCGTTTGGGCGCAGTGAACATGGTCAGCTACTTCAACGCAGGCACCGCCTGGGCCGTGAAGAAGGGCAACCCCAACAAGTTCTCCCTGGACGACGTGTGCGGCAAGTCCATCGGTGTGCAGACCGGCACCGTCCAGGAAGATCCGGACCTGGCCGACCGCAACAAGAAATGTGTTGCTGACGGCAAGAAGCCCATCGACATCGTCACCCTGAAGAACCAGACGGATGTCACCACCCGCCTGGTGAACGGCAGCATCGACGCCATGGCTGCCGACTCCCCCATCATCGGCTACGCCCTGACCCAGACCAACGGCCAGCTGGAGAAGCTGGGCGACGTCTACGACTCCGCTCCGCAGGGCATCGCCGTGGCGAAGGCTGACACCGCCTGGGCAGAGGTCATCCAGAAGACCGTCACCAAGCTGATGGAAGACGGCTCCTACAAGAAGATCCTGGACGGCTGGGGCAACTCTGAAGGCGCCATCACCAAGTCCGAGGTCAACCCGGCGGTCAAGTCTTGAGTTTTCGCGTTACCGACGACAAGTCAGGTGTGCACATGGACGGCCAGCATAAGGACGACGCACCGGTACTGAACAAAGCCGTGCCGGTGCGGCACCCGGGCCGATGGATCAGCGCGTTCATCATCCTGGCGCTGGTCGTTCTGTTCCTGCAGAGCCTGTTTACCAACCCCAACTTCCGCTGGGATGTGGTGGGCACCTACATCCTGGACGTCAAGGTGGTCCAGGGCGTGGGCTGGACGCTTCTGCTGACGGTCACCTCCATGGTCCTGGCCATCGTCCTGGCCATCCTGCTGGCGTTCATGCGCCAGTCTGACAACCCTGTGTTCCGCTGGTCCAGCTGGGTGTGGGTGTGGTTCTTCCGTGGAACACCCGTCTACACCCAGCTGGTGCTGTGGGGCCTGATTTCGGTTCTGTACCCCAAGATCAGCGCGGGCGTGCCGTTCGGACCCGAGCTCTTCAGCCTGGACACCGCGGCAGTCATCAACGCCACCGTGGCAGCCATCCTCGGCCTCGGCCTGAACGAATCGGCCTACCTCGCGGAAATTTTCCGCGCGGGCCTGAAATCCGTTGACCGCGGGCAGATGGAGGCGGCCGAGGCATTGGGCATGGGCAAGGCGAAGATCATGTGGCGGATCATCCTGCCGCAGGCCATGCGCGTCATTGTTCCGCCCACGGGCAACGAAACCATCGGCATGCTGAAGACCACCTCGCTGGTCCTGGCCGTGCCGTTCACCTTGGACCTCACCTTCGCCACCAACGCCCTGGCCAACCGGACCTACCTCCCGGTTCCGTTGCTGATCGTGGCCGCCATTTGGTACCTGGTGATCACCAGCATCCTGATGGTGGGACAGCACTACATTGAGGCGTACTACGGCAAGGGCGTCGACAATCTCGCGCCGGCGGGCAAGCCAGTGGCCAAGTCGGCCCGCGTGGCCCTGAGCCAGGACGGCGGACGGTCAATAGAAACGGACTTCCCCGAGGAGAGTGCACGATGACCGTCACAGCAGAGAAGCCGCTGGTCAAGATCGAGGGCCTCCACAAGTACTACGGGCACCACCATGTACTCCGGGGCATCGACATGACCGTGAACCAGGGCGAAGTGTCGGTGGTGATCGGGCCGTCGGGTTCCGGCAAGTCCACCATGCTGCGCTGCGTGAACCTTCTGGAGAGCATCAGCGCCGGCCGGATCTCCGTGGGTGGCCAGCTGATCGGCTACCGCGAGGTCAACGGCAAGCTCCACGACCTCAAGACCAAGGAAATCGCCGCCCAGCGCCGCGAAATCGGCATGGTGTTCCAGCGGTTTAACCTGTTCCCCCACAAGACCGCGCTGCAGAACGTCATGGAAGCGCCGGTGCACGTGAAGGGCCAGTCCAAGGCTGCCGCCCAGAAGCGTGCGCTGGAACTGCTGGACCGCGTAGGGCTGGCGGACCGTTCCGGCCACTACCCCTCCCAGCTCTCCGGTGGCCAGCAGCAGCGCGTAGCCATCGCCCGGGCCCTGGCCATGGACCCGGAACTCATGCTGTTCGACGAGCCCACGTCCGCCCTGGACCCGGAGCTGGTGGGCGATGTCCTGAACGTGATGAAGGACCTGGCCAAGTCCGGCATGACCATGATCGTGGTGACCCACGAGATCGGCTTCGCCCGCGAGGTGGGTGACACGCTGACCTTCATGGACGGCGGTGTGGTGGTGGAGTCGGGCGATCCCCGCGAGATCATCGCCAACCCGCAGCATGCGCGCACCAAGGAGTTCCTGGGCCGCGTGCTCTGACACGGTTCCTCACTTTCGACACGCAAATGCCCTGTCGCCGCCGGTATTCCGGCAGAGGCAGGGCATTTCCGCGTCGTGGGGTAATGTGCGCGTCGGCAGCTACTGCCCGGAGAGCACTGCCTCCACGGCGGCAGAAACTGCTTCCTTGATCCGGGCGTGGAGCTCCCGCAGCGCCCGCCGGTCCGTGCGGACCTCAACGATGCTGCGCCCCTGCACAGGCCGGCCCAGCGCCTCGGCGAGTCCCGCCGTCGTACTGACCAGGGAATGCCCGACGCCGTACGCTGCGGCGAGTGCCGCGATGTCCACGGAGTGCGGGGTGCCGAAGAGGCGTTCGACGGCGTCTCCGTAGCGGCCGCCTTCCTCCACTCCCCCGTGCTCGAGCAGGCTGAAGATGGCGCCGCCGGAATCATTCAGGACCACGATCCGCAGGTCCGGCTGTTCTTCGCCAGCGCCGAGGAGGAGGCCGCCGGCGTCATGCAGGAAGGTCACGTCGCCCAGCAGGACGGTGGTCTGCTGGCGGCCGCCGAGGGCGATACCGGTGGCGGTGGAGATGGTGCCGTCGATGCCGGCCAGGCCCCGGTTGGCGTACACGATGGCGGCTGGATCCGCGGCGGGAAGGCCGGCGAGGTCAACGTCGCGGATGCCGTTGGAGGAACCGAGCAGCAGCTGGCCGCGTGAGTGCTTCCAGACCAGCGCCGCCACGGACGGTCCGTTGGTGGCGGCCTCCGCGGACACCACCCGGTCCAGCGCGTGCTGCGCGGCCGATCCGGCCAGCAACCATGTGTCCAGCCAGGTGGAACTGCCGCGGCCGGCGAATTCGGCCAGGTCCGCCAGGTTTTCCAGCGGCAGCTCGGTGCGGCGCCCGGGCTCGTACCAGGCGACCGGAACCGGCTGGTACAGGGCCGATTCGACGTCGGCACTGGCCAGCAGCGCGGCCACCGGACGGGACAGCGTGGGCCGGCCGAACAGCACCACGCGTTCGATCGGTTGCGCGGAACCGGCCCGGAAGTGCTCCAGCAGCAGCCGGTACGGGCCCACGGCATTGGGACCGAAGCGGGAGTTGGAGGATGGCTCAGCGAGCAGCGGCAGGTTGTGGGCGCGGGCAAATGCTTCGGCAACCGGACCGGCGTCGTGCCCGGCGAGCACCACTGTGCGCCGCTCGGGCAGGGTGTCCGGCGCCGCCGGCAGGTTCATGACCAGGGGCTCGGATCCCACCCGGTAGCGCTGCCGCTCCACGGCGTCGGGCAGCCGGTCCCCGGGGGCCGGAACCAGCGGGTCGCGGAACGCGAGGTTGAGCTGGACCGGGCCCGGCGCAAGGTCCGGGAAGGCGCCGGTGGCTGCGGAGAGTCCGGTCTGGACGGCCCGCTCGGGGTTGCTGCCGGCGGGAACATCGGCGGCGAACCGGACGTGCTCGCCAAAGAGGTCCGGCTGCACCGTGGTCTGGTTGGCCCCCGTTCCGCGCAGCTCATCGGGCCGGTCTGCTGACAGGACGATCAGCGGGACGGCGGCATGGTTGGCTTCCATCACCGCGGGCATGAGGTTTCCGACGGCGGTTCCGGACGTGGTCAGGACGGCTGCGGGCGAGCCACTGGACAGGGCCAGGCCAAGCGCGGTGAATCCTGCGGAACGCTCATCGATGCGGACCAGCAGGTCCACCCGGCCCGCGGCGGAGGCTTCGGCGAGGGCGTATGCCATGGGGGCCGACCGCGAACCCGGCGATACCACCACGTGCCGCACGCCGCCGTCGAGCAGGACGTCGACGGCGATCCTCGCCGCAGCGAGCGCACTCAGCTCAGCGTCGGGGGCGTCAGGGCTGCTCAGCCCGGGGGTGTCCGGGGTTGGTTCGTTCAACGAAGTCACCAACCCAGTTTGCCACCCTCCAACGCCCCATCACCTCCAGCCCCAATCCACCACACGCCCCATCACCTCCAGCCCCAATCCACCACACGCCCCATCACCTCCAGCCCCAATCCACCACACGCCCCATCACCTCCTGCCTTGATAGGCCCGAAAGGTGATGGGGCGTTCCCGAAAAGGGGGCTAAAGGTGATGGGGCGTCGCCGAAAAGGGAGCTAGAGGTGATGGGGCGTCGGGAGAGCGGAAGCTCACACGAGTTAGGTAAACTTCACCCAAGCAAGAGATCCCAGCATCCGAAGGACCACCATGAAGCGCAAGGCCACCGCCCTCGACGTCGCCAAGCTGGCGGGCGTTTCGCGCAGTGCCGTGTCGCTCGTGCTGAACGGACGCGGCGACGGAAACGTAGCCCTGGAAAGCCAGCAGCGGATCCGGGAAGCGGCGGCAGCGCTCAACTACTCCCCCAACAAGATCGCCCTGAGCCTGCGCAACCAGCAGTCGCGGGTCATCGGCATCGTGTCCGACCAGGTGGTCACCAGCCCCTTTGACGGCAACATCATTGCCGGCGCGGATGCGGTGGCCCGGGAACACGGATTCGTGACCGTGGTGATGGACACCGAGCTGGACGAGTCCCGCGACGAGAGCGCCGTGGAAACCCTGCTGGACCGCCAGGTGGACGGCCTGATGTACGTGACCGTGGGCCTGCGGCCGCTGCATGTGCCCGCAAACATGGCCCGCGTCCCGTCGATCCTTGCCAACTGCTTCGATGACCGGCCGGAGGCAGGGCTTCCGGCCGTGATTCCTGACGAAGTGCGCGGCGGCCAGGAAGCCGCGGAGCACGTAATGTCGCTGGGCCACCGGGACATCGCGTTCCTCGCCGGCGACTCCCTGACGCCCGCGGCGCCCCGCCGGATCGAGGGCTACCGGGCGGCCTTCAGCGGCGCGGGGATGCCTGTCAACGAGGACCGCGTCATCCAGGTGGGCTGGGACATCGACGCCGGCTTCCACGGCGCCATGAAACTCCTCGAAGGCGTGAAACCGGCCGCCCGGCCCACCGCCATCCTGTGCGCCAACGACCGCCTGGCTATCGGTGTGGTGCTGGCCTGCTACCGGCTGGGCCTGAGCGTCCCGCAGGACGTGTCCGTCATGGGGTACGACGACGAGTTCCGCATCGCGAAGGCCATGGTCCCGGCGCTGAGCACCATGGCCCTGCCGCTCCGGGAGATGGGAGCCGCCGCCATGGCGTCGCTGCTCGCCGAGGTGGGGTCGGCACCGGAGGGAACGTCCGACGACGACGGCCCGGCTGCCGCCGCCGTCTCCGGCACCGCGGGGGAAACGATGGTTCCCTGCCGGTTGGTGGTCAGGGAATCCACCGGCCCGGTCCCGGCCGGACGCTGACCACGCCGCGGCCGGGACCCGCCGGGCCGGTTTGGAGGGGGCTACGCGGGCCTGGCCAGGCTCCAGACGTCCGCCGTTGCCCCTGCGGGAAGGCTCAGTTGCCACTCCTTCCCCACAGCCGGGTAAGCACGCAGCGTGGTTGCCACCGACCCGGAACGGTACACCTCAACCAGGGAGGCATCCACGAACATTCGCAGCTCCTCCCCCGCGTCGACGCTGCCGCTGAAGACCACCTGCCGGCTTCCGTTCCCCACCAGGAGCAGCTCCACAGCACCGCCCATTCCTGCGGTGACCACAGCCTCGGCGAAGGCAGGCAACCGCACCGTCCCGGATGCCTGGCCGGCGAGCAGCTCTCCGCGATAGGCATCAATTTCCGGGGCCGGGCGCACCGCCAGGGCGCCGTCCACAATCGACAGCTCGCGCGGGAAGGTCAGGACTCCGGCCCACCCGGCGGCGTCGATCTCTTCCTGGCTGCGGCCGCGGCGCCCGTCCCGCCCCGGGCCTTCGTTGGCCCATCCCCACAGCAGGGCCCGGTTTTCCAGGGACACCACCTGCGGAGCGTAGAAGTCGCGGCCCAGATCGGACTTTCCGCCGGTCCGCGGCGTGAAGACGGGCAGCCCGGTGGCGGGGTCTTCGGCCAGCGATCCGATCAGGTGGCCCACCCCGTTGGCGTGTTCGTGTGAGTCGCCGGCGAGCCAGAGGGAGAACATCATCAGCCATGTGCCCCCGCCAGGGGCATCGTTGTCGGGCACCTGCACCAGCTGCGGGCATTCCCAGATCTCGGCCGGGGTGAACGTAGCGGCAACCGGGTTCTCCGAGGTCAGCCAGATGCCCTGGTACTTCCAGTCGGCCAGGTCGTCCACGGTGTAGAGCAGCAGGGCGGCGTGCCCGTTGGCCAGTCCGGCGCCCTGCATGGCGTACCGCTTGCCGTTGAAGCGGAAAATGAACGGGTCCCGCACGGCGGTGACCTGTCCGTCGGCGGGCATGGTGGCGGCCACGTGGCCTGCCTGCTCCCAGTGGATAAGGTCCTCCGAGCCGCGGGCGATGACCACCTGTGAGTGGCCCCCGTCGCCGCGGACGCCGGAGTACGCAGCGGTGGGAACACCGTCGTCGTCCGTGACCACCCCGGTCCAGCAGCCGTACTCGTCGGGGCCGCCGTCCTGCGGGCGAAGCGCCACGGGGTGCTCCTCCCAGCGGACCAGGTCCGCCGAGCTCACATGTCCCCAGGCGATCCGGTGGTGCCGGGCCGAGTCCGGGTTGTACTGGAAGAAGACGTGGTACCGGCCATTGACGAAGCTGATGCCGTTGGGGTCGTTGATCCAGCCCTGACCGGGGCGCGGGTGGAAGCGGGGGAAGGCGGGGTCGGGGTGGGCGGCGGCAACGTCGTCGAAGGTGACGGTGCCGGGGTGGACGGCGGCGAGGTCCGGGGAGGTCATGGAACGGCCTTTCGGGCTGGAGGGAAGGAGGTTTACTTGCCGGTTCCGGCCGTGAGGCCGTCCTGCAGGGCGCGTTGGCCGAAGATGAAGACCACCAGCGCGGGGATCATGGACAGGACTACGCCCGCCAGGACCACCGAGATGCTGCCGGTGCCCAGGTTTCCCTGAAGCGACACGAGACCCAAGGGAAGCGTGAAGTTCTGTTCGGAAATGGTGAGGATGAGCGGGCGGAAGAACTCGTTCCAGTGGAAGTTGAACGCGAGGATTCCCACGATCGCCATGCCGGGCATCGCCAGCGGCGCGTACACGGAACGGAATGTCCGCCACGGGCTGGCGCCGTCGATCGAGGCGGCTTCGGCGAGTTCGGCCGGCAGCCCCATGAAGTACTGGCGCATCAGGAACGTGCCGAATGCCGTCGGGATGGCGGGGAGGATCAGGGCGAGCAGGGTGTCGGACAGGCCCATGCCGCGGATCAGCATGAAGACGGGGACGATCGTCACCTGCACGGGTACCATCATCGTGGCCAGCACGATCGAGAACAGCGCCGCGCGTCCGCGGAATTTCAGGTGCGCGAACGCGTAGCCGGCCAAGGCGGCGGAGACCATCTGGCCCACCGCGATTATTCCGGTGACCAGGGCGCTGTTGAGGACCAGCAGGAAGATATTCAGCTGCTTGAATACCTCCCCGTACGAGGTGAAGTCCGGGTTCCAGGGTATGAACGACGGCGGCAGCTTGAACGATTCCGACGGCGACCGCAGCGACGTGGACAGCGTCCAGAGCACCGGACCGAGCGTGAGGGCGGCCGCGAGCAGCAGCAGGAGGGTCCGGACGGCGAAGCTCCAGTTGAACTTCTTCCGGTTGGGCGTGGTGACGGGAAGGCCTTGGGAGAGCCGGGGTGAATGTCCGGCCAGGCCGTGGTCAGTTGTGGTTGTCATGGCTGGCCTTACTGGTAGAAGACGAATCGTTTGCTGAGCCGGAACTGTGCGGCCGTGATGGCCATGATGATCAGCGTGAGCAGCACGCCGATCGCGGACGCCTGGCCGAATTCGAGCCGCTGGAACGCCGATTCGAAAATCACCATGACGGCGGTGCGGGTGGAGTCGCCGGGACCGCCGCGGGTCAGGACGTAGGGCTGGTCGAAGACCTGCAGGGCGCTGATGATGGCCATGACGGAGGCGACGAGGGTGGTGGGGCTCAGCAGCGGCAACGTCACGTGGAGGTGCTTGCGCCAGCCGGTGGCGCCGTCGATCGCGGCAGCCTCGTATGTCTCGACGGGAATGGAGGCCAGGCCCCCGATGAACAGGAGGAAGGAGAAACCGAAGTTCTGCCAGACGTACACCAGGATCACGACGGCGGCCGATCCGCCCGGGGTGGTCAGCCAGGGAACGGCGGGGATGCCCACCAGGGACAGGAACCAGTTGACTACGCCGAACTGTTCGTTGAAGAGGTACCGCATGAAGATGGACACCGAGGCGGCGGACAGGATCAGCGGGAAGAAGAACGCGGACCGGAAGAACACCCGCAGCCACGCCGGCATCTTCTCCTGCACCATAACCGCCAGTGCCAGGGCCAGGCCCAACTGCAGTGCCACCGCCACCACCACGAACACGATGGTGTTCAGGAAGGACACCCGCACGGTGGGGTCCTGGACCACCTCCGAGAAGTTGTCGAAGCCCACAAAGCTGGGGGCCGAGATGATGTCCCAGCGGAAGAAGGCCAAGACAACCGAGGCCACGATGGGGACCAGGGTGAACAGGCCCATGCCCAGGATGGTGGGTGCCAGGAAGATCCAGGCCAGCCAGCGCTGGTTGTGCCTGGCTCCGCTGCGGCCTCCGGCGTTGTAGGCACCGCTGGTGCCGCCGACGCCGCTGGTGCGGGCCGTCGTCGTACTTGCCCGGCCGGCCGCCCGCTCGGGCCGTTCCCGGGGCGGGGTGGTGGTGCTCATGACTGCCTCCTCAGGGCAAGTTCAAGGTCGCGCTGCATGGATGCGAGGGCCTGCTTGAGCTGCTGCTCGTCCCCGCTGACGGCAAGGGATACGTTCTTCATCAGGGCCGTTTCGACGGCGGCCTGCTGGGGTGGTGCCGGGATGGGGCCCGTGGTGGGGAACCGGTCCAGGGTGTCGTAGAAGACCTTCCAGTGGGCGGGGCCCTTGCCGGCGTACAGCTGTTCGTTGACCATGGAGCGGCGCGCCGGCGTGGTGATCGGGTTGGGGAAGATCAGTTCCATTGCCTCGCGGCTGGAGCTGAACTTGATCCATTCCCAGGCGGCGTCCTTGTCCTTGGCGGTCTTCATGATCGCGTAGCCGGCGGTGCCAAACTGGTGGCGCTGGGTCTTCCAGCGCGGGAAGAACTGGACGTCGAAGTCGTTGGCGCCCATGCCGGCCTCGTGCAGCCCCTGCACCCAGTAGCCGCCGGCGGGAGTGGTTCCAATGCGGTTGGAGGCGAACAGGCCCACCAGGGAACTGCCGCCGCCTTCTTCCGGCCGGACGCCCAGTCCGTCCTTAACCAGGCCCCGGAGGTAGTCGAAGGACTCGAACACGCGGTCGTCGTTGGCGTTCGGTTCCAGCCACTGGTAACCGCCGGAGCGGAGGCTGCGGGAGGGGTCGTTGGCGTAGAAGCCGTCCCAGAGCCAGTCGCCGCCCGCGGACCTGGTCTCCTTGAGGAAGCTGGTGTCATTGGCGTAGAGCCACGGCACCACGCCGCCGAAGAGCCGGTTGGTCCAGTAGTAAGGCGTGAAGTCAGAGGTCCGGGCCTTGCGCATCGCGGCGAGGCTGTTGCGGAAATCGATGTGGGTCCAGTCGTCAGCCGGCCGGTCCAGGCCTGCCTGCGCGAAGGCGGCGGTATTGTAGTACATGTTGGCCGCGTTCCAGTCCATGGGGAGCTGGTACAGGCTGCCCTTGTACATGAAGGCTTCCACCAGGCTGGGGTGGACATCATCGAAGAATTCGCGCATGTCCGCGGCGTCGCGGCGGATGTATTCGTCCAGCGGGTGGGCCAGCTTTTCGGCGAACAGCTGGGCGCCCTCGGTGGCTACGTACACCACGTCCGGCGGCGTGCCCGCGGCCACCATGGTGAGGATCTTGGTGAAGAAGTCTTTCCAGTCCACGGCCTGGATGGCCTGGACCTTGACCCGGATGTCCGGGTGGAGGCGGGTGAATGCGTCGATGGCGCGCTGGCGGGCGGCGGCGTCCGCGGCGGTGCCCATGATGGCGATGCTGAGGCTGTTGTCTCCGCGGCCCGGAATGTCCGTTCCGGAGAGCCGCGGCCACGACGCCACGGTTGCTCCGATGATTCCCGCGCCGAGGGCACCAAGGGCGGTACGGCGGGAGATGTCCCGCAGGTGCCCGTTTATGGCTCCGGTCATGTCATTTCCTTCCTAACACGTGTTAGGAACTGTAGATGACCGACCTAACACGTGTCAAGCATCACATGGAGCGCTTCCGCGGCAGCTGGGTAAGGCCTGCGTTTAACCCCGGAACGCCCGCCCACCGTTCCGCCGGAAGGGGCAGAAGGTGAGCGGGCGTTGATGGAAAAGCGGCCGAAGGTGATGGCGCGTCCCCGGAAAAGCCACCAAAGGTGATGGCGCGCCCCCGGAAAGACGGCCAAAGGTGATGGCGCGTCCAGGGTGGGCGGGGGTTAGCCGCGGAACACCTGGACCACTGAGGGACGGGGCGCGCGCACCTGGCCGGGGGCCGGCGTCGTGCCTGCCGGGACGTAGTCCGGGAAGAACGAGTGCGGCGCCTCGAAGGTGCCTTCCTCGCCCGGGTGCTGCACGGAGACGAACACGGTGCGCTCGTCATCGTGGATGACCGGGCCGCAGGTTTCGGCGTCGCGGGGAACGGAAAGGAACTGCTCCACCTTGCCGCGCTCGGCGCCGTCCAGGGTGACCTTGAAGAGGCCGTCGTTGTAGCCGATGCCGGAGGGGGCGCCGTCGGTGGAGATCCAGAGGTTGCCCACGGAGTCGAACGCCACATTGTCCGGGCAGGAGATGGGCGAGACCTTGTCCGCCGGGTAGCCGGAGAAGTAGGTGACGTCGCCCTGCGCCGGATCGCCGCAGACCATCAGGAGGGTCCAGTTGAACTTCGTGGAGGTCTGGTCGCCGGTTTCGGTGATTTCCACGATGTGGCCGTCGCGGTTCTGCGTGCGCGGGTTGACCTCCGTGGCGCCTTCCTTGGTGCCGGTGCCGCGGTCGGAGTTGTTGGTGCAGACCACGTAGACCTTGCCGGTGTGCAGGCTGGGCTGGACGTCCTCGCAACGGTCCATCTTGGTGGGGCCCACTTTGTCCGCGGCCAGGCGGGTGTACACCAGGACCTCTTCGACGGACATGCCGGGGACTGCCGACTTTCCGCCGACCACCAGGGGCAGCCATTCGCCGGTCCCGTCAAACGCGCCGTCGGACGGAAGCGCCCCGGTCCCGGTGATCTCCGCGGCGGGCGAGTTGCCGGTGAACCTGGCAACGTAGAGGTCGCCCTCGGAGAGCAGGTTCATGTTGTTCCTGCGGTCGCCTTCCACGTACTTGCCCTTGGAGACGAACTTGTAGAGGTAGTCGAACTTCTCGTCGTCGCCCATGTACGCCACCACGTGGCCGGATTCGGCCACGATCACGTTGGCGCCCTCGTGCTTGAAGCGGCCCATGGCGGAGCGCTTCTTGGGGGTGGATGTGGGATCGAACGGGTCGACTTCGACGATCCAGCCGAAGCGGTTGGCCTCGTTCTCGTACCCGGCATTGCGCGTGTCGAAGCGGGGGTCATCGAGTTCCCACTTGCGTGCGGTGGGCTTGGCGGTGAGGCCGTAGCGCTTGTCGCCGGCTGACGTGCCGCCGGCGACGAAGTAGCCGTTGAAGTTTTCCTCGCCGGAGAGGATGGTGCCCCAGGGGGTGGTGCCGCCGGAGCAGTTGCCGAACGTGCCCTTGATGGCGCGGCCGGACGGGTCGGCCACGGTTTTCACCAGCGCCGAGCCGGCAACGGGGCCGGTCAGTTCGTAGGTGGTGTCAGAGAGGTAGCGGCGGTTCAGCGGCGCGCCCTTGACGTAGCTCCACGGCTTGGTGGTGTTCTTGCGCTCCAGCTCCACCACAGCCAGGCCGTGGGCGGCGCGGCCGATGGCACGGGTTTCCACGGGGTCATAGCCGGCCGGCACCATGATGTTTTCGTTGGTGTACTCGTGGTTGGTGAACAACACCGCGCGGCGGCCCTTGCTGCCCGGGATCTCCACGATGTCCGTGTAGTCGTTGTTGTAGCCGAACTGGCGGGCCTGGGCCGCGGCCGTCTGGTTGTTCAGGTCGAACTCGGGGGAATCGCTGAACAGCGGGTCGCCCCAGCGGATGATCGGCTGCCAGGTGAAGCCCTCCGGCACGGTGAAGGCGTCGACGGCCTTGTCGACCGGCTTGATGGCCGTGAACTGAAGCTTGGAGTTTCCGAAGCCTTCCTTGGCGGCCTTGGACAGGCCCGCGGCGGAGGCAGGTTCAGCGGAGCTCACGGCTGAACCGAGGGCGACGGCGAGCGCACCGGCGGCGCCAAGGCCCAGGGCGGCGCGGCGGGACATGGTGGCGGAGGCGATGTCGCGGAAGTAGCTGTTGGAGCTGGTATTGCAGACGTCGCCGGCGCAGGCGTTGTCGCACTTGAGCGCACAGGTGACAGGGCTGCGCTTGCCCTTGGTATGGCCGAGCATGGGCAGGAGGGTGAACTTGCGGGCAGTTTCAGACATGGGGAACCTTCCGAAGGAATGTCTTTTGGGGTGCCCGCCCACCCTTCCAGCCCCTTCCTACCGGAACCCATCCATTTGATGAAGTTCGGGTTAATCGCCCGTGACCTGCAGGAACGTTGCCAAATCCCTCATTGGCTGCTCCGTGCCGGGAAGAAGGCGCGGGCGGGCAGCAGGAGCCCGGTCAGCGAAAGGGCGATGAAGAGCACCTGGTGGATGTGGTCGTCGCCCGGAGGGAGGTTTCCTATGAGATGTGCCGCCCAGAAGAACGGGTAGAACCAGAGCGCGTACCAGGCCCACCGTTCGCGCCGCCGGAAGGGCACCAGCACGATCAGCACACCGAAAAGGCCCAGTCCCGCCGAAGCCAGCCCGTCCGCCCGGTACAGACCGGCATCTCCGGCCGGCGGAAACAGGGCAACCACCACACCGAACACCAGGATGCCGGCGCTGACGGCAGCAAGGCAGAGCCAGCCCACCCGCATTGTCAGCTTCTCCCCGCGCACGGCGACACCCTACCTACTCGGCAATCGACGGGGTGAGGAGGGCGTGGACGCGGCGGAGCCGGTCCAGCCACCAGTCCCTCCGCTCAGCGGGAGCCGCAAACCGCTCCAGCAGCCCGGCGTCGGCGGCCACGTCGCGGAGGCGGATGGCGCCGTCGTCGGCCACCAAGGGGTCCAGCGTGATATCCGATTCGAACAGCGACACCGTGCCCAGGCCGCAGGCGTACGGCAGGTCCGGCAGGGCGGCGGCCAGCGCCAGCCCGGCCCGGATGCCCACGGAGGTGTCCAGTGCGGAACTGACGACGGCGGGAAGTCCGGCCTGTGCCACGATGTCCAGGGCGCGCCGCACTCCCCCAAGCGGTGCCACCTTGACCACGATCAGGTCCGCCGCACCCGCCCGGGCCACGCGGAGGGGGTCGGTCTCCTTGCGGACACTCTCGTCCGCGGCAATCAGCACCGGGGTTCCCGCGTCACGGAGCCGGGTCCGGACCTCGGCCAGGCCCTCGATGGACGGCACCGGCTGCTCTGCGTACTCGAGCCCCACCGGCGCCAGCCGCGTCAGTGCCTCCACGGCGCCCGGAACATCCCACCCGCCGTTGGCATCCACGCGGACGGCGGCATCCGGCAAAGCGGCGCGGACGGCGTGAAGCCGCGCAACGTCGTCGTCCAGTGACTGCCCCTGCTCGGCCACCTTGACCTTGACGGCGTCCACCCGCCCGAACCGTGCCAGCACGTCCGGCACCCGGTGGGCGGCGACGGCAGGGACCGTGGCATTGACCGGAACCGACGTCCGCAGCGGGGCCGGGAAACCCTGCCACCCCGCCTCGATGGCGGCAGCCAGCCAGCGGGAGGCTTCGGCGTCGCCGTACTCCGGGAACGGGCAGAACTCGCCCCAGCCCGCGGGACCCTGGAGCAGGAGGGATTCGCGCTGCATGATCCCGCGGAACTTCACCCGCATGGGCAGGCTGACCACGCGTGCTCCGGCCAGCAGTTCCGCCAGCGGGGGAACTGCTTGGGGCGGGTTGGCAGGAGCGGGCGGGAGACCGGGGTTGGGCATGCCGTTTACTGTACGCCGCAGGCCGGGTACGGCCTGGTCACTCCCGCACCACCCGGATGGTGCCCAGCGACGGGTCGGCGGGATCGGGCAGGACCATCCCGGCCTTTAGCCCCGATTCCAGGTACTCAATGACGGCTTCGTTGATCCTTTCGCCGGGAACAACCACCGGGATGCCGGGCGGGTAGGGCGTGATCTGCTCGGCAGCGACCCGTCCCACAGCTTCCCGGGCGGGCACATCCTCGCGGGGACCGAAGAAGGCGTCCCGGGGAAGGGCAACCGTTTCCAGTTCCAGGTCCGACGGCGAGGGCACGGAAACCTCCGGCGGGGCCGGAAGTGACGGGGCGGCGTCGATAAGGGCCCGCAACGCCCCCAGCAGCCGCTCCGCCGAGGCGTCGTCGTCGGCCATGGACATGGTGGCCATGATGCGGCGGTGGTCGCTGAGCCCCATGTCGATCCGGCAGTTTTCCCGCAGCCAGTCCGCCGCCTGGTAGCCGCTGATCCCCAGTCCCGAAAGGTCCATGAGGATCTGCAGCCGGTCCAGGTCGTGCGAGGATTCCTCGGCGAGGAGCTCGTCCTCGAGCACATGGATCCCGGGGAGCGCGTCGATGTCGCTGCGCAGCCTCCTGGCCAGGCCCAGGGCATTGCCAAGGAGTTCTGTCCCGTGCTGCACCATCTGGCGGCGCCAGCCGTCGATGGCCGAGTACAGGATGGCGTTGGGGCTGGTGGTCATCAGCAGGTCCGCGCACTGGGACAGGTGCGCGGCGTCCACCAGGTCCCCCTGGACGTGGTAGACGGAACCCTGCTCAAAACCGGCCCCCATCTTGTGCACCGACACCACGCAGACGTCGGCTCCGGCGCTCATTGCCCAGGTGGGCAGGTCCGCGTGGAACGGCAGGTGTGCACCCCAGGCCTCATCAACGATCAGGGGCTTCCCGCGGTCGTGGCAGATCTTCGCGATGGCGGCGATGTCCGCGCAGGTGCCGTAAGGCGTGGGGCTGACGATCAGGGCGCCGGCCGCGTCCGGGTAGCGTTCCCACATCTCCTCCACATCCGCAGGTGACGGCGGGTGGGCAATATGCAGGTTGGGGTCCCAGCGCGGGCGGATCCAGCGCGGCTGGATGCCGGAGAACACCAGTCCGGCCGTGATGGATTTGTGGGCATCGCGGCTGACCAGCAAATCACCTTTGCCGGCGGCCACGGCAATGACGGCTGCCTTTACGGACAACGAGCTGCCGCAGGTGGAGAAGAAGGCCTGGTCGGCGCCCACGGCATCAGCCATCAGCTGCTCTGCCTTCTTCAGGTATCCGCCGGAAGAGGAGCGGTCGTCCAGCCCTGCCGAGGCGAGGACGTCCGCGCGGAAGGTGTCGGCCCCGAGAATGTCCCGGACGCGGGGATCCGCGCCGCGGCCCTGCCGGTGGCCGGGCGGGGTGAAGCCGTAGCGGTCCAACTTGTGATAGCTGTCCAGTGCGTCCAGCAACGGCGCTTCGTTGTGGTCCATGCTGTTGTTCCTTTCGTTGGATCGGTCAGTAGGGTCGCGGTACGGGTTTCAAAGGGGCGGGTACGACGGCGGCAGTACCGTGAGGCGGTCGGGCTACGCTCCGGTGAGGGTCGTCCAGACGCCCACGGCGCCTGCCACCACCATGACTGCGGCGGTGAACCAGCCCAGCGTGGCTGCGAGCCTGCCGTTGCGGTACTCGCCCATGATGGCTTTGTCCCGTGAGATCAGCATGGTGACCACCAGAAACGGGGCGGCGGCAATGCCGTTGACGGTGGCGCTGAAGACCAGGAGTCCGATGGGGTCGGAGGAGAAGAAGCTGATGAGGACGCCGGCCACAATGCCCACCCCCAGCAGCGTGTAGAACAAGGGGGCGCGCCGCGGGCTGAGGTCCAGGCCCCAATCCCTGCCGAGCAGGCCGGCCAGCCCCGCTGCCCCGGAGGCTGCGAGTACCGGAACGCCGAGGATGCCGGTGCCGATGAACCCGGCGGCGAACAGGATGGTGGCGGCCGGCCCCACAACAGGGTCCAGCGCCTTGGCCACGTCGGCTGCCGTAGTCACCTCGGTGCCGTCCCTGCCCAGGGTTGCTGCCGTGGCCGCCATGATGGAGAACATCACCAGGACCGAGAAGACCATGCCGATGAAGACGTCGGCCCGGGCCTTCCGGAGGGTGTGGGCGGCGGCGGCAGCGTCCGGCCGGTCCTTCAGGCCCACGGCCTCGTCACCGCCGTGGTCCTCGGCCCGCAGTTCCTGGACCCGGTGGGCGCTCTGCCAGAAGAACAGGTACGGCGAGATGGTGGTGCCCAGCACGGCAACCACCAGGCCAAGGTATTCAGGGGCGAAACTGAACTTCATGCCCAGCATGCCTTCAAGGACGTCGGGCCAATCCACGTTGGCCACGAACAGCACCGCGACGTACGCCAGCAGGGTGAGGCACAGCCATTTGAAGACCCTCGCAATGAAAGCAAACGAACCGCTGATGAGCGCCACGGCAATCCCGATTCCCGCTACAGCACTCCAGAGGTGGTCAGGGCCGGCACCAAGCATTTGCATGCCCTGTCCGATTGCCATGAGGTCCGCTGCGGCATTGAGGATGTTGCCCACCAGCAGGGCGATGATGAGCACGGCGATCACCACCCGCGGGCGGCGGGTGAACTTGCGCCGGGCCAGCCTGCCCAGGCTTTCGCCGGTAGCCAGCGCGGTACGGTCGCAGATCTCCTGGACCGCCATCATCATGGGCAGGACCACCGGCGCGGTCCACAGCATGCCGTTGGAGAAGGTGGCGCCGGCCTTTGCATAGGTGGCAATCCCCGATGGGTCATCGTCCGCGGCACCGGTCACCAGGCCGGGGCCGAGGAGTGAACTGAAACGGCGCAGGAGGGACCTGGGTGCTGCGCCAGGGGCCGTGCCCTCAACCTGGGGTGGCACGGTGGTTTCGGCCTTGCTCATCCGGTCTTCTCCGCTCGAGATCGGCTGCCAAGCCCCCCACTACTAAGCAAGCTTAGGATTCGTAGCCCATGGTAGGGCATGAATCTGGGAAGTCCGTTTCAGGAAAGGCGGCTCAGATCCACTTGTTGTGCTTGAACGCCAGGTAGAGGACCAGGCCCATGGCCACCATCAGGCCCAGCGCATACGGGTAGCCGTAGGTCCAGGCCAGCTCGGGCATGTTGGCAAAATTCATGCCGTAGATGGATGCCACCAGGGTGGGGGCGAACAGGATGGCGGCCCAGGAGGAGATGCGCTTGACCTGCTCGTTCTGTTCAAAGCTGGACTCGGTCATGCGCTGCATCTCGTCATTTTGCCGCTGCGCCACCAGGGCGGCGTTGACGGCGAGCGCGTTCTGGAGCAAGGCGCGGAACGAAGCCACCCGTTCGTTGAGCCGGATGACGTGGTCCAGGACGTCCCGGTAATGGTCCCTGAGTTCGGTGGCCTGATCGCGGTCCGGGGTTCCGGCCATGAGGGCCTGCAGGATTCCCGCGAGGGGACTCGTGGCCCGCTGGAAGGTGATGACCTGGCGGGACAACTCGTAGATCCTGCGGGACACATCGGGGTCTGCGCCGAAGAGGTCGTCCTCGATTTCGTCAATGTCGTTTTCCAGGCCGGCCACTACGGGCTCGTATTCGTCCACCACCTGGTCCAGGATGCCGTACAGCACGGCATCGGGTCCCAGAGCCAGGAACTCCGGCATGGCCTCCATGCGCCGGCGGACCTTGGCCAGGTCCGGCGACTCGGCATGCCGGACGGTGACCACGTACTCATCGCCGACAAAGACGTGGATCTCGCCGAAGTCCACCTTCTCGACGTCATCCCGGTACCGGGCCGGCCGGAGGACCAGGAACAGGCACTCCCCGTAATGCTCCAGCTTGGCCCGCTGGTGGCCGGCGAGCGCGTCCTCGATGGCCAGGGCGTTGAGGTCGAATTCCTCGCCCACGGACTGCAGTTCTTCCGCGTCCGGCCGGTAGAGGCCGATCCACGCCATCCCCTCGCGCTGGCGGAGCAGGAAGTACGTCTCGTCAAGGTCTTCCGGGTCCTCGGTGCGCAGCCCGTTCACGTAGACGGCGTTGTCGATGATGGTCACCGCTCCCCCTCCCGCTCGCGCTCCCATTCGTCCAAAAGTGCCGGCATCCGCGCTTTCAGGAAGCGGTAGAACCTGGCCATCTCGGCCACCCTGGCGCGTGCCGGGGAGCCCTCCGGGAGTGTTTCCGCTGTCGCATCGGTCAGTGCCGCGAGCTTCTCGTAGACGGGACTGTTGCGCATGGACACCACGTACCACTCGTCCTCGTGCAGGGCATAGAGGTCGCGGCGGCTGCCGGGCTGCGAGATCCGGTGCACAAAGCCCACGGTCTGCAGGTACCGGACGGCGCCGGATACCGCGGCGGCGCTGGCGCCCAGCCGGTCCGCGAGTTCGGCGGCCGTGAGGCTCCCCTGTTCGGAGGACACCAGCGCCAGCAGCGTCCTGGCGGGCATCTTGGGGAACCCTGCTGCGGCGAACGCGGCCGCAGTCCGTTCGGCCGCGGCGGCGGTGGACGCCGCGGTGGCCAGCGTGTCCCTGGCAGCTGCCACCTCAGGGCCGGCGCTCATGCCGAACCCACCTCCCGCCGCCGCATCACCGCAACGGCCAGCGCGGCGGCAATGGCGGAAATCAACAGCATCCACCATGCTCCGCTCCAGTCCGTCGCGTCGCCGCGGGGCACTGGTGTGTGGGCGAACGGCGAGAGGTCGCGCAGGCTTTGGTCAATGCCCAGCATGGCCCCGAAGATTCCCAGCATCACCCCAAGGGCCAGCAAGGCCCAGCTGGCGGCGATGGTGGCGGCGGGCCACAGGACAAACACCAGTGCCGGAACCGACAGGTAGATCAGTGCCGCCGGCAGCTGGGCGGCGGCGGTCTGCCAGAGGGCGTCGGCAGGCATGGATTCATCGCCGGTGCCGGTGAGAGTGGCCCACGCGCCCACTCCGGCCAGGCCCACCACCAGCACCACGGCGGCCCCGCCGAGCAGCAGGTAGCCGGCCAGCCACCGGACCCGTCCCACCGGGGCGGACAGCAGGAGTTCAGCGGTCCCTGCCGCTTCCTCCTGCCGCAGCCTGATCACCGCCTGCAGGGCGCACGCGGCAGCCAGGACCCCGGCCATGGAGAACAGCACCGACACCATGAGCTGGGTGAGTGAGGTTCCCTGCGACTGGAGCATCGCGCGCAGCATCGCCGTGATGTTGGTGTCCGGGGTGTCGACGGCGGCAATCGCCTTTCCGAGCGACCCCGCCAGCAGGCCCAGGGCCAGGCCGCTGAAGCCCCAACCGATGATGGATCCCGCCTGCAGCCGCAGGGCAAGGGCCACCGGACTGCTCAGGCCCCGCCGGGCGGCTGCCCGTCCCGGCAGCGCTTCCCAGACGCTGGCCCCGCTGTCGCGCGTGCCCAAGAGGAGCCACGCCCCCGCGAGGCAGCCTGCGCCCAGCCCCACCGGCAGCAGCAACGGCCAGCCACGGTTGCCCGAGTACGCAAAGGTCTGCTGGCCCCAGCCGATGGGTGAGAACCAGCTGGCCGCCCCTTCGGTCATCGTGGTCCCGCTGGCGCCGGGCGTCCCCGTGGCGTCCCCGATCCCGCGCAGGACGTAGGCCAGGACCACCAGCGCGGCGGAGACGCCGTTCGCTCCGCCGGAAGTCCCCATGAACTGGGCCACCAGCAGCCCCACGCCCAGGAAAGCGAAGCCGACGGCGCCCGTCGCGGCGCCGGCGAGCAGGGAACCCTGGGGCTCCAGGCCCTGCGACATGAACCCGGCAAAGACTGCGAGCGCCACCAGGATGTTGGCCGTGATGCCGTGCAGCAGGGTGGCGGTGTTGGGCAGCAGCCGTCCGGCAGGTGTGGCGGCCACCATTTCCGCGCCGCCGCTTTCCTCGTCGGCCCGGGAGTGGCGTACCGCCAGGAAGGTGCTCATCAGGCCTGCCAGCAGGGCGATGAACGCGTAGATCAGGAAGAACGTGAAGGCGCCCTGGTCTGCGCCCCGGGGCAGGCCGCGCAGCATCAGGATGGCGGGCGTGGCAATGGCCACCTGCAGGATCTCGGTCCGGCTCGCCACGTTGCCGTAGGTCTGGGTGACGGCGGCGGCCGCGAACATGGCAAACGCACCGATAGCCACCACCCAGCTCAGCAGCTGCCAGCGGTCCCGGCGGATCCGCTGGCCCCAGAGGACCAGGAGGACGCCCATGTCAGCTCCGCCCCCTCGCGCCCAGCAGGTGCCGCCGGGAGCCGTGGGTGGATTCGGAAGGCGTTTCGGCCCCGGTTTCAGCGCCCAGCGAAGTATCCCCGTAGTGCCGCAGGAAGAGCTCTTCCAGGGACGGCGGGACGATCGTCAAACCTTGCACGCCCAGGGCGCCCAGGGCGGGAAGGACCTCTGCGATCCGGTCCGAGTCCGCGCTGAACCGGACCCGTCCGGCGTCGAGCGCCAGGTCATGCACCGCACCCAGCCGGGCCAGGGCCTCCGGGTCCAGCCCGTCCGCGGCGAAGGAAACTTCCGACCTGGTGAGGTGCCGCAGCGAGTCCAGCGTGCCGCCGTCGACAATCCTGCCTGCCCGGATGATGCTCACGCGCTGGCACAGCACCTCCACCTCGGAGAGGATGTGGCTGGACAGCAGCACGGTGGCCCCGCGGTCGACGGCGGCGAGCAGCTCCCGGCGGAACACTTCCTCCATGAGCGGGTCAAGGCCGCTGGTGGGCTCGTCCAGCAGGTAGAGCTCGGCTTCGGTGGCGAGGGCGGCGATCAGCGCAACCTTCTGCCGGTTGCCCTTGGAGTAGGCGCGGCCCTTCTTCGCCGGATCAAAGTCGAACACCTGGCACAGGTGGTCCTTCCGCCGGCGGTACGCGGCACCGTCCGCCGCGCCGCCGCGCAGCCGCGAGAGCAGGTCGATGGTTTCACCGCCGGAGAGGTTGGGCCAGAGCCGGACGTCGCCGGGCACGTAGGCCAGGCGGCGGTGCAGTTCCACGGCCTGGGTCCAGGGCTCGTATCCCAGGACGGTGGCAGAGCCGGAGGTTGCCCGCGCCAGGCCCAGGAGGACGCGCAGGGTGGTGGACTTTCCCGCGCCGTTCGGGCCAAGGAATCCGTGGATCTCCCCGCGCTGGACTTCCAGGTCCAACCCGTCGAGGGCCCTGACGTGGCCGAAGTGTTTGTGCAACCCCACTGTTTGGACAACGGTATTCATGGTCCAAGTCTTAGAAGTTTTCACAACTTTGTGAAGGTACTAAAGTCCCAGCTATGACCCCCGACAGATCCGTGCCAGGCGCGCAGGCCACCCGCTCGTCGACGGCACCGCTGTATGCGGCGGGCTTCGTCACGGCTTTCGGCGCCCACAGCATCGCGGCGGCGCTGGGCGCGCAGAGCGAAAACATCGGCCTGACCCTGCTGAACCTCGGTATCCTGCTGGCCCTCTACGACGTGGCGGAGGTGTTCCTCAAGCCGGTCTTCGGCGCCCTCAGCGACCGCATCGGCGCCAAACCTGTCATCGTCGGCGGCCTGTTCGCCTTCGCGGCACTGTCGCTGATTGGCCTCGGCGCCGCCGATCCGTTCATCCTGGCCCTGGCCCGGCTGGGACAGGGGGCCGCAGCGTCGGCCTTCTCGCCGTCGTCGTCCGCCATGGTGGCAAGGATGGCCCGCGGCGGAAAGGCCGGGACCTACTTTGGCCGGTACGGGTCCTGGAAGAGCCTTGGCTACATCATTGGGCCGCCGCTGGGCGCCGGCCTGATCCTGGCCGGCGGGTTCTCCCTGCTGTTCGGCACGCTGTCAGCGCTGGCGGCGGCCACGGCCGTCTGGGTGCTGGTGTCGGTGCCGCACCTGGCGCCGCTGCCGCGCAAGCGGTATACCGTGATGGACCTGGCCCGGCAGGTGGGCGAGCGCCGTTTCCTGGTCCCCACGCTGGTGCTTGCCGCCTCGACGGGTGCCCTGGGTGCCGCCGTCGGCTTCCTCCCCGCGCTGGCCACCCGCCACGGCCTGGACGCCTTCGCCGGCACGGCGGCAGTGAGCGTGGTGGCACTGGGCTCGGTGCTCACCCAGCCGTGGATCGGCCGTCTGCGGGACCGGCACGCCGTCACCGACAACAAGGGCACGACGACGGGCCTGCTGCTGATTGCCGCGGGCATCGCTTTGGTGGCGGCCGCCCCGGGAGTGGTCACCATCTTCCTTGCGGCTGCACTGGTTGGCTCGGGCATCGGCGTTGCCACCCCGCTGGGGTTCGCGCACCTGGCGGACACCACGCCGCCGGAGCGGATGGGCCGGACCATGGGCTCGGCCGAGCTGGGGCGCGAACTGGGCGACGCCGGCGGACCACTGCTGGTGGGCGCCATTGCCACAGCCACCGCCCTGCCGTTCGGGCTGGGCGCGCTGGCACTGCTGGTGGCCGCCGCCGCCGTCCCGCGGCTGGACCCTGTCAAGCCCACCGCCTGAGCGGCCTTCCAGCTTTTTGTGTCACCCTTAATCGCGATGACTTCCTCACGGCAACTCTCCATCAGGACTCCGGCACGGCCTGCCCCGGGCTCGGCGTTCCTGTTTGTGCTGTCCACGGTGGCGTGCATTGCCGGGCTGGTTGCCACCTATTACTTCTTCGTCCAGACCACCACGGGCCAGTTCATCGATGAGTCCGCGCTGGTGGAAGCGGTGGAGATCCACGGGCCCGCGGGCAAGGCCGCCACCCAGTTCCTTGACTGGCTGCCCACCATCTCCCTGGTGATGGCCGCCGTCGTGGTCCTGTTTGTCACCGTGATCCGGCGGCACTGGGCGGAGGCCGGGATTGCCGTGGCCGCGTGCATTGGCGCGAACGTGGCGACCCAGGTGCTCAAGGACCTGCTGCCGCCGCGCCCGGACAAAGGCGTGCTGACCCTGGAACTGAACTCGTTGCCTTCCGGCCACACCACGCTGGCGGCGTCCGCTGCCGCCGCGGTGTTCCTCATGGCGTCGCCGCGCTGGCGACCCATGGCCGGCTTCGTTGGCGGCTCCTTTGCCATAGCGTCCGGGGTGTCCACCCTGATCAACCAGTGGCACCGGCCCGCGGACGTGGTAGCGGCGTTCCTGCTGGTGGGGGCCTTCATGATTCCGGCGGGCTGGCTGATCCTCCGGCGCGGGTCCTGGAACGAGTGGGACGGGTTCGGCGACCACCTCGGCTCGGCCCGGATCTGGCTCACGCTGCCGGTGCTGATCGGGCTGGGTTCGGCCGGGGTTGCGGTGTATTCACTCATCCGGATTGCGCCCAGCCCGTGGCAGGAAACCAGCACCACCAACTACTTCTGGGCCGGCATCTCGCTGATCGTGATCGCGGGATACCTGGCCACGGTGGCCACCACGTCCCTGTTCGCGTACGCCGCACGGCGGCAGGGGGCGCCCAGGGGGTAAACGCCCACCCGGGCGCCTCCTCCCCCACCGGGCACACGTGTCAGTTGCCCTCCCCGGGATCGGTGGTGTCCAGCTGGGCACTGTCACGGCCGATGCTTTCCTGCATGGCCGCGGCGAGTTCCAGTTCGTCCAGGTACCGTGCAGCGGGTTTGCCGGTGGCCTGGGCCAGGCGGTCCAGCGTGGCCAGGTGCTGGCGTGCCAGCTCAATGGCCAGCTGCTCAACGATGCTGGGTCCGTTACGCACCACGAGGTCACTGAGGTAGGCCTGGAGGCGGCCCGCGGGGCTGCCCTGGCTCCGGGCATCCGCGGCGACGAGCCGGGTGAGGGCGGCCGCGGCCAGCGCGGGTTTGTCGCTGAAGAGTTCCACGTCGATCCCCCTTGTAGCAGACAGGCTCGGATGGTAAGCGCCCGCAAGCGTAGCTACAATGTAGCGGTTCCGCGCCCGGCCCGTAAGGGTGATGGGCCCTAAGTTATTGGTGGGCCCCGGACTCCTGTGGGCGGGCACGCCCGGCCCGTGTCCCGCAGTCAGGCACATTGCGCTCTACGGAGGAACGCCTTTGAGATGGCGCCCCCGCGTTGGCACGATCAGGCGTCCTGCCGGGAAGTCTTGCGGCAACCTTGATGCATTGGCGTCCCGCAGCTTGATCGGCGCGGTGAATAGTTGCAGGTGCCAGGGCGGCGTTTTGAAGTGGGCGCCGCCCGGCACTCCCCTCCCGCCCTTTCCGTTTCAGCGCGGGCCCGTCCTGCCTCAGGGATCGAGGCGCTTGCGCAGGAGGCAGAATTCGTTTCCTTCGGGGTCCTGCAGGACGTGCCACTGTTCGTCCCCGGTCTGCCCCACGTCGGCCGGCCGGGCACCAAGGGCCAGCAGCCGTTCCAGTTCGGCGTCCTGGTCCCGGTCCACCGGGTTGACGTCGATGTGCAGGGGAAGCCGCCCCACCCGCGGGTTGCTGCTGGCACTCAGGATCATCGTGGGCTGAAGACCTCCGAACCCGGCGTCGGCCGGACCGATCTCAATCATCCCGTCCTCCCTGTCCAGCTCGACATAACCAAGGACGTCACTCCAGAACCGCGCAAGCAGTTCCGGGTCGTCGCAGTTCAGGACCAGTTCACTGATTCGGCATGACATGGTGCCAGTGTACGGATCGCCCCACTCCACCGGCGTACGGACACGAGGGAAGGCACGACGGCGGCACACACCTTCCGCTGGCCCCCGGCCCGATATCCGTCCCCGGCGCGCCCGGTCCCCTCGACGCGGAGATGCATCCGCGACCCGCATCCTCCCCAAACACCCAAATTGCCAGCTCGGCAGGAGACGGTGCCACTGCATGGGGGGATGCAGCGGCACCTTCTTCCGCCAAGCTGGCGGGTGGAAAGCTCAGGCACAGTAGATCTTCTTGTTTGCCGTGCCGATCTCCAGGCTCACCTTCACGTATGCGGTGGCCTGGGCACCGCCTGCGAACGTGGCCACGATCCTGACCGTCGCCGGGGTGGTGGTGACCTGGGTGAAGATCGCGGAGTCTCCAAAGAGCGATACGCTCCCGGAAGTACCGAAGGGGCCAGCCAGGTCCGAACTTGCCCCGTAGACCCCGTCGGTTCCGGCTGCCGAGAAGGTGAGTTTCGTTGGAGCCTCGGAGAATCCCGAGTAGGCCAGGGATACGTACTTGTTCGCGTTGTCTACGTTGCTGCAGACGGGGGTGTTGAACACGGGTGGCGGCCAGGTTCCGGAGGCAGTAACCGTCATCGTTGCCGTCGCGCCCTGTTGCCAGAGTGCCGACGCCGAGGCGCCGCCAACACCCAGCAGCACCGTGAGCACGAAGGCCCCGACGGCGAGCGCCGCACCTGGGAGGTCCCGGAACCGTGCCATTTACCCAGCCTCGGCAGCCGGGATATCGCGCTTGCGGGTCTTGCGAACGGACTTGTACACCGTGATGGCCCCGTAGCCGATCAAGGCGACGGCTGCGATGACGGTCCACGTCCCCCGGTCGGAGTTCCCCAGGAAGTTTGCCACGAAACCCACATACGGGACGGCGTAGAACAGCATGCCCTTGACCTGGATGGCGCGGACGGGGTTGGCATCGATGGCACCGTTGTTATCGCCCTTGGTGATCAGCGTCTTTTCGCCCTGCTGGGTGGAACCGAAGCCCACAATCCGGTGTGTTTCCACCTCCGGCCGGCCGGAGTACAGCTGGAACGTGATGACGTCGCCGTACTTGAGCTCTTCAAACGGCACCGGCTTCATCACCATGAAGGTGCCGGGCGGATACTTCTGCGCCATGGACTTGGTCAGGATCGTGTAGGTGTGCGAACCCGTCGCCACCGGCACCACAATCAGCACCACGGCGGCGAACAGTGCCACCAGCATGGCGGCCATGCTCAGGAAGCGTCCGACGGCGGCCCAGGCGGCTTTGCGTTTGCTTCCTCTTGCTGAGGTGGTTACCGCAGTCCCGGTCCACTGCTTTGAGGGTTCAGCTGCGCCGCCGAGCAGGCGTTCGGTCAGGGCAGCAGACATTGGGTACCCCGCAGAGCTGACGCGCGCTGAGCGTGGTTTGGATAGTCACTGCTTGTCCTTTCAGTGGTTGTCCGTTCACTGTTGATGGGGTGCCGGACACGAGGCTGACCTGGAAACAGAAGACGGTTGACCCTGCCTTGGCGACTGTGGGCGAGACGAGGCCGGCCGCACCAATCGCCGTGTAGCCGGTGGCGGAGCTGCATTCGGTGGGTGACGCTGCCACCTTTGCGTTGACGATGATGTAGGTGGCAAGGGCTCCCCCGTTGAGGTTCGCCACGCTCGGTTGGCTTGCGGTGATGGCGGTGTTGAATTGGCCGCCGGCATTGGTGTTGTTGGTGACCACCAAGCCCCCGTAAACCGATGTGCCCGGCCCGAGGACCCCCGCCGGCGACAGGGTCAAAGTTGCCGGTTTCCCGTCCGAGAGGGTCATGTTGGTCGTCGCACCTGTGTTGACCGCCTGGAGGGCCATATCGAACGATGCGGACGTGATGGTCCCCGGGGAGGCCGACGCCGCCGCACTCCACAGTGCATAGGTTCCCTGCACTGTGAACAGGCCCAGGACCACTGCCAGGGCGGTCAGTGCCGCCGCCTGCAGCCTGCGCTTGGTGCGCATGGTCCCTCCTGGTTATGGTCCTGTCGCCTAATTATTCAGGCGGGTGGTGGCTTTTCACCTGCCACCCGCCTGCATGGGACTACGGCTGGGGGGTGGGGTCAGCCAGTCCAGGGGCCGACACGACCTGGGTCAGCGTGTAGCTAACATCTCCCAGGTTGTAGCTGGTGTTGACATCGTTTCGATCCGAGGTGGTCGCCTTGAATTCAAAGGTCGTAGTAGCCGTGACAGTCCTGGTTGAGGTTCCGCTGGTGGCTGTAAGGGGATTTGCGACAACCGCGCCACCGACTTTGAGGGCAGGACCGGTAATTGTCACATTGGCCGGGGTGAAGTTGTTAGCGGCATTAGCACCGCTGACTACAATGTTTGCGGCCATCTTGTCGCCAATGAGCGTAACCGTCAGGTCCTGCGTGTAAGTCAACTTATCGCCCGGAACCACACGGTAGGCACCGATGTTGTTGATAACGTTGCCCGCACGGTCAATCCATTTTCCAGTGCTTGCTTTGACGTTCAAATCACCGGAGCTGATCGTACCGGGAGCCGCGGCGTCGGCCGCGTTCCAAGCGGCCAGGGTTCCGCCGCCGCCCAGCAGCAGTGCTGCGCCCACGGCGATGGCAGCGGTGCCCTTGATCAGAGTGCTGTTCTTCATGATGTGTCCCCTCAGACTTGGTTGGTGTGCGGTGATCTAACTGAGGACCACTTTGCCGGGCCAACCTCAGGAAGCGGGGAGGAAAAACATCAACAAAAGATCAAGTTATTTGAAAGTTCAACACCTGGCTGACCTGCGCTTATATCCCAAATGGCCATCTTGGCGCCTCGCCTGCCGGGGCACCGCGGCAGCTACTGTTGCCGGCCCATCTCGGCGTCAAGAATGTCCAGGGCGTTGGCACGCATGGCACTGAACGCCTGGTCCGGCCGGAGACCCGCCACATCCCGCAGCCAGACGTAGGGTTCAATCCCGGCAACCGCACGGAGCCGCACGGCAAGGGCGGCGATGTCGATCCCGGATCCGGCGGCTTCCAGCGGAGACAGGGCGTCGCGGTACCAGCCCACAGCCCGGCCCCCGCGAAGAGTGGGGCGGGCGGTCCCCGGGGTAAGGGACAGCCGCAGCGATGCCCGCAACTGCGGTTCCCAGGCCCGGATGAACTCGAAGTGCGCGTCCAGGGTGCGCACCAGGCGGGCACGGACGTCCGACGGCGGCTCCTCACCAAGCAGCGACGTCAACCCGGTCTCTGGGAGGGCCGCGTGCAGGAGGGCTTCCTTGTCCGGGAAGTACCGGTAGGCAGTCGTCCGCGAAATCCCGGCAATGGCGGCGACTTCGGCAACCGACGGATCCTGCCCGTCCTTCAAGAGGTCCCGGAGCGAGGAGACCAGTTCATCCCGGGTGCGCGACTTCTGCCGGGTCCTGCCGGTCTCCAGATATTTTTCATTGTGGCGTACGGACACAGGACTTATGATACAGACGTACCGTTATGGTACGGATGACCCATAAAAGACTCACATAGGGGTTCCCCGTGGCCGATCCCATTGCAGTGAATCCGCAGCACTACCGGCTCGTCTTCGAAAACGACCGGGTCCGCGTCCTCGAGTACAGCGACGGTCCTGGAGACACCACCGGCACCCATTCCCACCCTGACAGCGTGATGGTCACACTCAGTTCCTTCGCCCGCCGCCTCCGGTCAGGGGACCGGGAAGCGGACGTAGAACTGCAGGCGGGACAGGCACGCTGGCTCGACGCGCAGGAACATTCCGGCACGAACACCGGCTCTTCCCCGACCCACTGCCTCTTCATCGAGCTGAAGGAACCCCGCCGGGAGAACCCCGGCGTGGATGAGCAGGCCGCCCACACAGGCCGCCTTGGGCCTGCTGATTCCTAGCCGTCGGGCAGCCCCCTAGGACCGGTCCCCTGCCAGGAGCAGCCTGCACCAGGCATCGGCCAGCCACTCAGCGAACTGCAGGGGACCCCACCCCCGCTGGTCCACCAGGAGCACCCAGTACTCGGGCCCATTCATGCTCCAGACCGCATCGGCAAGTTCGGCCGCGGGGCGGTCCGTTCGCAACTCCCCGGTGGCGGCGAGGTCCCTAACAAACAGCAGCATGTTTGCGGCCCGGCGGTCGGAAATCTCGGTCCACAGCGCAGCGCAGTCGGGATCAGTGCCGGCGGCGTCGCGCAGCGCCAAATAGACCGGCGCCAGGCGGGGCTGGATGCCGGCCAGCGCGTGGGCGTAGATCGAGATTTTCTCGGACGCTGCCTTCGCCTCCCGCAGGCGGACCACGTAGTCCCGTTGTTCAGCGGGCACGGCCTGGCCGGTGCCCGAGATGGCCGTTTCCACCACCTCCCGCAGCAGGTCCGGCTTCCGACCGATGGTCGCATAGATGGTGTCGACGGCGACTCCGGCCCTACGCGCAATGCCCGCCACGGTAGTGGCCCGGTACCCCTCCCCCACAAAGAGCTCGCGGGCCGCGGCCAGCACGGCGTCGCGGGTGGCGGCCGCCTGCTCCTTCCGCCGGGGCGAGTGGTAGCGGCGTGCGGGGGCATTGACTTCACTCATCGCCGGGCCTAGCCTTAATTCATCCGAACACTATTCGGATGAATTGTAGCAGGAAGCCCCGGACAGCAACGCACGGCGTCAACGCAGCGGAACTGGGGACGGAAGGGCAGGGCATCATGTCAGAGCACTTCGACACCGTGGTGATCGGCGGCGGCCAGGCAGGCCTGGCCATGGGCCACCACTTGTCCCGCGCCAAGCGTTCGTTCGTCATCCTCGATGAGAACCCACGGACCGGAGACAGTTGGCGCACCCGCTGGGATTCCCTCAGGCTCTTCACCCCTGCCCGGTACGATGCCCTTCCCGGAAGCCGCTACCCTGCCCCGCCCTGGTCATACCCGTCGCGTGAAGAGTTTGCCGAGTATCTCAGCAGCTACGCGGAGAAGTTTGAGCTGCCGGTCCGGAACAACGTTCGGGTCAACCGCCTCAGCCACAATGGAAACAGCTTCGCCATCGAAGCCGGCGGCCTATACCTGGAAGCCGACAACGTGGTGGTGGCACCCGGCTGGGACAGAACACCCAAGGTGCCGGCCTTCGCACGGCAGCTCACCCCGGACATCAAGCAACTCACGGCGGGAAGCTACAAGAACCCGAAGGACCTCGCGCCGGGCCCCGTCCTGGTGGTTGGGGCCGGCAACTCCGGCGCGGACATCGCCCTGGAGCTTGCCCGCAGCCGCACAACCTACCTCTCCGGCCGGCACCCCGGCGAGATCCCCTGGCCCATCGACGCCGTGGCGGCCCGACCCCTCACCCTCGTTGTCTTCTTCGCGTTCTCCCACGTCCTCAACCTCAACACTCCCGCCGGCCGGAAGGCCCGCCCGCAGATCCTTGCCCACAGCGGGCCACTGGTCAGGGTGAAGAACCGGGACCTGGTGCGTGCCGGCGTCGAACGCGTCCCCAGGACGGAAGGCGTCCGGGACGGCCGGCCACTGCTGGCGGACGGACGGACACCGGACATCGCCAACGTCATCTGGTGCACCGGCTTCCGGCCGGACCTGGCGTGGATTGACCTGCCCGTGTTCGGCCCGGAAGGCGAGCCGGACGACGCCCGCGGGGTGGCCAAAGCCCAGGCGGGACTGTACTTCCTGGGAGCCACGTTCCAGCAGTCGCTGGCATCCTCCATGGTGCACGGCGTGGGCAGGGACGCAGCCTTCATAGCCCGGTGCATCGCCGCCAAAGCGCCACGCGGATCAGGGACAACGCAACTGCCCGGGGACGTCAGGCCGGAAGGTTCAGCTGCTCCACAATGATGCGGGCGGTCGCGGGGTCGCCGAGGATGCGGAAATGCCCGGCCACCGGCAGCTCGATGTTGGTGGCCCCGGGCAGGACGCTCCCCTCCGGAATGTGCGGATCGAACGGTCCGTAGAGCGACGTGATGCGGCTGTTGATGGCCAGCTCGCGGGACATCTGGAGGGTCAGGGCGTTCCGCGGCGAGAAGATCCGGAGGCTGGGCAGCAGCATGTACCGGGCGTAACGCGAGCCGGAAAAGGGCGAGCACACAGCGATCATCCGGTCGATCCGGTGCTCGGGATCCAGGGACAGCATGGTGTACTTGCCGATCAGGCCGCCCTTGCTGTGCGCCACCAGGATGGCATCGCGCAGCCCCGCCTCCTCCAGGTGCTGTGCCACCAGTTTGGCGGCGTCCGGCACCTTCAGTTTGTTGCGCTGGAGCACCGTGACCACATGCACCGGATGCCCGGCGTCGTGGATGGCCTGGATGAGCGGCATCATGAACTGCCAGTTTTCGTACACGCCGGGGATGATCACCACAGGCGGGCGGGTGCCGTTGCGGAAGGACGCCGGCTGCACGCGCGAGAGGAACCCGCGGACCTGCCAGCCCGCGGCGTACACATAGTCCTGCGCCCACCACACAGCCTTCTGCAGCGGACTGATGCGGGCAGCGGCGCCGGGATCACTCATGAGTCGAGAATAACCTCGGCGGGGCGCCTACCCACCAACCGGGCCCGCAAACACGCCTCAGTAGTTGCGGCGGTGCTTCAGGCGGGGAATCACGACGGCGAACACGGCCGCCGCGGCGAAGCCCAGGACGCCCGTGGCGGCGATCCCAGGACCCAGGGAGGCGAGGGCCGTCACCCCGGAGAGGAGCACCGGTCCCCCGGTGGAGCCTGCGTCCGCCATGAATCGCCAGAGGCCCAGGAACTGTCCCCGGCCGCGGTCCGGTGAGAAGTCGGCGCCCAGGGTCATCACCAGCCCGGAACTGATGCCATTGCCAAACCCGATCAGCAGCGCAGCCAGCAGCAGCCCCACAAAGGAGCCGGTCAGCGGAATGAGGAGCAGCGCTGTCCCCATGAGCAGCGTGGATGGAACCGCCACCCACTGCCGGCCCTTGCGGTCCATGAGTTTTCCCGCCGGGTAGAACACCAGCATGTCGATGGCGCCGGACAGCCCGTAGATCAGGGACGCTGAGGTGGCATCCATGCCCAGGTGGTCGGACCAGAGCGGGATCACCACCTGCCGGGAGGACCGCAAGGCGCTGAGCAGCAGGATGCCCATCCCCAGCGAAAGGAACACGCCGGCATGGGACACCGCGACGCTGCGGAGCGTGGGCTGGGGGCCTGCGTCCGCACCCAGGCGGACCTCCGGCGTCGTAAGGTCCGGGATGGTCAGGGACAGCAGCGCGGCGGCCGCCATGGCCACCACCCCCACCCAGTAGGCGCCGGCGATGCCGAAGAACTGCATCACCGCTGCCCCCGCAAAGGGGCCAATGAACACACCGATCCGGTTCACGCCGCCCAGCGTGGACAGCGCGCGGGCGCGGAATGCCACCGGCACGGCCTCGGTGAGGTACTTTTGCCGCGCCAGGCCAAAGACCGCGCCGGACATCCCGACGACGGTCATCGCCACGGCGAGGAGCCATAGTCCGTTCGGGGCGAGGGAGGAAGTGGCGGCGGTGGCCAGGGCCAGGCCGGCGGCGACGGCGGCGCCCACGATGGACCAGCGTTCGCCGAAGCGCAGGGTCACCAGGGAGGCGGGCAGGTTGAAGAACCAGGACCCCAGCCCGATCAGGGTGACGATCAGGGCTGCCACCGCCACCGAGGCGCCCAGGTCGCGGGCAGACAGTGCCACCACCGGGAGGATGGCGCCCTGCCCGATTCCGAAAAGCAGTGTGGGGCCGAAGGCGGCCACCGCAATGCTGCGCAGGTTGAAGGGCTCGGGGTCATCCGGGGAAGTCATCAGATTTATCCTATGACCGCCCGATCCGCACCCCCGCATGGCCGGCTGTCCGCGGCGCCTCCGGTGTCTTAGCGGGCCCGCGACTCGAGCCCGGCAAGGGCACGGAACAGGTTGACCAGCTCAACAATGGCGCCGATGACCGAGCCCACGATCCCAAGAACCAGGAGCACCCTTACCACAACGGGCCAGCCGGACCAGCTGGTGCCGAAGTCGAACGGGAATACCTCCCAGAGACGCATCATGGCGGCCACGCCGACGCCCATGACCACCAGGTTTCCCAGTGCCAGCAGTGCCCTGGCACGAATCACCGCGCAGACCAGGTTCACGATGATGCCCGCGATCAAGGAGGCATTGATGAGGTCCAGGGCGCGGGGCATGTCCGCCGTCAGGAACGGCAGCACCCGCCACCCGGGCCAGACGTTGATCCCGTACAGCAGCAGGGCGTTGACTATGGCAGAGCCAATGCTGCCGCTGCGGCTGATGGTCCTGTCCGCCATGCCCACCAGCGTGGCCCGGAGGGTAGCCTGCCCGGAAGTGCCGAAGGTCCCCAGAGCCGGGCTCAGTAACCGGCCAGTAGTTCGGCGGCCTTGCCGTCCGCGGCCGCGTTGACCAGTTCCTCTGCGACGATATGCAGCTTGGTGTTGGCGTGCTGGCTTCTCGTGGCCAGGACCTGGAAGGCCGCCTGGCCGTCCACACCCCGCAGAGCCATGACGATGCCTTTGGCCTGCTCAATGAGGGCCTTGTGCCCGTACGCACCTTCGATCGCTTCCTCCGCCGCGTGCTGGGATTCGATGCGCAGGCTCTGGGTCACGTCCACCATGAGTCCGCGGACATACTCCACCTGCCCCGACGGCTCTGCAACGGCCTGGACCGCGGAGAAGACACGCCGTTCCCTGCCCCGGGCGTCTATGACCCGGTGGAGCAGGGCCCCTTGGCCTCCGCCGTCCAGGAGGTTCGTCCAGAGGGCACGGACCGGCTCCCGGTCCAGCGGGTGCTTGTGGGCCATGAACAGTTCCCAGGTAGGCACCACATCGCCCTTCTTGAGCCCGTGGATGCCGTACATGCCTTCGGACCACTCCATCTTTCCGGAGGGGACGTGCAATTTAAAGGTCCCCGAAGGACATTGGGCAGAGGGCTGGAGCGGAAAGAGATACGTATCCAGTTTTGACCACATATTGTCCTTCTCAAGTCAGCCGAACCCAGCCGAAAGCAAGGCACCCACCATAACTTTACTTGCCGGCCATATGTCACATTCCATGGCAGGCTCCCCAAAATTGTGGGGGTCACAAAGGGCCCGGCGAGGAGTAGCGTTCGCCTTATGGGGTGCTGAAGCGCGTCCCAATCCAAGGGGAGGTCAGTTCATGGGTGAAGTATGGATCCGCACGCTGGGCAACGGGCTGGTCCGGTCAGACCGAGTCACCGAGATTTCATCCACCCGGGGGTCCCTGCACGAGGACCGCGGGTATTCACTGAAGGTCATCGTGGACGGCAAGGGCCACGTACTGATTGACGACGGCGGGCTGCAGGGTTCGCTGCCCGAGCGGTTGGAATATGCCAGGCACATGGAGGACGCCCTGCTGCTGGCCATCGACGAGGCGCGCGAAAGCGACGCGTCCATGGTGATCTCGTACGAGCCGGAACGCGAGCGCTGGTCATCGGCCCCCGTTTCCGTATTAACGGGAAGGCTCCCCGAAGTCGTCTGACCTGGGGAGCGTTCCCGCTGCACACTGTTCAGCTGTGGGTCGGCTCCTCCACCAGCGCCGTGGCGATGCTTGCGGCATCCTCAAGCGCGGCCAGGAAGCGTTCGGCGTCCAGGGCAGCGGCGCAGCCGGTGCCGGCGGCGGTGATGGCCTGCCGGTAGCGGTGGTCCACGGCATCGCCGCAGGCGAAGACGCCGGGCCGGTTGGTGCACGTGGTGGGCGCGTCCACCTTGATGTAGCCTTCGTCGTCCAGGTCCACTTGGCCTGCCACGAGTTCCGTGCGCGGCAGGTGGCCGATGGCCACGAAGATGCCGGTGGCGTCCTGGTGCCGGGTCTCACCGGTGCGGGTGTCCGTCAGGGTGACGCCGCTGACTTTGCCGTCGCCGTGAATGGCGGTGACGGCGGAGTTCCAGGCGAAGCGGATCTTGGGGTTGTCCTTGGCGCGCTGCGCCATGATGCGGGAGGCGCGCAGTTCGCCCTTGCGGACGACGACGGTGACGGACTTTCCGAAGCGGGTCAGGAAGGTTGCCTCCTCCATGGCGGAGTCGCCGCCGCCCACCACAATGATGTCCTGCTCGCGGAAGAAGAATCCGTCGCAGGTGGCGCACCAGGAGACGCCGTGCCCGCTGAACTTCTTCTCCTCCGGCAGGCCGAGTTCCTTGTAGGCGGAGCCGGTGGCCAGGATGACGGCCTGGGCCTCGTAGGTCTCCCCGCCGCCGGTGACCACGCGCTTGACGGGACCTTTCAGGTCGACGGACGTGGCGTCGTCGTACTCAATGCGCGCGCCGAACTTTTCCGCCTGCTGCTGCAGCCCATCCATCAGTTCGGGGCCCTGGACGCCGGCCGGGAAACCCGGGAAGTTTTCCACCTCGGTGGTGTTCATCAGCGCGCCGCCGGCGGTGACGGAACCGGCCAGGACCAGGGGGTTCAGTCCGGCACGGGCGGCGTAGATGGCGGCGGTGTAGCCGGAGGGGCCGGAGCCGATGATGATCAGCTGTTCTTTGCTCATTGCGTGTCCTTCGGTGGCGGTACTGCGGTGCGTCCGCGGGCTGCGCGGGCAGGAGTGGTGTGGTCAGTAGTTTCTGTGCGTGCCCTGATCACCCCGTCCGATTGTTTCATTGCTTGGCGGGCCACGGCCAAGCAGCGGTCCGGGCTGCCAACTGGCGAACCCCAAAGTGATAGGAAACTGCGGTCGATGTAATAAACGTCACCGTGTTGCGCACATCACATCGGTTGCCTAATCTAATTGAGGCTTAAGCAAACAGGCCATGCAAGAAGCTGCAGCGTCGCAGCCAATGCCGGGGAAGGCTTTACATCTTGAACTCTAAGCTGAACATCGTGGTCCGGATCGATCTGGACCACAGCAAGGCCCAGGTGATTGCAAAGGGGCATATCACCATCCACAGCATCAACGCCCTCTACGTAGTGGCAAAGCGCGCCAACTCCCTCAGGGGAGGCCTGGACCTGGAGCTCGATATCTCCAGCGCCTGGGTGGATCCGGAAGCGCTGGATATGCTCCACGCCGCTTCCGAGAGCGGGCAGCTGCCAGCAATGATCGATCCGGACCAGGCACCATGCACCATCAGCGTGCTGGCCGACCGCCGACATCCACGCACCGCGCCGTCCCGCCTCGCCGCATAGGACTCCCGGCCGCTCGCCGCGCCCACGCTTCGGGCCAGAGCAGGCCGCCAACCACTTCTTCCACCGCTCCAACAACCCGAAGTGCAGCTGCATCTGAACAGACGGATGGCTGCACTTCGGGGCTGTGCGGAGCCCCCGGGCCCCCGCGGGGCCCAAAACTTACATCAGCGGTGATCCGCCATCCAGGAATTCCCGGAGCTCCACCGCGCTCAGGCCGGCAGCCCTGCCCAGGGCCCCCTCCCCCGCGCCGTGCTTCGAGGCGTTCCTGACTGCATTCCCGAACTGCTCCTGCGCAGCGTCGAGCTCCCACTGAAGGCTCTCCACCCGTGCCGAAGCCAGCCGGACTGCTTCCAGGGGGTCGCCGGCCGGGCTGCCGTCCTCCGTGTAGCCGCAGGTACAGGACCATTCCGATGCACCGAGCTCAAGCGGCGCCCACCCCAGGGACGCGATCGGAACCGGGCCGGAGGTCATTGCCACGCCGCAATGGAAGGGTGCGGCCGGACCGTCAAGGTCAATGGCCGGCGCCGGACCGTCCAGCAGCGCGGACACCGGGGATTCATCGAACGCACTGGGTTCAGTCGGCTGGAGTTGAAATACGTCATCGGCCTGGACGTGGATCCGTTGTCCCGCTGCCTGAGGTTCAAGTACTGCAGTCATGCGATCCGCCATCCGATAGTTTCTAAACAATGTAGCTAGTCTAACTAGGATTAGCCGCTTGTCTAGCGCAAGCCCACCACGTCACCGGGTATCACCGCATCCACAGCCTCGCGCATGCAACCCAGGAAGTGCATCACCGCTTTGATCTCCTCCACCGAAAGCGACTCGGCGGCCTCAAGCATGCGCTTGTGCATCTGGTTAAGGTTGTGCCGCACCTCCTCGTCGGCACCGGGCGTGGGCCGGATGATGACAGCCCGCCGGTCGGAGGGGTGGGGCTCGCGCGTCACATGGCCGGCTGCCACCAGGCGGTCAACGAGGCTGGTCATGGACGCGGAGGTGATGCCCAGGCGGGCCGCAAGTTGGGTGGGGCGGATGCCAACGCCGGCAGCTTCCGCATCGATCAGGTACCGAAGCGCCAACAGGTCGGTCTCCCCCATCGCGGCGGAGGAGCGGGTGCGCCTTCTCATGGCACTTTCAGAGGTCCGGAACTCCCTAAGGGCGTTAATGACGTCAACAGCACCGGGCTGCGCGCCCTCGCGGGGTGGGTACCAGTTGCCTTCGCTTGCACCGTGCGGGTTCATGCGAATTCCTTCGATATCCTACTTGCTTGGCCGTCTAACAAACCCATCGTAGCCCACTTGCCGCGGCGGTGGCTCCACGGGTCAACGGCCGAACGGGTACCCGCGGAGGGCCTGCAGGAAAAGTAGAGTACCGGCTACTCGTGCCGCTGCCGCGCGGGCCCAATAGGTTTTTGTGCAACCCCCAAGGCAGTACGGCCACGGGGCAATCGCAGATGGGGGTGCAGGGTGGCTTTTGGCCCGGCAGATAATAAGGGGCCCGACCGGCAAGGGTTCCTGCTGGATTTAGTGACAGGGGCCGACGGCGAGGCAGAGTCCCTGCAAAAACTCGCCGGCGCAGCGGCCCGCTGGATGAGCAACACTTCGGGCACGGCGGTTGAGTGCGCAGCCGTGCTGCACCGGCAACGGTCCTGTACCGTCACGGCCGGAAGCACGGCGGGCACCGCCGCCCTTGCAGCCTCGGAGGACGAGCACGTGGACGGCCCCACGGCACTGGGCTCCGCCTTGGCCGCTCCGACAGTGATCGGCCAGGCAGGCGCACGCTGGCAGGCCTACCGGAAGCGGTTACTGGAGCACGGCCTCGGCGCAGCCCTTGCCCTCCCCTTGGAACTACAGCCCGGCTCGTCCGCGGCCCTGGTTTTCCTGGGCCCACCCGACTACGGTTTCCCCGCCAGGATCCTCGCTGACGCGTCATGGTTCGGCGATGTGGCATCGCAGAGCCTGAAACTGGCCCTCGACGTGCACGGCGTGATCCGTGCGGGTGACAACCTCAAGCAGGTACTGGAGAGCAGGACCAGCATCGACGTTGCCTGCGGCGTGCTGATGGCGCAAAACCGCTGCTCCTACGCCGAAGCCTTCAGCAGGCTCGCCGGTACCTCACGGAACCGCAACCTGAAGGTGCGCAGCGTGGCAGACGGCATCCTGAAGGCGATGCCCAGTGGTGCGCCCAGAACCCGTTTCGAACCCCCGGCGATTGCCTAGGAACTGCAGCGAGCTTCCTTGTTGTCCGCGGGAGTTATGCCTGGTGCCGCGACCGCGCCTTGATAAGTCCGGCCGCCACGAGTCCTGCACATCCGAGTGAAGCCAGCATGCCGCCGAGAGCCACGATGTAATCTGTGATGGTCATTGTCCTGCGCTCCTTCCGTCCTGCCTCCGTACTGCCTGATGCGCCCAAACTACGCGGCGAAACTCAGTGTTCGCTGAAGAATCGCCAGCAGCTTTGGTCAAGATCCGGTCACGGGCATGCGGAAATCCACATGGTTTAGGTGGGCAATCTTTCCTTTATCACGGTGTTCCGTATTATTCATGCATGTGGACTAAACAAAGCCAGAGCTTCTGCCCCACCTGCGGCAGGACCACCAATCACGTCACCCACTTCCAAAAGGACGACGCCGGTTCCCTGGTTGCGGACGTCCGCTGCGCTGAATGCCCCGAGGTCGCCGGAGCGGTCGCCTAGGAAGGTTCGTTCCCCGAAGACTGCAGCCCGGGGCGCACGGCATGAGGACGGACGACGGCGAAGATCACCATGGCGGCTGCCTGCACTGCCGTGACGGTGATGGCCAGGGCAGGGATTGAGTACTCGTACAGCACACCGATGAGGAAGCTCCCGGCCAGCCAGGCGAGGCCGTAGCACGCAGTGAACATTCCATAGGCACTCCCCCGCCGTGCCGCCGGGGCCAGGCCCGCCACGCCTGCCCGCATGGTGCTTTCCTGGACGCCCATGGCCGCTCCCCACACCAGCACGCCCGTGACCGCGAGCGCCGTGTTGTTGCTGAAGCCCAGCCACGGCACCGCAGCCGCCAGGACGGGCAGGACCAGAAGGACTTTCAGCCCCACCCGGTCAAAGAGCCAACCGGAGGCCAGGGCGGCCACGGCGTCCACCCCCATGGCCGCGGCGTAGAGGACAGGGACCACCGCCGGCGGGAGGAGCCCGGTGGCCACCAGGTGGAAGGACAACAGCCCGAACGTTGCATAGCCGAACATGGTCAGGCTGCTGAACGCGGCATACAGCCAGTACTGCCGGGGCATGGGAACAGCCTTCACGGAAGCGGGACCGGGTCCGCCAGGAGCAGGGAGCGCGGTGGCCGGTGATGCGTCCGCCGCCTCGTAAACGGCCGGATCCGGGACCCTTCGCCGCAGCCGGAAGAGAATCAGCATGGCCGCCAGGCCTGGAACAGCAAGCAGCAGGAACCCCGGACCATAACTGCCCGACAACGCCAGGGCCACCCCCACCAGCAGCGGCCCCAGCAGCGCTCCCACCTGGTCCAGCGCCTCGTGCAGTGCGAACGCCTTGCCCTGGCCCAGCGCCGAACCTGCCTCGGCCAGCATGGTGTCCTTCGCCGGGCTCCGGACGGCCTTGCCCAGCCGTTCCGCCAGGACCAGGAGGCAGGCAACCCAGAGCGCGTCAGTGAGTCCCAGCAACGGCACGGACACGGCCGTCAGCGCGTACCCGCTGATCGCCAGTGCCCACCGCAGCCCGGGCCTGTCCGCCAGCCGCCCGAACACCAGGCGAAGGACCAGGGCCACAGCCTCCCCGGCGCCGGTGACCACGCTGACCAGGAGTGCGGACGCGCCCAGCGCACCGAGGAACGGGCCGGTAACACTCCGTGCGCCCTCGTACACCATGTCCATCAGCGCGCTGATGATCCCGAAGGCCAGGATGAAGCGGATGGCGGTCATGGGCGCCGCGGGAACGCTCCCGGCGGCACTAGCGCTGGTGGGCATGCTCCCGGACCTGCTTCACCGCACGATCAGCCACGGCACCATTCTGCCCGCCACGGTTCTGTCCGGCACCGTTCTGCCTGGCACCGCGCGAGCGGGCCCGGCCCAGGCGGGCGCCGCGGCGCACGGGGGGAACAGTTCCTTCCGGACGGGTCACGGCAAGGATCACCCCAATCCCGGCCAGGGAGGAGACCATGGCTGAACCGCCGTAGGAGATGAACGGAAGCGGCACGCCGATCACGGGCAGCAGCCCGCTGACCATGGCGATGTTGATCACGGCCTGGCCCAGGATCCACGTGATCACGCTGCAGGCCACGGTCCTCGAGAACGTGTCCGTGGTGCGGGCAATGGTCTTGAACACGGCAATGGCCAGGATGGCGAACAGGCCCAGCACCAGGAGCGAACCGGCCAGGCCCAGTTCCTCGCCGAGGATTGAGAAGATGAAGTCGTTGTGGGCTTCCGGGATCCAGTTCCATTTCTGCCGGCTCTGCCCCAGGCCCACGCCGAACCAGCTGCCGGAGGCCAGGGCGTAGGCGCCGTGCTGCGCCTGGTAGCCCATGCCCTGCGCGTCCTCGTCGGAGCCCATGCCCAGCCAGGAGGAGATCCGGCCCATCCTGTTGCCGCTGGTGGCTGCGAGTACCAGGGCGCCCGCCGCGCAGATCAGGCCGGCCACGGAGAACACCTTCATCCGCACGCCGCCGTAGAACATGGTGGCGGCAAGGATCATCATGATGATCATGGTGGTGCCAAGGTCGTGCCCCAGCGCCACGACGCCCATAATCAGTGCTCCGGCCGGTCCCAGCGGGATGACCGCATGCTTCCACTGCCCCAGCAGGGCCTGCTTCCGGTCCAGGATCCCGGCACCCCAAACAATCAGCGACAGCTTGGCGAACTCGGACGGCTGCGCGGTAAAGCCTCCCACGCTCAGCCAGTTCCGGTTGCCATTCACGGACATGCCCAGCGGCGTGAACACCAGCAGCAGGGCAAACAGGGAACCGATCAGCAGCGGCCAGCCCAGCCAACGGATCCGCCGCACGGACATGCGCGCCAGCACCAGCATGATCGCCACGCCGGCCACGGTCCACATGGCCTGCTTCAGGGGAAGATCGTACGGATTGTTTCCTGCCGCCACCGATTCCACGGACGACGCCGAGGCCACCTCCACGAGTCCGATCGCCGAGAGCGTGAGGACCACCGCCAGGATCAGCGGCCGGAGGTGTCCCGGAGAGTCGTCCTCCAGCCACACCGCCAGTTTGCCCAACCCGCGCCGGGCAGGACGGCCCGTCCCGCGCTGCTTTTGTCCTGTATTCATCTGTCCGTTCCTCAGCCTGCACACCAGGGCTTCCCCCATGGCCGGGCCCATCTCCAGGGCGGGTACCGCCGAGAAGAAAGAGTACGCCCCTGCGCCCGGCGCACGGCACCGGGACACCCGCCAGGCCACGTGTTCTGGGCGAATTGCCAGCTTGGGCGTGTAGCGTAGCGGAAACCTGTCCCCTCCCGAAGGTCATTTTGTCGTGTTCGGTTCCAAAAAATCCCCCGGCCCGGAACAGGAAGCCGCCAGCCCCGCCGCCTACCCAGGCCAAGGCGAGCTGTACGCCGCCAGTTCCCGCCGCCGTCGCCCCTTCCGCCGTGCCCCGCGCTGGGTCAAGGCCGTCACCGCACTGGTGTCGGTGCTGCTCCTGGGCGTCCTGGCGTTCGGCGGCTACTGGGCCTGGCGCCTGCAGTCCAACATCAGCACCTCGGAGCTGACCGCCGGCGGCCAGCGCACCGAGGGCGCCGTGAATGACAGCACCGACCGTCTGCAGATTTTGGTGCTGGGCTCGGACACGCGGGAAGGCAACAACAGCCAGTTCGGCACGGCGGACCAGTCCTCCGGGTACGGGCAGTCAGACGTGATGATGCTGCTGGATATCTCGGCGGACAACAAGCACGTCAACGTCATCAGTTTCCCCCGTGACCTGCTGGTGGACGTGCCCGCGTGCACGGATTCCAAGACCAACCAGAAGTATCCCGAGCAGAAGAGCGCCATGATCAACAGCGCCATGGCCCAGGCCGGCATCGGCTGCGCCGTGGACACGGTGAACAAGCTCACGGGCCTGGAAGTGGACCACTTCATGATGGCTGACTTCAACGCCGTGAAGGAGCTCTCCAACGCAGTGGGCGGCGTAGAGGTCTGCGTCACCGCCGCCGTCAGCGATCCCGATTCGCACCTGACGCTGCCCGCCGGCAAGTCCCAGGTGCAGGGCGACCAGGCGCTGGCGTTCCTGCGCACCCGGCACGCCTTCGCCAACGGCGGGGACCTGGGCCGCATCCAGGCCCAGCAGGGCTTCCTGGCCTCACTGAGCCGCAAGCTCAAGTCCGAGGGAACCCTGGGCAACCCGCAGAAGACGCTGACCATCGCCGATACCATCACCAAGAACCTGACGGTCGATTCGGGCTTGTCCTCCATACCGTCGCTGCTCACCATCGCCAACCGGCTGAAGAACATCGATCCTGCCAACATCAACTTCATCACCACCCCCACGGTCCCGTCGCCGCAGGACCCCAACCGGCTGACCCTCGATGAACCCGCGGCGTCCAACTTCTTCGCCGCCCTGCGCAACAGCCCGGACCTGAGCCAGCCTGCCCCCGCAGCGCCCACGGAGACGCCCGCAACACCCGCCGCCCCGGCCTACGACAAGTCGCTGCAGCCGGTCTCCATCGCCAACGGCACCGGGGTCACGGGCCGGAGCAACGCGATTGCCGGGCTTCTCTCGGATGCCGGTTTCACCAAGCTGACCAAGTTGCAGGCCCAGGCGCAGAGCCAGACCATGGTCTATTACTCCGCCGGGTTCGAGGACGTCGCCGCCGATGTGGCAGCACTGTTCGGCCTGCCGGCCACCAGCGTCCAGCAGGTGGCGAACATCCAGGGCGTGCAGCTGTACGCCGGCACGGACTTTGCCACCGGCGACAAGCCCGCTGCACCGCCGTCGTCCGCTGACTCCTCCGGCAGCGTGGTGGCGCAGACCGGCAGCGACCAGACCTGCCAGTCAGCCAACCCCACCGGCTACTAAACCAGCCCACGCAAGGGATCCATTTTTGCCTGAATACAGCAACGGCTGTACTTTGGGAGGATGCAGACACTCACCCATGCGCCCGTGCTGGCCCGCTTCGGCTATGCGGTCTCGGACCCCACCCGTGCGCGGGTGCTGTTGGCTCTTGCAGAATCGCCGTCCTATCCCTCGGACCTGGCGGACAGCCTGAAGGTGTCCCGCCAAAGCATGTCCAACCACCTCACCTGCCTGCGTGGCTGCGGCCTGGTGGTTGCCGTGCCGGATGGGCGGCGGAGCCGGTACGAGCTGGCGGACGCGCGGATCGGTCATGCCATCAAGGACCTGCTGAACGTTGTCCTGGCTGTTGACCCTGCGTGCTGCGCGCCTGACGGGGAGTGCCTGGCGTGACCGGGGCACCTACTGAACCCAGCACGGATCGCCGGCAGATTCTGACCCGGCGGATCAGGCTCTTGGCAGCAGCCACCATCACCTACAACATCATTGAGGCCATCGTGGCACTGTGGGCCGGCGGCGCGGCTGATTCCTCCGCGCTGATCGGCTTCGGCCTGGATTCCGTGATCGAAGTGGCCTCCGCCGTGGCGCTGTCCTGGCAGTTCTCCGCCAAGGACCCCGAGCGGCGCGAGCATCTGACGCTGCGGATCATCGCCGTTTCCTTCTTCGCCCTGGCCGCCTTCGTGGCGGTGGATGCCATCCGGTCCTTGGTCGGGGCCGGGGAAGCGCAGCATTCGGTGCCGGGCATCATCATTGCGGCATTGAGCCTGGCCATCATGCCCATCCTGTCCTGGGCGCAGCGCCGTGCCGGGCGGGAACTTGGCTCCAGGACGGCTGTAGCGGACTCCAAGCAGACGCTGTTGTGCACGTACCTCTCCGCAGTGCTGCTGGTGGGCCTGGTCTTGAACAGCAGCCTGGGCTGGTGGTGGGCCGACGCCGGAGCAGCACTGGTCATCGCCGCCATTGCCGTCCGTGAAGGCATCAACGCCTGGCGCGGGGACTCCTGCTGCGCTGTTCCGCCCCGCGTGGACGCGTTGGAAGAAAGTACGGGCTGCTGCCCGGGCTGCTCCGCGTCCAGTCCCGCTTCCGCTTCTGCCGGCGGACAGCCCCTGGGCCTGCCAACCGTCAGGAAAGACGGGTTTTCAGGCAGCGGACAGAGGACCAGCGGCACTTAGCCTGCTGACGCCCCTACGGATGCCCGGGAAGGGCCGGCGGAGGAAGGCACGACGGCGGGCTCCAGCTTCCGGTTCGCCCAGAGCCGGAGCGGCCGCTCAACGAAGCGGAAGGACGCGTACGCCAGCAGCACGGTGAAGGCTGCGGTCAGGGCGATGCGGAGCGGAAGGTCCGGGATGAGGGGCATCAGCAGCAGGTAAACCGGCAGGTGCCAGAGGTACATGGCGTAGGAGAGATCGCGGCCAGGGCGGGCCAGCCAGGGATGGCTGAGGATGCGCGACAGGAAACCGGCAGGCTGCAGGACCAGCGAGCCGATCAAGACGGCCGAGATCAGCGCGAGCGCCGTGGGGCCCACGGTCCAGAATGTGTTGAACCAGGCGCTGGGGGTATCGGGCTCCTTCAGCAGGAAGAGCGCGGCCACCAGGGCGAGGCCGGCAAGCGGGGCACCCCAGCGGGCCACCGATGCCATGGCGTTGTGCAGCCGGGAACCCTGCCGAACCGCGGTGAACAGCAGCGCCAGCGCGCAGCCGATCAGCAGTTCGTCGGCCCGGGTGTCCGGGCCGTTGTAGAGGCGGTCCAGCGGCTGGCCGGCGTTGACCAGCAGGAACCGGTTCAGCACGAAGCCTGCGGCCAGGGCCACGGTGGCGATGGCTGTGGTGCGGACCTTCCAGAACCGGAGCATCACCAGCAACAGCAGCGGCCACACCAGGTAGAACTGCTCCTCCACGGCCAGCGTCCACGTGGGGCCCAGGGTTTCGCCGGCAATGGAGTCGCCGAACATGCCAAAGTGCGCCAGGTTCATCACGTAGCCGGCAGCGGGTAGGACGAACCCTGCCTGCCCGCCCCAGCCTGAGCCGGGAAACACGATGCCTGCCGCCACGATCACAGCGCAAAGGGCCAATAGCGCCGGCCAGAGGCGGGCCAGGCGCTTGGCGTAGAAGATGCCCAGGTGCAGCCTGCCGGTGGCGATCCGTTCCTTCATGATCAGCAGCGTGATCACAAAGCCGCTGAGCGTGAAGAACACGTCCACGCCGATGGAGCCACCCGGCATCGACTCGGTTGCCGTATGGAAGAAAAACACGCCGGCAACGGCGATAATCCGGAGCCCGTCCAGGGCATGCTTGCGCCCGGCGAGGAGCCCTGTTCCGGGCGCCGCCGGACCTGCTGGTGCTGACAAATTTGCGCTGCTTGACCTCAAAACCACTAAGCAAGCATATATAACGTTTCCATAACTGCGCTGGACGGCGGCTGGGCGGCGGCTGGCAAGAGAGGGTCCGGAGCGCCCTTGTGGAGGCTGGCCGCCGCTTCTACATTGAAGGCATGGTGGACCAGGATATGGCAGAAGACTTCGAAGAGCTTGTGGACCTCATCGCCGGAATGGAGGACATCAAATCCGTCCTCGAGGATCTCACCGCATATGCGGCGGCCACCATGACCAGCACCACGGGAAAGCCCATTGAGTGTGCCGTCACCCTGCACCGCCGCAAGCGTACAGCCACCATCGGCGGCAGCAGCGGCAAGGCCGTGGTGCTGGACCGGATTGAACAATCGCTGGGAGACGGGCCCTGCATCGAGGCTCTCGAAACAGGGGTTCCTGTCCTCCTGGATGACGTGTCCTCGGACCCGCGGTGGCCTGAGTACCGCACGGCGCTTTCCGCCGCGGGCGTGGCCAGCTCGCTGGGCGTACCCATGAAACTGGATAACGACGCCGGCGCGGTCCTCGATTTCTTTGCTCCTGTCAGCGGACTCTTCAGTGAGCGGGCGATCGCCGACGCGGCGAGGTTCGGCGACATGGCGGGCAAGGCGCTCCGGCTGGCCGTGCGGATCGCATCAGCGGAGCAGCGCGCCGATAACCTGAAAGCCGCGATGGACACCAGGACCGTCATCGACTTGGCTTGCGGGATCATCATGGCGCAAAACAAATGCACCAAGGACGAAGCGTTCGACGTCCTCCGCAGCGCCTCCAACAGCAGGAACCAAAAGCTCAACGAGCTCGCCGAGGGACTGGTGAACCGCTTCTCGGGTCCCAAGGATGCGAAGGCCCACTTCGACGACTGAGGAGTCCGTGGCCCGGGGGCCAGCGACGCTGCTGGTCCCCGGAGTGTAAGACGGGATGTGGCCCACCCCCGAAAATTGGATACCCTGGGCCACATCCGCGTCGGCTTCACGGACGGTCGCATGCCTGGGAATGGTTGGCCAACAGCCGGCCGAAATGGCGGTATGGCGCTGGAAAAGGGTTCCTCAAGCGGCAACAGATGGGCCGCCTGCCTGACCCGGGGATCAGCCTAACAAACGCGTGCCGCGTGGCAATAGGGGGCGGTTCCGCAGTTTTTGATCAATTTCCTGCGATTAATGCATCCGTGGCGCCGGAAGCCTCATGAACGCTTCACCGGCCCAATGTGCCGAACCACGTGCCGAGGGCCTCGGCGAGCCCGTCCGCTGAGCCCTCGCCCACCCAGGCTACGTAGCCGTCGGGCCGGACCAGGACTGCCGTTGGTGCGGCAACCGCGCCCAGCACGGGAAGCTGCCACGCGCCGTCGTACGTTGCCCGGACGTGCTGCACGTACCCGGCCCACGCGCCAGGTTCCAGCCCCGGGCCACCGAAATCCAGCAGCACTGGCCGGCCCCGGTGCAGTAACCCGTACACCCTGGCCGGCCCGGCGCCAGTGGCCATGTCCAGGTCCGGCATCCGGCGGCCCAGCAGCGGGTGGCCCGGACCCACGTCGTAGGCGACATCGAGCCCGGTGATGAGTGCCGCGATCGGTGCTCCTGCACCGTCAACGCGGAGCACCTCGCCGAGCAGGTCGCGCAGGGCTTCCTGCCGCGGATCGGACTTCTGGAAGAGGGACTGGGCCATGGTGTACTTGAGCGCCCGCTCCCCCGCCGGGTGGCGCTCCGCGTGGTAGGTGTCCAGCAGCCCGGCGCCGGAGATGCCCTGCAGCACCTGCCCCAGCTTCCAGCCCAGGTTGACGGCGTCCTGCAGCCCCAGGCCGATGCCCAGCCCGCCCGTGGGTGAATGGACGTGGGCGGCATCACCGGCCAGCAGCACCCGGCCCTTCCGGTAGGACTCCGCTTGCCGGGTGGCGTCCGTGAAGCGCGACAGCCACGTGGGGCTGTGGACCCCGAAGTCGGTGCCGAACGCGTCCGTCAGTGCCTGGCGCAGCTCCGCCAGGGTGGGCTCGGTGGCCGGGCCGAGGGAGGCTTCGGTCACCACCACCCGGACCAGGCCGCCACCCATCGGGTACAGCCCATGAATACCGCGTCCGTCCACCTTCCCCTGCTGGACGGGCTCCCCCGCCACCTCCACCTCCGCGATCAGGCTGCTCCGCGTCGCGTCCGGACCGACCATCGGAATGCCCGCCGCCCGCCGCACCATGCTGCGCCCGCCGTCCGCACCCACGACGTAGCGGGCACGCACAGGCCCGCCGGCGGCAAGCTGGACCTCCACGCCGTCGTCGTCCGCCGAAACTCCGATGACTTCCACGCCGCGCCGGATCTCCACGCCCAGCTCCTCCTCTACCCACTCCAGCAGCAGCCGCTCGATGTGGTTCTGGAACAGCGCCAGCGTGTAGGGGTGGCGCGTGGGCAGTCCGCCCAGGTCCAGCTGTGTGTTGCCGAAGGAGGCCGTCTGGACAGTCTTCCCCGCGGCGAGGAAGCGCTCAGCGATGCCGCGCTGGTCCAGCAGCTCAATGCTGCGCGAATGGATTCCGCCCCCGCGCGAGCCGGCCAGCTTCTGGGAGGTCCGGCGCTCCAGGACAACGGCGTCCACTCCCGCCAGCCGGAGCTCCCCCGCCAGCATCAACCCCGTGGGCCCGCAGCCCACAATCACAGCATCATGCATACCGTCCCCCTTCTGTTCGACGGCCAGTATGCGGCCGGACGGGGGCCTTGCGGCAAGGCCCCCACGGCGAGGTACCTTGGAAATGCGGGGAGACTTTGCGTGCTGTTGTCGATTTGTGCGTCCCGTGCACGTCGTATGGGTAGGAGCCCGGTGAAGGGGCTCTGCACAAACGGCAAAGGAGCATGACATGTCCAAGTATTTGATCCTGATCTACCAGGACGAGGCCGTGGCCCGGCAGGCCGAAGGGGAATCCATCAGCGCCAGCTATCAGGAGTTCCAGCAACGGCACGGCACGTCCCTGCTCGGCGGCGCGGCCCTGCATCCCTCCTCCACGGCGACGTCAGTCCGCCGCGACGGGGCCGGCGGGTTCCTGGTCACGGACGGCCCGTTCGCCGAGTCGAAGGAAACCCTGGGCGGCTACTACCTCATCGAGGCAGCTGACCTCGATGAGGCGCTTGAGATCGCCAAGGAAGTTCCGGCCGGCGTCGGAGTTGAGGTGTGGCCCGTACGGGTGGCGAACTGATGCCGGAGGCCGCCAGCCCGGAGGTTGCCGCGGCGGTCGCTGACGCGCACCGCCGTGAATGGGCCTTCGTCCTGGCGGCCACCGTCCGTGCTGCCGGCAGCATCGATGCCGCCGAGGAAGCCGTCCAGGAGGCGTACGCCAGCGCGTTGGCCACCTGGGGCACGAGCGGCATTCCCCGGAACCCGGGGGCGTGGCTCACGGTGGCGGCACGACGGCGGGCACTGGACATGCAGCGGCGTGCTGCGACGGCGCAACGGGCGCTGCCCAAGCTGCTTGGGCGGGAGGATGACGACGGCGGCCTGCCGGACATGGCGCCCGAAGAGGTCACCGACGACCGGCTCCGGCTCATCTTCACCTGCTGCCATCCAGCCCTGGCACTCGACGCCCGGGTGGCCCTGACGCTGCGGCTGCTGTGCGGGCTGTCCACGGCGGAGGTGGCACGGGCGTTCCTCGTCCCCGACGCCACGATGGCGGCCCGCATCACCCGTGCAAAGAAGAAGATCGCGGCGGCCAATATCCCGTACCGGGTGCCGCCGGCAGCCGAGCTGCCCGGGCGGTTGGATGGCGTGCTGTCGGTGGTGTACCTGGTGTACACCACCGGGCACACCGCCCCGTCGGGCGCTGGCCTGATGCGCCGGGACCTCGCCGACCGCGGGCTGGAACTGGCCAGGATGCTGCGCGTCCTGCTTCCCGGAGACCGCGACGTGGCCGGACTCCTGGCCCTGGTCCTGCTCACCGGGGCCCGCAGGGACGCCCGGGTCGATGACCGGCATGAGGTGGTTCTCCTGGAGAACCAGGACCGGTCCAAGTGGGACCGGCAGGCCATCGCGGAAGGCGTGGCGCTCCTGCGGGAATCACTTGCCGGACGGCCTCCGGGGCGTTTCGCCCTCATGGCGGCGATCGCAGCCGTGCATGACGAGAGCCCGTCCTGGCTGGACACCGACTGGCAGGAAATCCTGGGTCTCTACGACCTGCTCATGGACAGGTGGCCGTCCCCGGTGGTCCGGCTCAACCGCGCCATCGCCCTGGGCTTCGCGGTGGGTTACGCGGAAGGCCTGGCGGAACTTGACGTCCTGGGTGGCGACCCGCAGTTGGCCCGCTACCCGTATCTGGCTGCCGCACGCGGGGATTTCCTGGTCCGGCTTGGCCGCCCGGAAGAGGCACGGGTGGCGTTCGAGGAGGCGCTGATCCTCACGGACAACGACGCTGAGCGCCGGTTCCTCACTGGCCGGTTGAGCGCGTTGGGCGAGTGACGGCCGCGCATCTGAAGGTCCGCTCCCGCGTCCGCTTTTGCCAGTAGTCCAAGTAGTTCTATGGCGCCTCGCGGCCGAAAAGACAGGTACCACCTCTTGTATCGAGGCCTGCAGACCGCAACCTAGGCTGACTTCACCGCCAAGGTAGCAACACTGGAACTAGAAGTCGCCATCGCAGCACACCAGCCTGGAAGCGAAGACTGCGACTCATCGGGAGCAACCATGTTTTTTGACGTGCAACGGCTGCGGCCCGGCGGCCCACCAGCCCTCGGAAATGCGGCAGACAGCCCCACCATCGTCCCCAGCCGGACCGGCTTGGCATGGCTCATGCCGCCCCAGGACGGGGAGAAATACTCCTATCTGCGCACGCCGCAGCACCGCTGGGTGTTCTGGCTGTCTGCGCTGGCCATGGCCGGTTTTGCGGTCAGCTTCGTCGGCCTGGCCATCCAGTCCGACTGGACGCTGGTCTTCCTTCTGCCACTCGTCCTGCTGGTCACCGAACAGTGCCTGAGCCTGCGGACCTCCACCTACCGCCGGCGCATTTCAATGGCTGACCACGCGGCCACCGTCGAATTGTGGGAACCCACCCAGGTGCCGAGTGTCGACGTCTTCATTCCCACCTGCGGGGAAGATCTGGAGGTGCTGGCCAACACCGCGCACCACGTCCGGAGCCTGCAGTGGCCGGGTGTGCTCCGGGTCCATGTACTGGACGACGCCGGGCGCGAGGAAGTGCGTGAACTCGCCGTTGGGAGCGGTTTTGGCTACGTGGCCCGGCCGGGCAACGCCTTCAAGAAGGCCGAGAACCTTCAGCACGCCTTCGAGCGCACGTCCGGCGATCACGTGGTGATCTTCGATGCGGACTTCGTGCCCCGGCCGGACTTCCTGCTGGAGCTCGTGCCGTACCTGGACGATCCCACGGTGGGCATCGTGCAGAGCCCGCAACACTTCTACACCCACAAGTCGATGTCCTGGCTGGAGCGGTGTGCCGGAGCCACCCAGGAGATGTTCTACCGCTTCATCCAGCCCTCGCGGGATGCGGTGGGCGGGGCGATCTGCGTGGGCACATCAGCCGTTTACCGCCGCCAGGCGCTGGAGGCCATCGGAGGTTTCCCGCAGATCGGCCACAGCGAGGACGTCTACACCGGCCTCCACATGAAGGAGCAGGGGTACCAGCTCAAGTATGTGCCGGTGCTGCTCTCCCGGGGCCAGTGCCCTACAGATATCGATTCGTTTATTTCCCAGCAGTACCGCTGGTGTGAGGGATCGATGTCGCTCGTGGCGGCGGATTCATTCCACGACACCCCGTCGCTGACGCTGCCCCAGCGGATGAGCTTTTGGTCAGGTTTCCTGTATTACATGAGTACGGCGATGCTTGCGCTTCTCGCACCCATTCCGTTGATCGTCATGGCGTTCTTTTTCCCGGCGAACATCACGCCGCTCAACTCCCTGCCCCTGCTGGGCGCGATTGTGCAGTGGCTGATCGTGCTGCCGGTGGTTTCCCTGGGCCGCTGGCGGCTGGACGTGCTGCGCGTCCAAACCATTTATGGTTTCGCCCACCTCTTCTGCATCGCCGATATGTTCCGGGGCCTGGTGTCGGAATGGGTGCCCACCGGCAGCGCATCGGCGCAGATCCCCGTCGCCCGGCGGGTAAGGTCCTTCATGGGTCCATACATCCTGGCCACCCAGGCTCTGACTCTGGTGGGTTTGTGCCTGGGGGTCAACCAATACGGGATCGAGCAGTTCTGGGCCGCCATTGTCCTCTTCGCGCTCTCGTCCTACGTGTTCGTTCCGGTGGGGATCCTGGCGATGGGCCGGGGACGCTCCGCCGCAGCCGAACCAGCCGTTGTGGCAATGGCGGAGAGCGCATGAGCACGGGCGTCGCCGCCCGTCCCACGTGGCGGGCGGCGCTGGAGTCGTTCCTTCCGGCCGCCAAACGGCCCAGCGCGGACAAGTACATCCGGCGCATTCCCATCGCCCTGATCCTTTTGGTGCAGGCGGTCTCGGCGCTCCGGCTCAGCAACACCGCTTTCCAGGACGAAGCGCTGTATTTGTACACCGGCGACTGGATCCTGAAGTCCTGGGCGGATCCGCACGTGGTGGTGTACACGCATCCGGAGTCATTCTTCTCCGGTGCACCCATGCTCTACCCGGTGCTGGGTGCACTGCTGGACCGGCTCGGCGGCCTGGCCTTGGCCCGTTTGTTCTCCACGGTCTGCATGCTCAGCGCTACGGCGGCGGTCTACTGGGGCACAAACGTACTGTTCGACCACCACGCCCGGCCACGCACCGCGGGCATCTTCGCCGCTTTCGTCTTCGCCCTCTCTGCGCCGGTCATCTTCCTGTCCAACTTCGCCACCTTCGACGCCCCCAGCTTCGCCCTCATCGCCTGGGCAGCCGCGCTCAGCATCTGGTCCAGCAAGCGCAACCGCTCCATTGTGTGGGGCGTGCCCATCGGGGTCCTCTGCTCCCTGGCCGTGCTGCTGAAATACTCCTCGGCCATCGACGTCCCGTTCGTCATGCTGCTGACCCTGGTCGTGGGGTGGGCGGTCCGCTCCACCCGGGCGAGGGCGGTGGCCCGCGGCGCGGTGGCCGGGCTCACCGCGCTGGTCCTGCTGGTGGGCTCGGCGCTGACCTGGGGGTCGGCGCTGCTGGCGGGCCTCCAGAAGACCACCACGGACCGGGCCGCCATGGTGCACCAGACTTCTGTCCTCACGCTGGTCAGCCAGGTGGGGGTATGGGCCGGTCTCACCTTCGCCCTCATGATCGCCGGCGCCATCTACCTGATGCGCCGCCAACCGGTCCTCGCGGTGCTGATGCTTGCCGGTACCATCGCGGCCACCGGCTACCAGATCTGGATGGGCGAGGCCGTGTCCCTGCACAAGCACCTCACCCTCGGCATCATTTTCGGTGCCCCGCTGGCCGGGGCAGTGCTATCGGCCCTGGTACGCACCGGGCGGAAGGTCACCGTTCTGCTCGTTGCGGCGGCATGCTACACCGTGCTGGTGACGGGACTGATGCAGTCCGAGAAGCTGTTCCACGTGTGGCCTGCCACCACTCCCCTGCACAACACGGTCGAGTTCGCCGTGGACTCCATGCCCTGGATCCGCACGCTCGCTGAAGTCCCTGAGCCGTTGATGTATTCGCTGAAGGACAAGACCGGACCCTGGCAGTGGACGGCGACGTACGACGGTTCGTTCTTTTACGACGACCCCGATGAAGGCGACAGGGTCTTCCAGGGGCTCGAGGCCTACCAGCACGCGCTGGAGGACAACTACTTCCAGCTCGTCGTCCTTGACCGGAGCACCCCGATCGGCCAACAGCTGCAGCCGGAGGAGTTCGGCTCCGCACAGACTGACACGGTCACCGACGCCGCGTCCGGCCACACCTGGCGGATCTACCAGAGGTTTGACCACATCCCCCAGTGACTTGGTGTGGCCGTTGCACAACAAAGGGAAGGCCCCTCCTAGGAGGGGCCTTCAACGTAGTGGTCATTTGTCTTCTGGTATCGGTCAGCGGTGATGCGCAATCCCCCTTCCCGGACGCCCCCGGCGCCCATCCGGACTATGACGCTGTCCACTTTAATAAGCTGCTGCCAGTGCGTAAAGACCCTAATCAAGAAAATAAAGCACGACGGCGGCGGCCTGGGCCGGGCGCGGGAAGGAGGTCTGGCGATCGCGGCTCCTTTGTTCTATAACTAATAGAACAAAGGTAGGAAGGTGAAGGGTCGTTGATCCTCAACGTCGACCTGGCTGCTGATGTGCCGATCTACCAGCAGATCCGGGACCAGATCGTGGAAGCAATCGCACACGGCGCACTGACCGAAGGCAGCCCGCTGCCGCCCACCCGGACGCTCGCCGCCGATTTCGGCATCAACTTCCACACAGTCAACAAGGCCTACGATCTCCTTCGCCAAGAGGGACTGATCCGTCTCAGCCGCGGTACCGGGGCGGTAGTGACCGCGGCGGCCACCGGCCAGCTCCTTCCGTCCGACTGGACCGCGAGGGCCAGGACGCTCCTGGCGGAGGCCGTGGCCCGCGGAATGCCCGCCGACGACGTGCTCCAGGCCTGCCGGACCCTGCTCGATTCATTTGGTGCCGCGGATCAGGAGGACACGCGATGATTGTTTCCGCCGTTCTGGGCTTTGTACTGCTGGGGCTGGTTCTCCTGCTGGCATTGCTGCTGCCGTCCGTCACCAGCAACACCATCCCCTTCGGAGTCCGGATCCCGTCCCGGTATGCCGCCGATCCGGTCATCACCGGGCAGGCGCACTTGTACCGGCGGCGCGTCCTGATCTGCGGGGGCATCATTGCGGCAGCCGGCGTGGTCAGCGTGGCGGTGACCGGGCAACCCCTGCTGCTGCCGTTGTCGGTACTGGTGCTGGTGGCCACCTGGTACGGCTGCTTCTTTCTGGCCCACCAGGAGATCCGGGCAGCGAAGCTTGCCGGCGGCTGGTTCGAAGGTCTGCACCAGGGCATCGCCGTGGACACGGAACTAAGGACCAATCCCCCGCGGTTCCCCTGGCTCTGGTTGGCACCGGCCGCGGTCATCACGGCCTCCACCGCCGTAATTGGCATCCTGATGTACCCGTCCATGCCCCAGACCCTCGCCGTGCACTTTGGCGCCAACGGTGTCCCCAACAGGGTGGAAGCGAAGTCGGTGGGCTCGGCCTTTTCCCTGGTCTTCCTGCAGCTGGGCCTCACAGCATTCCTGGCGGGCATTGCGGCGGGCATCGTCCGCAGCAGGCCCGACCTTGACCCCGCCCGCCCGATGGGATCCTCGCGCTGGGCCCGGCACTACATGTCGCTTGGCGCCAAGGCCCTGCTCGGACTGGTGGCCATGATCGATCTGGGCTTGTTGGGATCGTCGCTGCTGATGTGGACCGGAACGGTGACCCGGTGGGCGCCGCTGGTGATCGTGATCCCGGTCCTGGCCTCCGTGGCGGCAACCGTAGCGGTCCTGGCCAGGAACAACAGGGACCGCAGCGAAAATGGGGAGGACACGGGCCTGACGCACCGCGACGATGACAGGTACTGGCGCGGCGGCCTGATCTACGTCAACCGGGAGGATCCGGTGCTGCTGGTGCCGCGCCGGTTCGGCATTGGATGGACATTGAACTTCGGGAACCCCAGGGCCGCGATGCTGCTGGCTGGAGTGGTTGCGCTGATCGGCTTGGTGCTTGCCCTCCGCTTCGCCGTCTAAGCGGTTACTGTTCAGGCGCTATCCGTCGAGCACCGCAGCGTTGCTTGCCCGCGGCACCACCACATGCACGGCATTGCGCTCGATGGTGAAGTCGGCGGGAGTAGCCGTGGCGATTTCGCCGTCGAGGTTAACCGGCAGGGATGGCTGCGTCACCAGCCGGACGTGCCGGGTGGTCAGGTGGTACACGCCGTCGCGCTCCACAAAGCTGCCATCTTTGAGCAGTCGAGCGATCCGCACATGTTCCCGGAGCGGCGCCCCGGGAATGGCGTACACGTCCAGGATGTGGTCGTCTATGCCTGCCGTCGGCGAAACCGCGTTGCCGCCCCCGTAATGCCTGCCGTTGCCGACGGCCACCTGCAGCACATCCGGCAGCTCGAGCGTTCCATGGTCGCCATCCGGGAATTCGAGCCGGGCGCGGAAGGGCTTGTGCCGGGAATAGGCGCGTACGGCGGCAACCCCGTACGCCATTGGTCCCAGGTACCGCTTCAGGCGGGGACTGAGCCTTTCCGTAACTCCAACCGAAAGCCCCACCGACGCAACGTTGAGGAAAGGCCAGCCGTTCGCCCGCCCCAGGTCAATATCCACTACCTTCCCGTCTGCGAGCGCAGTGCACGCGGCGTCCAGGCCGCCCGGAATTTCCAGGGTGCGGGCAAGGTCGTTTGCTGTTCCCAGCGGAAGAATCCCGAGCACTGTTCCCGTCCCCGCCAGCTGGCCGGCGGCGAAGGACACCGTGCCGTCCCCACCGCCCACGACCACCATGTCGTGGCCGCCCGCCACCACCCGCTTGAGTGTCCCCGGCAGTTCGCTGCCCTGCCGGACGTGATGCACAGAGGAAATGGGCAACCCGGCCTTTTGCAGCTTCTCCACCGCCAGGTCGGGTAGCGCCGCCCGGCGCGCGCCGGCATTGATCACCACGGCAACGGAGTTGGCGTCTCGGGCAGCCTTCATGGGGACCATCCTAGGTTGATGGAGCTGGGAGGTCCCTGCACGCGCAGACTGGCACCGGCAGAGGTGAAGCGTACGACGGCGGTATGCGGCCGCCGTCGTACGCCCACTATGCGAGTGGTTGGCGGGCTAGATATCCGCCAGGAGGGACGTGGGGTTTTCGATGGCGTCCGCCACGAAGCGGAGGAAGCCGCCGGCCGTGCCGCCGTCGCAGACCCGGTGGTCGAATGTCAGGGTCAGCTCGGTGACCTTGCGGACGGCCAACGCCCCGTTCACCACCCACGGCTTGTCGATGATCCGGCCCACGCCGAGGATCCCCACCTCCGGGTGGTTGATGATCGCCGCCGAACCGTCGACGCCGAACACGCCGTAGTTGTTCAGGGTGAACGTTCCGCCGCCCAGCTCAGCCGGGGTCGCCTTGCCATCCCGGGCTACCTGGGTGAGCCGGCGGATTTCCGCGTCCAGCTCCCGGGCAGTGAGCTTCTCGGCACCGCGCACGGACGGCACCACCAGGCCGCGGTCGGTCTGCGCGGCGAATCCCAGGTTGATGCCGTCGAATGCGACGATCTCCTGCGACCCGTCGTCCGCGGTTTCGATCCGCGTGTTCAGTTCCGGGTACTTCTTCAGCCCCGCGGTAACGAACCGGGCAATGAACGCGAGCAGGCCGGGAACCTCTCCGCCGTTGGCCTTGAGCGCTTGGCGCAGTTCCACCAGAGCCGTGGCGTCCACGTCCACCCACACGGTGGCCTCGGGAATTTCGGACCGGCTGCGGGCCATGTTGGTGGCGACCGTCTTCCGGACGCCGCGGACCGGTGTCCGGGCGGCGATGGCGAGCCCGGTGCGGGCATCGCGCCCCTCGCGGGATTCGGCAGGACGCTCCGGCGCTTCAACCCGCTTGGCTTCCGGCTCAGCTTCGTCAGGCTCAGCCGCCGGCGCAGCTGTCCGCAGTGCGGCCTCGACGTCGCGGCGCATGATCAGCCCGCTGTCTCCCGATCCGGAGATGTCGCCGAGGTCAACGCCGTGCTCGCGGGCCATGCGCCGGACCAGCGGCGAGATCACGGCGCCGAGCTTGCCGGGCACCCGGGTGCGGAGCAGCGTGGGATCGTCCTCGGCGGGCTTGGCCTCGGCGGGTTCAGCAAGCGCGACGGCGGTCTTCGGGGCACGGGTACGCCGCGCCTGACCATGGCCGCCAGGAGTGCCATAACCGATCAACACATTCCCCGACCCGGCCTTCTCCTCCTCGCGGTAGGCCTCGGCCTCCGGATGGGACGCTGCAGGCTCAGCCACGGAGCCGCCCAGCTCAGTTTCAGCGGGTTCCACCTCGGGCTGCGTCGGCGAAGGGGCGGCATCATCCGCGGCGGCCACCGAAGCAGATCCAAGGGGCGTCACCGAGATCAGAGGCTTCCCCACGTCGATGGTCTCCCCCGGCCGGCCGTGCAGCTCGGCCACGATCCCGGCATACGGCGACGGCACCTCTACGGCGGACTTGGCGGTCTCCACCTCGGCGATCGGCTGGTCAACGGCAATCTCGTCACCAACGGCAACATGCCAGGAAACCAGCTCGGCTTCAGTGAGGCCCTCGCCCAGGTCGGGCAGCAAAAACACGCGTGGTTCGATCATGGTCAGTTCTCCCACTGAAGGTCGTCAACGGCGTCGAGGATGCGGTCCACGCCGGGCAGGTAGTACTTCTCGAGTTTGGGCGCGGGGTACGGGACATCGAACCCGGTGACGCGGCGGATCGGTGCGGCCAGGTAGTGGAAGCAGCGCTCCTGTACCCGGGCCACGATCTCGGAGGACACGGACGCGAAGCTGTGCGCCTCGGCGATGACCACGGCCCGGCCCGTCTTCCGGACAGATTCGCACACGGTCTCATCGTCGAACGGAACAATCGTCCGCACGTCGATCACCTCCAGCGAACGGCCCTCCAGCGCCGCCGCCTCGGCGGCCGCCAATGCGGTGGGGACGGACGGACCGTACGCAATCAGCGTGGCGTCGGTGCCCGGACGCGCGACGGCGGCACGCCCCTCGGTGCCACGTCCCGCCGTCGTGCCTTCCTCATGGAGGCGCCGCAGCTCCGACAGGTCCACCGAGTCCTTGGTCCAGTACATCTTCTTGGGCTCCATGAAGACCACCGGATCGTCGGAGTCGATGGCTTCGCGGAGCATGCGGTAGCCGTCCGCCACGGTGGCCGGGGTGTAGACCTTCAGGCCGGCGGTGTGGGCGTAGTAGGACTCGGAGGAGTCGCAGTGGTGCTCCACTCCCCCGATGCCGCCGCCGTACGGGATGCGGATCACCAGGGGAAGCTTCACGGCGCCGCGGGTGCGGTTGTGCATCTTGGCCACGTGGCTCACGATCTGCTCGAACGCCGGGTACGCGAACGCGTCGAACTGCATCTCGATGACGGGGCGCATGCCGTTGATGGCCATGCCCACGGCCATGCCGACGATGCCGGATTCGGCCAGCGGGGTGTCGAAGCAGCGCTGCTCGCCGAACGTGGCGGTGAGGCCGTCGGTGATGCGGAAGACGCCGCCCAGCATGCCGACGTCCTCGCCGAACACCAGGACGGAAGAGTCGGCGGACATGGCGTCGGCGAGCGCGGTGTTCAGCGCCTTCGCCATGGTGACCGGCTGCGGCCCGGCGGCTTCGGCGGACGCCGCGGCTGACGCTGCCGCGCGGGCGGTGGCGGCGGACACGTTGCCATTGGCCTCGGACGAGGTGGTGATGGTGGGGCTCACTTGCCGGCCTCCTTCGAATCAGTAGCTGCGGCGTCGCGGGCCAGCTCGTCGGCGAGCATGGCGGACTGTTCCTTCAACTGGGGCGTCTTTACAGCGAAGACATGCCGGAAAAGCTCCTGTGGGTCCACGGGCACATCCTCGCCCAGGCCCTCGCGGAGCTGCGCGGCAACCGCCTCAGCGTGCTCACGGATCCGGGCCTCGCCGTCGTCGTCCAACAGCCCGCGCCCCGTCAGGTAGGTGCGCATCCTGTTGACCGGGTCCTTGGCCCGCCACTCCGCCACCTCGGTGCTTTCCCGGTAGCGGGTGTCATCGTCGGCGTTCGTGTGGGCCTGCATGCGGTAGGTGTTGGCCTCCACCAGCAGGGGGCCGGAGCCTTCGCGGGCCAGCTTCACCGCGCGGTCCAGGACGGCCAGGAGCGCCACGACGTCGTTGCCGTCCACGCGTTCACCGGCCATGCCGTAGCCCACGGCCTTGTGCGCGAGCGACGGCGCCACGGACTGGTGCGCCAGCGGCACCGAGATGGCGTACTTGTTGTTCTGCACGAAAAAGATCACCGGCAGGTGGAACACCGCGGCGAAGTTCAGGGCTTCGTGGAAGTCGCCTTCACTGGTGGCGCCGTCGCCGCACATGGCCAGCACCACGGTGTCCTCGCCGCGGAGCTTGGCCGCGTGCGCAACGCCGACGGCGTGCAGCAGCTGGGTGGTCAGCGGCGTGCACTGGATGCCCACCTTGTTTTCGAGGGGATCGTAGCCGCCGTGCCAGTCGCCGCGGAAGATGGTCATCACCTGGACCGGGTCCACGCCGCGGGCCATCACGGCCACGGCGTCGCGGTAGGTGGGGAACATCCAGTCGTGGCCGGAGAGGCACAGGGCCGCGGCTACCTGGCAGGCTTCCTGGCCGTGGCTGGACGGGTACACGGCCATGCGGCCCTGACGGACCAGGGCGGAGTTCTGGTCGTTGACGCGGCGGCCGACGACGAGCTGTTCGTACGCTGCCAGCAGTTCAGCATCGCCGGGCACGGGGTATTCGTGGCCGGGCTGGGTGCCCTGCTCACCTTCGGGGATGAGCCGGCCGTCCGGGTCCACCATCTGGATCTGGTGCCGGGCGGGGAGCATGTAGTCCTCCACCGTGATGCCGAACTTCTTCACAGCTTCCGTGAGCGCGTTCTCTGGCGCTTCGGTGCTGGTGGTGTCCGGCGCGGTGTGGTCTGCGGAGATCGTCATTGGTCCGTCCTTCGGTAGCCACTATTCCCTCCCAGTATTGTCCTGACGGCGTTTTCGTATCCAGCAGTTGCGCGAATCGTGGAGAAGCTGCTTAAAACTGCCTACTATGGGAGACGATTTGTAACTGTGACGTGGATTACCGACGGGAGTCGTGGACAAAATGCCGGGCAAGGATGCTGCTGCCGAGGTTCCGCTGGACGATATTGACCGCCGCATCATTGCCGAGCTCACCCGGGACGGCCGAATGTCCGTCACGCAGGTGGCCGACAACGTGCACATCTCGCGGGCGCATGCGTACTCGCGGATTGCCCGGCTGACCGGGGACGGGGTGCTGACGCGGTTTACGGCGCTGGTGGATCCCATCAAGGCGGGACTGAAGTCCTCGGCCTACGTGACGCTGAAGCTGAAGCAGGATTCCTGGCGCGAGCTCCGCGACCAGCTGGGCGCCATCCCGGAAGTGCACCACATCGCGCTGGTGGGCGGCGACTTCGACGTGATCCTGCTAGTCCGGGCCGTGGACAACATCGACCTCCGCCGGGTCATCTTCGACCAACTTCAGACCATGCCCGGCGTGCTCGATACGCAGACGTTCCTGGTGTTCGAGGACGTGGATACGCGGTAGGGAACTTCAGCGCAGAGGGCAGTACTTACTCCCGAAATTGATGTTCCAGGTGCGCAAGATTTCCTCAATGTGAGCGCACCATAGCAGTACCCGAAGTCAGCGGGGACTACTACTTGGGTTGCCCCTTTTCCCCTTGAGTCTTCACGGTGCGCGGAGAAACTTCCACGGCAACGCAGCTCGGAGAACGCAGGTAGTGGCAGCGCTTACCGAGTACCCGGCTTCTTGAGGTTTCAGAAACTCGGGTACCGGCACCTGTTGTTGCGCCTATTCGCTCCGGCAAATATTGGGTCATCGATCCACCGGAAGGCACCAGGATGGAGCCACCAATGGGGGAACGGGTTCTCACACACACTCATCAAGGAGTCTTTCCATGCGTCCTATGACCAAGAAGAACAAGATCGCCGCTGTTGCCCTGTCCGCGACGCTGCTGGCAGCCGGCGGCGGCGCCGCATACGCCTACTGGAGCACCACGGGTTCGGGTTCAGGTGAAGCTGCGGCCTCATCGGGAAACAACGTGGTAACTCTGCATTCTTCGTTTGCGAAGGACATTGCCCCCGGTGAGTCCAGGGTGGTGACCTACACGGCAGATAACTCAAACACCTCCAGCACGCTTGTCGCGGGCTTGGCTCCGACGGTGGCCACCAGTGACGCGAAGTGCCTCCCCATCTGGTTCACCGTAGACGCTACCGCCACGCCTGCGACGGTTCCGGCGAAGACGACCGGAACGACTGTCGGCACCGGCACCCTGACCTTCGTCGACACCGCGGACAACCAGGATGCCTGCAAGAACGCAACCATCACGGTGAACGTCACCAGCCACTAACTAAGCGAGCGGGCCGGGGGCGGTGCGAATCCGCCCCCGGCTTGCCGTCATTTGCACCGAAGAAAGAGGGGCACAGGGTGCACGAGCAGGACGGGCATGCGCGGCGTCGCAGGCGGATCGGTATCAAGGCAGCGCTGGTGGCGCTGGTGCTGCTGCTGGCGGGGGCCGGATCGCTGATTGCGGCGGCAAACAATCCAAAGCCCGGCATTACGGTGCAGGTCTCCCCCGCAAGCCAGTCCGTCCAGCAGGGCCAGTCAGCCTCCTACACGGTCACGGCCACCTCTACTGGAGGCTTCAGCGGCGCAGTCAACCTGGCCGCCGCGGGACTTCCGGCCGGGGCAGCGGGTGCCTTCACGCCGTCGTCCATCACCCTCAACTCCGGCAGCAGCGCAACGGCCACCCTGAACGCCACCACCGCCGCAACCACGCCGGCGGGAACCAGCTCAATCATCATCACCGCGGCAAGCGGCAAGGTCTCCGGCAGCGTGACGGCCAGCCTCACGGTGAACTACAAGATCTCCAGCTCGTTCTCGATGACAGCCACCCCGGACTCCGTCAGCATGCCGCCGGGCGCCACCGCCGTCTACACGCTGCAGCTCAGCCGCAACAACTTCACCGGCCCCGTCACCTTCAGCGTCCTGGGCGGAATGCCGGCCGGTGCAACGGCATCGTTCTCGCCCAACCCGGCCACCGGGAACTCCACCACTCTCCAGGTGGCCACCACCAGCGCCTCCCCCACAGGATCCTCCAGCCTGTACCTGGTGGGCACCGGCAAGGACTCCTCCGGGAAGGCGCAGTACGCCTACGCGAATGTCCAGTTGGTCCTGGACTCCACCATCAAGCAGTTCGGCATCTCCGGGAACGTCCCCGGAACCCTGTCCCCCGGCACGTCGGCCGGACTGAACCTGCAGATCAGCAACCCCATCAACAAGCCGCTGTCGCTGACCAACCTCTCGGTCGCCGTCGCGGGCGTCACCCGGAGTGCGGCCGCCGTGGCAGGCAACCTGCCCTGCACGCCGGCCGACTTCACCGTCACCCAGTACAGCGGCCCGTACCCGATGGCCGTGCCGGCCACGGGCGGTTCGCTCCAAGGGCTCAACGTCGCCCAGACCGCCTGGCCGCGGGTGGGAATGCTGGATACGTCCACCAATCAGGACGGCTGCAAAGGTGCAACCCTCCAGCTCAGCTACTCAGGATCAGGACAGGGGAACTGAGATGACCAACACCAGCAGAGGCCGGGGCCTCAAGGCAGCTGCCCTCGTCGGGCTCCTGGCCACCGCCGGCGCCGGAACCGCCTACGCCTACTGGACAGCGTCCGGAACAGGGGCAGGATCCGCAGCCGCTGCCACCATGCAAACCGTCACCGTGGACGCCCTCGTCGCCAGCGACAACCCCAAGGCGGCTCTCTATCCTGGCGGCAGCGCCGACGTCGTCCTCCGCCTGACCAACCCCAACCCGTACTCGGTGCAGGTGTACAGCGTCGCCGGCAACGGCCCCGCGGCCGCCGACGCGTCGCACCCCGGCTGCACCACCACCGGCGTCAGCTTTACCGGGTCCGCCGCGCCGCTGTCTCCCGCCACATATGTTCCCGCTAATTCGTCAGCACTCATCACCCTCCCCGGAGCGGCCGCCATGGATACCACCTCGCTCGCAGCCTGCCAGGGCGCCACGTTCAGCCTCCCCGTCACGGCGGAGGTCCGGAAATGAGCCTCGCCATCCGCAACGTGTCCCTCTTCATCGGCCGCCGCCCGTCCCGCAGGCTGGCCTGGATCATCACCGCGGTCCTGCTCCTGCTCGGCACCGGCACCGCGGCCTACGCGTTCTGGGCCTCCACCACCAGCAGCAACAACGCAGCCGCCGCAGCCGACACGCTCTCACCCGGCTCCAAGCCCTCGGTCACCGCCAGCAACACGTCCCTGACCGTCACCTGGGCCAACGGGACCACCGTCAACGGCCATCCCGCCACCGGCTACACCGTCGCCCGCTACTCAGCCGCCACCGGCGGGACCGCCATCCCGGCCACGGGCGGCTGCGCGGGAACCGTCACCACGCTCACCTGCACCGAGCAGAATGTCCCGGGCGGCACCTGGTACTACACCGTGACCCCGGCCATCGCGCTCTGGACCGGGGCCGAGAGCCCGCGCAGCAACGGCGTCAGCAGCGATGCCATTGCGCCGACCGCCTCAGCAACAGTTTCGCCCACCCCTAACGCAGCCGGCTGGAACAACACCAGCCCCGTCACTGTGACGGTCACGGCCGACGACGGCACCAACGGTTCCGGCGTCGCCTCCATCACCTACGTGGTCGACGGCGGCGTGCAGCAGATGGTCAGCGCGGCCGTTGCCACCAGTCCGGTCATGGGAGACGGTACGCACACGCTGTCCTACTTCGCGACGGACAAGGTGGGCAACGCCGGGTCCGCTCAGAGCCAGACGGTCAAGATCGATACCCAGGCGCCGGCTGCTCCGGCCTTCACCACCGTTCCCGCCTACGTAAGCCAGGCGACGGTTTCCGGGGTGACGGTCAGCGGCACCGCCGAAGCAGGGGCCACGGTCAACCTCGTAGCCAGAGATGGCGCCGGGCATTCAGTGCCGGCGACGGCCACCGCTACGCTGGGCTCCTGGTCCGTCAAAGTTGACCTGACCAGCCTGGACCAGGGCACCGTTGCCTACTCGGCAACCGCCACGGATGCCGCAGGCAACACAGGCGCCGCCAAAACGGCCACGAGCGCGAAGGACACCGTCGCCCCGTCCCCGGCTGCCAGTGTGGGCGTGCCCACCTACGTCTACACCGGCAACGTCTTGTCCGTCCCTGTCACCGGCAGCGCCGAAGCCGGGTCTACGGTGACCGTAAGCGCCGCCGACACCGCCGGCACCACCCCTGTCACGGGCACCGCCACTGCTTCCGGAACGGGTGCCTGGTCGCTGAACCTGAACCTCGGACCCCTGGGCCAAGGAGCAATCACCTACACCATCAACGTCGCCGACCCTGCGGGCAACACCAGTAGCGCTGTCACTGCATCGGACACAAAGGACACCGTGCTGTCCCTGAAGCTCAATCCCCTGCCGACGATCTTTTCGGGCAACGTCAAAAACTACCCGGTCAGCGGCACCACCGACTCCGGTTCCACCGTGAACCTTGCGGTCACCGACTCTGCCACCAGCGTCCCGGCAACCGCCTCGGGCTCAGCCTGGACCACGCCCGCATTAGACCTGACCAACCTCCGGGACACCTCAACAAGCAATCCAATCGTCACGGTGACGGTCACCGCCACTACGAGTGACGCCGCGGGCAACACCGCTTCTGTCAGCACCACGGTCACCAAGGACACCGCCGCGCCGTCCGTCACAGGCGTTGTCCTCACCAACGGCGGGCCGAAGCAGAATTCCGCGGACAAGGGCGACACCCTGACCATCACATACTCCGAGGCCCTGGATCCGGCCAAATTCTGCACCAGCACCAGCGGTGCCACCACCTTCAACGGCATCGCAACGCTGTCTGACAACAACCTGAACGACACCCTCAGCTTCTCAACGACCGACTGCACGGGGCTCAACATCGGCAACATCTCACTGGGCGGCAACTACGTTTCGGCAACAGCCACCTTTGGGCCCAACGGTAACGGATCCGGTGGGGCGTCCACTCTTACGTGGAACCCCACTGCGAAGACGTTCACCATCAAACTCGGGAACTCTGCCAACGGCAGCACCCTGCAGAATGTGACCGCGGGGCAGCCCTCCTATACGCCGTCGTCGAACCTCACTGACGTGGCGGGCAACGCGGCCGTACCTGGACTGGGCATCTGGGGAACTTCAGGTTTCTGACGGTCCGGGCCGCAGGAGGATGCCATTTATCCGTGGGAGGAACCGCCGCCCCAGTACTGGAAGCTGTCATAGCAGTGGCGGGAGCAAAATGCCGCCGATGGAGATGGGGGCAGGGCCATCCCGCAATACCTGCACTTTGGCTTGGATCGCAGGATCTGCTTCACGATTTTCAGCATGAAAGAACGGTAGGTGCCCGCCCCGCAGATGTGACCAGTAATCAATACTCCAATCCAGATTGCCGCCATACCTACAGGGCTCCTTCCGCGTTGGCGGCCGTGGGAAAAGTGAGGCGACCTTGATGCATTCTTGAGCAAATCCAAGCCCACCCTTGAGGCGGTCCGGGCAAAGTGATGCCCAAGGGGACGGAATGCAGCGTTGCTGCAACTGGGTACTGGGGCCCAGTCAACCGCACCCCGCGTCGGCTACTGCCGATGGTCTCAGACGCCTGGCGGCACCACCAGTGGCGCCGCCAGGCAACCCATTCCACGTTCACCACGGACCAGGGGCCGGCGGCGGAGGCAACGGATCAGCGTCGATTCGAATAAAGCTGCCGGCCCCCCACTTTTACCCGGCGCCCGAAGTGGGCGCCGGCGCCGGGGTCTCGCCCGTCCCGTAGTCCGCGCCGGGTGCCGGCGTCGCATAGCCAACGGACGACGTCGGCTGCGGGCCTTCCGTATATTGCCCCGTCGGTGGCGTGGCCACCCCAGTCGGAGCTGGGTCAGGAGCGAAGGTTTCTGCCGGTACCCCCGCCGGAGCGGACTGGTTACCAGGGGACGATGATGAGGTAGGACCAAGGCCGGGTCCGCCGCTGGGGACGGAGGTGGCTGGAGACGATGCCCCGGAAGTACCCCCGGCAACCGAAGCACCCTTGACGATGGCCGTGATCTGTTCCTTATACCCGTTGAGCGTGGCCTGGATATCGGAGAGCGGTACGTCGCGGATGTTCCGCCCGTATTCGGCGATTTTGGCCCAGAGCGCTTCGAGCTGCTGTTTGCTGTCCCCGTCCAGCGGCCCGTCAAGTGTCAGGACCAGCTGGCTGGCCAGGGCGTAGGTGAGGCAGTCCAGGCAGTTGTAGTTGGCCGCCGCCGAAAGGTTCTGCGGCACGATCACGTCCGCCTGTCCCACCACCAGCACCACCTGGAACCCTACGGCCACCGCCGCGCAGCCCGAACAATTGGCGAAGGCGTAGGCCTCGTTGGTGGTGGTGACGGGCTGGCCATCCTCGGCCCACACGAGGGCGAACGCCACGCTGTACTGGACGGAGCCGTCGGTGGTGTTGACGGCGAGCGCCTGGTTCCCGTCACTCTCGGGGGCAGCCGGCCGGTCGAACGGGAACACCCAGGAGGGCGCCGCAGCAGCGGGACCTGCATCGGAACCGCCGCCGGAAGATGGAGCGGCGGAAGAACCCGCCGGGACCAGCACCATGCTCAGCTGCGGGTTGTCCCGGGTCGGTTTCGCAGCCCCGGCGGGCCACAGCACAACGGTTCGTCCGGCAGCGCCCTGCCGCAATGCCCCGCCGTCGCGCGCGGGAAGGATTGCCCGTGTGGCATCCCCCAGCGTCCCGCGTTCATAGGCCTGTACCGGGCGGTACGTCCCGCCGTCAGGCCACCATGCCCAGGCGAGGCAGCCCAGAAGGACTGCCACGGCGGTCATCGCAGCGGTGCGCTGCAGGGCCTTGCCGCGGGTTTTCTGCCAAAGCCCGCTAACCAGCTGCCGCAGCAGCCGCGCCACGATATACAGCACGCCCAGCACCGGGACGGCCACCACGATCATGGCCAGTGCCCGCACGGCCACGCCCAGGAAGTCCCCGCTGGCGAGCGACGCCGAGAGCGCCTCCTGCTGTTTGCCCACGCTGGCCCAACCGGTGGCCAGCAGCCTCGGCAGGGACAACACCATCATCACCATGCTGAACAGCAGCACCGGCACCGTGACCAGGACCCAAACGGTGACCACGGCCCGCGCCCACGGTTTCAACACCTTGCTTTCCGGGTTTCCCCACCGCCACGGAAGGATCCCCAGAAGGGTCGGCTTGATCCGCTGGAACAGGTCAGGCACTCCGGTGGCGTCGGCCAGGATGTGGTAGCCGTCGTATTTCACCAGAGGGATCAGTTGCCGGACCATCTGCAGGATCTGCGTGACCACCACCAGCAGGAGCGCGTCGAAGCCGGTGGCCCACCACAGGCCCATGATGGCCACCGCCACGATGGCATTGAAGTACAGTCCGCCCAGGTCGGTGCGGATCCTGCCGCCGCGGCCCAGCCGGTACGAATCCGTGACGTCCGTAAAGAACGCGGGCCACAGCAGATACAGCCCCGCTCCCATGGCTCCGGGCGTCGCCCCGCCCTTGCGGGTGGCTGCGGCGTGGCCGAATTCGTGGAACCCGGCGGAGAGGATGGTGACCGCGAGGATCAGCAGCAGGAGGGCCGGCTGCTCGAAGGCCTCGTGAGTGGCCGAACCCAGTCCCTTCACCATGAGCACCCACCAGCACGCGGCAAGGAACGCGGCCGTCACGGCCACCACGATCAGCGGGTTGAAGAGCACGGCGAATGGCGCCGTGATCCGGCGCGTGCGCTCGGGGTCGGAAACGACGTAGCGGAACCGCAGGCCCAGCAGCGGGTTCGCCTTCTTGACCTCGGGCTGGCTGCCGTCGGCGAGCCGGAGCAGACCCATTGGCAGCAGCTGGGAGTCCATCAACGTGCGGACGTTGTCTGCGCTGACCAGGCGCCCCGAGCCCTCGCTGGCGTGCTTGGCGATAGCGTCAAAGTCACGGGTGCCGTCGGCACCCTCCAGCACCAGGTACAGCAGCCGGGTCAGCTGCAGGGTCTGGCCGTCGGCGCGGCGCACCAGAGCCAGCGGCTCCCGGTAGCCGGAGCCTTCCGCTGGGCCAAGCAACTGCACGCCGTCGGCCAGGGCAGGAAGGTGGGCACCCGCCGTCGTGATGGTCCGGTCCGGCGGGTCCTGGGAAAGGGCAGCGGTCGACGACGGCGGGCCCGCCTGGGAAGGCGGGCCGCCTTGGGTCTGGGTCATCTGGGCTTACTGCTGCAGGTCGGACTGCTGGCCGGCCGCGGCGTTGGCGGCGCCGTCGATGTGCTGCGAGATGGTGGCGCTCTGGTCCGAGATGGCGTACGCCTGGCTGTCGATGGAGCCAATGTTGGCGGCCACGGCCGCGTCGATCGGGGCTGCAACGTTGGCGTTCGCCGCGACGGCACCGTTGATGGGGGCTGCAATGGCGGCGTCGGCATCGAGGTTGACGTCCACGTTGAGCAGGTTCCCGTTCAGTGCACCGGCGGCGTCGGTCAGGCCACCGGTGCTGGTGGGATCCGTCCCGGCGCCTGCCCCGCCGTCCGTGGTCCCGGCGTCGGTTGTGCCCGCGTCCGCGGTGCCGTCGCCCTGGCCGATCACGCTGTCCTGGGTGGAGTCAGCGTTGGCGTCGGCTGTGATCCCCTGGTCAATGGCAGCGTCCTGGCTGGACAAAGCCTGCGCGTCCGAGCCAAACGACAGGATGTTGGCTGACGCGGCGGCGTCGATGGGCGCGGCCACGTTCGCGTTGGCGGCGACGGCCAGGTCAATCGGGGCCGCAGCGTTGATGCCCAGGTCCAGGTCCGCGTTCAGGTCCAGGACGGATGCTACTTCCTTGTCCGGCAGGGCGGTGGCCTGTTCGGACATCAGTTCATCATCGGTAAGGGGACGCATTTCGTTGTCCATGCTTAGAGACCTCCGGTGCCGCGCGGGTGCTCTGCCCCCAGCGGGCAGCCCGCGCCCCACAATGGTAAGCATGATTAGTAGTTTTGCGAAGCTATCCGGGACAGCTTTGCACCGGCCGGCGCAGGCCGATGACCTGCGGCGACAGCATCAGGGCAACGGAACCAGACGGTGACCGGTACATCCGCAAGCCGGGATTGAGGTTGGTGGCATAGGTTAGGCCCATGCACCCCGTCACGCTGGCTGCCTCCACCGTCGGGCCTCCCGGCGGCAATGGGAACCATCCAGGTGCCCATCGCGGTTTTGGCGGGCGCCGCGTTTCTTGCCGCGCCCGGCGGGGACCAAGCCGGGTACCTCATCGGCAGGAAGGCGGGGCCTGCCGTCTTCAACCGGCCCGGCTCCAGGCTCCTGCGCGGCGAATACGCTGACAAGGCCCACACCTTTTTCCTCAAATACGGGCGCCGGTCCGTGGTCCTGGCCCGTTTCGTGCCGATTGTGCGGACCGTCCTTCCCGTTACTGCAGGCGTGGGAAAGATGAGCTACCGAGCCTTCCTTGCCTATAACGCCGTGGGCGCCCTGCTGTGGGGCGTCAGCGTCAGCCTGGGATTCTGGCTGGGCCGGTACGACCGGATCGGGGCCAACATCCACATGATCTTCGTCGGGATCGTACTGGCTTCCTTCGTCCCGGTGGGCGTGGACTGCTCAAAACCGGCGGCGGAAACGCAGCCAGTAGTTGGCCCAAAGACGGCCCCAAGGAGCGCATCCCTGACCGGGAGTGGCCTACAGTAGTAAGCCTCGCAGGCCCGCCGCACTGTTTCCTGGTCAGCCCAAAAGCGACGTAAAGCCGGGCGGGGACGGTCTTCTTCCGCGCCTGCAGGAACTCCTTAATGCGGCGCTTTACTCAAATCATTGGATGTTTATTAATCAATTCAATGGTCAGTTCTTGATGTAGGGCCTTTATTGTCGTGTCCGGGCCGCTCCTCCCTGGAGCGGAACGCGTTCCGCGCACCCAAAAAGCTTCCGGGTTTCCCCGCAGGGGTCCACCCGGGTTTTACCGGGGCCGGCGGCGGTGTGTGCCCTCCTGAGACCAGGGCGCATCCCCCCAGTCGCCGTCGGTCCCCCAGCTCCTGCCACCATCCACACCCCTTACGCTTCACGACGCTGGCGTCACCCGCTGCCCTGGGCGCGGCTGACCGGCCGCGCGTGTTCCCGGGGCAACAGGTTTCGCAGCTCCCGCCTGCCGCCCGAAGGAAGACATGACGTCACTGAAACATCTGCTGCAAGACACCTATGCCCGCCAAATGTTCGTGTTCGTTATTGTCGGCCTGGCCTTGTCCGCCATGGTGCCGTTCGGCAGCAGGTTCCTTACCGGCGGCTCACCCGTCCTTGTCCTGGCGGCGGCAGTGCTTCCCCTGCTGCTGGCGGTAGCGCTCATCGTGACGCCCCGGATCTCCAAGGCAGACCAGCAGGCCGCAGGCGGTTCGCAGGAACGCCTGGGCGCGGCCCTGCTCCTGTACCTGTCCCCGGTGCTCCTGCTGAACGCCGTCTACCCGCTGGTGAGTCCTGCCATGGCCGGCATCAATGTTGCAGGGGTGCCGCTGACCTACGTGGTCCTGGCATCGTCGGTCACCGTGCCGTGGCTGGCCCAGGCTGCGTGCCTCCCCATTTACCGCGTGCTCGGTGACCTCATGGCCGAGCGCAACCTCGGGGAGATCACACGCCGGTTCTGCCAGTACTGGCCGCTGATGTTCGTCCAGTCCCTGCCTCTCGTTGCGGTGTTCGCGGTTCCCCTGTGGCTGGCCACCGGCTGGTCCTGGGACGCCATGATGCACTACGTGGTCCTGTGCGTCCTGCACCTGCTGTTCGTGCAATCACTGGTGCTGGCCAACGTGGCCAACCGCCGTGGCCTGTGGGCTGCCGCCTGGTCCGGCTACGCGGCCGCACTGTTCCTCGCTCCCGCCGCCTGGTGGCTGCCGCCTGTGGTCGGAACCGTCACGCAGCTCGTTGCCATGCGCTCGGGCCTGCGCCACCTGGGCATCACCAAGCACCTGGGCGCACGGGTGTTCGGTGCTGACCTGGTCCGCGGCCTGCTTATGGGTGCGGTCCTCTGGGCTGACAAGTATGCGCTGTTCCTGGTGACAGGCGGGGCATTCCAGGTTGTGGCTGTTTTCGCTGCCATGCTCCCGGCAGTCATCGCCTACAACTTCTACTTCGTGCACTTGGCACCTGGCGTGGACCGGGCCCTCGGCAGGCTGCACAAGGACATCGCCACCGCCCCGGTCAGCGTCCTGAAGGGCAGCTCCAGCCGGCTGGTCCGTGTCCTGGACCGCTCGGTGGTCCTCACCGGAGCCATCGCCGGGCTGCTGACCCTCTCGGTGTCGCTGGCAGTGTCCGGCCTGGACCCGGCCAACACGTTACTGACGGTTGCCGCCGCCCTGGCCTCGTGGTCCTTCATGATGCTCACGCTCCTGAACTACGAGCTGGACTTCATCGGGGAGAAAATCACGCCCCAGATCCTCGGCGCCGTGCACCTGGCCGTGTGCATCGCAGCCTTCGCCGGCGGAGCCCACCTGATCGGCACCTCGCTGCATTCCGCCAGCTACCTGATCCTGGGGGCCGCTGACTTCGTCCTTATCGCCGTCGGCTGGTCGCTCTACAAGCGGCACTGGAGCCAGCCCGAATACACCCTCTTTTGGCGGCACGCCACCACGTGGTGACGTGGCTCCCGCCACCGCACGTCCCTCAGTCAGTCCGAAACTCTTGAGCCTTCAGAACACCAGGTGAGGAAACAACCATGTACTCGACCCTTAAGAACCTAAAGACCCGCTGGAACAGCAATCCGGCCCCGTCAGTGCTTTCGGCGGGACCGGCAGCCGCCCCGGCGCCCCGGGATGTCGAGTACCAGGACGTAGACGTGGCCATCGTGATGGAGTCCACCTACCCCTACCTCAAGGGCGGCGTCTCGGCAGTGGTGCACGACATCGTCACGCACAACCCGGACCTCAGCTACGGCATCATCCACATCACCTGGGACTCCAGCGCGCCGCTGACGGACCTCTACGGCATGCCCGGGAACGTCCGCTGGGTCCGGACGGTCTTCCTCAGCATGGAGGAACACCGGCACGACTACATGTCGGTGACCGTCAAGGACCTGGGCATGGACTCCAAACAGCGCGAAGAACTCTCTCACCGGCTTTTTGACGCCATCTACGCCCTGTCAGAACACGGCGAAGTGGAGCCGCTGTGGGACCTGATTGACGAGGGCCTCAACAAGCGGACCCGGCAGTACCCCCTGTGGGCCCTGCTCGGATCCCGGGAATTCATGCAGGCGCTGCAGGACCGGATGCCGCAGCTGAACCTGCCGCTGGCCGAATCCTTCTGGGTGCTGCGGAACTTCTTCTCCCTGGCCTATGCCATCACCGGCGAGACCATGCCCCGCGCCAGGGTCTACCACGCCCACACCACCGGCTACGCATCCCTGCTGGGGGCAGCGGCCGCGCGGGACCACGACACCGCCTTCCTGCTGACCGAACACAACCTGTATGTCCGGGACACCGTGAACACCCTGCTGGACCGCAACATGGCCCTGTCCATCACGGCCGATGACTACCGGCTCTTCGACGTCACGGCGGAACAGCGCGCCTGGATGGCCTGGTGGACGGAAATGGGACGCTTCTGCTACCCCAGCGCCCGCCTGATTACCTACCTCTACCCCAGCGCCATCACAGAGGCAGCCCGCCTGGGAACGGACATCGACAAGTCCGTCGTGGTGCCCAACGGCATGGTCATCGAGGAGTTCGACGGGAAGTACCGGGCGCGCCGGCAGGTCCTGGAAAACCTCCGGCAGGACTCCGCGGAGCACGTCTGGCGCCTGGTCTACATCGCCCGCGTGGTGCCCATCAAGGGGCTGCTTGACCTGCTTTCGAGCATGGAGGTCCTCACGCAGCGCGGCTATCCCAACCTGCACCTGGACGTCCTGGGCCCCACCGAGCACGTGCCCGAATACTACGAAGCGTGCCTGGCCAAGATCGAGGCCCTGGGCCTGCAGGACAAGGTCACCATCCACGGCACCGTCAACGTCAGGGAAATGCTTGACCAGTTCGACCTGCTGGTGCTCCCCAGCTATAACGAGGGCCAGCCCATCGTCATCCTGGAGGCCATGGCCGCCGGCATTCCCACGGTGGGCTCCGACGTTGGCGGCGTGGCCCAGCTCATCGCCGATGACCTGCTGACCACGGACGGGAAGACCATCGGCGCCTGCGGCGAAACGGTGACCCCGGGCAACGTGGTGCAGATGGCGGACGCGGTCCAGGCCGTCATCGGCAACCTGGACTCCTACGGCGAGTATGCAGCCAACGCCCGGACCCGCGTGCAGGAGTTCTTCCAGATGCACGAGGTGATGTCGTCCTACAACCAGATTTACCGCGCCCTCGGAGACCTGCCGGTGGTGGAGCCGGCTGCGGCGGACGTAACAGCGCTGGACATGGCGGCTGCGGAAGAGCTGCCCACCGAAGCCCTTACCGTGGTGCCGCTGTGACGGGAGTGGGTGCGTGGATCCGCTACGGCGATCCCATTTCTCCGGCGCAGATCGATTTCGCCGCGGAGCACTACCGCGCGGCCATCCTCCAGCCGTGGGAGCTGGACGCGGCAGCCGAGCTCAAGCGCCGCCGCCCGGACATGACGGTGCTCTGCTACAAGTGCCTGTCCTCCACCCGTGCCTATGAACCGGGGCCCATCTTCAGTTCCGGGGTGACGTACCGGGAGGCAGAGGACGACGGCGGCACATGGTTCGCCACGCGGCTGGACGGCGCGCGCATCGAGTGGAACGGGTACGGCGGACACTGGCAGATGAAGGTGTGGGACCCGGAGTACCGTGCCCGCTGGGTGCAGAACGTCACCAGCGAGCTGGCAGGCTCTCCCTTTGACGGCGTGATGGCGGACAACGACGTCTTTGACGACTACTACGGCATCCGGCCCCCGGTGCAGGACGCGGCATCCATGGCCGACTTCCGGGACGGCCTGGACAAACTGGTCCACGCTGCGGGGGCTGCATTGAACGGCGTGGGCAAGGTCCTGGTGCCTAACATTGCCGAATCCCGGCGCCTGCCGGGCCGCTGGGATTCCCACGCGGCGTACGGCGGCGGCTTCGAGGAGGTGTGGCTGGGCTACGGGCCGGCGAACCTGTTCGATCCCCGCACGGCCGAGGCACAGCTTGCCCAGGCAGACGGGCCCGGAATTTCGATCCTGCGCGTCCCCACCGACGGCGATGACGCCCACCCCAACTTCCGGTATGGGCTGGCGGCGTTCTGGATCTTCGGCGGCGGCGCGGGTTCCTACACGGCGACCGGCCACGACGACTACAGCCGCACCCAGCACATCGAGGAACTGGACTGGCCCCTTGGGCACCCCGAGGGGCAGCCCCAGGGCCGCCGGCACGTATGGTCGCGGACCTTCAGCGGCGGCTGGGCGGCAGTGAACTTCAACAACGACGGCCGCAGCCGGCGCCGCATCAAAGTCCCGTCCGGGCTGGTTGATGCCGCCGGGCAACCGGCACCCCACCATGTGGTCCTGGCCCCGCAGAGCGGGGTTGTCTATCAGCGAGGGCAGAGACATTAAGGTTCTAGTTACCGGCGGCGCCGGGTACATCGGGTCCCACACCATCCTCCAGCTGCTGGAGGCCGGGCACGACGTCACGGCGGTGGACAACCTCAGCAATTCCCAGATGGAGTCGCTGCTGCGCGTCCAGAAACTCGCCGGACGCAGCCTGGCCTTCCACGAGGCCGACATCACGGACCCCGCGGCGCTGGACGGGGTGTTCGCCGCCGCCGGGGCTGAGGCGGTGATCCACTTCGCGGGTTTGAAGGCCGTGGGCGAATCGGTGTCCCAGCCCCTGCGCTACTACCGGAACAACGTCACCGGGACGCTGAACCTGCTGGAGGCCATGGACGCCCATGACGTGCGGACCCTCGTCTTCAGCTCCTCCGCCACGGTGTACGGGAGCAACCCTCAGATGCCGCTCAAGGAGGACAGCAGGCTGGGGGCCACCAACCCCTACGGCCGGACCAAGCAGCAGATTGAAGAGATCCTCACGGACGTGCAGGCCTCTGACGGCCGGTGGCGGCTGGCCCTCCTCCGCTACTTCAACCCGGTGGGCGCCCACCCGTCCGGCCAGATCGGCGAGGACCCGCAGGGTCCCCCGAACAACCTCTTCCCGTACGTCACCCAGGTGGCGGTGGGCCGCAGGGACATGCTGAACGTCTTCGGCGGCGACTACCCAACATCCGACGGCACCGGGATCCGCGACTACATCCACGTAATGGACCTGGCCGCCGGACACCTGGCGGCACTGAATTACCTCGCTGCCCGCGAGGGGGTCCACACCTGGAACCTGGGCAGCGGCAGCGGCCACTTCGTCCTGGAAATCATCCGCGCCTTTGAAAAGGCTGCGCAGACTGCCATCCCCTACAGCCTGGCGGAGCGGCGCCCGGGAGACGCCCCGGTCAGCCTGGCGGATCCGACGGCGGCCTTCCGCGACCTGGGGTGGAAGGCTGCGGAGACGCTGGAGAACATGTGCGCCGATGCCTGGCGTTGGCAGCAGAACAACCCGAACGGGTACCGCATGGAGGCGGCAGCCAGTTAGCAGTCGGCGGCCGCGGCTTGGCGGTGGTCGGTGGTCAGGATGCGGGGAAGTAGTTGCGTCCCAAGGTTAGCCATCCGGGCAGCGTCTGGTCCTGGGCAGCGTTGGCAAAGCGCAGCGGGACGCCATTGGCCAGCGGGTTCACCGGCCGCAGCACCAGCGTGTAGTAGCCGGCGGGGAGGCCGGCGGTGCTGAGGGGCGCTCCCAGGGTGGGTGCCATGCCGGGTTTGATCGAGGTGAGCCGCCAGGAAGTGGTCCAGGTCCTGGCGATCTTCCCGTCGCCGCCCACGGCAGCCACCTGCACCGGCCAGTCATAGTAGAACGGCGCCGCACCCGTGTTGCGGATGGTGACGCTGAGGTCGCTCTGTCCCTTCACGGTTCCGGGCGTCAGGGAAAAGCCGGTGGCCTGGAACCGGTAGCCCAGCGATTGGGAGGCTGCGGCAGCATTGCTTTGGGCAGCCCCTGCGTACGCTGGGCTGAAGGCGTACTGGTTGAGCAGCCACGAGGCGTGCGTTGCCGCCACGCTCCCCGGAAAGTCCTTCTGGGCCGGGTCGGCCACCCAGGGGCACCGGACGGCGTCGAAAAGGCAGGGCTGCAGCTCGGGGCGGAGTTCGCCGCCCACCGGCTGGGTGAGCCATTTGCCGGTTGCGCCGGCCTGCTGCAGTTTGTCCACGAAGCTCCAGCCGGTTCCGGGCATGGTTTCGGCGGCAAACGAGTCGTCGTGGTAGCCCACGCTGAGGCTGCTGTTCGCGGTGGTGGGGTACCGCACCTGCAGCTTGGTCCTGGTGAAGGCGGCCGTGTAGGCCTGCAGGACAAGTTGTTGCTCGGTGGCCGAGGCAGACCAGTTTTCCGGCGAGGCCCACCCGTCGTGGGGGTAGGTGTGCCATTCGCCCCAGAACCCCAGCAGGCCCGCCTGGATGAAGCCGATGCGCCGGTCGCCGTCGTATTTTGACCCAAAGGCCGCGATGAAGCCGTCCAGCGCCTGTGCCAGGCGCGGGTCGTCGTAGTCGGGGGAAACGCTGATGCCCTGGTTGCCGTAGTCGGTGTAGGAGTGGGTGGCCAATCCGGCGTCCAGGAGGTATTTGGGAACGCCGGTTGGCTTGCCGGGGTAGTCGAGGTAGAACCTGAAGACGGCCTGGTGTCCGCGGGCGGCAATGGCGTTCAGCTGGGATTCCAGGGCGGACCAGTCGTAGTTGCCGGGTCCCGTGACCACTGCGTTCACCGGAATGTAGAACCATTCCATGGAATAGGGCAGGGAACCGTACTTCCCGGCGTAGGGGACAAAGCCCTGCAGCGGGTTGCTGGCCGGCGCCGGACCGGCCGCCAGGGAAACCCACTCCCCCGGTTTGATGTCTGCGGCTGTCGCGCTGGGTACAGTGCCGGCGGAAGGGATGGTGAGGGATATCAGCCCCGCCAACAAGGACAACGCCGCGGCAGCGTTGGCTATCCCTTTGGCCTTTCCGCGCGGGCGGACAATATTCGGAAACGGAACAGCACCCAGCCTGTGCAACGCTTTCACTGAAGCTTCTTCCTAAGGGCGGTGCCAGGGCACCTGCGAGACCAAGAACTGCACGAAAGTCGCCCAGTGCGACGGCGCTAATTCAAACTGAAAACGCAGGGCTCCACAAGTGGCCAAGGGGTTTCCATCATTTCTCAACGCGCCCCGGTCCCCAACACGATGAGCCTTCCGGCCTGCCGCGGTCCTTCCTGGCTGGGTCATGGCCCATTTTTTCAATCGGTTCGTGGTCCAGCAGCAGCACTGATGGAGGGACGCTGCCCGGACCTGTAGGCAGAGGCTATGACGGGTTCGAGTTCGTCCATCACCGTATGGTTGCCGGGGAGCACCACATGGGCCAGAAATTCGGATTCGAGTGTTGCAACACCGGCTGCCGCCGCTGCGAGTTTGGCGTCGGTGGACAAGGCGAAGGCGTGCCAGAACCTCCGGGCATCGAGTTCGAGCACTTTTGCGCTAACCTCCTTGCCGGGGACGTCGGACACTCCACCCGGAACAGCAGGGCTTCGCTCGGTCTGCGGTAATGAGAGGACAATCCGAAATTGCCTTCCGCTGGCTCTGAACGAGATGGCGTTGAGGTGGCCACGTTGGCTGAAAAGAACATCGGTTGCCCCGAAGTCAAGAAGCGAGCGTTCCACGTGTTCCCGCGAAGCTCCAACACTGAAGGAATCACCGCGCGTGTAAAAACTCCGGGAATCGTAGGTTGCCATACTCCAACTATGCCCCGCCCGGCCCCCTTTCGGTCGCAGGGGCCTCGCCCAGTACGTTAATGGCTGGACCCCGGCCCGGTTTGGGTGGCCGGGGTCCCGTGGGTTTAGGGCTGTACAGAGTCGAAGAACCGGTAGGTCGGCTGTGCCGGGGACGGTTCTTCCTGGCGCGTTTTGGACCGGATGAACTCGATGTTTTCCGGTGACAGGACAGTTTCGCCGTGACTATCAGAATCAGCGTCCTCTCCGGATTCGGCATTTATTTCTGCCGAGATGGTCCGGGGCAGAATTACACAACCAGGATTGTCGAGGAGCCACTGCTTGCTGGCCGGGGACAGCCGGTGCCAGTACTTCTCAAGGTGCATGGAAGTCATTGTTTCCTTTGCGGGTTTGGGTTTGTGTGGAGACTTTGAGGAGGCGCGCCTATGCGCGTGTCCCTACTGTCGACTCCGCGGTGCTGGTTACGGGTGTTAGTCGAAGTGGATTTCTGCCGCGGATTGACGGATAGCTTCAAGTCGTTGTTCCTCAAGCAGCCCCAGGGCATCCATTTCTTCAGACCTGTGGGCGCGCTCGGCTTCGGCCTGTACGGAGATGTCCCTTAGTATCGTGCCCACGAGGTGGGCAAGCCCTGACTTGAGGTCCTGCAGATTGGTGTTGGTGATCAAAAGGCGGCGGTCGGAGACCCGCAGTTCGACGTCACTGTATCCTTCCTCCGCAAGGCGCTTGGTGACGCTCTTGTCGTGCAACAAATCGAGTTCCCGCGGCTGGGGCCTGCGGGAAAAAACGACGGGGACGGTGTACCGGGAGGCGGCCGTTGCCGTACCGAGGTCGTGAGGCAGGGCGGAAGCGAGGACGCCGCTGAGCGCGAGGCGCCCCTCGACGTGGACAGGCTGCTCTTGGGTGGTGGTCATGGCATTGCGCCAACGTTTCTTGGAGATGCACTGTCAGAACCGCAGATACGGGCGGATTGACTGTGACTGGGGTTCTAGGGACTCGAAACCGGGCCCCTTATATTGGGAGGGCACGGGCTGAAGGGCCGGCCTGCGTAGCAGGACGGCCAGGGCCGCCCTCGTTGTCCCAACTCATCACCACGTGTTCAGCGCAGTGACGGGATGTCACAGTCGCCGATGCGCCGGCGGCGCACGCGGAGTTGGTTTCATTGCCCGGGAAACCGGATGTCCAGTCACAACGTCCCGATACTCTGACTGTACGCCCTCGTGGGCCGCGACCGGTGAAAACCCACCAATCAGTTCTGTCCGCTTCCAAACCCGGACCTGCCCCTGGCTACGTCCCGTTCCCACAATCCACAGACACAGCAAGGGTGCCGAGGGTCAGATAACAGCCAGGGCGCCCTTCGCGCTCTCCACCAGCACCTGCGTGGCCGCCGGAAGGTGGATGACTTCGCCGTCGATCTGGCAAGGGACAGCATCCCGCGTGGTGAAGGAATAGCTGCTGACGCTGGGCTGGTGGCCCAGTCCCAGCGTCACAGCCCGCAGGGTCATCAGCGCCATCTTCCAGCGCCCGGCATGCGGCAGCGTCACGACCTCGAACAGGCCATCGTCGGGGCTGCCCATCTCGCTGACCGTCCCGTACTTGGCCATACGCGAAATGTTGGCGAGGATCAGGCTGTCGAAGCGCGCGGTGGCCCCGTCTGCACGGACGAGTTCAAAGGGCCTCAACGCAGAGAGTGTGCGGGCGACGGACAGGAGTTCGAGGATTTTCCCCTTGCCGCCCCGCTCGATGCCGATCGCCATCAACGGTGTGAGCCCGAAACCTATGTAGGAGTGGGCGTACTGAATCCGCTCGCGGTGTTCCCCGCCGAACGTGATGCGCAACAGGTCGATGTGGCGGACCGGGCCTTGGCGGACGGCCTCCGGCAACGGCGGCGCGGGCATGCTGCGGTGATGGTCATTGGCGTTTCCTGCCGCAACAACAGTGCACACCGCCCTGCTGCCCGGAACGTCCATTACCCCGTTGACGACCTCGTGGTATCCGCCATCACCACTGACGGAAACAATGAGAGGGGTTCCCTTCGCCGCCACGGAGCGTGCAAGATCACGGGCGTGCCCGGCAAACTCCGTTGGCAGCAACTCAATCGGCAGCTGCGGCAATCCGGCAGTCAGACCCTGTCGTAATTCATCGATCCTGGCAACCATGCCGGGCTTACCCGGATTGAAGACCAGGACTACCCGATCAAAACGGTCCACGGGCGCCCTCACTCGACATAGCCGCCCTTCCAACCGCTGTCACCCAGATTCTGCTCCGGCAGAGGAGTGCCAGTGGGAAACTGTCCGGCCCCTTAGTTCTGGCCCCGCTCGGGAGCGTTGTCAGTGCCGCGCGGGGTTGGCCTTGAGGTGGTGGCCTCAGGGCCATGCACGTTCGTCCGTCGTTCCTGCAAGAGTCTAACGGCGTGAGGCCGGGCGCGGGTAGCCGCCAGGGAATCAGCAAGTCGCATGGCGTCCAATAAAAGCATTCTGTTGGACGGCGGAACACTGCCCGCCTCGCTGGTGCAGATAACCAGCGCCGCGGTGACTTCCGCGATCAGGTCTGTGTCACGGCTGCTCCGGTACTCCTGGGCGAGGTCCCCTGTGTGCTCAAGTTCCCCGGAGACGAACACCGCGACCTCGGTTCTGCGCGACATGTCGAATTTCATCAGCACCGATGAGACCATGTTTTTCACGGTCTTTTCGGCCAAAAACATTTCCTGGCCGATCTGGCCGTTGGTCAACCCCCGGGCAACCCCGCCCGCCACCTTCATTTCCTGCTTTGAAAGCATCCCCAACCGGGCGTCGGGCCCGTTCGTTCCGTCAGCCTGGATCGGAGCCAGGATGCCGGTCTGGAAACGACGGCTGTAGGCTGTGTACCCCTGGATGGCCCGCCGCATCAGCCTGAGCTGCTCCTCATTGTCATCCTGTTGTGAACACTGATGTCCGGATCGTCCTCCACAACCACTACCGTCCCGCGCTCCAACAATTCCCCCGATCAAATCCTTGGCCAAACCCGGCTGATTTCCGCAGACAACAAATTCCAAAACTTAATGTGCCCGCAGCCAAGCTCTTTTTGGCCCTTTTCTACGGTAGTAGGCATTCGAAGCCGTGCATGTGGCGGATCGGTCCAAAGTTATGCAACTCACGCAATTCGTCATTTCCGCCTGTCCCGCGCCCCTGCGCCGGCGCATGCCGGAGCTCCATCGAATTGCAGAATAAGGGCGTTTGCCGGGGACGGGCCCCCGTAGTGGCTACCTGTCTTCCGGGAGGGGACTACTTGCCCTCACGCGCACTCACACCATGAAGCCGCAGGTTAACCCGCAGTTTACCCAATGGTAAGCAGGGTTACTACGCAAGCGAAGTTGATGACGTGGCGGCCCGGCAAGATGGCGACCCTACCTGCCCTGGCCCATCCTGACAGGAGTCTCCGCGTCCACGTTCCGGTTGCTGGGTAATTGCTGGGAGCCGCCGCAGGAGGGGGATAAGGAATGGCCATATTGAATACTGGTGCATTTGAGAATCGCCGTGGTTCAATGGCCATTGTGCCCCACGGCACAATGAGGCCCCAACGAGCATCAGGAGGACAGACAGTATGGCTGGAATCAACGCGAAGTTCGACAAGGAATATCTCGACAAGGGCATCGATGATCTGGCTAAAGCGCCGGTCGAGGCCCTGAAGGGACTGTCCGAGAGCGACGCCCAGAAGCTCAAAGAGGCCCTGAATATCAAGACCGTCAAGGATCTGGGCACCAACAAGTTCTTCATCTGGGCGCACTCGGTCGCCAAGCTCGCGGAGTAGCGCGCCCCCTCGCAGTTCGAAGCAAAGCCCCTGGCCTCCACCAGGGGCTTTGCTGTTTAACCCCGCAGCCGGCGTTCCGGGCCTCCTCCACATCCTGAAGTTGATTACCTGCCCATGGGGGTGGTTCCTTACAGTGGAGGGTGGCAACTGTAAAGGGAAGGGTGGCGAGTGGCATGAGTGCTCCGTTCCGCGTCCCCCGGGCCATGGCGTTCACCGCAGCCATGTTCGCCCTTGCCGCGGGAGCCCACGTTCTCGCAGGGGGCCTGCTGCCGCAGCCGGCCATCGTCGCTGGCATCGTGGCGCTGGTCCTGGCGCCGGTCACGATCCTGTCAAAGACCAAGATCAGCATGCCCGCGATGATCGGCCTCCTGGGCTCCAGCCAACTGGTCCTGCACTGGGCCTTCGACGCGTTGTCGGTGTCCGCCTCGTTCACTCCCACCGCCGGCAGCCACGTCCATGACGCCTCAGCAGTGTCCCCTGCGGCCGCGGCCCTGCTGCCGGAACATGCCGCCGTACCGGGTACCCTGATGCTGGCCCTGCACGCCGCGGCAACCCTGGCCACGGCGTTGGTCCTGGCCAAGGGCGAAGCAGCCGTCTGGGCCTTGGCCGCCTGGCTGCGGCCACTGGTCCGGATCCTGTCCGCCGCCGCCATTCCTGAGTGGCCGCACCTTCGCGCGCCGGCCGCCGTCGTGATTCCGTCCCGGTGGCGGAACCTGCGCCTGCCTGCGCTGCGCGGGCCGCCGGCCTTCCACGCCGCGACCTAACGCGGCTCCCGACTTTCCGCGCCGTCCCCCACCTGCCCCCTGGCAGGCGTGGGCGGGCCGCGTTGTCCCTATTTTTTGCGCCGCCGCCGTAGGCGGTCCTTTTTGGCGCACCCTTCGGAAGGCTTGCTTTGAACACCTCATTCCGCCGTACCCTCAAGTCCCTCACCGCCGCCGCTGCCACCGCGGGAATCATCGCTGCAGGCGCCACCGCCGCGTCCGCCCACGTGAGTGTGGACCCGGATGACACCGCCGCGAACGGCTACTCCCACCTGACGTTCAACGTCCCCAACGAGTCCCCCACCGCGAAGACCACCAAGCTCGAGGTCACGCTGCCCACCGATACGCCGTTCACCTCCGTCTCGGTCAAGCCCGTGGAGGGCTGGACCGCGCAGGTGGTCACGGGAGACCTTCCCAAGCCGGTCACGGTGGCTGGCGCCACGGTCACCAAGGCGCCGGTCTCGGTGGTCTGGACCGCGGACGATGCCCACCAGCTGGGCCAGAACCAGTACCAGTCCTTCTCGCTGTCCGTGGGCCGGCTTCCCGCAGAGGGCACCAAGGTCACCCTGAAGGCAGCCCAGAGCTACACCGACGGCAGCGTGGTGAAGTGGGACGAAGAGAGCGCTGAGGGGCAGCCGGAGCCCAAGCATCCGGCCCCGTCCTTCGTGACAACGGCCGACGACGGCGCTGCCGCCGCCGGTGCGTCAGCGGCACCGGGCGCCGAGGCAGTGTCGGAGACGAAGCAGGTCTCCACCGACGCCACGTCCGTGTGGGGCCTGGTCCTGGGCGCGGCAGGCTTCGTGCTCGGCGCAGCGGCCCTGGGGCTGGTCCTTGCCGGGCGCCGGACCCGCACTGCCGGCAAGTAGAGCGGGAAACCGAATGAAGACAACGTCCCGCAAGAGCCCGGCGGCCTGGCTGGCATGGGTACTGCTGGCGCTCACCACAACCGCGTTCGTGCTCGCTTCATCGGCACCGGCGCAGGCGCATGACTCCCTCGAATCCAGCAACCCGGCCGATGGTTCCACGGTCAGCGCGATGCCCGCGAAGATCGAGCTGACCTTCGACCACACCCCGATCGCCATCAACTCGATCGTGCGGGTGGAGGACGCCACCGGCACCGACCATGCGGACGGGCCGGTTCAGATCGTGGACAACCAGGTCAGCCAGCCGGTCAAACCGGGTGCTCCCGAAGGAAAGTACACCGTGGTTTGGCGGGTGGTGTCCTCCGACGGGCACCCCATCGAGGGAACCTTCACCTTCACAGCCGGCGGACCGAACACCGCACCCGCCGCCGCAGTTGCCACGCCTGCTGCTGCGGCGAGCTCCGGGCTGCCGGGGCAGCTGGTTGTGGTGGGGATCGTCGCGGGCGTGCTGGTCATCGGGCTGCTGGTTGCCGGGGTCATGATCAGGCGCCGGCTGCGGAACCCGGAAAACGAGGCCTGATAATGGCCAGCGCCGGCACGGCAACCGCCAGAAATGTAGCCGTGCCGGCGCTCCTCGGCTTTTGGGGCGTGCAGCGCTAGGGTGGGCCTTGCCCGGTCCACACCTGCACACACCAGGAGTCCCCATGCCCAAGCCCACTATCGCCCCCGGTGATCCCTGCTGGATCGACCTCATGACGTCCCGCCCGGAAAGATCCCGCGAGTTCTACACCCGGCTGTTCGGGTGGACCTATGAAGAGGGCGACCAGGAGACATACGGCGGCTACATCACCGCTTTCGCCAATGGCTCGCCGGTGGCCGGGATGATGAAGAACGACGACGACTCCGGATATCCCGACGTCTGGACAACGTACCTGCGCGTGGAGGACATTCACGCGACCGCGGAGGCGGCCCTGGCCGCGGGCGGCCAGGTGCTCATGCCGCCCATGGAGGTTCCCGGACAAGGACACATGGCGATGATCGCGGACGCGGGCGGAGCAGCAGTTGGCGCCTGGCAGTTCGGCGGCCACACCGGATTCCAGTCCACGGGCGAACCCGGGACCCCGTACTGGCATGAACTCCACACCCGCAACTACGCCCCGTCCGTGAAGTTCTACCAGGACGTCTTTGGCTGGGATACCGACGTCATGAGCGACACCGAGGACTTCCGCTACACCACGCTGGGGTCCGGACGGAACTCCCGGGCCGGCATCATGGACGCCTCCACCTACCTGCCGGAGGGAGTGCCGTCCAACTGGCAGACCTACTTCGCGATTGAGAACACCGACGCGGGCGTTGAGATCGCCACGTCACTGGGAGGCCAGGTGGTCCACCCCGCCGAGGACACCCCGTTTGGGCGCATTGCAGCCCTGACCGACCCCACAGGTGCACTGTTCAGGATCGCCCAGCGGTAGGTCCGGGTTTCCTCCGGTCCTGGAGGGGGTAAGGTCTGTCCATGATCCAGGCTGCGGCCGTGTCCGCGCTGACGTCCTACCACTGGCTCGGGATTCCCATCGCCGCCGCCGGCGCCGTCCTGCTTGCCCTGGGGACGCTGTTCCAGCACCGCGCCGTGGAAAACCAGCCGGCGGCGTCGGGGCGCGCGGCCGGAAGCATGGGCGGTGGACGCCTCCAGGCGCTGGTCCGGAAACCGGCGTGGCTGGCCGGGACGGCGATGCTGGGCGCCGCGATCCTGCTCCAGCTGACCAGCCTCCGGTTCTCGCCCCTGATCGTGGTGCAGCCCATCGGTGCCGTGGCCCTGGTGGTGACCACGCTCGCCACAGCCCGGATGAACCGCCGGTGGCCCGGGCGCCGGGCGCTCACCGCGGTCGCCCTCTGCGTTGGCGGGGTGGGGGTGTTCGTTGCCGTGGCGGCGCTGTCCGCGGAGGACGTGGAGATAAGCGACCGGCACCTGGTGACCATCCTGATCGTTCTCGCCGTGGTCCTGGTGTGCGTGGCCGTGGCCTATCTCTTGTGGCGGCACCGCTCAGGTGCCGTGGTCTTCACCGCCGGTGCCGGGATCCTGTTCGGGTTCGTCGCGGCGCTGGCCAAGACCGTGATCGCCCGGCTGTTCCAGGGCGACTTCGAATGGCTGTCCCTGACCTGCCTGGCGGGGCTGGTCATTGCCGGCCTGGCCGGCAGCTTCCTGGTCCAGAACGCCCACACCCGGGGCACGCCCGAGCTGGTGGTGGCCGGGCTGACGGTCATCGATCCACTCGTCGCCGTCGCCATCGGCATTATCATCCTGGGCGAGGCGGACGCAGCCCCGCCGCTGGCGATCGTCCTGTTCCTCCTGTCGGGGGCCACCGCCGTCGCCGGTGTCCTGCTGCTGGCCACTGTCAAGAAAATGGCCGAAACGGCGTAGCACCCACGGCACCACGCCACTGTGCCACCTGCGGCCGAACCGGGGGTTAGTTTCCCCAGCAGCACGTCCCCTGCACTTAAGAATTCTGCATTGACCCGTAACCATTGCGGTTTGATGACTGCCACCGCCAATGGTCCTCGCACATCTGAGCAAGGTTTCGGCGCGCCGACCAGCCCAGGTCGGCGAGGGCAGCGGATGCATCTGCATAACTTATGGCAGCGTCACCGGGGCGGCGTGGTGCGAATTCGTAGGCGATGGAGTGGCCAGCAGCGGCACTGAAGGCCGCGATGACCTCCAAGACCGAAGTCCCCTTACCGGTTCCGAGATTCCAGCGAAAGGTTCCAGTCCTGCTCCGCAGGTAGTCCAAAGCCGCTATGTGCCCGCTGGCAAGATCCATGACGTGGATGTAGTCCCGGATACCAGTCCCGTCAGGCGTCGGATAGTCCTTGCCGAATACCTGTACCTTTTCCCGCAGTCCCACAGCAACTTGCGCCACGAATGGCAGCAGGTTGTTCGGTGTTCCCTGCGGGTCTTCCCCGATTCGCCCGGATTCATGGGCGCCAACCGGGTTGAAGTAACGAAGGAGTGCCACGCTCCAACGAGCATCCGCGGCGGAGAGATCCGAAAGAATGTCTTCGATCTGCTCCTTGGTCCTGCCATAAGGGTTTGTAGCGTCCAGCGGGGACTTTTCGATGAGTGGAACCTGCTCCGAAGCGCCGTAGACGGTGGCCGAGGAACTGAAGACCAATTTCCGAACGTTTGCGCTTTCCATGCTCTCAAGTAGGTTCAGTGTCCCCACAACGTTATTCCGGTAGTACCACAAAGGCTGCCCGACGGACTCGCCCACGGCCTTTAAACCCGCGAAGTGAATCACTGCATCGAATTCATCCTCTCGGAAGACAGCGTCAAGAGCATCCCGATCCAGTAGATCGCACTTCTGGAAGCGGAGCGACCGACCGGTGAGCTCCTGAACCCGACGCAGGGACTCCGCACTGGAGTTCATCAGGTTGTCCACCACTACGACTTCATGGCCGCCTTCGAGCAGGCAAAGCACAGTGTGTGATCCGATATAGCCGGCACCCCCGGTTACCAATACCTTCATGCGGTTAGTCTAGATGGCGCCGTAGAGGACTGACTGGAAAACGACTCCAGGGATTGCGAGTCGACACTGCGGGGGGACGCCATCGGCCAGCCTCGCGGAAGTGTATATCTCGCAGCCTAAAAGGCGTACTCTCGGTCACAGAGACCGTGCCACCCGCGGAGAGGCAGGTACGCCATTCCATCAATCAGATTGCCCAAACAACGTTTTCACGCCTCGATCGTTGTCCTGGTAACAGCACTCCTGGCCGCCGGCAGTTCTGCAGGGGCGCCGGTCCCCGGTGCCCCCTATTCGGGAGCGGACCATACATGGAGCTTGGCCTACGACGACGAATTCAATTCCCTTTCCCCGGCGCGCTGGAACGTGCGCGATGATGCGACGTTCGGTGCTCTCTCCTATGACCGCGCGGTCATCGACTCGCGCAACGTGCGGGTTGCCGATGGTGTTCTCCATTTGGAAGGCAAGAAACTCAGCCGGCCGGTGAACAAAAGCGAAGCTCGTTGGTTCTCAACCGGCTACGCCGACAGTGCCGGCAAGTTCTCCCAGAAGTACGGCCGGTGGGAGATGCGCGCAAGGTTGCCGCTGACCGCCGGCAATTCCCAGGGCATCTGGCCGGCATTCTGGCTGCGCCCTGATGGTGGCGCCACGGACGGCGAAATCGACATCATGGAAGCGTACGGAACCCCGTCGGCGGCTCCCGTTGATCCCCAGGACCGCGCCCAGGGGACGATTCACTATGACCAGAGCGGCACAAACAAGTCCTCGTCCTGGATATCGCTCACGCCCGGGCTGTCCAACCAATTCCACACGTGGGGCTTTGAATGGACCCCGCAAGGCATGACGTGGCTGTTCGACGGGAAGGCCTACAAGTCCGTGAAACGCTTCCACAACCCCGCCTATGAGGAGGCGTTCGAAACGTCGGCGAAGTTCCACATGCGGCTGAACCTGCAGTACGGCTCCCCTTATTGGGGCATGCCCGATCCCCACAACAGCTCAGTGACCAAGGATTACGCGGACTACCAGATCGACTATATCCGGGTTTGGTCCTACAAAAACTAGCATCCATGGTGGCGACCAAGGGGCTTTCTCTCAGGTGCCGGACATATCAGGAGTCGTGGGGCGGCCGCGCGGTCCGTGATGTAGCCAAAACGAACAGCGCACCTGAATTCGCGACGGGACCCGCCGCCGCCGTCGTAGCTCCCGGCGTAAGTAGCGGGCATCGTAGCTTCCCCATATTTAACCATCGCTGCAGACCAGGCATGCCATCAACGTTTCCTCAAGGCGACGCCTTTGTTAAGCACCTACTGTCTCCGGCGGGGGTCTTCTCCCAGGGCCTCATGGCTGTCATAGCAGTCACGGGAGCAAGATATCGCAGTGGGAGTCTCCACGTTGGCTTGGGTCCAAGCCCTATTCGTGCCCGCGCACGTATTCCTCGGGGCTTACATCCTGGGGTTCAATCCCCGCGGCATGTTGTGATTCGAAAATGCTGAACGCGAGGCCAAGGCGGTGCCGCAGCTCCAGGGACGCGTGCTGCCGGAAATCGGTCAGGCCTTCACGTTCCTCCTCTGCCATGTGGTCGCCGTTGGCTTCATTGGCCTTCGCCACCGCCGACCACCACTCCGGAGTACCCGTTGGGTGCTTGGAAACGTCAGCGATGGCGTCCCGGATTTCGTTGTGGTCGTGAATGGCATCGGTGGTTTCGTCCTCGGCGGAGTCTTTTCCGCCTGCGCCCTTCCCCAGTTCCAGCAGTTCCGGGTAGAAGAGCTCCTCTTCTGCCTTGGCATGGACTTCCAGCAGGATGCGCATCCGCTTCCACACCGCTTCCAGGTCCGGCTGTTCGCAGTTGTGCATTTCATCGAGCAGGGCGAACAGGCGGCGTTGCTCGTGGTGGTCATTCAAAATCACTTCAACGATGTCCATGGGGGTCCTTTCGCAGGGCAGGTACGCAACAACCCTTACCCCCAACGAGCCCCTATGCCACCACCTGCCACCCGTCGGAACACGATTCCCAGCGCATTCCCAGCAAACAACCACGGATGCGGGCCGCCCGCTGGGTACGTCTTCGCTGGGACGCTGATAAGAACCACGCAGGGAGGACGAGACATGGAAGCACTGCCCCTAGCGGTACTGCTCCTGATTTTCGCCGGTGCCGCGGCGGTGATCTGGGTGGCCGGCATCCAGCTGTCGAAACAGACGGATGTCCTTGATGACCGGCTCCACCTTGGTTCGGCGCTGGGCGGCCTGATCCTGCTGGCTATCGCCACCAACCTGCCGGAGATCGCCATCACCGTCAGCGCTGCCGCGTCCAACAACATCGAGGTGGCGGTGGGCAACATCCTGGGCGGCATCGCCATCCAGACTGTGGTGCTGGTGATCCTGGATGTGTTTGGCACCAGAGGCGCCGATCCCCTCAGCTACAAGGCGACGTCCCTGACCCTGGTCATCGAAGCAGTCACGGTCATCGCGGTGCTGGGCGTGGTGATCGCCGGCAGCCAGATGCCGGGCTCGCTGGTTGCTTTCCGCCTGACCCCTGCGGCGGTGCTGATCGCCGTGATCTGGGTCTTGGGGCTGGTCCTGGTCCAGCGCTCCCAGAAGGGACTGCCCTGGCACCAGCAGGGCGACGCCCCCGGCGGGCAGGACCAGCCCAAAGGCCACTCCAAGAAGAAGGCGAAGGAAAAGAGCCGGCACATCAGCACGGCCAAGTCCGCCCTGATCTTCACTGTGGCTGCGCTGGCAACCCTGGGCGCCGGCGTCGTCCTTGAGCGCAGCGGCGATGCCATCGCCGGGCATATTGGCCTGTCCGGCGTCCTCTTCGGCGCCACCTTCCTGGCCCTGGCCACCTCCCTGCCCGAGATCTCCACCGGCCTGGCATCCGTGAAGCAGGGCGACTACAAGCTGGCCTTCAGCGACATCTTCGGCGGCAACGCGTTCCTCCCGGTCCTGTTCCTGGTGGCGGTCCTCATCACCGGCAAACCGGTCCTGCCCCAGGCCCAGGCGACAGACATCTACCTCACCGCCCTGGCGATCCTGCTGACCCTGACCTACCTGCTGGGCCTGCTGTTCCGCCCGAAAAAGAAGCACCTGGGCATGGGCATGGACTCACTGGTGGTCCTGATCCTGTACCTCGTGGGAGTCGCCGGACTGTTCGCCGTAGCCACCATGTCCTGACCGCCACAGGCCCGCCCCGTCAGGACGTTTGCGACGCCGCCGCGGACGCATCGAGGTCGGCGAGCGTGAGCGGGTGGGCAGGTTGGTCCGGGAACGGGAAGGTGCAGGTCACCGCAAGGTCCGGACCAACGTGCACCAGCTCCCCCGGCGCGAGGGGACGCCAGCCGGGATTGTGGTCCATGGGTTCGGTGGCAAAGAGCACAGAACGGGAACCGGACAGTTCCGTGCTTCGCGAGTGGATCCGGTGGCTCCGCGCATCCAGCGGGGCCGCCGGGGCCGGCTCGGCTGACGGGTCGCGTTCCAGGATGAACAGCGGGTGGGTTGCCGGGTAGCGGAGCGCCCAGAGATCGGTCGCCGTGGTGACGATCAGGTTCAGGGCCAGGACGGGAAGCTCCGCGGCGATCCAGCCCACGGCGCGTGCGATTCCTTCCGCCACGTCCCCGCCGGCCAGGCGGCTCTCCCCCGTGATCAGGGCGAAGAGCCGTTCACTGTCGGTCTGGCCCTGCACCAGCCCCGCCACGCCCAGCTCTAACAGCCGCGCGTCGAGCCGGTCCAGCCCGTGGAAGGCGCCGTTGTGGGCGAACAGCCGCCCGTCCTGCTCGAACGGGTGCGTGTTCACCAGGGTGTGTGCGCCCGTGCTGGCGTACCGGACGTGGGCCAGGAAGGTGGTGCTCACCAGCTGCCGGGCTTCCCGGGCAAAGGCGTGGTCCTCCCATGCGGCGAGCGGCCGTTTGCTGACCCGTGCGCCGCCGTCGGCCTCAAACGTGCCGATCCCTGCGCCGTCGGGCTCCCTCCTACTCTGCTGGGACAGGCTGTCCGGGGCGTCAAGCAGCCAGAAGGTGGCGCGGACAGGCCGGGACCCGGCGTGGAGCCCGAACAACCGGCACATGGCCGCTCCTCACAAGCTAGTGGTGGAATGCTTCCTTCTGCTGCTCCGTGGGCATGGGCGCCGTCAGCGCATCCAGGTAGGCCACTTCCTTCTGGAGGTCGGCCAGGAAGCTGCCGGCGAGGTCGCGGGTGAAGCCGTTGCGGACCACGATCCGCTGCACCGTGATGCGGCTCAGCCCGTCGGGCAGCGGGTAGGCCGGGACCAGCCAGCCGTTCATCCGCAGGCGCTCGGAGAGGTGGTGCAGGTTCCAGTTCTTGGTGTGGCCGTCGGTGAGCTGCCAGGCGAAGACCGGGATGTCGGACCCGTCACTCCAGAGGGTGAAGGCGTCCATGACGCCGATCTCGTGGGACAGGTACCGGGCCACGTCACGGCAGCTGGCCTGCACGGACCGGTAGCCGGCGAATCCCAGCCGGAGGAACAGGTAGTACTGCAGCAACACCTGGGCGCCGGGCCGGGAGAAGTTCAGGGCGAAGGTGGGCATGTCCCCGCCCAGGTAGCTGACGTGGAACACCAGGTCCCCGGGCAGTGCGTCAGCGTCCCGCCACACGATCCAGCCCAGGCCCGGGTACACCAGCCCGTACTTGTGGCCGGAGGTGTTGATGGAGGCAACCCTGGGGAGCCGGAAGTCCCACACCAGTTCCGGCTGCAGGAACGGCGCCACCATGGCCCCGGACGCGCCGTCCACATGGATGGGGATGTCCAGGCCGGTGCTCGCCTGGATGGCGTCCAGGGCGGCGGAAATCCGTTCCACGGGTTCGTAGGCGCCGGTGTAGGTGACGCCCATGATGGCCACCACGCCGATGGTGTTTTCATCCACGTACCGTTCCAGGTCATGGCCATCCAGCGTGGGGTGGTCGGCGGACACGGGCACGTAGCGGGCTTCCACCTCGAAGTAGTTGCAGAACTTCTCCCAGCACACCTGCACGGCGGAGCTGAGGACGATGTTGGGTGAGTCCGTGGGCTGTTTGGCGGCACGACGGCGGTGTTGCCACCGGCGCTTGAGCGCCAAGCCACCGAGCATGCACGCCTCGGAGGACCCCACCGTTGAGGTGCCGACGGCGGCGGCCGGGTCCGGGGCGTTCCACAGGTCCGCGAGCATCCGCCAGCAGCGGGTCTCGATCAGCGCCGTCTGCGGGTATTCGTCCTTGTCGATCATGTTCTTGTCGAACGTTTCCGCATAGAGCTGGGAGGCTTCCCGCTCCATCCAGGTGCCGACGAACGTGGCCAGGTTCAGGCGGGAGTTGCCGTCCAGCATCACCTCGTCGTGGACCACCTGGTAGGCGGTGCCCGGCAGGGACTCCCCGTCCGGAATGGTAAAGCGCGGGAAGATGGTGGACTCCCCCGGCCGGCTGAAAAGGGGGTTTAGCTCAACGCTCGCCTCGGGCTCATGCCCTGCGCTCCGGTGTGACCTGGCCATGTCTGCTTCCTTCGCCCGCCGTCGTGGCAGGCTTGCCCCTGCCGTTGCAGATCCGCTGTTCCCAGCACTCCGTATTATTCATGCACCCGGGGAGAACGGCAGCAGGAACGGCGGTGATATGAATCCTGAATCCGCCGTTCGCGGCTTTAAGACTTTTGCTTGTTCTTACAACCGAAATGGGCTTGATAGCATCACTAGGCTCCAGTATCACAATTTTCCGCGAAAGTAGACCCATGCCGCGACTCCCGCAGTCCACGTCGGCCGTGCTGAACACAGCCCGGCCGAGGCTTCTCCTCCTCGACTGCCTGCGTCTCACGGCGGCCATGGGGGTGGTGCTCTACCACTACACAGCTTTCGCCGGCTCGGAATTCTGGGGTGTTCCTGCCAAGGAGGTGTTTCCGCGCCTGTCTGGAATCACTGCTTACGGGGCGCTGGGGGTCCAGCTTTTCTTCATCATCAGTGGATTCGTGATCCTCATGTCTGCTTACGGGCGGTCTGTAGGCCAATTTGCCGCTTCCCGCATCTCCAGGCTCTTCCCGGCCTATTGGACTGCCGTAATCCTGGCGGCAGTTCTGCTTCTCGTCATCAGCCCCGGGAACCTTAATACGGTGTCGTGGGCTGATGCCGCACTCAACCTCACTATGCTGCAGCAGGCCGTCAATGTCCCGTCCTTGGACGGGGTTTATTGGACCCTCTGGGTCGAGTTGCTGTTCTACGTGACCATTGCTCTCTTTCTCTGGCGCGGAATGACGGAGCGGAAACTACTCGCATTCATTTTTCTCTGGCCACTCCTTGGGATGCTCTCCATCCAAGCGGACGCCGAAATGGTTCAGGCACTCCTCATCCCCGTTTATTCACCGCTTTTTGCCGTTGGCATGGGTATCTACCTGATCCATGCTTATGGACATAACCTGGTTCGTTGGCTGGCCGTCGCCGTCAACGTCCTGCTCTCCTGCCACCAGACATCGGTGGGTTTCCTCCCCGCCATGTCTCACAGCACAGGCCAGGACCTTTCGCTTGGGGTGATGTGGCTGGCGATCCTGGCCTTCGTCGCTATTGTGGCTCTGATCACCACCACCCCGCTGCGCCACCGCGGTTGGAAATGGATGAGCGTGGCCGGAGCGTTGACGTACCCCTTGTACCTGGTCCACGAGATGTGGGGCTGGTGGATCATCAGGACCGTGCATCACGCCCTCGGCCCTTGGCCTTCCGTTGCCCTCGCCGCGGCCTTCGCCGTCACGCTGGCGTGGCTAATCCACAGACTGATCGAGCGGCGCTTCGCATCACCGTTCAAGAAGGCCCTCAGCCGGGGACTCTCACCGGCACCTGTTCATCCCGATCGATCCCTGAGCGACGCAAACGCAACGCCGGTCATGAGCTCTTCCCTAAGCTGAAGGCCATGAACCCTCGCGCTGCGTTTCCCTTGGCGTTTGATGCGAGCTCCACGGAAGACACCGGCGACTGACCGGGCCGGCGGAAAGTAAAGCGTGCCGCCGCCTCAACTTGAGGGGTTATGAGGCAGCGGCACTGCATCCAAGGTACTCCCGGGCACACTCGATCAGCCGGGATCCGGCCGTCACGGCCGAAACCGACGAATTTTTTACGCCGCGGTTCCACGTCCGGCACTCCGCACCATTAGCGCGCTGGGACGGGCGGCAGCATGCACAGCGCACGCACAGGGCCGCCCTAAACCGGTGACAGGCAAGGCCCCGATGCTTGGTGTATTCCCTCCAGCGGGAGGGCCACATCTAAGGAGCCCACAATGAAAAACACCCTGAAGTCAACGCTGGCCGGCCTGGTCCTCGCGCCAGCGATCGGCGGCGGCGCCCTGGCAACCACGGCCTTGCCGGCGAACGCCGCCAGCACCGACTCCAGCCAGGCGGACTCGAGCTAGTCCACCACGCAGGCCTAGCCGCGCGACGAGTCGAAGGGCGGCCACCAGACCAACGGGATCACCAAAACGCTGCTGTCCGGTGACACGGCAACGAAGGTTACCGACGCCGCGCTGGCCGCCAACCCCGGCGCCACGATCCAGCGGGTGGAAAACGATGCCGAAGGTGCCGTTTACGAGGCGCACATCATCACGGCGGACGGCACGCGCGCCACCGTCTACCTGGACGCTTCCTTCACCGTGACTTCCACGGAAACGGGCGGTCCTGGCGGTGGAATGAAGGGCTGACTAAACGCGTGCGGAACGCCGGATGATGATGATCCGGACGGCAACTCCCGCGATAACCATGAAGACTCCCAGGGCCATGAGGGTCCAGACGTGGACGGAATCGGCGTCAATGTTCTTGTAGCAGACGGCCGCCGCCCCGATGCCCGCCTTCTGCAGGCCGATCAGTTCCGCCGCGTGGCTCTCCCGCAGCAGCGGGCTGCCGCAGAGCGGGCCCGATGGCTGGAGTCCGATGACGAAACCGAGGATGTACACGTCCAATCCGGCAGCAACAAACCACATCCACATCCGCCGCCGCCACAGCCCTTGGTTCCCGACGGTGGCGGGCTTCGCGGGAGAATCGTGCATTGCCATGGTTCGAGCATAATCGGCCCTCCAGACGGGCGGGTAAGGATCGGGTCAAAGTCAGAGCCTGCATTCAGCTTTTCCCCAGCCTGCGCTTTTACAGTGAACCCGTGCCGGTCCATGCAGTCGGGCCTGGGCGCACGCGCAAATTGTGGAAGGACACACCGTGGTGAAGCCATCAATCCCATCAATGAAGACCCGCATTGGAGTCGGAGTGGCAGCTCTCCTGGCCGCCGGCGCCATGGCCGCGGCGGGCGTGGGTGCCGCGTCCGCATCACCCAGCACAACGGCGCCGGTCTCGGCTGCCTCCCCCTCCCATGCCGCCACGGGCGGGGCAAAGGCGGCAAGTGCTGGCGGCCTGCAGGCGTTCCTGAGCCTGAACGCGGACAGCCCGCAGGCTGCCGGGGACCGTGCGGCCAAGGCAGCCGCAGCCCTGGTCAACCACCCGCAGCTGTTCGCCAAGCTGCCCGCCGCCCTGCAGGCGGACGTGACCACGCTAAAGGATGCCGCTCCGGCTGACCGGGTGAAGGACGCCTACAAGATCAAGACCACCGCCCTCTCCGGCGGGTACGGCGCCGAGATCCAGAAGCGCGCCGAGGCGCTCGAGAAGGCTGCCACTGGCCTGGCCGGCCTGCGCCAGGAGCTGCGGACCGCGTTCAGCTCGGACAACCCCGGCGCCGGGCTGCAGCAGGTGGCCGACCAGCTCATCAGCCACCCGAAGATGTTCGCCAAGCTCCCCGCGAATCTTCAGGCTGACCTGACGGCACTCAAGAACGCTGCCCCGGCAGACCTGGACGCCCAGGCGAACAAGATCAAGGACGCGGCGCTGAACGGCGGCTACGGTGCCAAGGTGCAGAAGATGGCGGAAGCGCTGCAGAAGAAGGTTGCGACGCCCAGCACGTAGGGAATCGGTGCAGGGAAAGTTCGACGGCGGGTCCCCGGCTGAGGCCGGGGATCCGCCACGCGTCGTCGCATCACTGCGGTGCCGTAGGAATCGTCCAGTCGTAATCGCGGGGACGGAGATCGCGGTCGTCGGGTTCAAGGTCAATAACCCTGAATGTACCTGCCTCTGAATCCACCACTCCGTCTATCAGGCGCATGCCGGACCACACGCCGATCCGGCACTGCCCGGGGTGCCGGCGGGCATGGTCCACCTCATTGCGGGTCAGGATAACTGAATGTCCTGCACTTTGGGTGCCCTTCGCGGATTTCGCCCTCCCAAACGGCAGCGAACGCGGAAGACCAAACTGTATTTAGTTTCTGCTCGTAATTGAGGCGGCTTCCGGGTTCGGGAGTGGAACTCCTAAGGGCAGGGCAAAAGCGTTGTTTTTGGCCGTGCCGGCCATACCTCTCAAACTTGTTCGGTTGCACGCAAGTCGGTTGTGAGAAGATAAGCGGCCCTTAAAGTTGAGCGCCCCGCGTGGCGCTGGCATCCGGCTTGCGACGAGCAAATTGGCAGCTGCCGAAATCCCGGAGCTCCAGAGTTAGCGCTTAGTCCGGTGCGTACTTGACCGCCAGTCCGTCAATGCCTTCAAAGCGGGGAACCTTGAGCTCTTGGGGAAAGCGCTCCCGCCGATATTGCCAGCTCTCCAATCAGGGTCAAGGAAAAAATACGGGAGGGGGTACGACTGAGTGCTACTCCGCAAAATCGGCAGTGCGGGCCAAGCCCCACAATTCGAATGAGGATCCGCAACATTCATGCAGGCTATATTCCTGGTCCTTACCACGCCCGCCTGGAGGGCCGATTAGGCTCGAACCATGGCCATGCACGATTCTCCCGCGAAGCCCGCCACCGTCGGAAACCACGGGCTTTGGTGGCGGCGGATGTGGATGTGAATTTCCATGGTTCGAGCATAATCGCAGCAGGCACTCGGCTGGTTCCGGCAGCCTCACGAAACCCAGCAGGCCAGCCAGGACAATCAGGCTATTGCACATAGCCCGGATTACCGTCTAGGTACTGATAACTGTCGTAGCAGTCACGGGAGCAGAATTCCGCAGAGGGAGTATGCGGTAGCGTTCCGCCGCAAAACCTGCATTTTGGCTCCGGTCGAAAAATCCTAAACACGGTCTTCAGCATGAATGCAGGTTAGGTGGCCGCCCGGCAAATATGACCAGTAACTGATACCTGATTTACTCCCGCCCGGATACCTGCGGGCAGGAGGCCTCGGAGGGTGTTTGTGCAGGTCAGCAGTATCTACGGCGTCCGGCATTGCTCCGACCGGTCAGCTCTGCTGACCGGACTTCTTAAGGCTCAGTGAGCGGGACCTGATTCCCTCGATATGATTGTTCATCGCCGCCGTGGCTAAGGCGCAGTCCCCGCCCTGACGGCGTTGATGATGGCCTGGTGCTCCTGCACTGTATGGTCGCCGCTCATGTCGTTATGCACCATCAAACGAAACCGCTGGATGTGCCTTCGATGGAGCCGTAGGCCCGGAGCAGAACTCGTTGTCGGTGGCCTCCACGATGCGCCAGTGGAAGTTTTCGTCGCCTGCCAGTAGGCCCGGTACCGGTGAAAGTATCGCCGCCGTTGCGTGACGCCTTAGGTCCCGGTGGAATCGTTCCAGGTCACCCACGAGTTTCTCCGTCGAGTTGGTACAGGCGATGCTTGTGCACGCCGGCTCGAGGATCTGCCGTGAAGTCAGCAGCGCCGCGATGTCGCTCGCAGTAGGCTGCCTCGCCCACCTTGTAGACGGGCAGTGCGTCACGCTGCACCATCCCCGTGGTCCAGCTACGTCAGCCGGGCACGAGCCGTGGGCGTGGAGACGCTGGTGGTGGCGTCGGGTCCCCTAGCAAGCGAGAAACGCGACCTTCACCACGGGCTGTCCATGCCGCCGCGGCCACCGGTGGCGGACTACTTTGACGCGGCCACCCGCCCGGCGTGGCTGTGGCGCTGGCTCACCGGCCGGAAGATGACGTAAGGGAACTACCAGATCAACGGCCGGCCGCTGCGCATGGATGAGATGAACAACTGAATGGCGTCCAACAAGAACCCGGGCGCCAGCTGGGAGGACTTCGGCAGGCTCCGTTCCGAGTGGAAGGGAAACCTGGTGATCAAGGGCATCACGGACCCCGAGGACGCGGCCCGGGCCGTGGATGAGGGCGCGGACGGCATTTTCGTCTCCAATCACGGCGGCCGGCAGTTCGACTCCCAGCCCGCCACCATCGACGTCCTGCCGTCCATCGTCGACGCCGTGGGCGGCCGGGCGGAGATCTACCTCGACGGCGGCATTCGCCGGGGGCACGACATCGTCAAGGCAGTCGCCCTCGGCGCCAAGGCGGCCCTCGCTGGACCTCCGTTCGCCTACGCGCTGGCCACCGACGGGGAGCCTGTCGTGTACCGGGTGTTCGGGATCCTGCAAGAGGAGTTCAAGGGCGCGATAATATTCGTGGGCAGGCCTTCCGCTGCGGATATGGACCCGAGCATCTTCGCGCGGCCTGCCCAGCGACACCCGCTGACTACGTGCTTGTATCGAACGGGCACAGCACTCGATGACCACCGGACTGCCGGGCCCGACTTAGAGGCGGGCAGTCCGGCAATCTACACCCCTTCAGCGGATCTTTTGGGAAACCTGAAAAGTCTAGATACTGACAGCAACTTTCGGTGCGGACCTGCGAACGGTCGTACCACAGCAATTTTCTCCACTGGTCCTGACTGCCTGATAATCGCGAGGATGTCCTGGATGTCTTCGTCAGTCACATGGGGAGCCTTTTTCCGCAGGCGTCTGCCGTGTTTATCGTGTTCCATAGCCCGAGGCTAGAAAGCCACGGACCTTTACGCACGAGTATTGACTACTTCAAACCCAAGCGTCCGACCACCTGCTACTTCTTGAGTGCACGGATGGTCGTTCAAAGGACGCTTGACGGTACCAACTTACCGATAACCGTCCACAATGGCAGCAGCAATCTCCTTGTACGCCCTACGCGTCTCAGGCCTCAGCACGTCAAGGGTCACCAGGTCCCCATCGGCCACGCCACGGTCATGCGGCACCGCAATCAGCTCGCGGCACATCCCGGACAGGTGCTCCTGTATGGCATCCTTGTCCACGCGGGAAGAGACCTCATCCTTGTCGGTTATGACGACAATTGCGTTCCGGGCCAGGTCCTCGTAACCGTGGCTGGCCAGCCAGTGCAGGGTGCTGCGGGCACGCTTGGCGCCGGAGACCGCGTAGCCAGCGGCAATTACCAGGTTGTCTGCCGACTGCAGGATGCCGCTCATCGCGTTGTGGGTCACGCCGGTGCCGCAGTCTGTTAGGGCCACCGAGTAGTAGCTGGAGATGAGCTTGCGGATCCGTAGGTACTCCTCGGCCGTCAGGGAGTCCGACACTTCCGGGTCCTGCTCCCCTGCGATCAGGTGCAGCCGCCCGGCATGATGCATGTAACGGGCAAGGGCGGTGAGAGAGTCGATCGCGTCGATATTCTCAAGCAGGTCCGTGATGGTCCTGAGGCTGGACTGCTGGTAGATCCCCTCTCCCAAGGCCCGCTCCACGAGGTCTCCGGAGTCCGGGTTGGCGTCAATGGCGCAGGGCGCATCCCCGCGGTATTCGGCAAGGGTCAGGCCGACGCCCACCGTGGTGGAGGTCTTACCGATGCCGCCCTTGAGGCTCAGGATGGCGGTGTTGTAGCTGCCCTGGAGCTGGCGTGAGATGCGCTGGCCCAGCTCGTCCTCCTGGCGTTGTTTCGGGCCCGGCCCCAGGTTCCAGGCGCCCCCGGTCAGGTTATAGAGGGCGCCACGGATGCCGCCCCGGGGACGGGGTTTCTGCTCCCTGACGAACAGCCCCGGCGAGCTGATGAAGTCTGGCATGGGGCTTTCGGCAATTTCGTCCGCCACAGTGGGCCGGGTCCGGCGGAAGGACGGAGCGTCCTTCGGCCGTGCGGCAGCTTCCGGAGCAGGCTCGCCTGCGCATTCGTTCAGTGGAGTAGCGGGCGGCTCGGAAGCGATGGGGGGCGCCAAGCGTGCGGTGGCGGAAGGAGCGGGCTGTGCTGGGGATGGATCCCGGGAGGGTTTGGTGGCATCGGACGCGGCAGCCGCTTCAGCCCAGGAGGATCTGCGCGCGACCGGCTTCCCGGCGTCGTTGGAACTGGACATATCGGGGGTTGCGGCTGGCATGGTTCCTGTCCCGGCATCCTGCACTGAACCGTCGTCGCGACGGAGGTCGCGGCGACGGCGCAGCTGCGGCTGCCCTGCATCCTCTGCTGGGGCGCCTGCATTCTGATCCGCCGGATGTGGCATGTCTGTCCCCCCGGACGTTTTCGGCAAACGGTTATGCGGCACTGGTTCGATTAGTAAGTCTAGGGGGTTCGGCAGGAGGCATTGCTCAGTATCCGCTGGTCAGCGGTGGGGACTGCCCCTGCTTCTGTTGACTCGGGGTCTTAGGCCGCAGTGAGCGCGGTCCGGTTGATTGTTTCATATTCGACGGGCGTGAGTTTTCCCAG
>NZ_JBFBKW010000014.1:0-101099 GCF_040702325.1 Pseudarthrobacter sp. 902506025
GTGTGGGATTACCAGACGCTGATCAAGGAACAGTTGATCGACTACGTCCGGGCCGCGTCCACGCACTTCGGCGGGATCAGCCCCCTGAAGAAGGTCATGGACTTCGCTGCGCAGTACCAGATCAAGTCCGGTTTCCATGGGCCGACGGACATTTCCCCGGTGGGGTTCGCGGCGCAGCTGCACGTGGGGTTGGCGATTCATAACTACGGGATCCAGGAGTACATGCAGCACTCGGATAAGACCAACGAGGTCTTCGAGCAGTCCATGACGTTCGTGGACGGGTACCTGCACCCGGGCGACAAGCCCGGGATCGGCGTCGAATTCAACGAGGAAGCCGCCGCGGCCTACCCGTACCAGCAGGCCTACCTGCCCTACAACCGCCTCGTCGACGGCACGGTACACGACTGGTGAGCGCGGCCACGACTGGTGAGGCACCAAGAATGACAAAGCACCGCATCATCGTCATGGGTGTTTCCGGCTGCGGCAAGACCACCATCGGGGACCTCGTGGCCCGCGAACTGGGTGTCCCGTTCCTCGACGGCGACTCCCTCCACCCCGTGGAGAACGTGGCCAAGATGGCAGCCGGCACCCCGCTGACGGACGAGGACCGCTGGCCCTGGCTCGCAACGGTAGGCGCAGAGTTGGCCAAGGCGCGCGACGGCGGACTGGTCCTGGCCTGCTCCGCGTTGCGCCGCAGCTACCGCGATGCCATCCGGGAGCAGGCTCCGGACACCGTGTTCCTGCACCTGAACGGCAGCAAGGAGGTCCTCGCGCAGCGCGTTGAAGGCAGGTCGGGCCACTTCATGCCCACCACGCTGCTGGACTCCCAGCTCGCCACCCTGGAACCGCTGCAGGACGATGAAGCCGGCGTGGTGGTGGACATCGCCCTGCCCGTCCCGGACGTGGTGGCCCAGGCACTCTCGGGGATTGCCGCCGTCGTACGTCCTGCCAACGGTGCCCATGGCACCGCGCCGCGCCGGTTCGACGTCGACCTGGCAGCTGCCCCGTTTAATCTCGACGGCGACGCCATCGCCTGGGTGGAAGGCACCCTGGGTGCCATGACGCTCGAGGAAAAAATCGGGCAATTGTTCATCAACCACAACAACGACTACTCACCCGCGTACCTCGACGGTGTGCTGGAGACCTACCATGTGGGCGGCATGCGGTACCGCCCGGGTCCCTCCGCCGCCGTGCAGGAACACATCCGCTACGCACAGTCCAAAACCCGGATTCCCCTGCTGATTGCATCCAACCCGGAGATGGGCGGAGCCGGCAGCTGCGACGACGGCACGTTCGTGTCCACGCACCTGCAGGCAGGCTCGCACCCGGACAAGGCCATCGCCCGGCAGATGGGGCGGGTGGCCGGAGTGGAAACCGCGGCACTGGGGTGCAACTGGGCGTTCGCGCCGATCGTGGACATCCACTACAACTGGCGGAACACCGTCATCTCCACGCGCTCCTTCGGGAACACTCCGGAAATCGTGGTGGAGCGCGCCAAGGAATACTTCGACGGCATCAGTGAATCGCCCACGGCCTGCGCAATGAAGCACTTTCCGGGCGACGGGATTGACGAGCGCGACCAGCACGTGGTGACGTCCTACAACACCCTCCCTTATGAGGAGTGGAACCGGACGTACGGCCACGTGTACCGGGAGATGATTGCGCACGGCGTGCAGTCCATCATGGTGGGCCACATCGGGGCCCCGGAGGTTTCCCGGCATTTCCGGCCGGGCCTCTCCGACGCTGAGATCCTTCCCGCCACGTTGTCCCCGGAACTGCTGCAGGACCTGCTGCGCGGCGAACTCGGCTTCAACGGATTGGTGCTCACCGATGCGTCACAGATGGTGGGCCTCACGCAGGCGCGGAAGCGCAGGGACCTGGTGCCGGCCACGATCGCTGCCGGTTGCGACATGTTCCTGTTCTTCCGCAACCCGGCCGAGGACTTCCAGTACATGCTGGACGGCTACAAGTCCGGGATCATCACCGAGCAGCGGCTCCACGATGCGCTGCGGCGGATCCTTGGGCTGAAAGCGTCGCTGGGGCTGCACCTGAAGGCCGCTGACCAACTGGTGCCGCCTGCCGAGGCGCTTGCGGTCATTGGATCCGCTGAGCACCGCTCGGTGGCCGCCGAGATCGCGGACAAGACGGTGACCCTGGTCAAGGACACCGCCGGCAACCTGCCCATCACCCCGAAGACGCATCCCCGGATCCGTTTGTACGGCATTTCCGGCGGCGCCGACTTTACCCGTGCCGATCCGCTGGCTTACCTGGAGGTGGTGAAGGAGGAACTCGAGGCTGCCGGTTTCGACGTGCACCTGTTCCGCACCGCCGAGCAGCGCGAGGCAGCGGGGGAGACCGGGGTGAACTTCATGTCCATCATTTCCGAGGAAGCCACGGGGGACTACGCGGAGAAGTACGACGCTGCGTTTGTCTTCGCCAACGTCAAGGGCTTTGCGCAGGAAGCAGCCATCCGGATCAAGTGGTCTTCCCCGATGGCAGCGGAAATCCCGTGGTACGTCACGGAAGTGCCCACGGTGTTCGTCTCGCTGAACCAGCCGAACCACCTGATCGACGTGCCCATGGTCAAGACAGCCATTCACGCCCATGCGGGCACCCGGGAAGCCATCCGGGCAGCCGTGGACAAGATCCAGGGCAAATCGAAGTTCCAGGGCACGTTCAACGACAACGTATTCTGCGGGTCCTTCGACACCCGGCTTTAGGAACCAACTGAAGGAGGCGCCACCGCAGCAGCGGTGGCGCCTCCTTTATGCGTCAGGCCTGGGTCCCCCTAGGCGTCTTCACGCTCCGGGTTCTCCAGCCGGAAGAAGTTGGACTGTCTCCCGTCGGACCTCTGTTCCTGGTAGATGAAGTTGAGCCCGCGGTCGTCAAACGTCTTGAACCACTCCTCCCAGCTGACTTCACGAAGGTTCGCGTCCTTCTCCCTGAAGTCGATGCGCAGGACGCCCAGGTGGTCCCCGTGTTCCGTGCCGTCAACAGTCGCCGGAACGCCGCCGCGTTCTTCCGCCCACTGCCTGATGACCTCATGGTGTGTGGTCGCGAGGCTGCGTCCTTCGCGCTCTGGCTCCTCCTCGGTGGACGTAATTTCCTGCGAGTACTTCAACGACTTGGACGAGTCGTCGCCATGGCGGACCCTGCCGCCGTCGGGGCCGGCTCCCAGGTCTTCTTCGTCGTCCGCCCCGGAGCGGCTGTTGCGGCCCCGGCCGTTATCCGCGTCCTCCTGCCGGGCCTGGGCCACCTCTTTCACAAGTTCTTCCTTGCGCATGCCCGAAGCGCCGGCGATGTGCTCCTGCTTGGCATCCTGGCGGAGTTCGTCCACCTTCTTGTTGCGCAGTTCGGTTTCACTCACATCAGGCGTGTTGGGGGTCTGGTTCCCTGGCTTGTCGCTCATGGCATGTCCTCCTTTTGCGGAACGGGTGTGCATCATTGGGAAATGATAAGGCTACTTACTTTCTAGCGTGTGCCGGACGGGACCGTCAAGCATTGGGCGCATATCAGCTGTGGAGGGTGGGGCGCCGGCACGGGGAGGGCTTTGGACTCTGGGTCCCCGGGGAACCCTGTCCATATGCTCCTTGCATCCGATCGCGGAGGAGAGACGCCATGACCAGCCTGATGCCGGGTTTCCTGGCTACCGTAAAGCCATCACAGCGGGGGAACCGGGCAAGTGGTGGTTTGCGCTTTGCTGGTTCGCGCTCCGCTGGTTTCCGTCCTTGGTTGCCGGCGGTTTTCGGCTTTGCTGCCGCGGCCGGTTTCATTACGCATGGTCTCCTGCCCCGCACCCTGGGCGCGTGGGGAGCGACGGAGCCGGAAAGATCGATGCCCCTTCCCGGCGACGGACTGATTCCCGCTCCGGCTGAAGTGCAGACCATGGCGGTCACCATCCCAGCACCGCCGGAGGAAGTCTGGCCATGGCTTCTGCAGATGGGGGTGGACCGTGCGGGCCTGTATTCCTACACCTGGCTGGAGAACGGGCTGCTCCATTTGGGCGTCACGAATGCAGACCGCATCCACCCCGAGTGGCAGGACCTGCAGGTGGGAGACATCATTGCCTTCACGCCGGAAGGTTATCCGGGCGGACGCAGCGGGCCGCGTGTGGTGGACATGGAGAGCTGCCGCCATCTGGTCCTGGACTTGAGCCCTGGTGCGCCGCCTGGGACGGTCACCGGGACCTGGCAATTCGTCCTCCATGATGCCGGTGACGCGGGGACCAGGCTGCTGCTCCGCACCCGGTCCGGCCCCGGACGGCCATGGGGTCTTCGACTGATGGATTTCGTCCTTCGGCCGGGCTACCTCGTCATGGATCGTGCCATGCTGCTGGGCATCAAAAAACGCGCCGGAAGGGACGCGCAAAGGAAGCCGCCGCCGTCGGCACAGCTGTGACAGCCGCGCCCTCAGCGGTCAGTGCGGAGCGCCCCGCCTGGCGTGCCGGCCCGGTTGCCCTGCTCCGAAAGCCAGTGCAGGGCATCGGGGCCGTTGGTGAAGTATGCCGTGGGAGTCAGGGACCGCTGGGAAAACGCCGCCACAACCTTGCCCATCGGGCCATCGCCAATGAGGGCGACGGCGGAGAACCCGCGGTAGGCGTTCATCCCGGCCCTGGCCTCGGGCGTCAATGCCGCAACCCCCGCGAGGTCAACAAGAAGAGGCAGGACCCGGCCGCCGCTGAGGCCTTCCAGGACCCGCGCCGCCCGGACGGCAATGTCATAGGTTATGAGGACTTCGGGGCTCCACTGCAACCGCAGCACGCCCTTGTCGAAAGAAGAAGTAAAGAATTCGTTCATTCCCGTCCTGGATTCTCATTGAGGACTTGTATTCCAGAGCTTGGACTAATTCAGGCCCATTCTGCCTGATGGTGACGACAATTGGTGCAGCGGCAGCAGGGACTCATTGCTGGCCAGGGGCAAAGTGCTGGCCCGGGACACATGGTGGGCCCCTGCGGCGCGCTTTTCCGGCTGTGTAGCCTGAACCAGTGGACTTCTCCTGTGAACTCGCTGACGGCACCGTTCTCCGTCCCGTGCAGGCTGCCGACGCAGGACCCCTGGCTGGGGCGCTCCAGGCCAACCGTTCCCACCTTGCCCCGTGGGAACCGGTCAGGGCAGAGGAGTTCTATACCGTTGAAGGCCAGCGCGAGCTGATCAGGAGAAGGCGGGATGATCTTGACGCAGGCACAGCGCTTTCCATGGTGCTGGCTGGTGGAGACGGCATTCTGGGACTCCTGACGCTCAGTTCGATCGTCCGGGGCGCCTTCCAGAACGCCCACCTGGGCTACTGGATCGCCCAGTCTGTCCAGGGCCGGGGGCTCATGACGGCAGCAGTGGCCGCGGCAACCGACATCGCGAAAGATGGGCTCGGCCTCCACCGCCTCGAAGCAGCCACTCTGGTGCACAATATGGCATCGCAGAGGGTGCTGGAAAAGAACGGCTTTGAGGCCTACGGCACGGCGCGCGCCTACCTTCGGATCACCGGCCAGTGGCAGGATCACCGCATCTACCAGCGGCTTCTCTGACCGCCGCGCCTTTTGGGGCGCGCGGTTTGGGACAGGCCCGACGACGGCCCCCGGCGTCACGCCGCGGCCCGGGCGTGATCCTGGGGAGGTTTTTCAGCGCATCGGCGCCGCGTGGGAAGATGTCGGCCGGAGCCGCTCAAGGATGCGGGCGGCACAACGTCGATATGTGGAGGACATGTGCGCGCGATTGTCTTGGACCAGATAGCAGGGCCGCTGGCCGTCCGGGAGGTTGGAGAGCCCGAGGTGCCGGTGGGCGGCGTCGTCATCAGCGTCGTTGCGACGGGGCTCTGCCGCAGCGACTGGCATGCCTGGGCAGGACATGACGATATAGCGCTGCCGCATGTCCCGGGCCACGAATTCGCCGGTGTCGTTGCCAGTGTTGGCCCGGGAGTGACGAAGTGGACGGCCGGCGACCGGGTTACCGCACCATTCGTCGAGGGCTGTGGCGCGTGCGAGTGGTGCCTCAGCGGCAACGCGCAGGTTTGCCCGGAGCAGCAACAGCCTGGCTTCACGCACTGGGGTTCGTTTGCTGGGCAGGTGGTGATCCACGCGGCGGACACCAATCTCGTGGCAATTCCCGAGGGCGTCAGCTTCGAGGCAGCCGCCAGCCTGGGATGCCGGTTCGCCACTGCCTACCGTGCGCTGACCGGCCGGGCCAGCCTGAAAGCCGATGAATGGGTTACCGTCATCGGGGCAGGCGGCGTGGGGCTCAGCACTGTCATGATCGCCAAGGCCCTCGGCGGCAAAGTGATTGCTGTTGACCGGAACCCGGCCGCCCTTGAGGTGGCTGCGCGCCTTGGCGCGGACCAGGTCCTGGTTGCAGACGGTTCAGACGTTCCGGCACAGGTGCACGCGCTCACGGGAGGTAGCCATGTCTCGGTCGACGCCGTCGGCAGCGAACAGACGTGCGCCGACGCACTCCTGAGCCTGCGCCGCCGGGGGCGGCACGTCCAGATCGGGCTCCTGCCGCCCGTGGAAGGCCACCCCCGTGTGCCCATGGCGCGGGTGATTGCGTGGGAACTGGACGTCTTTGGAAGCCACGGGATGGCCGCGGCGGACTACCCCGGAATGCTCGCCTTGATTGAGTCGGGAGCGCTCGAACCGCAGAAGTTGATCGAACGCGTGATTGGTCTGGAGGAGGCTGCCGAAATGCTGCCCCGGCTTGATACCGCCAACGTTGCGGGCATGACCATGGTCGATCCGACCCGCTGAGGCTTTCGTCGCCGACCAAGCGGTAGTCCACATCATGGCGTCACTCGGGGGCACCTTTCCCGGGATGAAGAAAGGCCCTGCTTCCCTTCTACAAGGGAAGCAGGGCCTTTCTATCTGGCGGTGACGGTGGGATTTGAACCCACGTTGGCTTTTACACCAAACAACATTTCGAGTGTTGCACCTTCGGCCGCTCGGACACGTCACCAACCTCAATAGGGTACCGGAGCAAGGCCTGCATCCCCAAAACGTGCGTACCACCAGCCAGGGCTGCGGCGGCCGGTCTTGATTGTCGTACCCCTTTGTCATGATGGGTTTATGGGGAAGGCAGCGGTGGCGAGGGCGTTCGGGGAGATCAAGGCTGCCCTTGCTGTGCTGAATGCTGAGGTGGATGGGGCCGGTGCGGTGCCTTTTTCTGTGGCTGACCCGTTGGCTGGTTTGGCGGAGGGTTGCCTGGAGATTCTGGCCGGGTCCCGGGAGGTTGAGGCCGGGATCGCTGCGGTGAAGGCCAAGGCTGCCGTTGGGTATGCGGAGAGCGCCGCAGCTGTTGCGGGGCCGGATGTTCCGGTACGGGCGCAGGAGATGGCGGTCGCGGCGGAGATCGGATGCGTGCTGGCCCTGGGGCCGCGGGCCGCGGGTTCGTTCCTGGTCACCTCGCACGCCGTCACGGCGACGTTGCCGCGAACGCTGGAGGCGTTGCAGGCCGGGGCGATCTCCTGGAGCCACGCGGTGGTGATGGCGGACGAAACAGCGTGCCTCGATCCTGATGGGGCTGCGGCGTTGGAAGCGCATTTCCTTGACCCGGACGCACCGCACCCGGCGCGGGGGTGCCCGGTGGGGCAGTTGCCGGCGCACCGGTTCAAGGCCAAGGCCCGGACCTGGCGGGAACGCCACCAGGCCGGGTCCATCGAAAAACGCCACGCCAAAGGCGTCGCGGACCGGCGGGTGGAGTTCCGCCCGGACCAGGACGGGATGGCCTGGCTGTCCGCGTACCTTCCCGCGGACCAAGCCCTGGCCGGGTGGAACCGGCTCACCGCCGCCGCCCGGGGCATGCAGGGACCCGGCGAGGGCAGGACCCTGACCCAGCTCCGGGCCGACACTTTCGCCGAGGCGATCCTCACCAACGGCACCACGAACGACCGCGACACCCGCGGTAGAGGCAGTTCCAGCAGTAGCGTCACCGAGGGTGCGGGTGCGGGTGCGGGTGCCGGCGCCGGAACCGACCAGCCGTCGTCGGGTATCCGGGCGCAGGTGCTGGTCACGGTTCCGGTGTTCTCCCTGCTGGGCCAGACCGATGAACCGGCGGTGCTGGACGGGTGCGGCCCCATCCCGCCGTCAATGGCCATGGCACTCGTCGCTGAGGGTGCGGGCTCGTTCTACCGGGTCCTGGTGGACCCGCGGGACGGGGCACCGTTGGAAATCGGCCGGACAAGCTACCGGGTCACCGGCGCGATGCGGGCGTGGCTGCGGATGCGGGACGGCAAATGTCCGTTCCCGGGCTGCAGCAACAACTCCCTGGACAACGACGCCGACCACATCCTCGCCTGGGCCAACGGCGGCACCACCGGAATCAGCAACCTGGGACAGCCCTGCCCGAAACACCACAAACTCCGCCACACCACCGCCTGGAAACCCACCCCCGCCACCAAGAACGAACCACCCGGCTGGACCTCACCCACCGGCCGCCACTACCAAAGCGAACACCAGGACTGGGAACCACCACGCTGGCCCTCGCGATTCCTGCAAGGTGAAAGGTACCTGCCAGGTGGGCACATCATGCCGGGCGAAGGGGCGGTGCCTGGAGAACCGAGCCTTGCCAAAGAGCACAGCCTCCTCGAAGAAGCGCTCCTCCAGCACCTTGTCTCGTGAAGCAATGAACCCTGCCACGCGGCGTCGGACTTTCCCCGTCCCTGCGCGTCCGGTTAGATTCATCAGCAAGATGACAAATTCACAGACTCCCATCCACGCAACCGCATACTGGACCACTGCCAAGGAGCACGGCGAACTCAGAACCGAGGACGTGCCGGCCCCGGGCCCCGGCGAAGCGCTGGTCCGTGCCCTCTACTCCGGTATCAGCAAGGGCACGGAAATGGTGGTCCACGCCGGGGCAGTGCCGCCACGGGTCGCAGAGGAAATGCGGGCCCCGCACCAGGAAGGCCAGTTCCCCGGCCCGGTGAAATTTGGCTACCTGTCTGTCGGCATCGTGGAGGAAGGGCCCGAGGGGTGGAAAGGCCAGCGCGTCTTTTGCCTGAACCCGCACCAGGACCTCTACGTGGTTCCGGTGGAGTCCTTGACCAGGATTCCCGACGACGTCCCCTCCCGGCGTGCGGTCCTCACCGGGACGGTGGAAACAGCAGTCAACGCCCTGTGGGAAGCCGGGCCGCGGCTCGGGGACAGGGTTGCCGTCGTCGGTGCAGGCCTGGTGGGCGGCATGGTGGCCACGCTCCTGCGCACTTTCCCGCTGCAACGCCTTCAGCTGGTGGACCTGGATCCGGGCAGGAAGCAACTCGCTGACACCCTGGGCGTGGACTTTGCACACCCCGACGACGCCCTGGACGACTGCGACATCGTGTTCCACTGCTCGGCCTCGCAGGAAGGCCTGGAACGCAGCCTGCAGCTGGTCGGCGACGAAGGCGACGTCATCGAAATGTCCTGGTACGCCAACCGGGAAGTCACTGTCCCGCTGGGGGAGGATTTCCACGCAAGGCGGTTGTCCATCAGGGCCAGCCAGGTGGGCATGGTGGCGCGTGCCCGGCGCCACCGCCGCACCAATGCGGACCGCCTGGATCTGGCAGTGTCCCTGCTGAAGGATCCCGTCTTCGACGCATTCCTGACCGGCTCTTCCAAGTTCGAGGACCTGCCCGGCGTCGTCCAAAGCCTGGCGGACGGCACCCTGGAAGCGCTGTGCCACGTCGTTGAGTACCCCGCCACCAACCAAGCACCCACTCCAGCCGCCCACGACTCCGAAAACTTGAGGTAACCCATGTTCAGCCTGACAGTCCGCCGCCACTTCATGATTGCCCACAGTCTTCCGCGTGAAGCGTTCGGCCCGGCCCAGGGACTCCACGGGGCGACCTTCGTCGCCGAGGTGACCTTCCGTCGCCGTGCCCTGAACGATGACGCGATCGTCCTGGACATCGGCGCCGCCGGAACCATCATCGAGGAAGTGCTGGCCGGCCTGAACTACCGCAACCTCGACGAGCACCCGGATTTTGACGGCAAGCTCACCACCACGGAAGCGCTGGCCCAGTACATCGCCCAGGAAGTCGCCGCCAGGATCAAGGACAGCGACGACGGCCGCGAACTCGCGGGCCTCGACGTCACGCTGCGCGAGAATCCGGACGCGTGGGCCGCTTATTCCCTGGACCTCACCGCCTGACCGTGCGCCACATCCGGCTGCTGGTCCCCGGCAACATCCGCCACAGCTCAGGCGGCAACGTCTACAACGCCCGCCTGGTGTCAGGGTTGCGGGAACTTGGCGCCGCGGTGGACGTCATCAGCGTTGAGGGGGACTGGCCGCACGCCGGCGCCACCGAACGACGCCGGCTGGGCACCTTCCTCGAAGCAAGCGAACCTGGGGGAGGTCCCGGGCAGGCAGTGGCAATCGTCGACGGGCTGGTGGCCGTTGGTGCCCCGGCTGAGCTGGAAGCCGCGGCCCGGGCGGGACAGGAAACATGGGTGCTGGTGCATATGCCGGTGCCGGAAAGTTCAGGCGAATCAGCCCTGGCAGACGAGGCCAGGGCGCTCAGCGCAGCAGCCGGTGTGATCTGCACCAGCACCTGGGCCGCATCTGTCCTGACCGAAAGAGGGCTTCCGCAGGCACACGTCGCCCTGCCCGGAGTCGACCCAGCAGCCCAGGCCGGCGGTTCCACGCCTCCGCACCTGGCAGTCGTCGCCGCTTTGCTGCCCAACAAGGACCAGATGCTGGCGGTGGAAGCACTCGCCCTGGTCCGAGACCTCCCTTGGACCGCGTCCCTGGTGGGCTCGGACCGGGCAGACTCCGACTATGCGCGGGAAGTCCGGGCTGCCATAACGGAGAATTCGCTGCAGGAACGGGTGCGGTTCACCGGTGAGCTCGCCGGCGAAGCACTGGAAGCTGAATGGGCGCGGACGGATCTCAGCCTCCTGGTGTCCCGGCAGGAGGCGTTCGGCATGGCCGTCACCGAGTCCCTGGCCCGCGGCATCCCGGTCCTGGTCCGTGAAGGGACAGGGGCGGTGGAGGCGCTGGGGCTGGCAGGATTAATAGCGGCCGACGGCGGACCCCGGCTTCCCGGGGCAGCGCTGCCACTTCCGGAAGGTGGTCAGGAGAGCCCGCGCCTGTTGGCCGGCGTCCTGCGCCACTGGCTGCAGGACCCGGACATCAGGGAAAGCTGGCGCGCAGCAGCGCTGGAGGCGCGGACACGCCTTCCGGACTGGGGTACTACGGCAAGGGGAGTGCTGGCCCCGCTGGCGGAACGGGACTAGAGGCTGCTCCGCGGTGACCGGCGAAAAACCCGCGCAGCAACACGGCGCACTCATCCTCGCGGACTCCCGGGTACACCTCAACCCAGTGGTTGAGCCGGCGTTCGCGGAGGATGTCGAACACCGAGCCTGCGGCGCCGGCCTTCTCGTCCCAGGCCCCGAACACCACCCTCGGGATCCGGGCCAGGACAATCGCTCCGGCACACATGGCGCAGGGTTCCAGCGTGACCACCAGCGTGCAGTCGGACAACCGCCAGCCGTCGGCGCGGCCGCCGTCGAGGCGTGCCCGTTCCTGCAGGCGTGCCGCCGCTTCACGGATGGCTACCACCTCGGCATGGGCCGTAGGGTCGCCCAGTTCCTCCCGCTGGTTCCGGCCGGAACCCAGCACCCCGCCGTCCGGCCCTATCACCACAGCGCCGATGGGAACATCCTCCGTGGCGAGTGCCCTGCGGGCTTCCGCCAAGGCAAGGCCCATCCAGGCATCATGTTTCTTTTCGGGCAACGGCATGGCTCAATGATAGTTTCGGGGATACTCAGGTTACTTACGGATGCCGGGAGGCACCATGGACACTCTTCGGGATCGGCTAGGTCTCTGGTTCAAACCTTACGCGGCGCTCGTCCTCACCATCCTTGTGGGCGGCGTCATCATCGTGTCCCTGGCACTGCTGGGTGCCGAGGTGTACGACAACGTGGTGGATTCTGCCGGCCTGGCCAACCTGGACAAGCCTGCCCTGGCCCTGGCCGAGAGCCTGCGCAGCCCCGGACTTGATGCGTTCGTTACCGGCTTCACCAACATCGGCGGCGGCATCGGCATGCCCATCCTTGCCAGTATCCTGACCGCCTGGCTGACGTTCCTCAGCCGGAACTGGCGCCCGCTCGTCCTGATCGGCGGTGCGGCGGGGGTCTCCATCATGGCCACCACCTTTGGCAAGAAACTGGTGGGCCGCACCCGCCCGGACCATGCGGACGCGGTGCCCCCCTACGAGGATTCACCCTCCTTCCCCAGCGGCCACACCCTGAATACCACCGTGGTGATCAGCCTGGTGGTGTACCTCATCTGCCTCCAGTTCAACACCATGCTGGTGCGCGTCACCGCCATCACGGCCGGCGCGCTCTTCATCATCGCCATGGGGCTCAGCCGCGTCTTCCTAGGCCACCACTGGCTGACGGACGTCATGGCAGGGTGGCTGCTGGGCCTCACCTGGGTGGGCGTCGTGATCCTGGCCCACAGGCTGTTCCACCTGGTCCGCAGGCGGGAGCACGCCGGTGCGGCTCCGTCGTTCGACCGTCCGATCGTCCGTGACGTGGTGGCAGAGGAAGTGCACCACCACGGCGGGGACGGCAACGAGCATGCCCACGGCAGCCACAACAAGGACACCGCCGGATGATAGTTTTGGGGGATGCGTACTCTCGTTGTTGACCACCCTCTGGTCGCCCACAAGCTCACCGTCCTGCGGGACAAGAACACGCCGTCGCCGGTCTTCCGCCAGCTGACGGAAGAGCTGGTGACCCTGCTGGCCTACGAAGCCACGCGGGAGGTCCGCACGGAGCCCGTCACCATCGAAACCCCCGTCAGCACCACCATTGGCACGGCGTTCACCAAGCCCACCCCGCTGGTAGTCCCCATCCTCCGCGCAGGCCTGGGCATGCTGGAGGGCATGACCAAGCTGGTCCCCACCGCCGAGGTTGGCTTCCTGGGCATGGCCCGGGACGAGGAGACGCTGGACATCATCACCTACGCGGAGCGCCTGCCGGAGGACCTGACCGGCCGCCAGGTATTCGTCCTGGACCCCATGCTGGCCACCGGCGGTACGCTGCGCGAGGCCATCAAGTTCCTGTTCAAGCGGGGCGCGTCCGACGTCACCTGCATCTGCCTGCTGGCTGCCCCGGAGGGCCTGGCCAAGCTGGAGGAGGAACTGGGCGACGCAAACGTGCACATCGTCCTGGCCTCCATCGACGAGAAGCTCAATGAGAAGTCCTACATCGTTCCCGGCCTGGGTGATGCAGGCGACCGCCTGTACGGCATCGCAGGGTAGCCTTCCCCCTTTTCCGGCAGGATCACCGCCGCTAGCCTGTGCGGATGGACTGGAAACTCGAACTTGTCTTTGTCCCCGTGTCCGACGTCGACCGCGCCAAGGATTTCTACGTCAACAGGGTGGGCTTCAACGCCGACTATGACGAGCGGCCTTCGGACGACATCCGCTTTGTGCAGCTGACGCCGCCCGGATCCGCCTGCTCCATCTGTTTGGGGGAGGGGCTGGTGGACGCACCTCCGGGCACGGGGTCAAACCTGCAGCTGGTGGTGGACGACATCCAGGCCGCACACGACCACCTGAAGAACAACGGAGTGGACGTCAGTGATATCGAAGTGCTGCCGTGGGGCCACTTCGTGTACTTCGCCGATCCGGACGGCAACAAGTGGTCCGTCCAGTACATCCCGTGGCGGAACGCCGGGCCGGACGCAACCGAAAGCACCGCAACCACAGGCGCCGCAACCGAAACCACCGCGACCCTAACGTCCGCACCATAGGGCGCTGCAGCTTAAACCACCAGGGTTAAGGCAGCCTGGGGTTAAAACACCACTGCCCGCATCCGTTTGGATGCGGGCAGTGGTGATGCTGCAATGCTCTGCTGTGCCCCTGCCCAAGGCGTACGACGGCGGAGAGCCGGGACGCGCCGTCGGCCGCGGTCAATGCGGGGCAGGCTCCGCGGAGGGTGGTCCTTCGACGCGCAGCCGCGGGAGAGAGGTGCCTAGTACCAGTTGTGCGCCAGGTGGAAGTTCAGTGCGCCGCAGGGGGACTGGTAGCTCTTCTTGATGTAATCCAGGCCCCAGTTGATCTGGGTGCGGTAGTTGGTGAGGTAGTCCGCGCCGGAGCTGGCCATCTTCTCGGCCGGGAGGGACTGGACGATTCCGTACGCCCCGCTGCTGGGATTGGTGGCCGTGGTGGTCCAGTCGGATTCCTTCGTCCACAGGGTCTGCAGGCACTGCATCTGGTCCGGTCCCCAGCCGAATGTGGCCAGCTGGCTGGCGGCGTAGGCCTGGGCGCCGGCGGGGTCGTTGACCGCGACGGCGGGTGCCGGCTCAGGAGCCGGGGCGGGCTCGGGTGCAGGTTCCGGTGCCGGTGCAGGCGCTGGCGCGGCCGGCGCGGGGGCGGCGGGTGCCGGGGCCGCGGGAGCGGGCTCCGCCGCCTGCGGTGCCACTGCGATTGCGGCGGGAGCGGGGCTCTCCACCGGGTTGGAGCGGATGTCGCTCTTCTCGATGCTCATCTGGGCATCGGACGCTGCCTGGGTTGCCTGGGTCGATGACACCGGGGCCATGCTGCTGGTGGCCTGGCCGGCTGCGCCGACCCCAACCAGAACCGCGCAGGATACTGCGAGGATTCCGGCCCTGCGGCCGAGGGTGTTTTTCTTTGCCTGCTGCGTGGCCTTATGTTTAGCCTTGGCATGCAGGCGTGCTTCTGCCGTGTTTTTGGACATGATTGATCGCCTCTCACACCTGCGGAGTTAGCTGTCGGGTTCGGATGAGGGCATCCGGCCGTACGGAAAAATCACGTACTGGCTTAACCCCAAGGGCATTCATTGCCCGGGACGGTGGGTCCCCCGCCTCTGCCGTTGCTCAATCGGAAATCCGGGGAAGCGGCAGAGCTTGGCGTCAACCCGGGATATGCGGCCCGAACGGGGACCGCACCCAATCGACGGTACAGGAAGATTAAGTGAAAGTCACATTTAGGTAACGGAAGTCACGGCTGGCAGCGCGTCGGGTTGTGTGACTGCGGAGGGAGTATCCCCGTAATGGACTGCCCGGGCCCCGGGCACCCTTCACCCCGGGCACTCGCGTGCCAGAGCATCATTCGGCCGGGTCCCCGGGGCGTCCTCCGCTAGTGGCCGGTCAGTTCGTAGACCGTAGTGCCGCCAACGATCTGCGACGTGAAATTGGCTGCCACCCACTCAGCGATCCGGGTGGCAGCGTCCGAACCGGTGGTGGAGCGCATGGCTCCGCCACCGATAAAGTAATGGATCTCTCCCCGGGCTACCAGGTCCTGGAACTGCGCCAACGTGGGGGAGGGGTCGGTGCCGTTGAAGCCGCCCACCGCCATGACCGGCAGTTCCGTTGCCAGTTGGTAACCCGCGGCGTTGTTGGAGCCCACCACGGCCGCGGCCCAGGTGTAGCTTGAGGCGCTGCTCTTGAGCGCGGCGACCAGGTCAGCCGACGGCGTGGGCGCACCCAGGAGGCCACCCACGCCACCCCCGCGGCCACCCGCGAAGCCCGTGCCGCCCTGGGCGTTCGGCTGCCGGAAGCCGTGCCCCGTATTGCCTTGTGCCGTACTGCCCGGGTTTGTGTTGCTTTGCCCCGCAATACTTGAACCGCCGGTGCTGTTCGGGCCGGACCCGTTCCGGCTGTTCCGGACGCCGGCGGGAGCACCGCCCGGCCCAGCGCCGAAGCCGGCCGTGGGGCCGGCACTGACGATTGCCCCGCTGTGCGCTGTGGACGCCGTGGAGATGGAGTAGGCCAGCGGTCCGGCGAGCGACGCCGTGATGGCCAGGGCCGCCGTCGCCCGCTGCACCGAACGCATGCCCAGGAACTTGCTGAAGCCCGCTCCTGCTGCCCCGGCCAGCCCGCCTGCAAGGACCACCCAGCGCAGCCAGGGGCCGTAGGCCGAGGTGGTGCCGAGCAGGGAGAACGCCGTCAGGGCTGCCGCGGCCACTGCGGCCGCGAGCACGATTGCGGCGGCCGCCTGCTGCCTGTGCTGCCACAGCAGGACTGCGCCCAGGCCGGTCAGCCCGGCGATGCCCGGCGCCAGCGCCACGGCGTAGTAGGGGTGGATGATGCCCGCCATGAAGCTGAACACCAGGCCGGTCACCAGCACCCAGGAGCCCCAGACCAGCACGGACGCGCGCACCGGATCCGTCCGCGGTGCCCGTCGGCCGACCCACAGCAGGCCGGCCGCAAGGATCAGGGCGGAGGGCAGCAGCCAGGCGATCTGGCCACCGAACTCGTTGTTGAACATCCGGAACAGGCCGGGAACGCCCCAGCCGTTGCCGCCGCCCACGCTGCCCGTTTCGTCGCCCGTCAGCCTGCCCAGTCCGTTGTAGCCGAGGGTCAGCTCCAGGATGGAGTTGTCCTGCGAACCGCCGATGTAGGGCCGCATGCCGGCCGGCGTCAGCTGCACGGCCACGAGCCACCAGCCCGCGGAAACCACCATCGCCGCCCCGGCCGCGGCCAGCCGCAGCAGGCGCCGGCCCAGCCTGCCCGGCCCCGCAACCGCGTAGGCCACGGCAAAACCGGGAACCACCAGCAGGACCTGCAGTTGCTTGGCCAGGAATCCAAAGCCCAGGAACACCCCGGCCAGCAGGAGCCAGCGCAACCGGTCCTCCTGGACCGCGCGGAGGACCGCGTACGCGGCCGCCGTCATGAGCAGCACCAGCAGGGCATCCGGGTTGTTGAACCGGAACATCAGCGTGGCAACCGGGGTGAGGGCCAACACCGCGGCTCCCAGCAAGCCCGCCCGGTGGGCAGCGGTGGCATCTCCGGTGGCGTGCACCGCGGTCCGGCGCACGGACAGGTAGAGCAGCCAGGCGGCCGCTACGCCCATCAGCGCCTGAGGAACCAGGATGCTCCACGGGTTCAGCCCAAACAGCCGGACCGACAACCCCATGACCCACAGGGACGCCGGCGGCTTGTCCACCGTGATGGAGTTGGCAGCGTCCGAGGAACCGAAGAACCAGGCCGTCCAGTCCTGCGAACCCGCCTGGGCCGCGGCGGAGTAGAAGGCGTTGGCCCAGCCGGACGCCCCGAGATTCCACAAGTACAGCGCCGCCGTGCCCGCCAGCACCGCTGCCAGTTCGAGGTTCCGCCGTCGGCCGAGGGGATCCCGGCGCCGGCTGCCGGGCCTGGTCCCCCGGGCCGTGGTGGCCCCGCCCCCTCCCGACGCGTGATGCAGGCGGGGGCGCGTGGACCCGGTTGTTGGGCCTGAAGTCATGGAGCTGGGGTAGCGGCTGGCCATGGCGGGCTACTTGGCCAGGTCGTAGACGGTGGAATTGCCCACGGTCTGGGCCTGGAAGTTGGCCTGCACCCAGGCCGCCACCTCCGAGTTGCCGCCCCGGCCGCCCATCCCGCCACCCATGCCGCCGCCCTGGATGTAATATCCGATCTCGCCCTTGGACACCATGTCCTGGAACTGGGCGAGCGTGGGGTACGGATCCCCGCCGTTCCAGCCGCCGAGTGCGATGACGTTGGTGTTCGTGGCAAGTTCCAGGCTTGCTGCCTGGCTGGCGCCGGAGACGATCGCGGACCACTTCGTGGTGGTGGAGGAGAGCAGCGCGGTCACTGCGGCATCGGCCGTTCCCTCACCGGGGCCGCCGGCCCCGCCGGGACCACCGGCGCCGTCGGCTGCGCCGCCCATTCCGTTTGCGGGGTCAAACCTGTCGGTTCCGGTGGCGGCGTCCGTACCGCCGGTGCGGTCGCCGCGGAAATCAGCTGCCCGGTTCCCAAAGCCGCCTGCCGCCGAACCTGCCGGCCCCGACGTCGGAATGGAACCCGAATGCGCGGACGCTGCGGTGGCCACGGTCCAGGCACCCGCCCCGAGTCCTCCGGCCAGGAGGGATATGACGACGACGGCGACAGCGCCCGCGCGCCGGAACCGTCCGGCGGTGCCGAGGCCGTCAACGCGGAGCAGCAGGCCGGCGGCGGCAAGGACGCCAAGGACGATGACGACGATGCGCAGCCAGGGGAGCCAGGACGCGTCGCGGCCCAGGAGGACAGCCGACCAGATGGAGGTGCCCAGGACCGTTGCGGCCAGGACAATCCTGGCCGGCCAGGACGCCCGGCCGCGCCAGAGTTCCACGGCACCGGTTCCCACCAGTGCCGCGATCGCAGGTGCCAGCGCCACAGAGTAGTAGGGGTGGACAATGCCGCTCATGAAGCTGAACACACCCGCGGTGACCAGGAGCCAGCCGCCCCACAGGATCAGCGACGCACGGCCCATCGAGGTGCGGACTTCCCGCCGGGTGAACCAGAGGCCGGCAACCAGCAGGACGAGGGCGGCGGGCAGCAGCCAGGACACTTCGCCGCCAAAGCTCGTCCCGAACATCCGCAGCAGGCCAGCAGCGCCGCCGAATCCACTGTTGCCGCCGCCGAAACCGCCGCCGGCGCCGCCGGGCCCGCCGGCCGCTCCGCCGCCGGGCATGCCTTCACCCGAGCCGGTGATGCGGGCCAGGCCGTTGTAGCCGAAGGTCAGCTCCAGGAAGCTGTTGGTGGTGGACCCGGCCATGTACGGGCGGGCTGAAGCCGGGGTCAGCTGGAAGAGGGCGATGTAGCTGCCGGCCACCACGATGATGCCTCCCAGTGCGCCCACGAGGTGTGCCAACCGGCGGCCGATCGGGGTGGGGGCGGCCCACAGGTAGGCCAGTCCCAGCGCCGGAACGACCAGGAAGCCCTGCAGCATCTTGGTGAGGAAAGCCAGTCCGATCACGGCTCCGGCCGCAACAAGCCACTTCCAGCCAGCCCGTTCGGTGGCCCGGATGGTGAAGTATGCCGCCAGTACCAGGCACAGGGTGAGCATGGCGTCGGGGTTGTTGAACTTGAACATGAGCGCAGCCACGGGCGTCAGCGCCAGCGCGGCGCCGGCCAGCAGCCCTGCGGCCGGTCCTGAGACCCTCTTGACCGCCAGGTAGAGGACGCCGACGGCGGCCACGCCCATGAGTGCCTCGGGCACCAGCATGCTGAGGGACGAGAATCCGAAGATGCGGCCCGCCAGGGCTGGAATCCATAGTGCCGCCGGGGGCTTGTCAACCGTGATGGCGTTTCCGGCGTCGAGCGAACCGAAGAGGAACGCGGTCCAGTCCTTGGTGCCCGCCTGGATGGCGGCGGCGTAGAACGAGTTCCCGTAGCCGGTGGCTGCAAGGTTCCACAGGTACAGGACCGCCGTGGCCACCAGGAGCGCGGCGGCCGAGGGGCGCACCCAGCGCGGTTGGCTGCCGAACGCGTAGCGCGTCCAGCGTGGGGTGGGTTGTGGAGCTCCTGTGGCAGAGGCCGGGCCACCGGCGTTTGCGGGCAGCGGTGCGGCAGTTGAGCCGGCGCCTGCCGGTGAGATGGTGGAGGTCATGGTGCACCCGTTTCTGTGGAGGTGGTCGGCCTGGGTTGTCTTGTTGGTGCCGGCTCCCCGGAAGACCCAGAGCCGGAAAAGCAGGAACCGCACTGCCGTGGCCGCCAGGTTCGCCGCGACCACGGTGAGGACTTCCATCCACCGGTCGGGCGTCGTGGTCCGGTGGACCAGGGCGAGCGCCCCGGAAGTGAGCACCAGGCCGATGCCGAACACAATCAGCCCCTCAAAATGGTGCCGGACCGGGTTTCCGCCCTGGATCCCGAACGTGAAGCGCCGGTTGGCCCCGGTATTGGCCACGGCCGTGACCAGCAGGGCCAGGAAGTTGGCCAGCTGCGGATCCATGAAGCCCCGGCAGAACAGGAAGATCAGCAGGTAGGCCAGCGTTGAGGCGGCGCCGATGGCGGCGAACCGGACCAGTTGGCCGAACAGGCTGCTGCCGTGGGTCTGTTCGCCAGCCCGCGACGACGCCGGGAGCGGACCCCTGGCAAGGGCGGCGCGCAGTTCCGGAACCGGGATGCGGCCGTAGACCAGATCCCGGGTGAGCCGGGCCATTCCACGGACGTCGGCCAGCGCCGTGCGGACCACGTCCACGCTGGAGTCGGGATCGTCGACCCAGTCCACGGGAACTTCGTGGACGCGCAGGCCGCAGCGCTCAGCCAGGACCAGCAGCTCGGTGTCGAAGAACCAGGAATTGTCCACGGTGTAGGGGAGGATCTGCTGCGCGACGTCGGCCCGGATGGCCTTGAACCCGCACTGGGCGTCACTGAACCGGGCTGCCATCAGGGAGTGAAGCATCAGGTTGTAGCTGCGCGAGATGAACTCCCGCTTGGGTCCGCGGACAACCCGGGAGTTGCGGGTCAGCCGGGTGCCGATTGCCAGGTCGGAATGGCCGGAAATCAGGGGGGCCAGCAACGGGGGGAGGGCTGCCAGGTCGGTGGAAAGGTCCACATCCATGTAGGCCAGGACCGGCGACGGGGACGCGAGCCATACCTTGCGCAGCGCGTTCCCGCGGCCCTTCTCATCAAGGTGGACCACGGCGACCTCCGGGAACTCACGGGCCAGCCGTTCGGCGATCTTCAGGGTCCCGTCCGTGCTGGCGTTGTCCGCCACGGTGATCCGGAAGCTGTGCGGAAAGGTGTCGCGCAGGTGTCCGTGGAGCCTGCGGAGGCATTCCTCAAGGTCGCGCTCCTCGTTGAAGACGGGGATGGTGACATCAAGGACGGGGACTGCGGTGCGCGTGTCCACGGGGGCGCGCCGCACGGCACGTCCCGGGGAGGGAAGGCCCGGCGGCGCCACCGCGGCGTCCTGCAGGGTTCCTGAAGTGTGGTCGGTGAGCGTCATGCATCAAGAGTGGCGCCGCCTGATTTGAAGGCTTTAGGCACAACCTGTGACGCGGCTGTGTAAGTCAGGGCGCTTCAGGGCTGCGCGGGCCCGGCCGCCGGAAGGCGGACCGCGAACTCGGTCCTGCCCGGCCGTGACACCAGTTCCACGGTGCCGCCGTGGGCCATGACAATCGATTCGACAATGGACAGACCCAGGCCCGAAGAACCCTCGGAGCCGGAGCGCGCGGCATCGGCCCGGGTGAAGCGCGAGAAGATGCTGCCCTGGAATTCGGCCGGGATGCCAGGCCCGTCGTCGGTGACCGTGACCACCACGCTGCCGTCGGCCGAGCGCATCACGCCGGTGGTCACGGTGGTGCCGGCCGGGGTGTGCTTTCGGGCGTTGGAGAGCAGGTTGGCCAGCACCTGGTGGAGCTGGGTGGTGTCCCCGCGGACCGTGACGGGTTCGTCGGGCAACTGCAGCTGCCACGCGTGGTCCGGGGCCATGACCTTTTCGTCGCTGACGGTTTCCACCACCAGCTGGGTCAGGTCCACGTCGGTGGCTTCGGTTGCCTTGCCCTCATCCAGCCGTGCCAGCAGCAGCAGGTCCTCCACCAGCGCGGTCATGCGCTCCGACTGGCTTTGAACCCGCCCCAGCGACTTCTGGCCGTCCTCGGTCAGGGGTTCGGTCATGCGCATCAGCTCGGTGTACCCGCGGATGGCGGTCAGTGGTGTTCGAAGTTCATGGGATGCGTCGGCAACAAACTGGCGCACCTTCGTCTCACTCCGCTGGCGTGCTTCCAGCGCACTGGAGACGTTGTCCAGCATCAGGTTCAGGGCGTGGCCCACGCTGCCCACCTCGGTGGTGGGATGCGCCGCAGAGGGCGGCACACGGACAGCGAGCGCAACCTCACCGGCGTCCAGGGGGAGCTTGGACACTTTGGTGGCGACGTCGGACAACTGTTCCAGCGGCCGCATGGTCCGGCGGATCAGGGCAGTGCCGGCCAGCCCGATCAGGACCAGGCCGCCCAGCGAAACCAGCACCATGGTCAGGACCAGCGAGGCCTCGGTGCTCTGTTTCGTTGCCAGTGGCAGGCCGGTGATCACCACATCGCCGTACGGGGTTTCGGTTGCCATCAGCCGGTAGTCGCCGTTGGACAGCTCACGGTCCACCGGTATGCCGTCGTGGGGGAGTGCCTGCAGGGTGGCCGCGTCCCGGGCGGTCAGGGCTGTGCGGGTGGCGTCCGAGGAGAGGAAGCCCGCTTCCCGGCTGACCTGTCCGCCCGCCACCCTTGCATTGAGCGTTCCCACGCTTTGTCCGCGTGCGTCGAGGGGGTCGGGACGGCCGGAGGGGTTGCCTTCCGGCGGCCGGCCGCGGGATGCCAGCTTCAGCTGGGCGTCCAGCTGGTTGGTGAGGACCACATCCATGGAGGCATAGCTGACCACGCCGATCGCACTGGAGATTGCCACCAGGAGGGCCATGGAGAGCAGGATCAGCCGGGTGCGGAGGTGCCAGGTTGAGGGGTTGAACCAGGAGCGGCCGGCAGGCCGGGGGACACCGGAAAGAGACACGCGTTTCCTCCGGCTAGTCTGCGGGCTTGATGACGTAGCCCGCGCCGCGCACGGTGTGGATCATCGGCGGATGGTTCGCTTCGATCTTCTTGCGCAGGTAGGAGATGTACAGTTCCACGATGTTTGCCTGGCCACCGAAATCGTAATCCCACACGTGGTCAAGGATCTGGGCTTTGCTGACCACGCGTTTCGGGTTCTCCATCAGGTAGCGGAGGAGTTCGAACTGGGTGGCCGTCAGCTGGATGTCGTCCCCGGCACGGGTGACTTCCCGGGTGTCCACGTTGAGTACCAGGTCGCCCACCACCAGCTCGGCGGTGTCCATGGCGGCCACCCCGGAACGCTGGACCAGGCGGTGCAGGCGGAGCAGGACTTCCTCCATGCTGAAGGGCTTGGTGACATAGTCGTCCCCGCCGGCGGCCAGCCCTACGATGCGGTCCTGGACGTCGTCCTTGGCAGTCAGGAAAAGCGCGGGCACCTCCGGCGCGAAGGCGCGGATCCTGCCCAGCAGCTCCACGCCGTCGAACCCTGGCAGCATGACATCGAGCACCAGGACGTCCGGGTGGAAGTCCTTGGCGAGCTTCACGGCAGTGGGCCCGTCGCCGGCCACGGCCACCGACCAGCCTGCCATGCGCAGGCCCATGCTCATCAGTTCCGACAGGCTGGGCTCGTCATCCACCACCAGGGCGCGGATCGGGGAACCGTCCGGGTGGGTGAGCTGGGGAAGGTTGTTGGTCATGGGGTGCGGGGATGCCATGGGACAACTCTCCGATCTGTCGGTTTGCCGATGCTTTGACGTTGCTGTGTTCCGGCTGTGAGCTCCAGCCTAGCCACCTGTGACCCGGCGAGGTGGCCGGCTTGGCTGTGGCCCTGGCAGGTCACAGGCAGGCTTGGTCCGCCGCACAGCCCCTGCACAGCAAAGCGGCACAGCCTGTTGGGACAACAGCACCACCACCAACACCGACGACTTCTTGGAGAAAGCCATGGAACAGCAAGACAACGCCTACCCCGGGGCAGCAGGCCACAACGGCCAGGCGGACCCGTCCGCAGAAGGCCGAAAGCAGCCGGGCCAACCGGCCCCGGTGTGGGAAGGCGCGGCAGATGGTGCCGCCCGCGACGATGCCGCGCAGGGCTGGGGCGCCCCCGTTCCCGGTTCGCCTTCTGCGGCGTGGGGTACGACGACGGCGCAGGGCCAGGTGCCCGACTCCGGCATGGGATGGGGCGCACCCCGGCAGTACGCACCCACTGATTCGACGCGGGCAGGGAAAGGGAACTGGACCGCGAAGAAGGGGCTCCTGGTGGGTGGCATTGCGGTGGTGGTGGCAGCGGCAGCCGGTGCCGGCGCCTATGCTGCCGGAAACGGGAGCGGAACGGCCTCGGCGAACAATGGCCAGGGCGGCACGGGTGCCATGGGCCAGTTCGGCCCGGGGAGCCAGGGCGGCATGACCGGTCCGGACGGCCAAAGCAGCACGGGTGGCGGCATGGCAGGTGGCATGGACGGCGGCATGGGAATGGACGGCGGGCCTGGTGGCCTGGGGATGGGCTCGGCAGGGCTCAACGCAGCCGTCCACTCCGAATACGTTGTCCTCCAGGGCTCCAGCTACGTCACCATGGCGGGGCAGGCCGGCACCGTCACCGAGATCTCCGGCACGTCCATGACCGTAAAGAGTGAGGACGGGTTTTCCCGGACCTACGCCGTGGGATCAGACGTCCAGGTGACCCAGGGGATGCGGCAGCGGGGCGGAGGTTCCACCGGCACCACGCTCAGCCTCTCCAATGTGACCGCAGGGGCCAGCGTCCGGGTGACCGCCCTGAAGAATTCGGACACCTACACTGCCGAGACCATCCAGCTGGCTGCAGCCACCACCGCCACCACCCCCAGCCAGGGCACCAGCAGTAACTGACGGTGGCCTGAAACGATGTTTGGACTGTCCTGCCTCCGGCTCAGCGGCGTTCGCGGGCAAAAAAATCTGCTGGGGGCAGGACATCGGTTGGACACGCCGCAGAGGTCCGGGGGCGATTCCACGTCAAACGGTTGAATTTCGGACACATTCGGTAAACTTCCATATAGGCGAAGATTATTCTGAATACGCTCAAATTTTGGCCGTTTGCCGATTCGAGCGTCCCAAATCATCCCCGCTGCCGAAATAGTGACATGCGGCACAATTTGCGGATCTGTCTCACAATGCGGACGATTCGGTCCATTGTTACTTGCAAGTTGGCATTGTTACGCGGCACACTTCCAATGTGAACAAGAACTCAACAGCACCTGCAGCCGCAGAATATTGGCCCAGCACATCCGCTGCTGCCGACATGCGCTGTTGTCGAATGCACGCCTGACCTTCCCACCCACCGAAGTTCTTAGGCATTCGCCCCCAAGCCCAGCGTCGGGCGTCCCTCCCCGGTCCGCGTGACGGGGAAACCAGCATTCGAGCCGCGGAGCCGGCCATTTCACATTGAGGTAAGCATTCATGTCAGTTGCATCCGGATACGTCCACATCTCTGTCCGTAACGCCGCCAAGGCCGGCCAGGCCACCGGCCTCCGCCCCGGCTTCGGCCCGCGTCCCTCGCTTGCTCCCTCCGCATCCGGTAGCAGCTTCCCGGCCCAGGGCTTCGCCCCGCAGGGTTACAACCCGAATTCCTACGGCCAGCTTCGCGCCGTGCATCCCGCCGAGTCCGCTCCCGTTACTGCCCCTACCCCTGTGGTGCCCGGTGCAAACCAGGTCCGCCCGGTAGCCAACGACAACGTTGCCCGCGGGTTCGTCCTCTACATGGGCATCGATGAGGAGACCGCGGCGGCAGCAGGCACCTCCATCGCCAAGCTTGCGCAGGAAATCCGCGCCTACGCCCAGTCGCTTGTCTCCGGTGCCGAAAGCTACGCTGCCGTGGCGGTCGCGCCGGCGGGCACTCCCGGTTCCGCGCTCGACGTCGTCCGCTCCACCTTTGGCGACCCCACGGTCAACTCGCGCCAGCGCACCGAAACCCCGCGCCCTGCCCAGCCGCAGGAACCGCGTCCCTCCGGTGTGCTCATCGACCTCGCCCGCCGCGAAGTCCACCTGGACGGCGAATCCCTGAACCTGACGTTCAAGGAGTTTGAGCTCCTGAACTACCTCGTCGAAAATGGCACCCGCACCGTGGGCCGTGACGAGCTCCTCGAGGGGCTGTGGCGCAACGCCGAAGAAGTGCCCAACGAGCGCACCATCGACGTCCACATCCGCCGCCTCCGCTCCAAGCTCGGCCGCCTCGCCAACACGGTCCGCACCGTACGCGGCCAGGGCTACCGGTTCTACGAGCACCCGGAGGTTGTTGTCTGGGCCGCTCCGGAGTACTCGATCTAAGTATCTTTCGCGCGCGAAGGCGACCTGCTCCTGTGGAACTGGTCGCCTTCGCTCTCGCGAGGCATCCTTCGGCGCCTGCGCTCGTGCCTCACGCAACAACGGCGCCTTCGCGATGCCTCGCTACGCTGCGGCGACCTCCTCTCCTAAATGCCCCTTTTTGGCATCCTGGGCCCTCTCCAAGCACTGTGCCTTCGCGGTTGCTTGGCCTCGCGTCACTAAGGGCATGCTTTTGAGCTCTGCTTGAGTGGTGAAGCCTAAGCCCCGGCCATGGATGTTCCCGGGCGAGGCTGAAAGCGTGCTCTCCGTGACGGTGTTTTCGCTGCCGGGTCCTGCTTCGCGTGCTTTTGGCTGGCGCTAGGCTTGGGCCATGAGTTCGCACCACGTTCGACGCCTTGTGATCATGCGCCATGCCAAGGCTGACTGGCCCGGCGGCGTGGCTGACCACGAGCGGCCGCTGGAGGAACGCGGACACCGGGAGGCGCCGCTGGCCGGGCGCTGGCTGCTCAACCACAACATCGTCCCGGACTTCATTCTGTGCTCCAGTGCCCTGCGCACCCGGCAAACCTGCACCTGGGTGTGCTCCGAACTTGGCGACAAGGCCCCCACGCCCAAACTCGAAGACGGCCTGTACGCGGCATCGGCCTTGCGGATGCTGACAGTGGTCAACCATGTGCCGGACACCGTGACCACGCTGATGCTGATCGCGCACCTGCCGGGCGTACAGGACCTGGCCATGCACCTCGCCTCGCGGGATTCCGACCACGACGCCTACATGGACGCCGCCACCCGTTTCCCCACCAATGCGCTCACCGTCCTGGAGACGGAGAAGCCGTGGGCGGAACTCGACGGCCAGGACGCCCGGATTACCCGGTTCGCGGTGCCCCGGGCCCACTAGCTGCAGCTCCACTGCCGGCAATCCCGCGCAGCAGCACGGCCACGTGCCTGATGCCCGGGCTGGCCGTCATGGTCCTGCGATGGACCAGCCCCACCTGCCGGGCCTGGATGGGGTTAACTACAGGAACGGCCACCACGTCCGGAGGCAGTGCCGGCCGTCCCAGGCGGGGCACCAGCGCAACGGCCACCCCCTGCTCCACCAACGCAATGTGGGTCGCAAAATCGGGGTCGTAGATCCTGATGTCCGGGACCCGCCCAAGATCGGCGAAAATCCGCAGGAGCGCTTCATTGCAGATGGCGCCGTCGGGCGTACTGATCCAGCGTTCGTCCACCAGTTGTGCCGGCTCCACCTCCGCCTGGCGTGCGAGCGGATGACTGCTGTGCACCAGGACGTCCGCCACGTCCTCGCAGAGCCATTCAAGCGTCAAGTGCTCCGGGATCACCAGGGGCACCGAGTTCCAGTTGTGCACCAGGCCCAGGTCCGCCTCGCCGTTGGCAACCCTCGCCACCGCCTCGCGCGGGTCCTCGGCCAGGACGGACAGGTCAAGCGCGGCCCCCGACTGACCGATCCGCGCCAGCAGCGGGCCCACCAGCCCCCTGACGGCAGTGGAAAAGGAAACCACGCGGAGGCTGCCGGTGGGTTTGGCCGGATCCGCCAGGAGGGTGGACTCAAGCTCCTCGAGCTCGGCCAGGATGCGCCGGCCGTAAGCCGCCAGGGCCAGCCCGCGCTCGGTCAGCAGGACGCCGCGGCCGCGGCGCTCCAGGACCGCGAAGCCGCCCTCCTTCTCCAGCTTCTTCACCTGCTGGGAAACGGCCGACGGGCTGAACCCCATCGCCTCCGCGGCGGCAATGACTGTGCCATGCTGCTCAATGGCCGCGAGGGCACGCAGTGACCCGATATCAATCATGAAGCAAAGGTACATGATTGAATGCTGAATTAGGCGCTGGTGCTTCATCCGCTGCTCTGCCACAGTAGGAGCGTGAACCTCCGCGATTCCCTCCTTGCCGTCGTCGTTGCCCTGCTGTGGGGCCTGAACTTCGTCGCCATTGACATTGGGCTCCACGCGGGCGGCCAAAACTTCCCCCCGCTGTTGTTCGTGGCCATGCGCTTTGTCCTGGTGGTTGTCCCGTGGATCTTCTTTGTGCGGAAACCCGCGGTGTCCTGGAAAGCCATCATTGGCGTGGGGCTGTTCATGAGTGCGGGCCAGTTCGGCCTCCTTTACCTGGCCATGGCGTTGGGCATGCCGGCGGGCCTCGCATCGCTGGTGCTCCAGGCACAGGTGCTGCTGACGGTCCTGCTCGCGGCGGCGTTCCTCGGTGAGCGGCCCAGCCGGCGCCAGTTGGCGGGGGTGGCGCTCGGCGTGGCCGGACTCGCCCTCGTGGCGGTGGGACGCAGCGCCGTGGCGCCATTGCTCCCGCTGGTCATTGTCCTGGCCGCGGCGCTGTCCTGGGCCGCCGGGAACGTCATTGCCCGGAAGGCCAGGGCAGCCTCGGGCCTGGGGCTGGTGGTGTGGTCCGGCGCCGTGGTTCCGCTTCCGCTGGCAGCGCTGTCAGTGCTGGTGGACGGGCCGGGAACCGTCTGGGAGTCGCTGTCCTCTCTTCAGGCACCCACCATGCTCAGTGCCCTGTACACCGCTGTTTTCGCCTCACTGGTGGGCTACGGAATCTGGAACCGGCTCCTGGCGACCCACCCGTCGTCGGCCGTTGTTCCTTTCACCCTGCTGGTCCCGGTTGTGGGCATGAGCGCTGCGTGGCTGGTCCTCGCGGAGGTGCCGTCACCGACGGAGCTGGCGGGCGGAATGCTCCTGTTGGGCGGCGTGGCGACGGCGGTGCTCACCAGGGCCGGAGGGCGGCGTCAGCGGCGGGGGAGCGGGCCGTTGCCGGACCTGGGTGCCGGCCTGGGCGAAGGCGGGGCGGACGACGACGGGCGCCGGGCTGCGGAGGACGTCCCCCGGGCTGGGGTTCGGGGAGCCGACGTCCGCTGAGCGGCAGATCCTTGGGCGCCGTCTCCGTTGCCGCCTGTCCTGGGTGCGCCTGTCTTGGGTGCGCCGGTCCGGGGCATGGCAGTCCTGGGTGCGGCAGCGCGGGGGCCGCGCGCCGCCGTCGCACCGGTCCGCTGTGAGGTCCCGCGTTGTGATGGGCCGCGCTGGGCCGCCTGCCGCGGCGCCGGCCTGCGCGCCGCCGCCGTCCGTCGCTGCCCCGGCCATAGGGCACCCAGGAAGAGGACCCCGAACGTGGCCACCAGGGCGCCCGCAGCGCCGATGAAGTAGTTGTCGGGATCGTCGGTGGGCAGCGGGGTGCCCAGGAAGGAGGACTGGCCGTCGAACGCCAGCTCCCACGTGCTGAGGAATGCCAGCGAAAAGCCAAGGGCGAGTGCGGTCCCGGCGCCGGCTGCAAACAGGGCAAAGCGGCGCCGCCTCGCCAGGATCTCGGCGACAGCGGCCAGGTAGGCCAGCCCCAGGACGCCCAGGAACGCGAGGAACACCGGCTCTGCAAGGGTCATGGCCGTGAGCACCAGCAGCCCTGCAGCAACGACGCCGCAGATCACCGCGAACTTTCCGCTCTTCCCCGTATGGCGCATGTGCTCCATCATCCCTGAGGAGCTGGCCCCTTCAGGACGTAGCCGCGCATGATGGCCATGATTGCTGCAACGCTTTGGTCACGGGTGCGCTCGGGGTTGTACGTCTGCCGGTCCAGGCCCACCACGAAGCACGCACCGAAGATGGCTGTTTCCAGGCTTCCCCTGGACACGGAATCGTCCACCGGGTAAGCCTCGGCCACTTTTTCCACGGCCTGGCCGATGACTTCCAGGAGCTCCCCGCGCAGGACGGAAAACGTGCCCTGCCATTCGCTGGGAATCCGCCAGTTTTCGCTGACCCACAGGCGCGCGAAGGACGGGTACTCCGCCATGAAGTCCATGGCCTGGCCGATCATCGCTTCCATGGCGAGCAGCGGGTCGCGGCCCGTTGCTCCGCCGTTGGCGGCCTCGAGCAGCCGCGCCTTGAGGATGTCCACGCCGTGCCGCAGGAGCTGCGCGATCAGCTCCGACTTGCTGCCGAAGTTGTAATAGACGGTGCCCTTGGAGACTCCGGCAGCTGCCGCGATCTCATCCACGGTGACGCTGGCGGCCCCGCGCTCGCCGATCAGCTCCATGGAGGCGTCGAAGAGCTTCTGGCGGGTGGCGTTGGTCCGGGCGGGCCGCAGCCCCTTGCCCGCGGACGTGGGTTCGGTGGTCATACCGCGATCTCCGGCTTCAGGGTCTTGAGTTTCCAGTACTTGTTCTTGCGCACCGCGAGCGTGGACATGGCCGCGCCCAGCACCGTGTAGCCCAGCAGGCCCACGAAGGTGGGGGCAATCATGGACAGGTCCCCGCCGTAGACCAGGTGCCGCATTCCGGTCACCACGTATCCCATGGGCAGGACCTGGTGCACCACATGCAGCGGCTCGGGGGTGGTCTGCCACGGGAACGTGCCCCCGGATGACACCAGCTGCAGGACCAGCAGGATGAGCACCACCAGCTTGCCGGGGGAGCCCAGCAGTGCCACGATGCCCTGGATGAGCGCGCTGAACGCCATGGCGGCGGCCAACATCAGCAGCCACATCAGGACCGGGTGGGCGGGATTGAGCCCCAGCGCGAGGTCCGCCACCAGGGTCAACAGGGACGCCTGCACCACCGAGACCAGGAAGAAGGGCAGCCAGCCGCCCAGGGCGATCTTCCACGACGGTGCGTTGGAGGCCAGCGCCCGCTGCGTGATGGGGCGCATGGCCTGCACCAGCATGAAGATCCCGATCCACATGGCGAGGGTGAGGAAGAACGGTGCCAGTCCTGCGCCGTACGATCCCGCCTTGGCCTGCGAGACGTTGCTGACCGCCACGGGATCCGCCATCACCTGGGACAGGTTGCTCTTCTGCGCGTCGTCGGGGTTGGGGACCTGTCCGGCACCCTTGCCGATCTCATCGGAGAGGGTGCGCGAACCTGTGGCGGCCTGTCCCGCCCCGTCCGAGAGCTGGGCGGCCCCCGCATCAACCTTCCGCGCTCCGTCGGCAAGGCCGGCGGCGCCGTCGACGGCGGACTGCTCACCGGCTGCGAGCGCGGCGGCACCCGTGTGCAGCTGGTCAGCCCCTGCCGAGGCCTGTGCGATGGCACCCTTGAGTGCCGGCATCCCGGCTGCGAGCTGGGATGCGCCGACACTCACGGCCTCGGACCCGGTGGCCAGCTGCTGGACCTGGGCAGCATCCGCCTGGATTTTGCCCTTCGCAGCAGCCATCGGGCTGGCCGCGGCGGTGGCATCGAAATCGGCCAGGACTTTGTCCGCCTGCGCCTGGGTGAGGACGCCTGACGCGACGAGCCTGCTGTTGGACTCCACCACGCGGTTGCGGAGGCCCTGGTCCACCGCCTCCAGCTGGGCCGCCACGTCCTGCACCTTGGTGTTCAGCTGTGCGTTCCCGGCGGCAACCTGGGCGGCGCCGGAAGCGAGGGTCTGGGTGTCGGTGGGCAGGGTGGCTGTCTTGTCCTTGAGGACTGCCAGGCCGCTGCTGAGCTGCCCCGCGCCGTCGGTTAGCTGGTTGGCCCCGTCCCGCAGCTTGAGCTGGCCGGCGTACAACTGGTCCGCGCCGCTGCTCAGGGCTGAGGTCCCCTCGTGGAGGGTGACCGTTCCGTCCCGGAGCGTGGCTACGCCGTCGGCCAGCTGGGAAGCGCCGTCCGCCGCCTGGACCATCTTGGAGTGGATGGTGCCGAACCCGGTGAGCAGCTGGTTGGCGGTTTCCTCGCCCACTTCCTTGGCCACCGTGGTGTGCACGGCAGTGGTCAGCTTGTCCACGATGGTGCTCAGGAGGTAGTTGTTGGCGTCGTTCGTGGTCACGTTCAGCATGGCCTGGCTGGCCGAGTCAAAGCTCCCGGGGGAGACCAGGTTGGCGGAGAAGTCCTTCGGGATCTTCAGCGCGAAGGCGTACTGGCCGCTGCTGACGCCGGCATCGGCTTCCGCTGAGCTTTCCACCGGCACCCAGTGGAACACGTTGCCCTCCACCAGGCTGTCCGCCACCTTCGCCCCTGCCTCAAGGCGCGTGCCGTCGGCGTTGGTGGCGCCGGAGTCCTCCACCACCAGGGCAGCATCCAGGTTGTTGAGGTGGCCATAGGGATCCCAGTTGGCGTACAGGTAAACGGCGCCGTAGAGCAACGGGACCATGGTCAGCGCCAGGATGGTCAGCTTGGGCAGGAGCCCACCGGTCATGCGCTTCAGTTCGGAGCGGGCCAGCCGCAGGACAGTCACTTGGCAACCTCAGTTTCGAGTTTGGTTTCCTGGTTTTCCGCCTCACGGACGGTTTCCGCGGTCTCTGCTTCCCCGGTTGGTGCGGCGTGCTTGCCCGCGGGGGCAGGCTCGGGTGCGGCATTGCCGATCCCGGCCACGGGGCCGTTCCACGAGGCGGGGACGGCACTGACTGCCGCCACGACGGCGAGCGGCCGGCCGGCGTCGTACGCCAACTCCTGGAGGCGCGGCAGCCAGGTGAGCTCATCCGCACTGTGGCGGTCCGGCGAATCGACCACCAGCAGGTCCGTGCGGGGGTTGGCCAGCGCCAGGGCGGTCAGCAGTTCAAGCCGCCGCCCGGGTTCCAGCTGCTCGGTCCACAGGCCCGCGATGTCCTCGAAGCGGTTGACCTTGAGCCAGGGGCCGCTGAGCAACGCTCCCCGGTAGCGGCGGGGTATCAGGGCGAGGTCTTCGGTCACCAGGTCGCGGACGCTGAGGTGCTCCTCGGGTTCGTTGACACCCGGGGAGTCCACCAGGGCTGCGGCCAGGCGGAGCTGCTTGGTGCGGGAACCGCCGTCCCAGCTGAGTTGCCCGGCGGCTGCCCTCATCCTGCCGCTGAGCAGCAGGGACAACGCCGTGCGCTGGTCCTGCCTGTCGCCGGTCACGAGCAGCAGTTCACCGCGCGCCACCCCCAGGGAGGTGGGGGGAAGCAGCGGGTCCCGGCGTCCTTTGGCCTGGAGCTGGTGTGCTGAGAGCAAGGATTGCCTTTCGCAGAAGAAGTCTGCATCAAGGCTAACCGAACTGACTGGTCAGTTCAAATAGAGCTCAGAGACCGTACTTCTCCAGGAGGCGGAGCCACACCTCACTGATGGTGGGGTAGGAGGGGACGGCATGCCACAGGCGGTCCAGCGGCACCTCACCCACTATGGCGATGGTGGCGGCGTGCAGCAGCTCGGCCACATCCGGGCCGGCGAACGTTGCGCCGAGGAGAACCTTCCGGTCTTCGTCGACCACCAGCTGGGCCCAGCCGTCGTAGTTCTCCGAGTGGAGGGAGGAGCCGGCAACCTGGATGGGGAGCTCCACGGACGAGGCGTTGTACCGGTCCTTCCTCGCCGCCTTCAGCGTCCGTCCCACGCCGGCCAGTTCGGGGTCGGTAAAGACCACGCTGGGCACGGCATGCTGGTTGGCCGTCTGCGCGTAGCGCGTCCAGTCCTCCGGGGTCCCCTTCAGCCCGCCCTTGGCCCGGGCGGCAATGGCGTCACCCGTGGCGCGGGCCTCGTATTTGCCCTGGTGGGTGAAGAGGTTCTTGCCGGCGGCGTCGCCCACGGCGTAGAGCCAGGGATCGTCGCCGGGTATTTCGCGGACCAGGCCCGAGGCGTCCGTTGACAAGGACAGGTGGCCTGATTCGTCGGGCTCGAAACCCACGCTTTCCAGGCCCAGGCCCTCCAGTGCCGGGTGGCGGCCGGTGGAGACCAGGACCTTGTCCGAGGTGACGGTGGTTCCGTCGCCAAGGCCTACGGTGAGGGTTCCGTCGTCGTTCCCGCTGATCCGCTCCGTGGCGGTGTGCAGCCGGAGTTCGACGCCGTCCGCCCTCAGTCCCGCGGCGACCAGGGCCGCGGCCTCTTCCGGAAAAGTGCCCAGCAGTGCGCTGCGCGCCACCAGGGTAACGCTTGAACCAAGCCGGGCGAAGGCCTGGGCCAGCTCTGCTCCGGCCACACCGCCGCCCAAAACCGTCAGCCGGTCCGGGACCTCGCTGGCCGACGTTGCTTCGCGCGTTCCCCAGACCTGCACGTCCTGCAGTCCCTCAATGGGCGGCATGTTGGGGGTGGAGCCCGTGGCAAGCACCACGGCATGCCGGGCCCGCAGGAGGTGCTGCGTGCCGTCCAGGCCGGCCACCTCGACGGCCTTCGGCCCGGTCAGCCATGCATGGCCGCGCACCAGTTCGATGCCGGTGTCCTTGACCCATGAAACCTGGCTGTCATCCTGCCAGTTGGAGGTGAAGTAGTTGCGGCGCTCCAGGACGGCGGCGGCGTCCAGGGTGCGCGTGACCGCCTCCTTGGCCCCCGGGGTGGTCTGTGCCCCATGGAGCGCGGTGCCGGGCCGGAGGAGTGCCTTCGATGGCATGCACGCCCAGTAGGAGCATTCGCCGCCCACCAGTTCCGCCTCCACGAGGACGGCCGTCAGGCCGCCCTGGACCACGCGGTCGGCCACGTTTTCCCCTACGGCGCCTGCGCCGATAACAACAACATCAAATTCGCGCCCAGCGGCCTCGGGATTCATGACCAAAGCCTAGCCGGGGACGGCCGGCCTGACAGCACAAAAAAGGTCCGCACCGGCGAACCGGTGCGGACCTTGTTGGTGCGCCCAAAGGGATTCGAACCCCTGACCTTCTGTTCCGTAGACAGACGCTCTATCCAGCTGAGCTATGGGCGCATTCCGTGTCCCGGGAGAAGAACCGCTCTCCCCGAACCTCGAATTACTTTACGCGAGGTGCGGCCCGATGCCAAATCGAAGCGGCTGTAATCTGTGCGACTAGACCGGTCTAGGTGACCTTCGTCACTTAATCGGCGTTTTCGCGGCAACAATTCCTTGATTTCCCGCGGAATTCACTTTCGGTGACCGGATATGTCAGTCAAGCTCCCCAAAAACTCCACTGGTCCGGACCATAGCATTTAGGACACACCGATGAACCCGAGGAAGGGAACTGCAATGGGCGATCTGGCGCAGAAGCCGCTGCTTGAGAAAGCACCCACCACACATGCCGGCCTGCTGGCATGGGTCGAAGAGGTTGCTGAGCTTACGCAGCCGGACCGCATCTACTGGGTTGACGGCTCCGAAGAGGAAAACACCCGCCTCACGGACGAGCTCGTTGCTGCCGGCACCCTGACCAGGCTCAACCAGGACCTGTTCCCGAATTCCTTCGCCGCGTTCTCCGACCCCGCCGACGTAGCCCGGGTTGAGGAGCAGACCTTTATCTGCTCCGAGAACAAGCGCGACGCCGGCTTCACCAATAACTGGATGGACCCGCGGGAGATGAAGGACAAGCTGCGCGGCCTGTTCGCCGGTTCCATGCGCGGCCGCACCATGTACGTCATCCCGTTCGTCATGGGACACCTCGACGCCGAGGACCCCAAGTTCGGCGTCGAAATCACGGACAGCGCCTATGTTGTTGCGTCCATGCGCATCATGGCCAACATCGGCACCGCAGTGCTGGACAAGATCACCGCGACCAACGCCTTCTTCGTTCCGGCCCTGCACTCGCTGGGTGCACCCCTGGCGCCCGGCCAGGAAGACGTGGCATGGCCCTGCAACCCGGACAAGTGGATTGTCCACTTCCCCGAGGAGCGCTCCATCTGGTCCTTCGGCTCCGGCTACGGCGGAAACGCCCTGCTCGGAAAGAAGTGCTACGCCCTGCGCATCGCCTCGGTCATGGCACGCGACGAAGGCTGGCTGGCCGAGCACATGCTCATCCTCAAGCTGACCTCCCCCGAGCGGAAGACCTACTACGTCTCCGCCGCCTTCCCCTCCGCCTGCGGCAAGACAAACCTCGCCCTGCTGGATCCCACCATCGAAGGCTGGGAAGTGGAGACGCTGGGCGATGACATCACCTGGATGCGGATCGGCAAGGAAGGCGAACTCCGCGCCACTAACCCGGAAGCAGGCCTCTTCGGCGTTGCCCCCGGCACTGGCTGGGGCACCAACCCCAACGCCATGCGCGCCATCGCCAAGGGCCACAGCATCTTCACCAACGTCGCCCTGACCGACGACGGCGGCGTGTGGTGGGAAGGAATGACGGACGAGGTTCCGGCGCACCTGACCGACTGGCAGGGCAACTCCTGGACCCCGGATTCGGATAAGCCCGCAGCACACCCGAACTCCCGCTTCTGCACGCCGATCGCACAGATCGACATGCTTGCCGAGGAGTACTACAGCCCCGAGGGCGTGGAGCTTTCGGCCATCCTCTTCGGCGGACGCCGCAAGACCACTGTTCCGCTGGTCACCCAGGCCCGCAGCTGGACCAATGGCATCTTCATGGGCTCCACCCTGTCCTCCGAGACCACGGCCGCGGCCGCCGGCCAGGTTGGCGTGCTCCGCCGCGATCCCATGGCCATGCTGCCGTTCATCGGCTACGACGCCGGCGACTACCTGAAGCACTGGATCAGCGTCTCCGGCAAGGCCAACCCGGAACGCCTGCCCCACATCTTCCTGGTGAACTGGTTCCGCCGCACGGCCGACGGCGGCTTCGCCTGGCCCGGCTTCGGCGACAACGCCCGCGTCCTCAAGTGGGCCATCGAGCGCATCGAGGGCAAGGCCGACGCCGTCGAGACCCCCATCGGATACGTCCCCGCCGGGCACGCGCTGGACCTCACCGGCCTGGACCTCACCCACGCCCACGTAGAGGACGCCGTCCGCGTCGACCGCGAGGAGTGGGACACGGAGCTCGCCTCCATCGAGGAGTGGTACGCCAGGTTCGGCGACTCGCTGCCCGAGGCCCTGCGCTCCGAGCTCGATTCCCTGAAGGCCCGGATGGCCCAGCACTAGCAGCCGCCCCCACCTTCCATACGACGACGGCCCCGCACCTTTTCGAAAAGGTGCGGGGCCGTCGTCGTTCACGGAGGCGCCGGAAATCAGCTGGCGAGCCAGATGTCCGGGCCGAAGACCTCGTAGTGGATCTTGGTGGCCGGGATGCCGGCGTTGATGGCCTCGTTGCGGATGTTCTTCATGAACGGCAGCGGGCCGCAGAGGTACAGGGAGGCGTCGGCCGGCAGGTCGACTTCACGCAGGGACATGAATCCCTGCTTGGCGCCGTCCACCGGCTTCTCCAGCCAGAGCTGCAGTTCGGCACCGTCCAGGCGTTCGACGTCGTCCGTCATCTGGCTGCGCAGGGCCCAGCTGTCCAGGGTGCTCTCGGCGTGAAGCACCAGGACCTGGCGGTCGGAGCCGGACTCGGCGAGGGAACGGAGGATGGAGGCGGTAGGGGTGCAGCCGATGCCGGCGGAGGCCAGGACGACGGGTCCGTCGCCTTCCTTGAGCGTGATCTCGCCGTAGGGGTTGGAGATCTCGACGACGTCGCCCACCTGGACGGTGTTGTGCAGCACGGGGGAGACCTCGCCGCCGTCGTCCAGCTTGGTGGTGAAGGTGCGGCTGGTGCCCGCGTCGCCGGAAAGGGAGTACTGGCGCACCTGGCGCAGGCCATCGGCAACGGCCACCTTGACGCTGATGTACTGGCCGGGAAGGGCCGGGGTGACGGGGGTGTCGTCCGCGGGCTCCAGGGTGAAGGTCATGGACCCGGTTCCTGCGGGGGTCTTGGCCGCCACGCGCCACGGCATCCACATTTTGTCATTGGCCTGGGCTGCGTAGAGGCCCTTCTCGAGCTTGATCAGGGCATCGGCCATCAGCCAGTACACCTCGGTCCAGGCTTCGGCGATCTCGGGCGTGATGACCTCGGCCAGGTCCTCGGCGATGGCGCCGAACAGGTGCTCGTAGACCACCTGGTACTGCGGTTCGGTGATGCCCAGGGATGCGTGGCGGTGGGCGATGCGGGAAAGGACCGTCTCCGGCAGGGTGCCCGGGTTGTTCACCAGGTGGGTGGCGAAGGCGGCGATGCTCCCGGCCAGGGCCTGCTGCTGGTTGCCGGAGCGCTGGTTGGAGCGGCTGAACAGGCCATCCATCAGTTCGGGGTGCGCCGCGAACAGGCGGGCGTAGAAGTTGGGGGTGATGGAACCGATCCGGGAGCCGACCAGCGGCAGGGTGGCCTCAATGACGGGGCGGGACTTGTCCGAGAGCATCTGTACTCCTGAGGTTATGGCCGGGGCCTTCGTCCGGCCGGATGAAAACTCATATTTGAAATGCGAGTATTTCTGCCTCAGTTCTACACCTTGTAGAAGTTTGAAATCAAACCGGGAGCTGGCACCCGGATACGGGGCACTCAGAGGCCGGGACGGAGGCCGATCATCTGGAAGACCGGCGCCATCTGCCGGGCCTGGGGAAGGTCTCCGATCACCACCGAATCAAGCTCGGCGTAAAAAGCCTCCCGCGCACGGGCCAGGGCGCCACGCAGCCTGCACTCGTTGATCAGGGGGCAGTTGCCGGCCGGGGACACGCAGTCCGCGGGATCGGTGCGGGTATCAAGCTGCCGCAGGATCTGGCCCACCGTGGCGATGCGCCCGGCATGGCTGAGCCGTGAACCGCCGGACCGGCCGCGCACCACTTCGATCAGGCCCATGGTCCGCAGCCTGGCCATGGCCTTGCTGACGTGGTTGTACGGTGTCCCCACCGAGTCCGCGATGCTCTGGGTGGTGAGCAGCGTGCCGTCCGGAACCGCTGCGAGCACCATGAGTGCCCGCAGGCTCACGTCAGCGAAGGCATTGATCTTCATGGCAGCAAATCCGGTCTAGTCCACCCAGATGACGGGCTCGCTGGCATCTGCACCGAGCTCGCCGAATTCCCAGGACTGGGTGGTGGCGTTGGCCGAGTAGGGGAGCACCGCGGCGAAGAGGGAACCATCCCGGTGTTCAGCCGCCACGTGGATGGCGTCCGAATCTTCCTCCACCAGCAGGATGTCGCACACCACGGCAGCGGCGCGGAAGTCGTCCCGGTTCTGGCGGAGGAGGGCCTGCAGGTCGTGGATCATGGCGTCGGCGTCAAAGTCCGCGTCGCTGCCCTCTCCGGCATCCGCGGGAGAGACGGCAACCAGCCGCACTTCGCCGTCGTTCTGGACGGTCAACGCGAAGGGCAGGAAGCCGCCGTTGCGCTGGAGCTGCTCCTGGGCCGCGCTGACGCCCGTGCCCAGGAGGTTTTCCAGGTCCGTTGCCGTGGCTTCGGAGACGGAATCATGCCAGCTGTCCTGCCCGCTGTTTCCGTCCGCTGCCTGCCCGGTATGGTCAGTCATCCGGTGCTAGGCCCGCACCAGGGAAAGGACGCGGTCGCGCACGCGTTCCATGGTGGCCCGGTCCGTGGCCTCGGCGTTGAGCCGCAGGAACGGTTCGGTGTTGGACGGGCGCAGGTTGAACCAGTAGCTGCCGTCGTTGGCCGTGAAAGTGCTGCCGTCCAGGTTGTCGATGGTGAGGTCCTCGTCCGCGAACGCCTGGCGCACGCGCTCCACCGCTGCCGGCTTGTCCTCCACCTCGGAGTTGATCTCGCCGGAGCTGACGTAGGGCTCGTATTCGCGGGCCAGTTCGGAAAGCGGGCCGTCCTGCTCGCCCAGCGCCGCCAGGACGTGCATGGCGGCCAGCATGCCGGTGTCAGCGTTCCAGAAGTCGCGGAAGTAGAAGTGCGCGGAATGCTCGCCGCCGAACACGGCACCTTCCTTGGCCATGACTGCCTTGATGAAGGAGTGGCCCACCCGCGTGCGGACCGCACGTCCGCCGTCGTGCTCCACCAGTTCCGCAACGGCGCGGGAGGTGAGCAGGTTGTGGATGATGCTGGGCGTTTCCTCGCCCTGGGCCTTGGCGCGGGCGATTTCGCGGCGTGCCACCATGCCGGTGATGGCCGACGGCGAGACGGGCTCGCCCTTCTCGTCAATGACGAAGCAGCGGTCGGCGTCGCCGTCGAAGGCAAGGCCGATGTCCGCTCCGTGCTCGATCACTGCGGCCTGCAGGTCGCGGAGGTTTTCCGGCTCCAGCGGGTTGGCCGGGTGGTTGGGGAAGGAGCCGTCCAGTTCGAAGTACAGCGGAACGATGTCGAAGGGCAGCTTGGGCAGCAGCGTGTCGCCCAGCACCGCCGGGGTGGTCAGGCCGGCCATGCCGTTGCCGGCGTCCACCACTACTTTCAGGGGGCGGGAGGCGGAGAGGTCAACGAGCTTGCGGAGGTACTCGGAGTAGTCCTTGAGCACGTCGCGGACGCTGATCAGGCCGCGGGCGCCGGCGGCGGGGATGGAACCGGAGTTGAGGTACTGCTCCGCGAGGGCCTGGATGTCCTTGAGGCCGGTTTCGGAGGAGATGGGAACGGCGCCTGCCTTGGCCATCTTGATGCCGTTGTATTCGGCGGGGTTGTGGCTGGCGGTGAAGGTGGCTCCGGCGCGGTTGAGGAAGCCGCAGGCGAAGTACAGCTCGTCGGTGGAGATCAGGTCCAGGAGCTCCACGCTGGCACCCCGGGTTGCCGCTCCGTTGGCGAAGGCCTTGGAGAACTCGGGGGAGGATGGGCGCATGTCGCCGCCCACCACGATGGTCTGGCCTTCGAGCTGCAGGACATCCACGAACGCGGCCCCCACGGCTTCGACGATTTCGGCGGTGATCGACTCGCCCACAATCCCACGGACGTCGTAGGCCTTGAAGGATGCCGAGAGATCAAATGTCGTTGTCTGTTCGCTAGTCACGGGCTTTATCTTACGTGTGCGGCGCATGTGGCCAACGGGTTTGGGGAGAACTTGCGTCACAGCGGTGGCTTTGCAGCGCGTGCCCGGCAGGTTTCCACATAGCGGCGCGATCGCTGTGCGGGGTGTCGGAGGGTGCTGGGATACTGAATCAATGGCCAATAACCAGTACGCTTCCACAGTTTCCGCTACCGCAGTTGCAGAGTCGGCAGGCCCGGACGGTCCGGGGACCGCCACGCACGCCGAGGCACTGGAGGTCCTTCGGGGCCTGGTAGGGAACCCGGGCGCCGTTTTCCACGACGGCCAGTTTGAAGCCATCGAGGCATTGGTCGACGGCGGGCGGCGGGCCCTGGTGGTCCAGCGCACCGGCTGGGGCAAGTCCGCCGTGTACTTCGTGGCATCGCTGCTGCTGCGCCGCCGGGGAGCCGGGCCCACGCTGATTGTCTCGCCCCTGCTGGCCCTGATGCGGGACCAGGTGGCTGCCGCCGCCCGGGCAGGGGTCCGGGCCGTGGCCATCAACTCAGCCAACCAGCTGGAGTGGGACACGGTCCGTGAGCAGCTGGCCGCGGACGAGGTGGACGTCCTGCTGGTGTCCCCGGAGCGGCTCACAAATCCGGCGTTCCGGGAAACCCAGCTGCCGGAGCTGCTCCGCCGGACCGGCCTGCTGGTCATCGACGAGGCGCACTGTATTTCGGACTGGGGCCACGACTTCCGCCCCGACTACCGCCGGATCGCGGACCTCATCACCCGGCTGCCGGACACGGTGCCGGTCCTGGCCACCACCGCCACGGCCAACTCACGGGTGGTGCACGATATCGAAGAGCAGCTCGGTGCCGGGGTCCTGACCATCCGGGGCTCCCTGGGCCGCGACTCACTGCGGCTGGGAGTCCTGTCGCTGCCCAATTCCAAGGAGCGGCTGGGGTGGCTGCTGACCCACCTGGCAGACCTTCCCGGCAGCGGAATTATCTATACCCTGACCGTCTCCGCGGCGGAGGACACCGCCCGGCTGCTTTCCGAAGCGGGGCACAATGTGCTCGCCTACACCGGGCGGACCGATCCGGCGGACCGGGAGCGGGCAGAGCAGCTCCTGAAGGACAACCAGGTCAAGGCGCTGGTGGCCACGTCCGCACTTGGCATGGGGTTCGACAAGCCCGATCTTGGTTTCGTCGTCCACCTGGGCGCCCCGTCGTCGCCGGTGGCCTATTACCAGCAGGTGGGCCGCGCCGGCCGTGGGGCCGCGAACGCCGACGTCCTGCTGCTGCCCGGATCCGAGGACCGGGAGATCTGGCAGTACTTCGCCACGGCGTCCATGCCGTCCGAGGAGAAGGCGGCCGCCGTGCTGACGGCGTTGGCAGAGGCAGGAACGGCACTGTCAACGGTGGCGCTTGAAGCCCGGGTGGACCTTCGCCGCACGCCGCTTGAGCTGCTGCTGAAGGTCCTGTCCGTGGACGGGGCGGTGGAGCGGGTCGGCGGCGGCTGGCGCTCCACGGGCCAACCCTGGGTTTACGACGCCGAGCGCTACAGCCGCATTGCGGAGGCCCGGGTGGACGAGCAGGACTCCATGGTCATCTACCAGGACACGGCCGGTTGCCGGATGGAGTACATCACGTCGGTCCTGGACGACGAGACAGCCCGTCCTTGCGGCCGGTGCGACAACTGCGCCGGCCAGTGGTTCCCTGCGGACGTGGCCGCCGACGCCACGGCGGCGGCCAACCAGACCCTCAGCAGGGCGGGCGGCGTCTTGGAGCCGCGTCTTCAGTGGCCAAGCGGCATGGACCGTCTTGGGGTGCCGGTGAAGGGGAAACTCAAACCGGCTGAGGGCCTCTCGGAGGGGCGCGTCCTGGCCCGCCTGACGGACCTCGGCTGGGGCGGCGCCCTGCGGGAACTGTTTGCCGCCGGCGCGGAGGACCGGCCGGTGGACCCGGGCATGCTCCAGGCCTGCGTCCAGGTGTTGCGCGAGTGGGGGACCGGTGATGGCCGGAACCCGGGGTGGAGCGGGGTGGGCAGGCCGGCCGCGATCGTGGCTGTGCCGTCCCGTGGCAAGCCCCAGCTCGTGAGCTCGCTGGCCCGGGGAATCTCGGAAATCGGGCGCATCCCCTACCTTGGTGAGCTGCAGCTGGCCCACGGCGGACCCACCGGCGGCCGAGGCGGCAACAGCGCATACCGGCTGGCGGGAGTATGGGACCGGCTGGTGGTGGGTCCCGAGCTCGAGGCCGCCCTGCAGTCCGTCCAAGGCCAGCCGGTGATGCTCATCGACGACCTCACCGACAGCCGGTGGACCCTCACCGTCGCGGGGCGCGCCCTTCGGCAGGCCGGGGCGGGAGCGGTTCTGCCCCTGGTGCTGGCCCAGGCCGGCTGACTGCTGCCCCCGCGTGCCGGGGGAGCAGGATGCTGTCCGCGGTGCTTGCCAGCATCAGGACCGCCATCGCCAGGAAAGCGCCGCGGAATGGCCCGGCCGGATCCTGGGCCGCGGAGGACAGGCCCTCGAAGGTCCGGATCAGCAGGGCAGCGATGGCGATGCCGGAGCCTGTGCCGAGCTGCACCAGGGTGGCGGACACGGTGTTGGCGGAGGTCAGCTGCGCCGGGGGAATGTCCGCGTACTGGACCGAGGCGTAGGCCGAAAAGCCGATGGAGCGGAAGGCGCCGCTGCACACCAGCAGTGCGGCCATCAAAGCCACCGGGGTTTCCGGTGTCAGGAAGGCGCAGAGGGCGAACGTCACGGCTGATGCCAGCGAGGCGAACACCAGCATCGCCTTGAAACCGAACTTCCGGATCAACGGCGTGGTGGCCGGTTTGATCCCGATGTTCCCGACGAACACTGCTGCCACCAGGGCGCCGGCGTGCAGCGGCGACCAGCCGAACCCCGCCTGGAACATCAGCGGCAGCAGGAACGGGACGGAGCTGATGGTGACCCGGTACACGAATCCGCCCGTGGCCATGGCCCGGAACGTCCTGGTGCGGAAGACCTGCAGGTTGAACAGCGGATGGGGAGCCCGTCGCATCCACAGGACCGCCCCGGCCAGTGCCGCAATCCCGGCCGCAGCGCTGATTCCTGCCCAGGGCAGTCCCGGGTGGCTGCTGGCGAGCTCCAGGCCGGTCACCAGGGCACCGACGCCAACCGTTGTCAGGAGCATTCCCGGCCAGTCCAGCCGCCGGCCGGGATCTCCGGCCACCGCCGGAACCAGCCGCAGGGACGCCACGAAGGCGGCCGCCCCCAGCGGAAGGTTGACCAGGAAGATCCAGTGCCACGACAGGTACGTCGTGAGCGCCCCGCCCACCAACGGGGCGAGTACGGGTGCCAGGAGCCCGGGCCACACCAGGAACGCGGTGGCACGCAGCAGCTCGGACTTCGGGGTGCCGCGCAGCACCACCAGGGTGCCCACCGGTACCATCATGGCGCCGCCGGCACCCTGGGCAATGCGGCTCAGGGTCAAGGTGGCCAGGTCCTGGCTGAATGCACAGGCCAGGGACGACAGGGTGAACACCGCGATGGCAGTGCAGAAGATCCGCCTGGCACCAAACCGTTCCGCCAGCCAGCCGCTGAGGGGAATGCCGATGGCCACCGTCAGCAGGTAGGCGGTCATGGTGATGTTGACGTCGGCGGCGGGGATGGCAAAATCCGCCGAAATACTGGGAATGGCGGTGGTGAGGACCGTGCCGTCCAGGAATTCCATGAAGAACGCTGCCGCCACCAGGAGTGCCAGGCGCGGATTCCATGCTGTCTGGACGACGTCCGGGTGGTGTGGGTTGCTGCGTGCCGCCATGGGCCAATCCTGCCACCGTGGCTCCGGCGGCGCCCGCCGCGTCCGACTACCGGACAGCGTTTTCCGACGGTTGCCGAGCCATGCCCCGGAGAGTCATAAGGTTGTTCGCGTTTCCGAAGCTTGAACGCCCGGATCTGCGAAGCAGCCCGGGACTGACGGGGCCCAGGCTGCAGAGGCCGTCGTGCAGCTACTCCTGGAAACGCAAAAGGCCCCGGTCCAAGGGACCGGGGCCAAACGCGGAGACGGGGGGATTTGAACCCCCGGTCGAGTTTAACCCCGACCCTTCATTAGCAGTGAAGTCCATTCGGCCGCTCTGGCACGTCTCCAGTTGCTATTACTAGCCCACCAAGGATACGCAGATCCGGCCATGCAGTGCAAAACGGTGCCCGCCACCGGCGCCGCCCCCGGTAAACGGGGTTCGGCTGCTCCGCGCTCAGCCCTGCGCCGGGCGGACCATCCGGATCTCCGGGAGGTCCTCCCACTCCGGCAGGACGTCCGCTGCGCCGTCCGGTGCAAAGCCGAAGCGGCGGTAGAAACCGATGGCCCGGCTGTTGGCGGCTGCCACCCAGAGGCTCGCCGCCCTGGAGCCGATGGCCGCGTCCAGCAAAAGGGCGCCCAAGCCAAGACCCTGATGCGAGGCCAGCAGGTACAGCCCCCACAACTCCAGATCTCCGGAGGCAGGCGGCGGATGCCCTTCCGGGGAGCCGGGGGCAGGCAGCCGGCGGGAACCGGCGAACCCCACCACCGTCCCGCCGTCGCACGCCACCCACGCTTCGGCGGGTTCGGCCCGGTCCAGAAGGTGCTGCCAGAGCCGCAGCCGGTCTTCCGGGTCCACGGCGGCGAGGAAGGCATCGGACAGCATGCCCCGGTAGGTCTCCTGCCAGCAGCGGACGTGCACCTGGGCCAGCCGCTCCACGTCCGCGGCAACGGCCCGCCGTACCGCCAGCCCGGGTGCCATGGCGGTCAGCCTGCCAGCGCTTTCCACAGGAAGTGCTGGCTGCGCGCCTGCAGGGCAGCGGCCTGCCGGTTGTCGGAGGCGCCGGCGTGGCCACCCTCCAGGGCCTCGTGGAACCACACGTTCGGGATGCCCATGGCAAGCATCCGGGCGGCCATCTTCCGTGCCTGCACGGGGCCTACCCGGTCGTCCGAGGTCGCGGTCCAGATGAACGTCTCCGGGTACTCCACCGCGTCCTTGAGCAGGTGGTAGGGCGAGAAGGTCCTGATGTACTCCCACTGCTCGGGAACGTCCGGGTCCCCGTACTCGGCAATCCAGGAGTGCCCGGCGGAGAGCTTGGTGTAGCGGCGCATGTCCAGCAGGGGAACGCCGCAGGAGACGGCCCGGAACAGTTCCGGATACCGGGTGAGCATGTTCCCCACCAGGAGTCCGCCGTTGGATCCGCCCACGCAGCCCAGCCGCCGCGGCGAGGTGACCCCGCGGGAGATGAGGTCCCGTGCCACGGCTGCGAAGTCCTCGTAGGCGCGGTGCCGGTTTTCCTTCAGCGCGGCACGGTGCCAGGCCGGCCCGTATTCGCCGCCTCCGCGGATGTTCGCCACCACATACACCCCGCCGCGCGAGTGGGGGGCCTTCCCGTCGCTGCCGTCCGAGAGCGTGGTCCGCCGCTCCAGCCATGCCCTGCCCACGGTGCCGCTGTAGGCGGGCGTCCGGGACACCTCGAATCCGCCGTAGCCGGACAGCTGGGTGGGGTTCTGCCCGTCCAAAGCCAGGTCCCGCGGAGCAACCTGGAAATATGGGACCCGGGTGCCGTCGTCGGACACGGCGAAGTGCTGCTCCACCTGGTAGTCAGCATCGGCAAAGAACGACGGCGAGGTCTTGACCACCGCATGCCGGCTCACCACGCCGGACGTCCCGGCGCTTCCGCGTTCCAGGGTGCCGCGCATCAGGGTGGTGGGGGTGGTGAAACCCGTGGCGATGAGCCAGAAGTCATCGCCCGCGCCGCCGTGCGCCGGCCCCTCGTCCTCGTCATCCACGGCGTAGGCGTTCACATCGTGCAGCGGCGGGCAGGCGTCCAGGAGCGTGGCCGCCCAGCCGCCGTCCGCGCCGCCGGATGGCCGGGACGGGTCCAGGACCCGGATCTCGGAGGAGACGTCCTTGAGCAGGTTGAGCAGGAGGAAGTTCCGGGTCCAGCTCCAGGACTGCAGGGACGTGTGCGCGTCGGGGGTGAACAGGACCGTGAGATTGCGGCTGCCGGCGAGGTAGTCCTCGAAGTTGGCGGCGAGCAGGGCCCCGGAAGGATACGTGGTGCCGTCCACAATCCAGTCCTGCTGCGGACGGAAGAGCAGCCATTCCCGGTGGGCGCTGACGTTGACGTCGGTGGGAACGTCGATCTGTACCCAGGATCCGTCCCGCAGCACAAAGTTGGAGCGGTTGAAGAAGTCGATGTAGTCCACGGCGAACGTCCGCTCAAAGCCGGGCGTGGAGTCATGGGCCGCCACGGCCATCATGTGGTCTTCCGCTACCTCGAAGAGGCGCGGAGCCGCTGCCAGGGACTCTCCGCGCTTGAGCGTCACCGCCGTCCGCGCGTAGGAGGACGCTGTCTTGGGCAGCCCGTCCGCGGTGGAAGCAACCAGCAGCGTATCGGCATCCAGCCAGGACACGTTGCCCTTCGCTGTCGGGAGGTCAAACCCGCCGCGGGCGGGGTCCACGAAGCCGCGCGCCTCGACGTCGAACTCGCGGTAGCGGTTGGCGTCGCCGCCGTCGGGGGAGAGGGCAAGCAGCGCCAGGCGGTAGGGCTCCCCGGCTGCGGGGCGCAGGAACGTGGCGCCGTGGAACACCCACTCCTCGCCTTCGGCGCGGGACAGTTCGTCCACGTCCAGCAGCACGTCCCATTCCGGGGAGTCGGTGCAGTAGCTTTCCCAAGTGGTCCGCCGCCACAGGCCCTTGGGGTTCTGCCCGTCCTTCCAGAAGTTGTAGTACCAGTCGCCGCGCTTGCCCACCATGGCGATCCGGTCCGTGGAGTCCAGTACTTCCAGGATGCCGGTTTCCAGTTCCGCGTAGCCGCCGTCCTCCAGCAGGTCCTCGGTGCGGGAGTTTTGCTCCTTGACCCAGGCCAGCTGTTCCTCGCCGTAGATGTCCTCCAGCCACACGTTCTCGTCGACGGGTTCCGGCGCGGTTTCCCTGGAGTTGCTGCCGGAGATGTCCCGGCCGGAGCCGGGTACGGACGCTTGATCAGCTGCTGTGGTGGTCATGCGCCCCATCCAAACAACATCCCCCATGGCTGGCAAGTCAAGCGTCCGGCGCACGCTCCGCTTCCAGCCCGTACGCTGGATGGCGTGGAAATATCGCAGAGCAACCGGGCCGTCATCATCGGCGGCGGTCCCCGCGGCACCAGCGTGCTGGAGCGGCTGCTCGCCCACACCGCCGTCGCCGGCAACCCAAAAACGGCCCTGCACATCGACGTCGTGGACCCCTGCCCGGCAGGCCCTGGACATGTGTGGCAACCGGGCCAGTCCCGGCTGTTCCTCATGAACACGCAGTCCTTCTACCCCACCCTGGTTCCCGAGGACCCTGCCCTTCCCGCTCCTGTTGCCGGCACCACGTTCGACCAGTGGCGGGCCCGGCAGCAGCGGGACCCGTTGCCGGCCCTCACCGCGGGGGACCGGGCGGAGCTGGCGGTACTGGGATCAAATGATTTTCCCAGCCGCGCCCTCTACGGACGCTACCTGCGCTGCACAGTGGAGGAATTGCTGGGCACGGCCCCCGACGGCGTCACCATCGAATTCCACGAAACGACCGCTGTGTCGGTGCGTCCCGCGGGGGACGGAATGTTCGACGTCGGCCTGGCCACCGGGGAGGACATCCGCGCCCATTCCGTGGTGCTGGCCCTGGGGCACATCCCCTCCCGGCTGAATCCTGAACAGCGGGAGCTCCAGGCCGCCGCCGGGCACCTGGGCCTGCAGTACTTTCCCCCCGCCGTCCCGGCGGACGTGGACTGGTCCCTGATCCCCGCCGGCGAGCCGGTCCTGGTCCGCGGCATGGGCCTGAACTTCTTCGACACCATGGGCCAGCTCACCGAAGGCCGCGGCGGCAAGTTCGTGTCCAACGGCGCAGGCCTGGAGTACGAACCGTCCGGCCAGGAACCCCTGATCATCGCAGCGTCCCGGCGCGGGACCCCGTACCGTGCCAAGGCGGCACTGGACGGCTACTACGCCTCCTCCATCACGCTCCGCTACCTCACCGAGGCCGCCATCGAGCGGCTGGCGAAGGCCGGGATCCGCCCTTCGTTCGACCATGACCTGTGGCCGCTGCTGCACCGCGACGCGCTGTGGGCCTACTACTCGACGCTGGTGCGCTCGCAGCCCGGCGCAGTGCCCGACGCGCCCGCGTTCCTCGCAGCGCTGGAGGAAGCCCTGCAGCCGCACGCGCACAGCGCCGCGAACTGGGAGGACGGCGTTGAGAGCGTCCTGGCCGTCCACGTGGGTCCCCGGCACCGCCTGGACCTGCCCGGGCTCGCGGCTCCACTGGCAGGCCGTTCGTTCGATTCCCGCAGGGGCCACGACGCCGCCGTGGTGGAGTTCCTGCTCGACGATGCCCGCCGGTCGGCCCTGGGCGAGGACGATCCGGTCAAAATGGCCATCGCCGCGCTGCACCACGGGCGCGCCGTCCTGAAGACGGCAGTGGCCGACGGCGGCATCACCGACGAGTCATGGGTCGCCGGCCTGCGTGGCTGGTTCGAATCGTTCGTGGAGGGCCTGGCCAGCGGACCGCCGGCGCTGCGCTCCGAACAGCTCGCCGCCCTGGCCAGGGCCGGGGTGGTCAGCTTTGTTGGGCCGGACCCGAAATTCCGGGTGGACCGGAAGGCGGCCATGTTCACCGCTGCTTCGCCGTGGGTTTCCGCGCCGCCCGCCACGGCCCGGACCATGGTGGAAGCACTGGCCCCCGGAAACCGGGTCTCGGCCAACGATTCACCGGTACTGGAGCAGCTGCTGGCCGATGGGCTGGTGCGGCCCAAACTCATGATGACCGCCGAAGGTGCCCCCATCGAGTCCACCGGCCTGGACGTGGAGGCCCACCCGTACCGCCCGGTTGCGGCCAACGGGTCAGTGACCGAGGGCCTGTTTGTGCTGGGGCTGCAGTTGTCGTCAGCGCAGTGGGGCACCGCCATCGCCGCCGAGGCCGTCCAGCCCGGCGGCCCCGCGTACCGCAGTGGCCAGCGCACGCTCCGCGATGCGGACGAGATCGCCGTCGCCATCCTTCGCCGGGCTTAACTCACAGGGCTTAACTCACAGGGCCTTAAACGGCGATGCGCCATCACTTATGGCCGCTGAACCGGCGGAACAGGGACCACAAGTGATGGCGCACCCAGGGTTTTAGCCCCGCAGGCAGGCGCGATAGGCAGCCATGGCCTGGCCGTAGTTCGCCTGCCCCCTGACGTCAGCGGGACGGGTGGGCTTGATCGGCGGAACACAGACCGGCTGCGCCGGCGTATCCGCTCCCACCAGCACGGCCACCTTCACCACGGTGCCGGACTCGACGGCGGTGAGCACCAGGGTTGCCGCGCCCTCCGCCGCCCCGGCCGGGACCGCCAGGTTCACAGCCGCCGCGCCGGAAGACACCGGAACCGTCCCGAGCGGGGTCACCGTGCCGGCAGCGTCGGTGAACGAAGCCTCCAGGGCCGTGTTCACCGGGCTGCCCAGGGAGGTCAGGTCAAGCTTCGAGACCGCCAGGGTGACGGGCCCACCGGGCTTGACCCCGTCGGCGGTGGTGTTGGTGACCGCCACCGAACGCCGCGCGAAGTCCGGAGCCACAGGGCTGCTCTTCTGGAGGTAGCCGATCCAGGCGTCCCGGTCCACCAGCCCGGAATCCCGGGTATTGGTGCCCTCGGTGAAGATCCGGAAGTTGTCGCCTCCGGTGGCCAGGAAGCTGAACGTGCCCACCCGGTAAGACCTGGCCGGGTCCAGCAGTTCACCGTTCACCCGCACCGCGGTGATCCGGTCACCCGCGGCCCGGACGGCGTCGTAGGTGTAGTTCACGTTCTTGGACAGGCCCAGCTGCAGGTAGGCGCGGCTGGGGACCGTACCGTCCGGGTTGGTCTGCCACTGCTGCTCCAGCAGGGTCTTGAACTGCGCACCGGTCAGCGACGTGGTCCACAGGTTGTTCACGAACGGCAGGACCGCGTTGGCCTCGGCGTAGGTGATGGTGCCGTCCGGCGCGTAGTACAGCTCGTTGCGCAGGCCGCCGGGATTCACGACGCCGATTTCCGCGCCGCCGAGGCCGGCGGGCTTCAGCGAATCGAGCAGGGAGTCGGCCACCAGGTTGCCCAGGGTGGATTCGCTGCCGCGGTCATCGCGCTTGGCGGCGCCGGTGGCATCGGTGGTGAAAGCCGTGGTGATGTCCTTGGTGACCGAACCCACGGGCTGGTTGCCCACCACAGCGGCGTCCGCCAGGGCCTTCTTGACGATGGCATCGACGGCGGCCACGCGCGGGTAGGCAGCCACCAGGCCGGCGGCGGCGTCCGTGGTGCGCTTGACGTTCCCGGCCTTGTAGGCGGTCACCTGCTTGCTGGCGGTGTCCACGGTCAGCTGGATCTGGCCCACGTTCTCGCCGTAGTTGCCGGTCTGAACGATGGGCCGGGTCTTGCCCGCCACGCCGGGAACGGGTGCGTCCCAGGCGTATTCCTTGTGGGTGTGGCCGGTGAAGATGGCATCAACGTCGGCGGACGTTTCGGTGACCAGCCTGGCGAACGGCCCGCCGGCTGCCACTTCCTGCTCCAGCGTGGCGCCTTCCACCACACCCGAGCCGGCGCCGTCGTGATCTTCCACGATGATGACGTCGGCAATCTTGTCCGCGGTGATCTTCGCGGCCACCCGGTTGATGGCGTCCACAGGGTCCCCGAAGTCGAGGTCGGCGATGCCGGCCGGCGTCACCAGGGACGGGACCTCCTGGGTGACGGTGCCGATGACGGCCACCTTGACGCCGTTCAGGTCCAGCACCGTGTACTCCGGAAGTGCCGGCTCGGTGGTGCCCTTCTTATAGACGTTGGCGCCCAGGTAGGGGAACTTCGCATTCGTGCCTCCGGCGATGACGCGGTCGCGCAGGTCCGCCCAGCCGCCGTCGAACTCGTGGTTGCCCACAGCAGATGCCTTCAGTTCCAATGCGTTCAGCACGTCAATGGTGGGCTGGTCCTTGGCGACGGCCGAGGCGAACAGGGAGGCACCGATGTTGTCGCCCGCGGACAGGAACGCCGTGGTCCCCGGAGCGGCGGCGCGCAACTTCTCGATGGTGCCCGCGAACTGGACCGTATTGGCGTCGATCCTTCCGTGGAAATCGTTGATGTTCAGGAGGTTCAGGTCAACAGTGGCAGGTGTGGATGCCAGATCCAGGCCCACCACCACAGGATCGTGGTCGCTGGCGCGGAACTGGTCCGGCGTGTAGTAGTCGGTGACGTTGCTGTTGTAGCGGCTGTACTCCAGCGCCACGGATTCCACCGAGTTGATGTTCCAGATGTCCGCGCCCGTGACCACACCGTTGGCGGCGGGGGAAGCGAGGATGTGGTCGAGTGAGCCCACCAGGCCGCCGAAAAGGTAGGAGTGCTTGGCTGAGCCGTCGGGGTTGCGCGCCTTGTCATCCTGGTTGACATACCCCGCGCCCGTGAGGACGTTGATGGGGTCTTCCTTGCCATAGGAGTTGAAGTCACCGATCAGGAACACCTTGTCGGTGCCCTTGTCCTGCTGGAGGGAGGTGGCAAAGTCCAGCAGGGACTTGGCCTGGGCCGTGCGGGCGAGGTTGGAGGCGCCCTGGCCCTTGTCCGTGTCGTCCGGGGTGGCGGCCGAGCCCTTGGACTTGAAGTGGTTGGCAATGGCGATGAACTCACTGCCCGCGGCCCCGCTGACGGGCTTGAACACCTGGGCCAGCGGTTTGCGGGCGCTGGCGAAGGCAACGGTGTCGTTGTGGATGATGGATTCGCCCACCGGTTCCGCGGCGGCCTTCTTGAAAATGAACGCGGTGCGGATCATGTCCTCGTCGGCCAGCGGGGGCGCATTGGCGGGTGAGCGGACGTAGTCCCAGATGCCCGGGGTGGGGATGTTGAGCGCCTCCACGAGTTTGGCCAGGGCATCATCGCGGTCCTTGCCGAACTGCGCGGAGTTCTCCACCTCCATCAGGGTCACCACATCGGCGCCGGACTTGGCGATGGCAGAGACGATCTTGTCCTGCTGGCGCTTGAAGTTCTCCGCGTTGGCTGCACCGCGGGCGTCACAGCCGCCACGGACGGTGATGGGGTTGCCGGCGCGGTCCTCGTAGAACGTGCAGCCGGAGAGCATGTCACCGGTGGTGGGGAAGTAGTTCAGGACGTTGAACGAGGCGATCTTGACGTTGCCGCCAACGGCTGCCGGGGCATCCGTCCGGGTGGCTCCGAAGCCGGCCGGCTGGACCGTAGCCTTGTTGGCCTCGGTCAGGTGGGTCAGCGGCTGGAGCTTCCAGGAATTGTTGGCGTAACCCAGCACCACGTTGGTGGTGAAGTCCACTGGCGAACCCACGCGGACGGGGTCCGCGGTGGTCAGGTACGGCAGGACCTCGGCCTTGGTGGCGGCGTCCTTCAGGAAGTTGGTGCTGGACCCGTCGTCGAGCTTGATGCCGCGGGCAGCGTTGTCAGCCACCACGGCGGTGTACTCGGCGGAGCCGAACGGTGCCACAGCTGTGGGCTGGACCAGGGGAGTGGTCCCGCCCGCCAGGCCAATCTCGCCGTACTGGTTCAGGCTGTAGTTGTCGCTCACCGTCATGGGCCCCTGGGGTGCCAGCAGCATGCCTTCCAGGGATTCGCGGAAGGTTTCCGCGGCGGGAAGGGTGAAGATGGTGGGCTTGACCTCGGGGGCAGCGTCGGTGAGCTTGGTGAGGCCTGCCGCTGCCGTGACGTTGAGCTGGGTCATGCCGTAGTACTCGGCCACCGTGCCCGTCACCTGGACGTAGTCACCGGCCTGCACCGAAGCCACGGTGGCGGGAGAGTAGACGAAGATGCCGTCGGATGCGGCGTGGTTGGTGGCCGTCAGGTCACCGCCCGTGCCGGGGGTCTGCAGGTAGTAGCCGTTGAGGCCGCCCGTGGGAAAGGCTGCGGTGACTTGGCCCTTGGTGGTGACGGTGGCTCCGGCCAGCGGGCTTTCCGTCCCGGTGCCCTGGATCTCCGCGATGGTCCTGGAAACGGGATCCGGCGAGGGCGCGGGGTCCGGAGCCGGAGCTGTGCCGCCCGAAGGTGTTGGCGTGATGGCGCCAAGGAGCGTGAAGTCAGCGGCGTTATTGTTGCTGTCCGCCCCGGCGGCCCTGTTGAGGCTCTTCACATCCGTGTTTCCGGCAGGTGCCGCAGCAGCCTGGGTCTCAAAGGTGTTGGAGGCGCCGTAGCCCAGGAGGTCTGCCACGCCGGCTGTTTCCACCACGGAACCGGTGGGAAGCGCGACGGCGGTGGGCTGCTTGGCGAGCACGATGGTTCCCGAGGCCCCGGCGAAGTTCATGGCGCCCGCCACCAGGTCAGGCTTGGGCAGGTCGGCGCCGTTGGTGCCATTGCTTCCGCCCTGCACCAGGTAGTAGCCCTTGGCCGGGATGGACCCGGACAGGGCAGCCACCCCGCTGGGCGCCGCAGCGCCGGTCCCGGAGCGGTACTGCACGGACCAGCCCTCGAGGGAGACCGGGGCGTCCGAAGTGTTATACAGCTCCACGAATTTGTTCTTGTAGGCGGCGCCGCTGCTGCCGCCGCTGAGGTAGGCCTCGTTGATGACAACGGGGGAGGTGCCGGCCGCGGCTGAGACCTCCGCGGCTGCCGGGACAGCTGCCAGCGGGGCGGCGATGAGCCCCGCGGACAACGCTGTGCCCAGCGATAACTTCCATGTTTTTTGATGCATCCGCTCTTACTTTCATTGAGGTGTCCCGGGTGGGTGGCCCGGTGGAGTGCGTCCGTGGTTGTACCGATCGGACGTGGGCCCGGACCCTGCTCCTGGTCAAGTGGTGTCCGGCACATGACAACAGCGCTGAATGAACGCAGGGTGGCTAGAGCGTGCATTCGGCGGGACGTTCCCCAGCGGAGCGGCCCGCCCTGCGGTCCGGGGCTTCCCTAGCCCGGACCGGAGGTGCTGTTGGCGGGAGTGATGCTGCCGGCAGACACGCAAATGTGCCGGCAGTCACAAACAATACCCGCGGGTAGCTTTGGGTCCCGGGTTCGGCAGGGGATTAGTCCAAAGAATTTACGTCCGCGCAACAGGGCAGGCCGGGGCTGCTTAAAGCAAAAAACCCCTGGCGGCCGGTGCCGGCTGCCAGGGGTTCCCTTGCGGAAGGTAAGAGATTCGAACTCTTGGTACGGGGTTACCGCACACTGGTTTTCAAGACCAGCTCCTTCGGCCGCTCGGACAACCTTCCTCAGCTAGTAGTGTTTCATAGGCGCTTGCCTGCAACAAAACAGGCCCGGGGAAGCGCCCGGTGCACACTGGATGCAGCCAGGATTTTAGTCAGGAACGGGAGAGGTCCATGAAAGCCGTCTACATATCGGAACCGGGCGGCCCGGAAGTGCTGGAAGTGCGGGACGTGGACGCCCCTGTGCCCGGCCAGGGCGAAGTGCTGATGCACGTGGTGGCAGCCGGCCTGAACCGGGCCGATGTCCAGCAGCGCAGGGGCTTCTACCCGCCGCCGCCGGGTGCCTCCGAGGTCCCCGGGCTGGAAGTGTCAGGACGGATCGCCGGCTTCGGACCCGGTGTCAGCAAGCCGTTCTCGCTGGGGGACAAGGTAGTGGCCCTGCTGGCAGGCGGCGGCTACGCCCAGCAGGTGGCGGTCCCGGCCGAGCAGGTGCTGCGCGTCCCCGAAGGGGTTGACCTGGTCACCGCCGCGTCGCTGCCCGAGGTGGCTGCGACGGTGTACTCAAACCTCATCATGACGGCGCAGCTGCAGCCGGGCGAGACGGTCCTCATCCACGGTGCCACCGGCGGGATCGGCACCATGGCCATCCAGCTCGCCAAGGCCTTCGGTGCCAGGGTGGCCACCACGGCCGGAAGTGACGAGAAAGTCAGCACCGCCAAAGCCTTCCTCGGGGCGGATATCGCCATCAATTACAAAGAGGAAGACTTCCCGGAGAGCCTTCGGCGGCAGAACGAAGGCAAGGGGGCTGATGTCATCCTGGACGTGGTGGGGGCCAAGTACCTGCCGCAGAACGTGGACGCCCTGGCCGACTACGGGCGCCTGGTGGTGATCGGCCTGCAGGGTGGAACCAAGGGTGAACTGGACCTGGGGCTGCTGCTGAAGAAGCGGGCGGCCGTGGTGGCCACTGCCCTGCGGCCCAGGCCGGTGGCGGAAAAAGGTGCCATCATGACCGCCGTGCGCGACGCTGTGTGGCCGCTGGTGGCAGACGGCAGGATCCGTCCCCTGGTTGCCAAGACCTTCCCCCTGGACCAGGTGGGCGCGGCGCACCGGTACTTCGACAGCGGCGACCACGTGGGCAAGGTCCTCCTGGTGATGTAAGACCCCGGATGCATACCCGGTATTGCGTTCCGAATGCTTCCGGTTTAGGCTGCCTATACGCGGTATGCACGGGTCTTGGGGGCCTGTGCATACCGGCAATGACTAAGCCCGGGGGAGCACCATGTCGATTCGCCACAGCCTCCTCGCCCTGCTGCAGGACCAGCCACGCTATGGCTACCAGCTGCGGGTCGAGTTCGAGAACCGCACCGGAGCCACCTGGCCCCTGAATATCGGGCAGGTGTACACCACCCTGGACCGGCTGGAACGCGATTCCCTGGTGGCCAAGGAAGGCGACGACGGCGAGGGCCACGTGGTGTACAGCATCACCGCCGCCGGCAAAGCGGAGGTGCAGAGCTGGTTCGCTGCCCCCGTGGAACGGAACAATCCGCCCCGCAACGAGCTCGCCATCAAGCTGGCGCTCGCCGTCACCCTGCCCGGGGTTGATGTCCAGGCCATCATCCAGGCCCAGCGCGTGGCGTCCATCAGGGCCCTGCAGGACTACACCAAAGCCCGGCGTGACACCGCGGCGAACCAGCGGGCCACGGATACCGCCTGGCTCCTGGTCCTGGACTCGCTGATCTTCCAGACCGAAGCGGAAGTCCGCTGGCTGGACCTCTGTGAGGCCAGGATGGTCCAGCAGGCGCAGGCCGCGGCCGCGGGGTCCGCCCGGAAAACGTCCAACGGGGTCACGGAAGACGCCCCGCTCAACGCGGACAGCCGCCGGTGAGCGTGCTGGGGCCGCAGCAGGTCCTGGAACTTGCCCAGGTTGGCCGGACCTTTGGGGAAGGCGCGACGGCGGTGGCAGCCCTCCGCGGCGTCGACCTCACCATCTGCGCGGGGGAGTTCGTCGCAGTGATGGGTCCGTCGGGCTCAGGCAAGTCCTCCCTGCTCGCCGTTGCCGGCGGACTGGACCGGCCGACGTCGGGCGCTGTCTTTGTCGAATCCACGCCCCTGGCCGGGCTGGGCCTGAACGAACTGGCCCGCCTGCGCCGCCGCGCCGTCGGCTACGTCTTCCAGGACTTCAACCTGGTCCCCACGTTGACTGCCGGCGAAAACGTGGCGCTGCCGCTGGAGCTGGATGGAACATCCGCGAGGAAGGCGCACCGGCAGGCCGCGGATGCGCTGCGGCAGGTGGGCATCCCGGAGCTGGCGGACCGGTTCATGGACCAGATGTCCGGCGGCCAGCAGCAGCGCGTGGCGATCGCCCGGGCCATCGTGGGCCAGCGGCGCCTGATCCTGGCCGACGAACCCACCGGTGCGCTGGATTCGACAACGGGCCACGGGGTCATGGAGGTGCTGCGGGCCCGGGCCGATGCCGGAGCCGCCGTCATGCTCGTCACCCACGAGGCCAGGCACGCCGCCTGGGCGGACCGGGTGGTCTTCCTGCGCGACGGACGCATCATTGACCAGGCGGCGGCCATGCACGACCCCACGATGCTCCTGACGCAGGCCGGACTCTGATGCCGCTTGACCTCGCTCCCGCGCCGCAGGGCCGCCGGAGCGGCCGCCGCGTTGCCTTGCGGCTGGCCCGCCGCGACATCGCCCGCCATAAGGGGCGCTCGCTCCTGATCGTCCTTCTGATCATGCTGCCGGTGGCGGGCATGACCGGCGCCGCCACCCTCTACCAGAGCTCCCAGCGCACGCCCGGGGAGATTGTCCGGTACGAACTGGGCAACACTCAGGCGAGGTTCAGCGTCCTGCCGGTACCCAGCGCTGACTCCCTGCAGGACCCACTCAACGACGGTGTCGTCGCTTCCAGCTCCGGCCGCTACGACCCGGACTTCCAGCGGACAAACCCTGCCGACGCCATTCCTGCGGGCTACGAGGTCCTTCCGCAGCGGACGCTCACGCTGACCACCGGCGTGGGCGCGGCCCTGGTTTCCTTGCCGGGCCGCGAGGTGGACGCGCTCAATCCGGCCTTTGACGGCAAGTACAGCCTGCTGGCCGGCCGCGCACCGCGCGACGGGACGGAAGTGCTCGCCTCGCCCGGGCTGATGACGCGGTTCCACCTCGCCTTCGGCCAGGAATTTACGACGTCGGCAGGAACCTTCGTCCCGGTGGGTACCATCCGTGACGCGTCCGCCGCGGACAGCAACAGCATCCTGTACCTTAAGGCCGGCCAGGCGCCCGCGGACCTGGCACCGGGCCCTTCGACCCGCCAGTCCGTGTCCTATTACCTGGTGGGCCCCGAGCCGGTCACCTGGCAACTGATCAGGGAGGCCAACAGCGAAGGCGTGGGCGTGCTCTCCCGCAGTGTGGTGCTGGACCCGCCGCCCGCCGGCCAGCGCACGGTTCCCGGTTCCCAGCTGCACGACAACACCCCTGTCCTGGTGACCGTCTATGCCACTTTCGGCCTGGTCGGTGCGCTCGCACTGCTCGAGGTAGGCCTGCTGGCCGGTGCCGCTTTCGCCGTCGGTGCCAAGCGCCAGGTACGTGAGCTGGCACTGCTGGCCTCCTCCGGAGCGGACACTGCCACCGTCGGAGCCGTCGTCACTGCCGGTGGACTGTGGCTTGGCAGCCTGGCCGTGGCCGCCGGCGCCGCAGTGGGGCTGGGGGCTGCGGCCGTCGTCGTCCACGTGGTCCGTTCCACCGGCTCCGCCCGGCTGGCCGGCCTGCACCCGGACCTCCTCCTGACAGCCGTGGCCATGGCCATGGGATTGGGCGCCTGCCTGCTGGCCGCATTGGTCCCGGCGCGCCAGGTGTCAAGGCAGGCCGTCCTGGGTGCGCTCAAATCCGGGCGGGCGCCAGCGCCCACGGGGCGCCGCACCACGGTGGCCGGCATCGTCGCGCTGGCACTTGCCTCAGGGCTGCTGATGGGCGGCTGGCTTCTCAGCAATTCCACGAACGATCCCGACCAGCGGGCGGAGCAACTGCCCGTGGTGGCCACCATGCTGATCGCCGGAGCGGTGGCCGCAGTTGCGGGCCTGGTAATGCTGACCGGATGGCTGATCGCCCGGCTGACGTCCCGGACGCGCTGGCTGTCCCTCTCCCTCCGGATGGCGGCGCGGGATTCGGCAAGGAACCGCGGCCGGAGCGTCCCCGCCGTGGCCGCCGTACTCGCCGCCGCCACCCTGGCCAGCGCTGCCCTGGTGCTGTCAGCCAGCCAGCAGGCCGGGCTGCGGGACTCGCATTACTGGGGCGCCCTGGAAAACCAGGCGTACCTGCCGCTTACGGTGGACCAGCCACTCGCTGCCGATGGCAGCATGCGGCCGCCCGTGCACATTGACGCCGGCGTGCTCTCCGCAGCGGTGGATGGTGCCCTGGGGACGGTTCAATCGACCCGGCTCATCACCGCCCCCGCAAGCCTGCGGAACTGCCCGGAGGGCCCCGCCGATCCTGGCCTGCCGGCGCTGACGGACACCTCGAATTGCCTGTTGTTTTCGCTTGCCAGGCCGCAGGCCAATACGTGCCCGACGACACCCGTGGGACGGGTAGTGGACCCGGGGGACTGGCGGTGCCGCGGGTCCATGGTCAATGAACAGCCCTCCGGCAGGGCCATCCTGGTGGGCGGCGCGGACGACATCCGGGCAGTGCTGGGCCGCGACCCCTCTGCGGAGTCCCTGGCGGTGCTGGAGGCCGGCGGGATGGTGGTGACCAACCCCGTCTTCGTCCGTGACGGATCTGTCCTGCTGCAGGCGCAGGATGTGCGGACCCAAGGGCCGGCGCCGTCAGGGCCGGGCACGGTGCCCTCAGTGGTGAGGAGCACTTCCCTGGCCGCAGCGGTTCTTGAGCCGGTGGTCCCGGTCCCATACTTCGGCGTTGTCTCGCCGGAAACCGCAGCACGCCTGGAGCTCCACGCAGAGCCTGCCGGGCTGCTGGTTCAACTGGCGGCGTATCCGTCGGAGGCCGAGGCGGATGCAGCCTCCGCTGCCGTCGCGGCCGTCTACCGGCAACCCGGCATGGCCTTCCGGGCCGAACCGGGCATTTCCCAGGGCAGCCAGTGGATGACCTGGTCCATTGTGGCCGCGGCGGCCCTCATCACGTTCAGCGCAGCGGGCATCACCACCGGCCTATCCCTGGCCGATGCCCGTACGGACCATGCCACCCTTGCCGGGGTGGGAGCCTCACCGCGGCTGCGTAAGGCCCTGGCAGGATCGCAGGCCCTTTTCACCAGTGGCGTGGGCGCCCTGCTGGGAGTGCTGGCAGGGGTGGTACCTGCGCTCCTGCTTGTCCTGTCGACGGACATGCGGACGGCAGTGGACATTCCCTGGCTGCACTTGCTGGCCCTCGTCATGGCGGTACCGGTGACGGGCGCGGTGCTTGCCTGGACCTTTACCCCGTCCGGCCTGCCCTTGTCCCGGCGCAGCCTGGCGTAAGGGCAGAGCCTCCGTCCCCTCATTCGTCGCCGCGTCGCTGCCGCTCACCGCACGGCCCGGCGCCGCGCCGCCGTCGGCCGCTAAAGCGCGGACCGGCGTTGGTAGGGTGCCCAGTAGGAAAAGTGGGAAATCTCTCAAGGAGGAGACATGGCCGGAGTGCCTGACCAACGGAAGAACGGATCCCGGGCGGAGGGCGGGCTGGCTACTGACCCGGATCTTCCCCCGCCTGCCGTGGACGGCGCCCGGCTCGACGCCGAGGACCGGAAATGGACTCCGGCAAAGATCGCACTCTGGGCCGCGATCGCCCTGCTGGGCGGCGTCGCCTGGTTCATGCTGGCCATCGTCCGCGGCGAGACCGTCAACGCCATCTGGTTCGTCTTTGCCTCCGTGTGCACCTACCTGATCGGGTACCGCTTCTACTCCAAGGTGATCGAACGCTACATCACCAAGCCTGACGACCGGCGCGCCACCCCGGCCGAGTACAAGGCCGACGGCAAGGACTATGTCCGCACGGACCGCAACGTGCTCTTCGGCCACCACTTCGCCGCCATCGCAGGGGCCGGCCCGCTGGTGGGCCCGGTCATCGCCGCCCAGATGGGCTACCTTCCCGGCACCATCTGGATCATCGTCGGCGTGGTCCTCGCCGGCGCCGTCCAGGACTACCTGGTGATGTTCTTCTCCATGCGCCGCGGCGGCCGCTCCCTGGGCCAGATGGCCCGCGAGGAACTCGGCGTCATCGGCGGCACGGCAGCCCTCGTTGCCACCTTGCTCATCATGGTGATCATCGTGGCCATCCTGGCCCTCGTCGTCGTCAACGCCCTGGGTGAAAGCCCGTGGGGCGTGTTCTCCGTGGGCATGACCATCCCCATCGCGCTCTTCATGGGCGTCTACCTCCGCTACCTGCGGCCCGGCAAGGTCATGGAAGTCTCCATCATCGGCTTCGTCCTGCTGATGGCCGCCATCATCGGCGGCGGTCTGGTGGCGCAGACCGAATGGGGCGCAGCCGTGTTCCACCTGGACAAGGTGACCATCGCCTGGGGCCTCATCATCTACGGCTTCATCGCCGCCATCCTGCCGGTGTGGCTGCTCCTGGCCCCGCGCGACTACCTCTCCACCTTCATGAAGATCGGCGTGATCGTGATGCTCGCGCTGGCCATCATCGTGGTCCGTCCCGAGGTCACCGTTCCCGCATTCAGCGAATTCGCCAGCCGGGAAAACGGACCCGTGTTCTCCGGGGCCCTGTTCCCCTTCCTGTTCGTCACCATCGCCTGCGGCGCCCTGTCCGGCTTCCACGCCCTCATCTCGTCCGGCACCACCCCCAAACTGGTGGAGAAGGAACGGCAGACCCGCTACATCGGCTACGGCGGCATGCTGATGGAATCCTTCGTGGCCATCATGGCCCTGGTGGCAGCCATCTCTATCGACCGCGGACTCTACTTCGCCATGAACGCCCCCGCAGCCCTCACCGGCGGAACCGTGGAAACGGCAGCCACCTGGGTCAACAGCCTGGGCCTGGCCGGGGTGAACATCAGCCCGGACCTGCTCTCCGAAACGGCCCGGAACGTGGGCGAGCAAAGCATCGTGTCCCGGACCGGCGGCGCCCCCACGCTGGCCGTGGGCCTGGCGCACATCATGCACCAGTTCGTCGGCGGCACCGCCCTCATGGGCTTCTGGTACCACTTCGCCATCATGTTCGAGGCGCTCTTCATCCTCACCGCTGTGGACGCCGGCACGCGCGTTGCCCGCTTCATGCTGCAGGACTCCATCGGCAACTTCGTCCCCAAGTTCAAGGAAGCCTCCTGGCGGCCCGGTGCCTGGCTCTGCACCGCCATCATGGTGGCAGCCTGGGGCGCGGTGCTGCTGATGGGCGTCACCGATCCGCTGGGCGGCATCAACACCCTGTTCCCGCTGTTCGGCATCGCCAACCAGCTGCTCGCCGCCATCGCGCTGGCCGTGGTCCTGGCCATCGTCGCCAAGCGCGGCACCTTCAAGTACCTGTGGATCGTGGCCCTGCCGCTGGCGTTCGCCGCGGTGGTCACCATCACGGCGAGCTACCAGAAGATCTTCTCCTCCACCCCGGCTGTGGGGTACTTCGCCAACAACGCCGCCTTCAGCAAGGCGCTGGCCGACGGCAAGAAGGAGTTCGGCACCGCGAAATCGGTCGCTGCGATGGAAGCCGTGGTCCGCAACACGGCCATCCAGGGCTGGCTGTCCGTGATCTTCGTGGTGCTGAGCATCATCGTGATTGCGACGGCGCTGCTCGCCACGGCCAGGGCATTCCGGGACCGGTCGGCAGGGGTGGCCACCACCGACAACGAGGACCCGGCTGTTCCGTCGCGCGTCTTTGCCCCCGCCGGGCTGGTGCCCACAACCGCCGAGCGTGAGCTTGCTGCGGAGTGGGCGAAGGTGCCCGCAGAGGCCCGCCTTGAACGGGCTGGGCACTGATGAGCACGGGCATGGCCATGGTTGCCAACGGGTTCCGCGGGTTTGCCCGCTACCTGGGCGGCGTCATGGGCGCGGACGCGTACGCCAAGTACCTGGAACATCACCGGGCGGCCGGGCATCCAGAAGCACCCCTGACCGAGCGGGAGTTCTGGCGGGACCGCACCGACCGCCAGGACAGCAATCCCCAGGGCCGGTGCTGCTGATTGAGCCCGCAGCGGACAAGCCTGCCACAGGGCTTCACCGGTGGGCCCTGTGCCGATGGGCCGTGAGAGTATGAACGCATGAGCGATCCCAATGACACTCAGGCAGCTGAGGACCTCCCTGTAGAAGGCACCCCCGTTGATGACAACGAGGCACCTGTCCAGGCCCCGTCTGACGGGGACGGCAGGCCGCGGGGCAGCAGCCTGCAGGACCTGGTGGATGAGCCCGCCAAAGTGATGCGGATCGGCACCATGATCCGGCAGCTCCTCGAAGAGGTGAAGTCCGCACCGCTGGATGACGCCGCGAGGGGCCGGCTCGCCGCCATCCACAAGCGCTCCATCAAGGAGCTTGAGGACGGCCTCGCACCCGAGCTGGTAGCGGAACTGGACCGGATCAACCTGCCCTTCTCCGACGACGCCACGCCCTCCGACGCCGAGCTCCGGATCGCCCAGGCCCAGCTGGTGGGATGGCTCGAAGGCTTGTTCCACGGTATCCAGACCGCCATCGCTGCCCAGCACGCCGCCCGGGAACACGCCGCAGCCCAGCTGCAGCTGCGCCAGCTGCCGCCCGGCACCATGATTGCCCCCGGCGTCGTGATTGGGGAAAACGGCGAGCCACAGCGGGCCCCGGCCGGCGCCCGGCCGGGGCAGGCTGCACGGCCCGGCCAGCGTGAGGACCCGGACCACGGCCCGGGCCAGTACCTGTAGGCCCCGCTTGGGCTTTCTCAGCGCCGCCAGGCAGGGGCGCAAGGATGACGCGGAACTGGGCAAGGGGTTGTGGCGCCGCGCGCACGACCGCTTCCACCGGGGACTGGACCGCTTCCACCAGGTCCTCGAGGGCGTGGAGGATGACCAGCTGTACGGCGAGCTGGTGGACATCGCCAACCAGCTCGCTGCCCTGCTTCCGCGCGTCCGGACTGTCTGCATGGAGGCGCAGCGGCGTGCCCCAAGCGACGGGCTGGACATACCGGCGGCCCTGGCGGACGTCCATAGATCCTTGTCCAAGGCAGGGAACTCGCTGGCAACGACGGCAGAAGCGGCGGCTATGCTGCGGCTCGCCGTGGGGCCGGTACCGGTGGGTGCAGCATCCGTCCACCGCCGCGCCGAGTCTGTCTTCCAGCAGGTGGAGGACGCCGAGAGGCAGCTTCACGCGGAATAGCTGCGCGGGTGCCGCCGGAATATTCCCGATTTGGAAGCCTACTTTCCAGTTAAGCGTGTGGCTGACAGGGCCCGAATCAGGGGCGCCGGGACGGGCAGCTTTGGCAGGATGAAAGCATGACTCTTTCACCTACCTTGACTTTCAACGACGGAAACACGATCCCTCAGCTCGGCTACGGTGTGTGGCAGGTTGAGGACGACGTGGCTGAAAAGGTCGTGCGCCAGGCGTTCGAGGCCGGCTTCCGGCACATCGACACCGCAAAGATCTACGGCAACGAGGCAGGCGTGGGCCGTGCCATTGCAAGCTCCGGCCTCTCTCCGGAAGAAATCTTCATCACCACCAAGCTGTGGAACGCGGACCAGGGCTACGAGTCCACCCTCGCCGCTTTCGAGGAGTCCATGGACCGGCTCGGCCTGGAAACCCTCGACCTGTACCTGATCCACTGGATGCAGCCCAAGCAGGACAAGTACGTTGACACCTGGAAGGCGCTGATTGAACTCCAGAAGCGCGGACGGGTGAAGTCCATCGGTGTCTCGAACTTCACTGCAGAGGGCCTGCAGCGGCTTATCGACGAAACGGGCGTGGTTCCGGCCATCCACCAGATTGAGCTGCACCCCTACTTCAGCCAGCGCGAACTGCGTGAGTTCGGTGCCGCCAAGGGCATCCTGACCCAGGCATGGTCCCCGCTGGGCCAGGGCGGGGAACTGCTGCAGGACCCGGCGGTCGTCTCCATCGCTGCCAAGCACCAGGCCACCCCGGCCCAGGTGGTCATCGCCTGGCACCTGGCGATCGGCAACGTGGTCATCCCCAAGTCTGTGACCGAGTCACGGATCAAGGAGAACTTCGCAGCCCTCGAGGTATCCCTCGATCCGGAAGACGTCGAAGCCATCAACAACCTGGACCGGACCGCAGGCGGCGAAGGCCGCATCGGACCCGATCCCGCGGTCTCCGACTTCGCCTAGGCCGCGACGGCGGCACCGGTCCCAGCGGCCGGTGGAAGCCCGCCAAGCCAACCCCAGCCCGTGCTGCCGGCAACCGCCAGGCAGCACGGGCTGCGGCCTTTTATGTGGGCTGTACCGGGCCCGGCGGACCCCGCCGGTCAGGCAGCGATCTGGACGTGCTCCACGGTCACGACGTCAACCACGGCCCAGCTGTCCTCGCCGTGGCAGTGCCGGCCGGCGAAGCGCTCGGCTTCTTCAAGCGTGTCAAAGACCTCGGACCGGGCCCGGCCGCAGTCGGCGTCGAAGTACGTCACGTGAAATTCCTGTGTTGCTTGGTTTCTCATGAATCCAGTCTGCAACCGGGGTCTGACATTCGTTGGAACCGGCTCCGCGTGTTGTGGACCGGCGCCGGGCAGGGGCCGCGGGAGGGGTTGTGGCCGCCCGGTCAGCGCGCCGCTGCATCCTGGGTGGTGGCCGCGGCCGTCCGCACCTTCAGCGTAAGTGCGGCGAGTGCGAGCATTCCGAGTCCGGTCCAGACAAGGGTCCCGCTCCAGACCTCGGGAGAGAAACTCAGGGCGCCGTCGTGGAGTGCCACGCCGGCGAAATACGGGGCCCAGAACACCACCGGAGTGAGGCCTGCCGCAGCCATGAGCCGTGCGGGACGGCCAGGGGTGGGACGGACCACCGCCCACACCACTCCCACGAGGATGGAACCGACCAGGGCAACCGGGACCAGCCAGGCGTCGCGCAGCGCCACCATGACCTGCAGGGCCACGGAAGGCACCAGCGCCATGGCCGCCGGAACGGCAGGGTGCAGGCGCCAACGCAGCGACAGCAACAGGACGGGAACAAAGAGCGCGACCGTCGAGACGAGGAACGACGCCAGGGACACCATGATGCTTGAGGACGTCGGAACCGTCACCGTGGGCTGCGTCCCGGCAACGGTTGTGTACGTCTGGATGAGTCCGTGGCGGGCGAAGACCGCGAACTCCTGCAGGATGAACGCGGCAACCATGCCGGCGAGCACGGCGCTGGCGACGACCGGGAGCAGCCGTGGCCACGGCCGGGCCGGGGTGTGCCACGCGGCGGAGAAGGGTGCGCCCAGGATGAGGAAGCCGCCGGTGGCCAGGCCCAGGTGGGACGGGCTGAACAGGGCGCTGATGTTCTGCTCGATCCCGAACACCGAATGCCAGGCGAAGTCTCCTGCCCCGGATGCGAGGAAGAGTACGACGCCGGCTGCTGCGGCCCCGTAGCCGGCGGGGACGGCGTCCGTCCACCGCGTGCCCGGTGCATGCCGGCGCCAGGTCAGCGCGGCGATCCACACGGCACAGGCAGCGAAGCCCGAGTAGAGGACCGCGTGCCACGGAGTGAAGAACGTCTCGAGGTCGCGCAGGTTGTTGTGGGCCCACCCGTCAACGTAGGTCCCGGTGAGGAGCCAGGCGCCCGCTGCCAGGGTGATGCTGTCTTCCCTGGCCGTGGTGGGGCGGTGGACTGATACCGGCGGAATCGCAAAGGCATGAGTTGCTGCGGCGTCCATAGCTCCAGAGTAGGTCCCGCCCGCGCCCGGGGCGAGAGGATTTTCCCGGGCCGTTCCCGTATGCGCCTTCCCTTAGTTGCTGCCCAGGCGGAGTACGCGCTCCTGCGCCAGCATGGCGGTCCGGCTGGCTTTGTCTGCCGCCCTTGCGGCCTGTTTCGCTTCGGCCGCGGTGGTGGCCAGCCGCTTGCGGGAGCGATCAAGGCGTTCTTCGGCGGCCTTGAGCCGGCTCCTGAGTTCAGCCGTTTCCTGCTGCAGGTCCGCGATGTCCGCACGCGCCTGCTCTTCCTGCTCCCGCAGGCCGCCGGCCAGTTGGGATGCTGCTTCTTCGGCCTCCCGGGCCTCCGCGAGGGCGGCCCTGGCCCGTTCCAGCGCGGGCGGCGAGGCCGGGCGGGGAGTCTGCCGGACTGCCTCAAGCCGGGGCTTGGCCGGAGTTGGCCCGGTGCCGTGCGGCGGCGTCGTCCGCGTCTTCGATGCCGCCACGTTCGCCGCCGGCGTTTCCCCGCCCGGCGGCTTCGCTTCTGCCGTCTTCTTACTGGCCAACCGCCGTGCAGGCGGAGGAGTACCGGCGGCCCGGTTCGGCGGTGCGGCCGGGAGCAGGCCGGGGAGGGCCACCGCACCGTCCAGGTCCACGTCGTTGACGCCGTCTGCGGAGAGGACTTTCAGCAACCGCCCGCTGGCAACGGCGTCGGCTGCACCCGTGTCCGCCGTCAGGGCCCGGAGGGTTTCCTCGACGTCGGATGCCATCGCGTCGCTGATGGGCCGGCCCTGCTCCCGGGCCACAGCCCGGGCGGTGTCGACGGCGTCTGCGAGCATGGTGCGCCGCTCCCGGCCGAGTTCGCGCAGGGCAGCGGCGTCCAGCGAGTCCTGGGCGGCCCGCATCCGTGCCCCAAGGTCGCCCAGCCGGGCCGGCACGTCCGGCCGCTGCCTGGCAAGCATGTTGAGCGCCCACGCGGCGACGGACGGTTTCGGCAGTCCCCGCACCGCTGCCGCAAGGTCCTTGTCCCGGCCCGCTGCCTCCTTGGCGGCGGCGGCGCGGGCCGCAATGAAGTCCTCCAGCGCCCCTGCATACAGCCGGTTGGCAATGTCCGCCAGGGCTTCGTCTTCCATGCCGCCATCTTAGGGGCCGGGAACGCTGCCTTCCGCAGATTCACCGGCGTGGGAGACCGGCACACGCCCCCACGGCGGGTAGGGAAAAGGCACCCTGTTACTCAAACGCCGGGAGGGGTAAGTTGCACGAATGGACGATTCATATCAGGTCATCGTGGTCGGCGGCGGATTTGCCGGGAAAGCTGCGGCTGAAGAGTTGGGCCGCAAAGGTGTCCGCGTTCTGCTGCTTGACGCCAACAGTTATCAACAGTTCCAGCCACTCCTCTACCAGGTGGCTGCGTCCCAGATCGGCGTGTCCACGGTGACGCGGCCGCTGCGCGCGGAGTTCCGCGGAATCAACAGCGTCCGGGTCCTGACGGCGGAGGTGACCGCCATCGACGCGGCGAACCGGACCGTGACCACCGCGGACGGTTCCACCTACCGGGCCCAGGCCCTGGTCATTGCCACGGGGGCAGTTCCGAACTTTTTCAACACCCCTGGCGCGGATGAGCATGCCTACCCGCTGTACTCGGTGGCGGATGCAACGCGGCTCAGCGCGGCCATTACCGCCATCCTGGACGAGGCCGACCGCGAGCCCGGGGCAGGCGCCGACGTCATTGTGGTCGGCGGTGGTCCCACCGGCGTGGAGACTGCCGGCGCACTGGCCGAAAACGTCAAATACCTCGTGCCGAAGTACTTCTCGCCGGAGCTGGCGGATCGCTGCCATGTCCATCTGGTGGATATGGTTCCAAACGTCCTTGCGGCCTTTTCGGAGAAATCGCAGGCGTACGCCCGGGACCGCCTCACCAAACTCGGCGTGCAGCTGCATATGGGCCAGCCCGTGGCTGACGTCCGCCCGGACGGGGTGACCCTCAAAGACGGGACGGTGATTCCTGCCCGGGTGGTGGTGTGGGCCGGCGGGCTGCAGGCCGGGCGGATCATTACCGAGTCCGGCCTGAAGCAGGGCAGGGGCGGCCGCGTGGACGTCCAGCCCGATCTGAGCGTCCCTGACGTCGAGGGCGTCTATGTGCTGGGCGACTCTGCCAACATCACCGACGCAGCCGGGAACAAGCTGCCGCAGCTCGGGTCGGTGGCCCAGCAATCGGGTAAGTGGGCGGCCCGCAACATCTACGCGGACCTTACCGGCGGTGTGCGCGAGCCCTTCCGCTACTGGGACAAGGGGTACATGGCCATGGTGGGACGCGGCGCGGCGGTCGCGGAACTGGGCCGCCGGCGCCTGCAGCTGCAGGGGCCCTTGGCATTCGTGTCATGGTTGGCGGTCCACCTGGCCCTGCTCCCCGGATTCCAGCAGAAAGTCAGGGCGCTGTTTTCCTGGGCCAACGGCTACGTCACCCACAGCCCCTCCCAGGTGGTGGTGGGCAGGCCGGATTAGGGCCCTTCACCCGGCGGATGGGGCTGGCTGCCGGGCGCCAGCCCCGGTGGGCTGGCGCCAACCCGGTGGGCTGGGCCGCCGTCGTCAGTTCCTTTCGAAACTCACCAGACGGCCCGCAACGGCCCACCCGGATGCCTCGTAGGAGGCGGCAGCGTCCGGATTGACCACCATATGCAGGTACTCGGCGCCATGGAGGAATGCCTCCTCCGCCATCGCAGCGAACAGGCCCCGTTCGAAGGCCTCTTTCCCGGGCCCCTGCGGGAGTTCCGTGATGGCCACCGCCGCGAAGGCATCCCGCACCTGGATGCGTCCCTTGGCGACAGGGTGGTCGAAAACGGTGATTTCGACGGCGTCATAGGTCTCCATCGGTGCCAGGGCCACCTGGGAGTTTTCAGGGAGCTCCACAGCCGCGTCGAGCCCGGCTGTCGGGGCCATGAGCAGGACCTGCTCAGCCACGGGAGCGAGGCCGCCCGGTGCCAGGCCCTCTGCGGCGCCGGCGTCAGCGCAAAGCAGGGTAAGGCGCACCCCGGGCTCGCCAGCGGCCTGCCCTGCAAGTTTCTCAGCGTCAGGTCCCGGCCAGCCTGCCACGTATTCCTTGCCTGCGGGGTCCTGCCCCATGCCGGCCTCGACGACGAAGCCCGCGCCGATGGGGTCTGCGCCGCGTTCCTGGAGGTCCGCCCAGGCGGGAACCCAGCCGATTGCGGGAAGGCCGTGTTGTTCCGGCATGGGCAGTTCCTCACGTTCGGCAGCGTCAGGACAGGTCCTTCCGATGCGGCTTGGCAGGTTCCCTGTCAACGTATCGGATCGGCACGTGGGCCGCCAGCGGACCGGCACGGCGGAGCCAGGGCTGACGCTTCGGTGCAGTGGGTCAGGGCAGGTGGGCGAAGGACATGCCTGCCGCGAGCAGTTTGTCCACTGCCTGTTTCAGGCCTTCCGCTGTTCCGCCGTTGGGGTGGTTCCCGTGGCAGATGACCACGTCCCCCGCCCGGGCCTTGCCCACCTCCCTGGCAACGACGGCGGCGGGATAAGTTGCGCCGCCGTCGCCATTGATGCTGAAGCCCACCGGCTTGACGCCCAAAGCACCCAGGATGTCCGTGGCGACGTCGTCCATGTAGGCGGTGCCTGGGCGGAAGTACCGGGGACGCTTACCCGTAATGCCTGCCAGGGCGTCATCGTTCGGCATGACCTCGTCATAGACTTCCCCGGCGTTCCGGGTGCCCGGGATGCCATACGCCGTATTGCCGGTGGTGGACAGCGGCTTGTGGGAAGTCCCGTGGTTGGCCACCTCGAAGAGGGGGTCCGCCGCAAGCTGCCGCGTGGCAGCGGGGTTGGCATTGATCCAGCGGGAGTTCAGGAAGAGCGTGGCCGGGATGTGGCGTTGGCGCAGCGTGTCGAGCAGCGCCTGGTCATAGCCGCTGCCGCCGGGGCCGCCGCAAAAGTCAAAAGTAAGGGCGATTCCCTGTGATGGGGGCGGCAGTCGCGTCAGGACTCCGGGTGCCTCCAGGCCCCAGTACCGGGCCGGGTGCTTCCCGTAGGTGTCAACAATCCGGGCGCGTGACGGTACGGGCGCTGCCGGCGTGTTGGGGGCGGGCGCGTCGCCGTCGGGGCCGGAGTGCAGGACGGTCGAGCTGGTACCCGCTGCATCGTCGGGCGCCGGCGTATCCGATCCCCTCACTTGGTGCTTGGGGTGCGGCTGCAGGTCGGGCACGGCGGAGGACATCGTCAGCACTGCTGCCAGCAAAACCGCCCTGCGGCCGGGGCCCTTCCCGTCCTGGCTCATATGCCGGGGGACCTGTGGTTCCACCGCTAGTTCCCCTTCCGAAACTGTTCTGCGGCCCGTGCCCGGCTTGCCCTGTCCGGGCCGGCAGACGGGGAAGGCGCGGGCAGGCTGCAGCCTGCGGGAAATGCAGCGTCGAAGGCAGCAGCGCGCGCAACAGCAGCCTGGAAGCGGGGGGTCATACCGGGAGGATACCTTGGCTGCCTTGCCGTTTCCTGAACCTTGGCCGGCGCCGGGGCGGCGGCCGTAATAAAGCGCCCGCCGCAGGGACTTTGGTCCCTGTGCCCTCCGCCCGGGCCGGCGTTTACTTGTGGTTTGGGGTGGGCGCAGCAGCCCGCTTCAGAGTCAGTTTTGTCACCTGAGCACGGAGGCTACATCCAGCAATGAACCTCAAAGACCGGTGGGGCCGCCTTGACCCGGCAACCCAGAAGTGGCTGATCGACAACCCGGGATGCCAGATACTGCCACGAACAATCACGGCGGTGATCTCCAAAGAGAGCGGGGAGAGCCTTCCCACGGGACAGCACGGCGAGGCGGCCGTTTCCCGCGAAGACCAGGACTTCATCCGATCGAAGCTGAACGAGTTTCCAAAGGCCTGAGGCCCCGCCCGACCACGGCGTGGCCCGCGAAAATTCGGCGCACCCGCAGGTAGTAGACTCAGCGCAACATTGGCACTTGGGGGAGTGGGACATGACAGCAGCAACCTCACCGGCGGCGGCCGGGTTCACCGGCCCGGTGGTCCGTCGGACAGCCCGCGGTGCCGTTACTTTCCCGTCGTGCATCAAACCGTGAAGCCCATCATCCTGCTCGACATCGATGGCGTCCTGAATCCCGCCGTGCGCCCGGGCGGCGGGAGTGACGGGCCGCTGCTTCGGCTCTCCAACGAGAAGCGCGCCCTGGTCCGGCGCCTGGCCCGCAGCGGACGCATCGCGTGGGCGTCCACCTGGCCGGCGGACACGGTAGCCGGGCTGGAAGCCCAGCTGGAGCTCGACGTCGAACCGCTGCGGGTCACCATGGTGTTCCGGCAGTCCGACGCGGGCGTGCCGACGCCAAAACTGACATCGATTGCCCGGTGGCTGTCCAGGATGGACGCCGGCGACAACGCTGACTGGGACTCAGTCGTATGGATCGATGACGTCCTTGGCCCGGACGCCAGGGAATGGGCCAGCGGTCATGGCCAGCCGGTGCACCTCGAACAGCCTGATCCTGACCACGGCCTGGCGGAAGTCCACGTGGCCCGGATCGAGGCCTTCATCGCCGGCAAGTGACGAGTTGGTTGCCAAGGAGAACAGCCCGTTGGGGACGGGTTCGGACGCCGCGCGGCGGTGGGCCGGAACCACTGCCTGGATCCTGCTCGTCTTCAGCTCGCTGGTCCTGGTCGGCTACGGGATCGCTCGTGCCGATTGGTTTCTCTGGCTGCCCACGCCGGCTGAAATGGAGCAGTCGTGGACCGGCAACCTGTTTGTCTACGCCGGGTGTGCCGTGTCCGTTGCAGCTTCCGTATGGTCACATGCCCGGGGCAACCCGGTGTGGGTGACCGTCTGTGTCGGGCTGCCAGGCGTCCTCGTGGGCTGGGCGGCGCTGGCGGACCCCTACAGCCTGCTGCGTCACCTGGCCGCCGTCGTCGCATTTCCCATGGCCCTCAGCGCCGTGGCTGAGGTCATCTGGGCCCGCGGCTACCGGCAGCGGGGGCTGGGCCGGTAACGGAGGCCATTTCCCGGGCGTGCGGTAGAAGCCGGAAAAGCCGGTTAACCAGCGAAAAACCCCGGAAACCCCTAAAAGAAGGGGCTGTCCGGGATTTATCCCGAGCTTCCTATCAGAATCGAACTGATGACCTTTTCATTACGAGTGAAACGCTCTACCGACTGAGCTAAGGAAGCACCGCACGAAATCCCCGGCGGAACCGGGCGCTTCATGCAAGAGTCAACTGTAATAGAGTCCCCGCGCCCCGGTCAAAATGGGGTGGGTCCGGGCTGCCGGGGCGGTCAGCAGACAGTGTTGTCGGCCGGAACCTTTCCACTCACCAGGTATTTGTCCACGGAGTCCTCGAGGCAGCTGTTGGCCCGGCCGTACGCGGTGTGCCCCTCGCCTTTCCAGGTCAGCAGCGCTGCGTTCCCCAGCTGCTTGCGCAGTGATGCAGCCCAGTCGACGGGGGTTGCGGGATCGCCGGTGGTGCCGATGACAACGATGGGGGAGTCCCCGCTGTATTCCACCGGCGCCGGTGTGCGGACGTTCTTGTACGGCCAGTCCGCGCAGGTGGTCCCGCCGTAGGCAAAGAAGTAGCCAAGGGTGGGGGAGTCCTGTTCCAGCCGCTTCTCTTCGGCCCGCATGCCCGCGGCGTCCGAAACCATGGGGTAGTCAAGGCAGTTGATGGCGTTGAACGCGAAGGTCGAATTGGAGGTGTACGAACCGTCGGACGCTCGGTCGGCTCCGAGGTCGGCGAGCCGGAGCATGAGGCTCACATCTCCGGACATGGCGGCCTCAAGTGCCTGGGTGAGGGCGGGCCAGCTTTGGTCGTTGTAGAGCGGGGTGATCAGGCCGCTGACAAACGTGGTTGCGTTGACCAGCCGGCCGTCCTTGGCGGTGCGGGGCGTCTCCCGGATGGAGTTGATCAGGTCACGGATCTGCTGCACGCCGGAGTCGGCGTCGCCGCTGAGCGGGCACTTGCCCTGTTTCTGGCAGCTGGCCACGAAGGTGTGGAGCGCTTTTTCGAAGGCCCGGGCCTGGCCGCTGGTCAGCTCTTCATTGGTGATGGAGGGGTCCAGGGCGCCATCAAGGACCATGCGGCCCACGTTGTCCGGGAACAGCGAGGCGTAGGTGGACCCAAGGAACGTGCCGTAGGAGTATCCGAGGTAGTTCAGCTTGGTGTCGTTCACCACGGCCCGGAGCACGTCCAGGTCCCTGGCGGCGCTGACGGTGTCGATGTGGGCCAGGACCGGGCCGGTTTGGGCCGCGCACTGGCCGGCGATGGCCTTGTTGTCCGCCAGCGCCTCCTGCAGCCCGGCATCGGTGTCGAGGGCGTAGATCTTGGCCCGGGATGCGTCACGTTCCGCGTCCGTCATGCAGGCAACGGGGGCGGAGCGCTTGACGCCCCGCGGATCGAAACCGACAAGGTCATAAGCGTTGCGGACAGCAGCTGAAAAATGGGTTCCGGCGGCATCCTTGACGAAGTCATAGCCGGAGGCACCCGGGCCGCCGGGGTTGACCAGGAGGCTGCCCGTCTTCTTGCCCGTGCTCGGCGCCCGCAGCGCAGCAAGCTGGATGGTGTCGCCGCCCGGATTGGCGTAGTCCATGGGGACAGTCACTTTGGCGCACTGGAACTCCCCCTCGCAGGGCTGCCACACCACTTCCTGCGAGTAGAACTTTTCCAGCCCGGCAGGAGCGGACGCAACGATCGAAGGATCGGCTTTGGCGGTGGCCGTCTCCGGCGGGTTCTTGCCGCCGCCGTTGAGGAGGCTGCACGAGGCCAGGACCATGGCCAGGACCAAGGCACCCGCGGCGCGGACGGCGACCGTCAGGGACCTGTGGCGTGCGGGCAGGGGGCGGGCAGTCATCGGGTCTCCTTGGAGGGCTGGATCAGGCTGGCCGCCATGGACTCGATGGTCAGCAGCGGGGCAACATTGGTGGTGGTGATGCGGTCACGGGCTTTGTTGATGGCGTCCATCCGGGCCAGCGTGGATTCCGGAGTGCTGCGGGAGGCGAACTCCTCCAGCTCACTCCTCAACTCAACGTTGACCAGTTCCACGGCGTTCCCCAGCTGGATGACCAGTACATCCCGGTAGAACGACAGCAAATCGGTGAGCGTCCGGTCCAGAGAGTCCGTGATGGATCGCTTGGCGCGGCGTTTCTGGTCGTCTTCAAGCTGTTTCAGCTGGCTGCGCATGGCCGGGGGCAGGGTTCCGGATTCCGGCGCCCCCAAAGTGGCAAGGAGGGCGGCTTTCTCCGCGGCGTCCCGCTCCTCGTTGGAGCTGTTAGCCTCTGCGGTGGCGATTTTGACCAGCTTGTCCGCCATCATGACGGCGGCCGTTACGCCCCGCAGTCCCAGCGGAAAACGGACCGTCTCCAGGCGCCGTTCCCTTGCCGCTGGATCCCTGGCCAGCCGGCGGGCAATGCCCACATGGCTCTGCGCTGTGCGGGCTGCCTGTTCCGCCAGGGCCGGGTCCACGCCGTCGCGCCTGACGAGCAGGGCGGCGACATCCGAGGCCGGCGGCAACCTCAAGGCAACGCTGCGGCAGCGCGAGCGGATGGTGACCAGGACGTCTGCAGGGGATGGCGCACACAGCATCCACACGGTGCGCGGCGTAGGTTCCTCGATGGCCTTGAGCAGCACGTTGGTGGTCCGCTCCGCCATGCGGTCAGCGTCCTCCACCACGATGATCCGCCAACGCCCCGACGACGGCCGGTTCCCCGCCGTCGCTACGAGTTCGCGGGCCTCGTCAATGGTGATGGTGACCTTTTCGGTGCGCACGAACGTCACGTCAGAATGGGTTTCGCCCAAAATCGTGTGGCACGCCTGGCATTGTCCGCAGCCGCGCAGGCCCACGTCCTCCTGGTCGCAGTTCAACGCCGCGGCGAACGCCTTGGCCGCATTGGAGCGGCCGGACCCCGGCGGCCCGGTAAAAAGCCACGCATGCGTCAGGCCTTCACCGCTGGCAGCCTGGCGCAGTTGTTCGACGACGGCGGGCTGGCCCTGCAGGTCATCCCAAACGGTCACGAGCCACCGCCGTCGCTCGCGGCACCCGGGACGGCCGGCTGCGGAACAGCATCCTGCACTCCTGCATCCTGCACGGCTGCGAAGGGAGCATCAAGCAGGGTGTCGACCTTCGCGAGGATCCGTGCGGCCAGGTCATCGACCGGCAAGTGGGCCGGCAGGACCAAATAGGAGGCGGGGCGGCGCGCCGCGAGCTCAAGGAAGGCGTCACGGATCCGGGTGTGGAACTCGTCAGCTTCGGATTCCAGGCGGTCCTCGGCTGCCTGGCCCGCGGTCCTGCGGGTACGCCCCAGTTGCGGGTCAACGTCCAGGAGGACAGTCAGGTGCGGCTGGAGGCCCGACGTGGCCCACTCATTGAGGGAACGCACAGCGTCCTGGCCCAGGTCGCGGCCGGCCCCTTGGTAGGCCACGGAAGAGTCGATGTACCGGTCAGTCAGCACAATCTCGCCACGGCCAAGCGCGGGGCGGATGACCTGGGCGGCGTGGGCAGCGCGGGAAGCCGCAAAGATTAGGGCCTCCGTGTGGGCGTCGATCTCGCCGTTGCCGTGATCCAGGACCAGGGAGCGAAGTTTTTCGCCGACGGGGGTGCCGCCGGGTTCACGGGTCCGCAGCACGGTGTAGCCACGGGATTCCAGTGCCGCAGCAAGCCGGGCCGCCTGGGTGGACTTGCCGGCACCATCGCCACCTTCGAATGCGATGAATACGCCGGCCCTCTGTTTGTTCACTTCTCAAGCCTACCGAGGCGCGGCGACATTCCGGGCCTCCGAATATCCCCTGTGCAGGACGGGTGGATGGACCGGCGTCCACAAAGCGACATTGCTTTTCCGCCCGATTGGGCCGAACAGTACGCTTTTGACCATGAGTCTTTCCGAGCACCAGGCCGCGTCCCTTTCACCCGAGACGGTGGTGGTGGCAGCGGGACGTCCGCCACGGGAAAGGGACCAGCCTGTCAATCCTCCCATCACCCTTTCCTCCACCTACTTCGGGACCGGCCCGCTCGGGGACGGGGACCGGGGCTACGGCCGCTACTCCAACCCCACCTGGGACCCCTTTGAGGAAGCGCTTGGCCAGCTTGAGGGGGCCGCGCTTCCGGGCCTGCTCTACGCATCGGGCCTGGCAGCGGTCAGCTCGGCACTGTCCCTGATTCCCGCCGGCGGCGTGCTGGTCATGCCCAACCACAGCTACTCCGGCTCGCTGGTGATGGCCTCGGAACTCGCGCAGAAAGGCTTCATCGAACTGCGGACCGTGGACATTGCCGATACCGATGCGGTCAAGGACGCCCTCGCTTCAAAAGGCCCGGCGGGGAACGCCGCCGCAATGTTGTGGCTGGAGAGCCCCACCAACCCCATGCTGGGCATCGCTGACATGACCGCCGTCGCGGAGGCCGCGCATGAGGCCGGCGCAATCGTCGTCACGGACAACACGTTCTCCACGCCCCTGGTCCAGCAGCCCCTGCTGCTGGGATCCGACGTCGTCCTGCACTCGGTGACGAAGTACCTGGCCGGGCACTCCGACGTCGTCCTCGGTGCGCTGGCCACCTCCGACCCGGAAATCCGCTCCGCACTGCTGCACCACCGCATCATCCACGGCGCCATCGCCGGGCCGTTCGAGGCGTGGCTGGCCCTGCGCGGGCTGCGGACCCTCGCGCTGCGCGTGGAGCGGTCCCAGGAATCGGCCATGATCCTGGCGGAACGCCTTGCCGCGCACCCCGCCATCGAGTCCATCCGGTTCCCGGGCCTCGATACCGATCCGGGCCATGCCCGCGCCAAAGCGCAGATGAAGGGATTCGGTTCCATCATCTGCGTGCAGGTGGCGCCCGCAGCAGGGCTCAGCGGTGCCGACGCTGCGGACAAGCTGGTGGAGGCACTGGATCTTTGGCTGCCCGCCACGTCCCTGGGCGGTGTCGAGTCCCTCATCGAACGCCGGCGCCGCCACACAGCCGAACCCGCCAGCGTCCCCGAGAACCTGGTGCGGCTGAGCGTCGGGGTGGAGAGTGTCGAAGACCTTTGGGCTGACCTGAAGCAGGCGCTGGACACGCTGGACGGCTAGGCTGGGCTTGTGGACGGTCGAATAATAATCAGTTACATAGAGCAGGCAGTGTTCTTCATCCTCGGCCTGGTGGCCCTGGGGCTTGAGCTCTGGGCGTTCGTGGACTGTGCCCGGCACCGGCCCAACGCCTTCGAAGCCACCGGCAAGCGGACCAAGACGTTCTGGCTCGCCCTTACCGGCGGGTCGGCCCTGATTGGCGTAATTTCGCTGTTCGGCGCCGGCGGAGGCCTCTTCAGCACTCTTGGCCTGTTCGGACTGGCCGCGGTTGTCGCAGCCTCCGTCTACCTGGCCGATGTCCGTCCCGCCGTGAAGGACGCAGGCCGCGGCGGCAGCCGCAACATGGGCCCTTACGGTCCCTGGTGATCCGCCCCGGCAGGGCCTAAACCTGGGGGGCCACTGCCTCCCAGTCCACCGTCAGCTCCCCAAGGCGCCACCGGGCGGGGCCGTCCTGGACCGGCCACCCGGCCGCGCGCAGGCTGCGGCACATGCCAACCCAGCGCTGCCTGTTGCCGAATGAGGCCAGCGGTGCGCTCTCAAGCCATGCCCGGTCCATCGCCTGCATGAAGGCATGAACCGGTTCTCCGGGGATGTTCCGGTGGATGAGGGCCTTGGGAAGCCGTTCGGCCACTTCCGACGGCAGTTCGAAGCTGCCGAAACGGACCGAAATACTCAGGGACAGCGGCCGGTCCCGGTCCAGCGCCACCCAGGTAACGCGCCGTCCGATTTCGTCGCAGGTGCCGTCCACGAACAAACCGCCGGGGGACAGCCGGTCCTGCACCATCCGCCAGATACCCTGTACGTCGGCTTCCTCATATTGCCGCAGGACATTGAACGCACGGACCAGGACGGGGCGCCCGGGAACGGGCAGTTCAAAGCCACCCACCTGGAAGGCCAGCCCGGGACGCTGCAGCGGAAGGGCCGCCCGCACGCGCGCGGGGTCAATCTCAATCCCGCAGACCCGCACGTCCGGCCGGATGGCGGCGAGCCTTTCATAAAGTTCGACGGCGGTGGCCGGCGTCGCGCCATAGCCCAGGTCAACCACCAGAGGGTCCGCCGCCGACCGGAGCCGCCAGGCCTGCGGTCCCGTCAGCCAGCGGTCCACCCGGCGCATCCGGTTGGGGTTGGTGGTGCCGCGGGTCACGTTGCCAACCGGCCGGCCCCGCCTGGCGGGGGACGTCCTCCCGGAAAGTTGCGGGGCGTTCACCCGTTCAGCCTTTTGAACCACTGCCCAACCCTATCCCTTGCCTCCGGGCCGGCTTCCGGCCGGTACCCCCGGCCCCTGTAGGAGCCATGTAACGCTGGGTGGGCGGCAACACTGCTCGGCTAGGATGAAAATCATGACTTACAAGCTGATTCTGCTGCGCCACGGCCACAGCGAATGGAACGCCAAGAACCTGTTCACCGGCTGGGTGGACGTTGACCTGAACGACCAGGGCCGCGCGGAAGCAGCGCGTGGCGGCGAGCTGCTGGTGGAAAACAATATCCTCCCGGATGTGCTCTACACGTCCCTGCTGAAGCGGGCCATCAATACCGCAAACATTGCCCTGGACAAGGCCGACCGCGGCTGGATTCCGGTCAAGCGCGACTGGCGCCTGAACGAACGCCACTACGGTGCGCTGCAGGGCAAGGACAAGGCCCAGACCCTGGCCGAATACGGTGAAGAGCAGTTCATGGAGTGGCGCCGTTCCTACGACACCCCGCCGCCGCCCCTGGACGACAACAGCGAATTCAGCCAGGCCCACGACCCCCGCTACGCGGACCTGGGCGACGCCCTTCCGCGCACCGAGTGCCTGAAGGACGTCCTGGTGCGGCTCCTGCCCTACTGGGAATCGGACATCAAGGAAGACCTCAAGGCCGGCAAGACCGTCCTGGTCACCGCGCACGGCAACTCGCTCCGCGCGCTGGTCAAGCACCTGGACGGCATCAGCGATGAGGCCATCGCCGGCCTGAACATCCCCACGGGCATCCCGCTGGTGTACGACCTCGACGAAAACTTCCAGCCGATCAAGCCTGGTGGCACCTACCTCGATCCCGAGGCCGCCGAGCAGGCCATCCTGGCAGTCGCCAACCAGGGCAAGAAATAAGACTTCGCGGTTCTTCGCCGGGTGCTCGGAGGTTCCTCCCTTAGACGCACTCCGGCCGAAGAACGCGCTGCGTCAAAAGTGAAACGACGACGGCGGGCTGGTCACCTCAGGTGACCAGCCCGCCGTCGTACTCCGCGGTTTTTGTTCAGCTGTGTTCGGTGGCGTTCGGCTGCCACGCGCCGGTCACGAGGTAGGTCACCTTCTGCGCGACGGAAACACCGTGGTCTGCGAAGCGCTCGAAGTAGCGGCTGGCCAGGGCAACATCCACCGTGGTGGCGGGGGACTCCGACCACTCGGGGGCAGCGATGGCCTTGAAGACGCTCAAGTGCAGATCGTTGATGGCCGTGTTCGCCTTGAGGATGTCCCGGGCCACCTCGAGGTCGCGGCTTTCCAGCAGGACCGTCAGCTTGTCGGCGATCTCCTGGTCCAGCTCCGCCATCCGGTTGAAGGTCTCCGTCATGGACGCCGGAATCACCGTGGAGGGGTACCGGAGGCGGGCCAGCTGTGCGATGTGGCGCGCCAGGTCACCCATCCGCTCCAGGGATGCGCTCATCCGGAGGGACCCTACGATCATGCGCAGGTCGCTGGCGACAGGACCCTGCAGCGCCAGGATGTCGATGGCCCGCTCATCGAGGCTGTTCTGCAGGAAGTCAATGCGCGCATCCGCAGCGATGACATCCTGGGCGAGGTCCACGTCCGCCACCTGGAATGAGGTGGTGGCTTTGTCCATAGCTTCGCTGACCAGCCGGGAGATCTCCACCAGCTGGTCACCAACCTGGGTGAGTTCTTCCTGAAAAACCTTACGCACTTAGGGCGTCCTTTCCTTGGAACTCCCGCCGGCCGCTCCAGGGCAGCAGGAATCGTGTCGCCGTTGGGCGCTCTGACCTCTAACTTTGTCATCGCCCGGTAAACGATTATGCCCACACAGGTGAACGTTAGTTGAACCGTTCGCGGTTAGTGCCTTGAGTCGGCTGGAGGCGCCGGGCAAGAGCATAAAGTGGAGCTGTGGATCCTATGCTCATTGGTCTGGTTGCCGGCCTTATCGGCCTGGCGCTTGGCACGTTCGGCGTGCTTGCCTACCGGGTCAGCGAGAAGCAGCGCGAACTGCTGGACGTCGATGCCGAAGAGATTGCCCTGCCGGCGGGAGCCGCGGAGGTGCTCGCCGTCGTCGGACGGGCCTTCGTGGTGCTGGACGACGTCGACGGCGTGGTCCGCGCCAGCCCCGCGGCCTACGCGTACGGCCTGGTCCGCGGGCACACCGTGGTGCACAAGGAACTCCTGGACATGACCGCGGGGGTCCGGCGGGACGGCGTCATCCTGGAAAAACAGCTCGAGCTTCCGCGCGGACCGCTGGGACAAGGGACCATCATCGTCCAGGTCCGGGCCGCCATGCTGGGTGAGGAATACATCCTCCTCTTGGCCGATGACCGGACCGAGATCACCCGGACAGAAGAGATCCGCAACGACTTCGTGGCCAACGTGTCGCACGAACTGAAGACCCCGGTGGGTGCCATCTCCCTGCTGGCGGAGGCCCTGGAGTCCTCCGCCGACGACGAAGAAGCTGTGCGCCGCTTCGCCAAGCGCATGCACAAGGAATCCGCACGCCTGGCCGCCCTGGTCCAGGACATCATTGAACTTTCCCGCCTGCAGGGCGCCAGCGTGACGCAGCAGGGCGGCCCCGTGGACATCAACGCCGTCATCGCCGAAGCCGTGGACCGGTCCCAGCTGCCCGCCGAAAGCAAGAACATCAGCATCGTGGTGGGCGGCCGCACCGAAGGCAAGGTGTTCGGTGACCAGGACCTCCTGGTCACCGCACTGCGGAACCTCATCGACAATGCAATTCGCTACTCGCCCCCGAACACCCGCGTTGGCATCGGCGTCCGGTCCCGGGACGGCCTGGTCTCCATCTCCGTGACCGACCAGGGGGACGGGCTCTCGCCGGAGGACCAGGAACGCGTCTTCGAGCGCTTCTACCGGGTGGATGCCGCCCGCTCCCGCCAGACGGGCGGCACGGGCCTTGGCCTGAGCATCGTCAAGCACGTGGCATCGAACCATGGCGGCGAGGTGACGCTGTGGTCCCAGCCCGGGCAGGGATCCACCTTCACCCTCCGGCTGCCCGAGATGGAAGGGCAGGACGGCGACGCCGGGCTGTCGCTTTCCGCCGCAACGGCACCTGCACCGGCTCCGGGGCCGGCGCACGGGGCGCCCGAACAGGCCACTCTGACCCAAGTACCCCGCGCCGCCGGCGCAACAGAACGAGGAGCTAGCGCTTGAGCAGGATTTTGATTGTTGAGGACGAGGAGTCGTTCAGCGATCCCTTGTCCTATTTGCTGGGCAAAGAAGGGTTCGAGGTTGAGGTGGTGGACAACGGGCTGGACGCCATTACCGAATTCGACCGCAACGGCGCCGACCTGGTGCTGCTGGACCTGCAGCTCCCCGGGCTTTCCGGCACGGAGGTGTGCCGCCAGCTCCGGCAGCGCTCCAGCGTCCCCGTGATCATGCTGACCGCCAAGGACTCGGAAATCGACAAAGTGGTGGGCCTGGAACTCGGCGCCGACGACTACGTCACCAAGCCCTACTCATCCCGTGAACTGGTGGCCCGCGTCCGGGCTGTCCTGCGGCGCCAGGGAGAACCTGAGGAACTGATCTCCGCCACAGTCCAGGCCGGGCCCGTCCGCATGGACATTGAACGGCACGTGGTGAGCGTGGACGGCGAGCAGGTCCTCCTTCCCCTGAAGGAGTTCGAGCTTCTGGAGATGCTCCTGCGCAACTCGGGCCGGGTGCTCACGCGCGGGCAGCTGATCGACCGTGTGTGGGGCTCGGACTACGTTGGCGACACCAAGACCCTGGACGTCCATGTGAAGCGCCTCCGCGGCAAGATCGAGCCGGACCCCTCGGCCCCCCGTTACCTGGTGACTGTCCGCGGCCTCGGCTACAAGTTCGAGCCGTAAGGCAGCATCGCCAAATACCGCAAAAAGGGAGGAGCCGCATGGCTCCTCCCTTTTGGTGTCCGCTGCTTGCAGCGCCCGCTTTAGCGGGTGGTGGCGGTTGCCGTTGCCGTGGCGCCGGAGGTTGCGCCGGCGGAGGACGTTGCGCCCGCACCTGCGGAAGAAGAGGACGACGGCGTGGGCGTCGCCGAGGGGCTCGGGGTGGGGACGTAGTCCTTGTACTCCTGCAGGGTGGCGTCCAGGACGGGAACCTTGACCGTGCTGCTGACGTTGGTGCCGTTCTCGCTGATCTTGACGTCCACCAGGGAGCCCGGCTTGCCGCCGGTGGTGCTCAGGATGGCCGCGTCGGTCTTCTCGGTCAGCATGGTGGAGGAGTTGGCCTTCACCGAGACCTCGGTCTGTGAGCCCTTCGCGCCGTTGACGGTCAGCTTCACGTCCTTGGAGGAGGAGTTGTAGACGGCACCGATCAGGCGGCCGGGCTCGTTCTCGCCGGTGGAGACGATGAGGATGTTCCGCAGCTGCAGCGGACCGAGGTCTGCGCGGATGCCGTCCGAGGCGGAGTACTGATGGCTGGTCTGCTGGGGCGTGATGTAACCGCAGCCCGCGGTCAGCAGGCTGGCGCCAAGGGCAGCAGCCGTCAGTGCCAGTTTGCCGCGCTGGGCCCGGTTCATCGCAGTGGAACGCACGTCACGTACTCCTCGAGAAATTTGAAGTCTTTTTCAGCCATAGCCTATCGGCAAAGAGGGGCAAACGAGGATTCGGCGGTGTCACATCCCCCGTGGGAGCGCTCACCTGATGCACTAATCAGCGCATCCGTCAAGGGGGTGGAGGGGGTTGATTGGGCCGTTTTCCCGCGTATTTTCGCGGTTGGGAGCCCTTTCTCCGGCCGGTCATATGCCTGAATCGTGATAAACTGGTCTGCGGGAAAGGGGAAATGTCCACATGGTATTTGAGGTCGGCGAGACAGTAGTTTACCCTCACCACGGTGCTGCGAAGATTGAAGAAATCAAGATGCGCACCATCAAGGGCGAAGAGAAGATGTATCTCAAGCTCAAGGTGGCTCAGGGTGATCTGACCATTGAAGTTCCAGCAGAGAACGTTGACCTTGTTGGGGTCCGGGACGTAGTGGGCAAGGAAGGCCTGGAGCACGTGTTCGATGTGCTCCGCGCCGAGTTCACCGAGGAGCCCACCAACTGGTCACGCAGGTACAAGGCAAATCTGGAGAAGCTTGCTTCCGGTGACGTCATCAAGGTGGCAGAGGTTGTTCGCGACCTGTGGCGCCGGGATCACGACCGGGGCCTTTCCGCAGGCGAGAAGCGAATGCTGGCCAAGGCCCGCCAGATTCTGATTTCAGAACTGGCGCTGGCTGAAAAGACCGACGAGGAGAAGGCTGCAAGCGTTCTCGACGAGGTCCTGGCTTCCTAAGAATTTAGCCCCGGCTGCACGCAAGTGCCGCCGGGGCTTCTTTTTTTGGGCCCACCGCGGCGGTGCCTAAATCGCCCATCGGAAGTGGCGGCGTCGTAGGCTAGTCCGCATGAGTGAATCACCCACGCGCCTGGTCACAGCGGTCATCGTGGTTGCCGCAGGTTCCGGGCAGCGCCTCGGCTACGGCATGCCCAAGGCAGCCGTTCCGCTGGGCGGAGAACCAATCCTGATGCATGCCCTGCGCGGCATTGTCGCGTCCGGTGTGGCCACCCAGGTGTGCGTCGCGCTGCCCGCCGGCGACCAGGACCTGCGCCGGCTGTGCGACGACTTCCGGGAGGAACTTGCCGACGGCGGCCCCCTCCTGACCGTTGTCGACGGCGGATCCACCAGGGCCGGGTCCGTGCGCGCCGGAATCGCCGCACTCATGGACGGCATCGAGGCCGTCCTGGTCCATGACGCCGCACGGGCCCTCACCCCCGAATCCGTCTTCCATCGCGTCAGCGACTCCCTCGTTGCCGGCGCCGCCGCGGTCATTCCCGTGCTCCCTGTGGTGGACACGGTCAAGACTGTGGCGGCCACGGCCGGCGATGACTCGGCGATTGCCCCCGAGGTCGTCACGGGGACCGCCCGGCGCGAGGAACTGCGGGCAGTGCAGACTCCGCAGGGCTTCACGATCGGCACCCTGCTGAAGGCGCACGAGGCGGCGCAGGGCCTGGACGGCCAGCAGGCCGCAGCGGTCACCGATGACGCGATGCTCGTGGAGATGCTGGGTACCCCGGTCCATGCAGTCCGCGGGTCCACACAATCCCTGAAGATCACCACCCCCCTGGACCTCATCTTCGCCGAAGGGCTCCTTGAGGGTCCGCTTGGTGCCCGCTGGGTGGAAGGATGAGCCCGGACGTGGTCCTTCCGCGCACGGGCGTGGGAATCGATGTCCATGCGTACGCCCCGGAGGATTCCCCCCGTCCGCTGTGGCTCGGCGGCCTCCTCTGGCCCGGCGAACGCGGCCTCGCCGGACACTCCGACGGCGACGCCGTGGCCCATGCCGCCGCTGACGCCTTGTTTTCGGCCGCCGGCATCGGCGACCTCGGCACCCACTTCGGTACGGACCGTCCGGAATTCGCCGGAGCGTCCGGTGCCACCCTCCTCGCCGAGGCCGCACGGATCGTCAGGGCGGCCGGGTTCGAGATCGGCAACGTGGCCGTGCAGTTCGTGGCCAACCGGCCCAAGTTCGGGCCCCGCCGGGAAGAGTCGCAAAAGGTCCTGAGCGAGGCGGCAGGCGCCCACGTCGGCGTCACCGCAACCACCAGTGACGGCCTGGGATTCACCGGGCGCGGGGAGGGCATCTCCGCCGTAGCCACCGCCCTGGTGTATCCGCAGCCCCTACGCCCGTGAGGTGGCCGGGCCCATCAGTTAGTCTGGAGCGGTGACCCTGCGCTTCTATGACACTGCCTCCGCCGAAGTCCGGAACTTCGTCCCCCTCGTCGAGGGCAAGGTCAGCCTCTACTACTGCGGAGCCACGGTCCAGGGGATGCCGCACGTCGGCCACATCCGCTCAGCCATCGCGTTCGACCAGCTCACCCGCTGGCTGCAGTACCGGGGCCTGCGCGTCACGGTTGTCCGCAACGTGACGGACATTGACGACAAGATCCTGGCCAAGTCCGAGGCCTCCTTCGCCCCCGGTTTCAGCCCGGAACCCGGAGAAGTAGCCGGCGAAGAATGGTGGGCCCTGGCGTACCGCTACGAGCAGGAGTTCCTGAAGGCCTACGACACCCTCGGTGTTTCGCGCCCCACCTACGAACCCAGGGCCACCGGCCACATTCCGGAGATGCACGCCCTGATCCAGCAGCTGATCGACCGCGGCCACGCCTACCCGGCCCTGGATGACTCGGGCGACGTGTACTTCGACGTCCGCTCCTGGAACAAGTACGGCGCGTTGACCCGGCAGAACATCGACGACATGCAGGCAGCGCCCGACGCCGATCCCCGAGGCAAGAAGGACCCCCGCGACTTTGCGCTGTGGAAGGGTTCCAAAGAAGGAGAGCCGGCCACCGCCAGCTGGTCCTCGCCCTGGGGTAACGGACGGCCCGGCTGGCACCTTGAGTGCTCCGCCATGGTCACCAAGTACCTCGGCACCGCCTTCGACATCCATGGCGGCGGACTGGACCTGCGGTTCCCGCACCACGAAAACGAGATGGCGCAGTCGCAGGCGGCCGGACACCCGTTCGCCAACTTCTGGATGCACAACGGCATGGTGACCTACCAGGGCGAAAAGATGTCCAAGTCCATTGGCAACACCATCAGCCCGGCGGAAATGCTGGAACTCGCCCCGCCCCGCGTGGTCCGCTACTACCTGGGGCAGGCGCACTACCGGTCCATCCTGGACTACCGCCCGACGTCCCTGCAGGAGGCCGCCGCCGCCGTCGAACGCATTGACGGATTCCTGGCCAAGGCTGCGGCGCGCTTCGACGGCGACACGGGCCTCGCGGACGGCCCCCACGGTTCATCGTCCGCAGCCGTGGATGCCTTCTGCGAAGCAATGGACGACGACCTCAACGTCCCGCGCGCCCTGGCCGCCCTGCACGAAACCGTCAGGGCGGGCAACACAGCCCTCGCCGAGGGTGACGACGACGCTGCCCGGAACGCGATGCACGCCGTCATCCTCATGACCGGGGTCCTGGGCCTGAACGCCGTGGCAGGCTCCGCGGCGGTGAGCACGCGTGAAGCCGAGGCGCTGGGCGTTCTGGTGGAGGCGCAGCTGTCCGCCCGGGCGGCTGCCCGCGCCGACAAGGACTGGGCAAGGTCCGATGCCATCCGGGACACCCTCAACCAAGCCGGGGTCGTCGTGGAGGACGGTCCGGACGGCGCCACCTGGAGCCTCAAGCGGGACTGAACAGGCCGCTGCCCCCGATTTTTTTCGGGTCAGTAGACTGGTATGCAGATTCAGTCAGCACAATCAAGGGTGGAACATCATGGCCAACAATGGTCGCCGATCGGTTAAAGCGAAGAAGGGCCCAACCGTCGGAACCGGTGGCCATGGCCGCAAGGCCCTCGAGGGCAAGGGCCCCACGCCCAAAGCCGAGGACCGCGTGTACCACAAGGCGCACAAGGCACGGCAGCTTTCCGAGCGGTCCGCTGCGAAGCGCGGGACCGGTGCCCGCAGCGCCGGCGCCGCCAAGTCCGGCCCCAAGGGCCGCGCCACCGAGGAAGTAGTCACCGGGCGCAACTCCGTGGTCGAGGCGCTCCGCGCCGGCATCCCCGCGAAGGCCCTCCACGTTGCCATCCGCATCGAAATGGACGACCGGGTCAAGGAATCCCTGAAGCTCGCCGCCGAACGCGGCATTCCGCTGCTGGAGACGGGCAAGCCTGAACTGGACCGGATGACGGATGACGCCGTCCACCAGGGCCTGGTGCTGCAGATCCCGCCCTACGAGTACCTGGACGCCTACGAGCTGGCCGAGGAAACCGTGGACAAGTGGAAGAAGGGGCACATCGCCAACGCGCCGCTCTTCGTGGCCCTGGACGGCATCACCGACCCCCGGAACCTGGGTGCGATCATCCGCTCCGTCTCCGCCTTCAGCGGCCACGGCGTCATCGTGCCCGAGCGCCGTTCCGTGGGCGTTACCGCCTCGGCCTGGAAAACCAGCGCCGGCGCGGCCGTCCGCGTGCCCGTGGCCCGCGCCTCCAACCTGAACAACGCCCTCAAGCAGTTCAAGACCATGGGCATCTATGTCCTGGGGCTCGACGGCGACGGCGACGTTTCACTGCCCGATCTCACCCTGGCCACCGAACCGGTGTGCATCGTGGTGGGCTCGGAAGGGAAGGGCCTGAGCCGCCTGGTGCGGGAAAACTGCGACCAGATCGTCTCCATCCCCATCGATTCCGCCATGGAATCCCTGAACGCTTCGATGGCTGTGGGAATCTCGCTGTACGAGGTTTCCCGCCAGCGCGCGGCCGGATAGTTTCACGGGTCCGTAATCCGCGGGTGGGTTCCCGGCGCCGCAGGCGCGTATGGGCAGGTCAAGTGCCGCTGACCGCTACTATTTAGGTGATGGTCATGCCGCTTTTCGACACCGCTTCCACCATGGACGCCTCCACGGCCGTTCCCCTCGGTGTCAGCGTCCCGCGCGCTGATTCCGGCGGTACCCGCCACCACGCCGGCGGACGCGCCAACGTTGCCTGCTTCGCCCCCGGCGTCGCCAGCCTGGACATCGCCTACTGCCCTCCCGGCGGCCAATGGCGGACCCAGACCCTGCCCAACATCACCAAGGGGGTCCACCACGGCATCGTGGAGGACCTGCCCTACGGATCGCGCTACGGCTTCCGCCCGACGTCGGACAGCCAGCCGTTGCCGCCGGAGCGTCCGGCAGGCAACGGCTCCGCCCGCCAGCCCCTATTGCTGGACCCATACGGCAGGGGAGTGGACCAGCAGGATGGCTTCCTTACCAGCGTCCGCACCGCCGTCGATTTCGACTGGGAAACAGACGAACGGCTGCGCCTGCCGTGGCGCAACACGATCGTCTATGAAGCGCATGTCCGCGGCCAGAGCATGCTCCATCCCGACGTGCCGGAGGAGCTCAGGGGCACCTATGCCGGCCTGGCCCACCCCGCCGTCGTCGAGCACCTCACCGGCCTGGGCATTACGTCAGTCCAGCTCCTGCCCGTCCACTTCCACATCGACGAGCCACACCTGCAGGACCTGGGCCTCAGCAACTACTGGGGGTACAACACCGCCGCCTTCTTCGCCCCGCACCCCGGCTACGCCACCCGCGCAGCCCAGGAAGCGGGCCCGCAGGCGGTCCAGGACGAGTTCAAGGCCATGGTGAAGGCACTGCACGCCGCCGGGCTGGAAGTCATTCTCGATGTCGTGTACAACCACACGGCCGAGGGCACGGCGGACGGCCCTGTCCTGAGCTTCCGCGGCCTCGGCGAAGGCACTTACTACCGGGTGGACGGCCACGGCAAGTACCTCGACACCACCGGCTGCGGCAACTCCCTCAACTTCGGGGACCAGCATGTGGTCCAGCTGGTGACCGACTCCCTCCGGTACTGGGTGGACGAGTTCCACATCGACGGTTTCCGGTTCGACCTGGCAGTCACGCTGTGCCGCAACGCCGCGAACGAGTTCGACCCCCATCACCCCTTCCTCACCGCCGTCGCCGCCGATCCCGTCCTGTCCGGGGTCAAGCTGATTGCCGAACCCTGGGACATTGGCTACGGAGGCTGGCAGACGGGCCGGTTCCCCCGGGGGTGGGTTGACTGGAACGACCACTTCCGCGATGCTGTCCGGACCTTCTGGCTGGCAGACCGCGCGGCCATCGATTCCGGCGGGCACGGCGGGACGATGGCGAAACTCGCCGACGCCCTGTCCGGTTCCGCAGGCCTCTTCCAGGCGTCCGGCCGCTCGCGCCTGGCCTCGGTCAACTTCGTCACCGCCCATGACGGCTTCACCATGAACGATCTCGTGTCCTTCGACCGCAAGCACAACGAGGCCAACGGCGAAGAGAACCGGGACGGGCACGGGGACAACCGCAGCTACAACCACGGCGTGGAGGGTCCCACCGAGAACAGCGCCATCCTGGCACGGCGTGCGCAGTCGCGGCGCAACCTGATGGCCTCGCTGATGGTTTCGCTCGGCGTTCCTATGATCACTGCCGGGGACGAGCTGGCCAGGACCCAGCACGGGAACAACAACGCCTACTGCCAGGACAATGCCATCACCTGGCTGGACTGGACGCTGACGCCGGAGGCGCACGAGATGCTGCGCAGTACCAAGCGGTACATCCGGCTGCGCAAGGAGTTCCTGGCCGCCCAGCCGCATGATTTCCCGGTCCGGGATGAACAGTCCTACCTCTACTGGTTCGACCAGCACGGCCAGCCCATGTCCGCCGAGCGCTGGAACGATCCGCACCACCGCGTCCTGCAGCTCCTGCTCCGCGACGACGGCGGCGACCTTGCCGGGCTGGTGGTGGTCAACGGAGGCGCCCATGACGTCGAGGTCACCCTGCCCGACGCCGGACGGCCGGCTCCGAGCCTGTTCGAGCTCCGGCTGACCACCTCACCCCGCCACAAGCAGCGGCAGGGCATCCAGGTGGCTGCCGGGGACGTCGACCTGGCCGAGGCCAACTCCATCAGCATCTACCGCACGTAGCTACAGCATCACCAGACGCCAGTCCACCCATCCGGCAGGTAATCCCGAATGCGCAACCGCTCCATCCTCCCGCTGCTCCTCACCACCCTGGTGGTCCTGGCCGTGGTGGCCTTCGGCGGTGCCGGGCTGCTGGGCGGGCAGACGGACGGCGCGACGCCGGACGCTGGTTCCAGCCGCGCGTCCACTCCGGCTGGAACGGCCACGTCCCCGGCAGCGAAGCAGTCAGCGCCCCACCGGGGAGCCAACCCGTCCAGCCTCCCGGAGATCAGGGAATCCGCGCTTCCGGTGGAGGGCCGCCGGGTGCTGGCGCTGATCCGGGCGGGCGGCCCGTTCCAGTACGGGCAGGATGACCAGGTGTTCGGAAACTTCGAGCGGGTCCTCCCAGCCCGGGACCGCGGCTACTACCGCGAGTACACCGTCCCCACCCCCGGTGAACCGGACCGGGGTGCACGGCGCATCGTGGCGGGCAATGGCGGGGAGAAGTATTACACCGGCGATCACTACGCAACGTTCAAGTACATAGCGGAAGGCAGCTAGCACAACCATGAAAATCTTCTCCGGCGACACCTGGACCCTTGAAGAACTGCAGGAACAGGTGGCCGACGCCGGGCGCCGCAGCGTGGTGGTTCCCCCGGCGGACAGCAAGCGCGCCGTCCTGGAAACCTTCGGCGAGGTTTTGGATTTTCCCGAGCACTACGGCGTGAACCTGGATGCGTTGAACGACTCGCTCCACGACTTTGCGGACAGCATCAGCGAAAACGGTACCCCGCCTGTCACGGTCCTGTGGCAGGTGGCGGCGCCGTTCCGCGCCGACAGGTCGTTCGGCATCCTGTGCGAGATCCTGCAGGACGCGGAACGGTATGCGGGCAAGGACCTGGCCGTCACCGCAGTGCTTCTTTAAGTGACCGCGGTGCTTCCTTAAACGGAACGGCAGGCCTGCCAGGAAGCAGGCCTGCCGGTCCTTATCCGCAATGGGCTAAGCGTTGACGATCAACCCGAGCTCCGCCTTGGAGGCCAGGGCATCATGCCGGGGCAGGACGCGGACCGTGTAACCGAACGGCCCGGAGCGGTCGATGACCAGGGAGCCGCTGAACAGGTGCCGCCCGCTGCCCAGGTCTTCCTTCACCTCGAGCTCCATCATGGTGATGTCGGCAAGGGCGTCGTTCTCCTCGGCCCGGCCGTAGGCCACCTCGACGCAGACGTCCTCCGGGGTGAGGACGTTCAGCGCCACGTAGGCGTTGACCTGGAGCGTGTCACCGATCTGCGGATCCTCGGATACCCCCACCGAATCAACGTGCTCAACGTGGACCTGTGGCCAGGCGCCGCGTACCTTGGCGGACCAGGATGCCAGCGCACGGGCCTGGGCGTAGGAGTTGGCAGTGGCGCTGCGTCCCGCTTCCGCGGCGGGGCGGTACAGGATGTTCACGTAGTCGCGGAGCATGCGCTCAGCGGACACGGCCGGGCCGAGGTGCGAGAGGGTGTGCTTGATCATGGACACCCAGTGCGTGGGCACCTTCTCGCTCCGCGTGGTCGAGGGCCCCGCAGCACCAGCGCCTTCGGACACCGTTCCGCCGTAGAAGCGCGGCGCCACCTGTGTTTCCAGCAGCTCGTACAGCGCCGCCGCCTCGATGTCGTCCCGCTCCTCGGGGGAAGCGTCGTTGTTGGCCGTGGGAATCGCCCAGCCGTTCTCGCCGTCGTACATCTCATCCCACCAGCCGTCCAGGACGGAAAGGTTCAGCGAGCCGTTCAGGGCTGCCTTCATGCCCGACGTGCCGCAGGCCTCCAGCGGACGCAGCGGATTGTTCAGCCAGACGTCGCAGCCCGGGAACAGGGTCCTGGCCATGGCGATGTCATAGTTGGGCAGGAACGCGATGCGGTGCCGGACCTCCGGATCATCCGTGAACCGCACCAGGTCCTGGATCATTTTCTTCCCGGCGTCATCGGCAGGATGCGACTTGCCGGCGATAACCAGCTGGATGGGGTGGTCCTTGTGCAGGAGCAGCGCCTTCAACCGCGCCGGTTCCCGCAGCATCAGGGTCAGCCGCTTGTAGGTGGGCACGCGGCGGGCAAAGCCAATGGTGAGGATGTCCGGGTCCAGGACGTTGTCTGTCCAACCCAGCTCTGCGTCCGCCGCGCCGCGCTTCTTCCAGGCCGCCCGCAGCCTGCGGCGGACGTCCTCCACCAGGGCAGCGCGCATCTCGCGGCGCAGCGCCCAAACGTCGGCGTCGCTGACGTTGTAGGCCAGGTCCCATTTGCCCAGCGCTTCGGCCTCGCTGCCAAACTGGTCGCGGGCGAGCTTGGAGATGCGGCTGTCCACCCAGGTGGGCACGTGCACGCCGTTGGTGACCGAGGTGATGGGCACCTCGGAGTGGTCGAAGCCCGGCCAGAGGGCGGAGAACATGCCGCGCGACACCTCGCCGTGGAGCTTGGCCACGCCGTTGGCGCGCTGGGCCAGGCGCAGGCCCATGACCGCCATGTTGAACACGGCCGGGTTACCGTCCGCGTAGTTCTCCCGTCCCAATTCCAGGACACGGTCCACGGGCACGTCCGGAGCCAGTCCGGCCTGGAAGAAATGGCTGATCTGGTTAATCTCGAACCTGTCGATGCCGGCCGGCACCGGCGTGTGCGTGGTGAACACGGTGGAGGCCCGCCCGGCGGCGAGTGCTTCGTCGAATGTCAGGGCCTGTTCGCCGGACATCAGTTCCTGGATGCGCTCGATGCCAAGGAACCCCGCGTGGCCTTCGTTGGTGTGGAACACCTCCGGCGCGGCGCTGCCCGTCAGCTTCTGGAAGGCGCGCAGGGCCTTGACCCCGCCCATCCCCAGCAGCAGCTCCTGCTGCAGCCGGTGGTCGCCGCCTCCGCCGTACAAACGGTCGGTGATGCTGCGGGCGGCGTCGTCATTGCCCGGCACGTTGGAGTCCAGGAGGAGCAGGGAAACGCGTCCGACGTCGGCCCGCCAGATGTGTGCCAGCAGCCGGCGCCCGTTGGGCAGGGGAAGGGAGACCTCCAGGGCCTTGCCGTTGCCGTCGGGGGAGGGTTCCCGGAGCAGGGTCAGCGGCAGGCCGTCCGGATCCAGGACGGGGTAGGTCTCCTGCTGCCACGCGTCGCGGGACAGTGACTGCTTGAAGTAGCCCGCCTGGTACAGCAGGCCCACCCCGATCAGGGGGACGCCGAGGTCCGAGGCAGCCTTCAAGTGGTCGCCGGCGAGGATTCCCAGGCCGCCCGAGTACTGGGGGAGGACCTCGGTGATGCCGAACTCGGGGGAGAAGTAGGCGATGGAGGCGGGTGCATCCGGGCCCAGGCCCTGATACCAGCGCGGTTCCTGGAGGTACCGGTCAAGGTCCTGTTCTGCGGCGCGCACCCGGTCCACCACCGACTGGTCCGCGGCGAGCTGCTGGAATTCCTCCCGGCTGACCATGCCCAGGAAACCGATGGGGTCCTGCCCGCTTTCCTCCCACAGCCGCGGGTTCAGCCCGGCGAAAAGCTCCCGGGTGGGGCGGTGCCAGGACCACCGCAAATTGCTGGCCAGCCTGGCCAAAGGCCGAATGGGTTCGGGGAGGACTGTACGGACCGTAAACCTGCGGATTGCCTTCACCTGCGTCACACTAACCGACAACATGCGCGGCCGGAACCAGCTTTCGGTTTCTTTTGGGTAAATGACAGGGGCATGAAGAAATTAGGCCGCGGCACGGCGATTTTAGGGAGCAGGCTTAGCAATCCGGGTCATTTCTCGCTAACGTCGAGCCTGTGACGACTAACTCAGGAACCAGTGCCGCATCCACCAAAATGCCCCAGCGCAGTATCACCGAGGACTTGCGGTTTGGGCGTTTTCCCATCACTGCCGTGCAGCCCGTCGTCGAGGGCGGCAAATTCCCGGCCAAGGCCCTGCCCGGCGAGGCCATTGTCGTGGGCGCCACCGCCTTCCGCGAGGGGCATGACCAGCTCGGCGTCAGCGCCGTGCTCCTTGACCCCTCCGGCGCCGAGCGCCAGCGCGTCCGGCTTGCGCCACCGCGCGGGGAACGTGGCATGGGCACGGACCGCTGGGAAGGCGTGCTCACGCCGTCGGAAACGGGGAACTGGTCTTTTGTCATCGAAGCCTGGCACGACCGCTACGGCACCTGGCACCACAACGCCGAAGTGAAGATCGACGCCGGAGTCGACGTCGAACTCATGCTCGCCGAAGGTGCCAAACTGCTGGGCGAAGCGTCCGCAGAGGACTTCCGGGACGAGGTGGACCGGGCAGCCCTGCGGCATGCCTCGGAGGTCCTGGGCGACCAGTCCCGCAGCACGGAGGAACGGCTTGGGGCCGGGTTCAGCCAGGAAGTCGCGGACATCGTGTCCCGCCAGCCCATCCGGGAACTCGTCACCCTTTCTGAAAAATACCCCCTCCTGGTGGAGCGGGACCGGGCCGGGCGGGGCGCCTGGTACGAGTTCTTCCCCCGGTCCGAAGGCGCCGTAAAGGACCACAACACCGGCGCCTGGACGTCAGGTAACTTCCGTACCGCCGCCAAACGGCTGGACGCCGTGGCAGCCATGGGCTTCGACGTCCTCTACATGCCGCCCATCCACCCCATCGGCGTGCAGTTCCGCAAGGGACCCAACAACACCCTGGTGGCCGGCCCCAATGATCCCGGCTCACCCTGGGCCATCGGAGCCAAGGAAGGTGGCCACGACGCCATCCACCCCGACCTCGGATCCTTCGAGGACTTCGACGCCTTCGTGGCGCGTGCCAACGAACTGGGCCTGGAGGTAGCCCTGGACCTCGCACTCCAGGCCGCCCCGGACCACCCGTGGGTGCAGTCCCATCCGGAATGGTTCACCACCAGGGTGGACGGCAGCATTGCCTACGCCGAAAACCCGCCAAAGAAGTACCAGGACATCTTTCCGCTCAATTTCGATAATGATCCGGAAGGACTTTCCCGGGAAATTCTGCGGATCGTGCTGCTGTGGGTCAGCCACGGCGTAAAGATTTTCCGCGTGGATAATCCGCACACCAAACCCGTGTGGTTCTGGGAATGGCTCATTGCGGAAGTGGAAAAAGCCGAACCAGGTGTTGTGTTCCTGGCCGAAGCCTTTACCCGCCCGGCCATGATGCACGCCCTGGGCAGGGCCGGCTTCCAGCAGTCCTACACGTACTTCACGTGGCGCAACACCAAGAAGGAAATCGAGACCTACTTCGAGGAAGTCAGCCACGAATCACCGGCGTTCTTCCGGCCCAACTTCTTCGTCAACACCCCGGATATCCTCACGGAATACCTGCAGTACGGCGGACCGGCAGCGTTCCGGATCAGGGCTGTCCTGGCCGCCACCGGAAGCCCGCTCTGGGGCGTCTACGCCGGCTATGAACTGTACGAACACGTTGCCCGGCCCGGTGCGGAAGAGTACATCGACAACGAGAAGTTCGAGTACAAGGCCCGCGACTGGGACGCCGCCGCCGAGTCCGGACGCACGCTGGCCCCGTACATCACCCGGCTGAACCACATCCGGCGGGACCACCCCGCGCTGCTGGACCTGCAGAACCTCACGGTCCACCAGAGCACCGACGACTCCACTGTTGTCTACTCGAAGCACAAGACCCTTCCCGACGGCTCCAAGGACACCATCATCGTGGTGGTCAACGTGGACCCGCACGTCACCAAGGAGTGCAGCGTCTCCCTGGACCTGGCGGCCCTCGAACTGGACCCGCAGGACATCACCCCGGGCGGCGGCTTCTATGTGGATGACCTCATCTCCGGCCAAAGCTGGGAGTGGGGCGAGTTCAACTACGTGCGGCTTGATCCGCACGTGGAGCCCGCCCACATCCTGAGCGTGAGGAGAATGCATCAGTGAGTTTCAACCCGCAGAGTTCCGGCCACTTCACTCCCAAGAGCACGTTCGAGCTAAATGCGCCTGGCCTTCAGCATGACCCTCTGTGGTACCGCAAGGCAGTGTTCTATGAAGTACTGGTCCGGGCCTTTGCGGATGCCAACGGCGATGGGTCCGGGGATTTCTCCGGACTCATCGACCGGCTGGACTACCTCCAGTGGCTGGGCGTGGATTGCCTCTGGCTGCCCCCGTTCTTCCAGTCACCGCTGCGGGACGGCGGCTACGACATCTCCGACTACAACTCGGTCCTGGATGAATTCGGCACCATCAGCGACTTCAAGCGGCTCGTGGCAGAAGCGCATGCCCGCGGCGTCCGGGTAATCATCGACCTCCCGCTGAACCACACCTCCGACCAGCACCCCTGGTTCCAGGAATCCCGGAAGGACCCGGACGGTCCCTTCGGCGACTTCTACGTCTGGAGCGACACGGACGAGAAATACCAGGACGCACGCATCATCTTCGTTGACACGGAGGAATCGAACTGGACGTTCGATCCCATCCGCCGGCAGTTCTTCTGGCACCGGTTCTTCAGCCACCAGCCGGACCTGAACTTCGAAAATCCCAAGGTGATCGAGGCCGTCTTCGACGTTGTCCGGTTCTGGCTGGACCAGGGGATTGACGGTTTCCGCGCGGACGCCATTCCCTACCTCTTCGAGGAGGAGGGCACCAACTGCGAAAACCTTCCGGCCACCCACGAGTTCCTCCGCCGGCTGCGGGAAATGGTGGATGAACGCTATCCCGGCCGCGTGATCATCGCCGAAGCAAACCAGCCGCCCAACGAGGTGGTGGAATACTTCGGCACCGTCGATGAACCCGAGTGCCACATGGCGTTCCACTTCCCCATCATGCCCCGCCTCTACTACGCGCTGCGGGACCAAAAGGCGGCGCCCATCATCGAAACGATGCGCGACACCCCGGACATCCCCGAGGGCGCGCAATGGGGCACGTTCCTCCGCAACCACGACGAGCTGACCCTGGAAATGGTCACCGCCGATGAGCGTGCGGCAATGCTGGGCTGGTACGCCCCGGACCCGCGCATGCGGGCCAACATCGGCATCCGCCGCCGGCTGGCACCCCTGCTCGACAACTCGCGGGCCGAGATCGAACTGATCAACGCCCTCCTGCTCTCGCTTCCGGGCAGCCCGTTCCTGTACTACGGCGACGAGATCGGCATGGGGGACAACATCTGGCTGGAGGACCGCGATGCCGTCCGCACCCCCATGCAGTGGAACCCGGACCGGAACGCCGGCTTTTCCCATGCCGATCCCGGCAAGCTGTACCTGCCGCCCATCCAGTCCCTGGTGTACAACTACGCCATGGCCAACGTCGAAGCTGAGGCTGCCCACTCCGGGTCCCTGCTGCGCTGGACCCGGCAGATCCTCAGCGTCCGCAAGAACCACCCGGCGTTCGGACTGGGCGGCTTCAAGCATGTGGAAGCAGACCACGACGCCGTCCTGGCGTACCTGCGCGAACTGTCGGACACCAACCCTGCCGGGGCAGACGGCGAGACCATCCTGTGTGCCTTCAACCTCTCCCAGCATCCGGTCGCTGCCACGCTGCGGATCCCCGAATATGCAGGCCGGGGGCTCCGCGATGTGTTCGGCGGACAGATCTTCCCCGGCATCGGCGACGACGGCACCCTTACCCTGACCATCGGAAGCCACGATTTCTTCTGGCTTCGGATGCGCTCGGCGGGGTCGAACCCGTCCTCGCCGTACACCCAGGCCATGCCCATCCTGTCGATAGAGAACTGAGATGAACCAGCCAATCCTCACTCCCGCCCTCACCGCGCTGCTCAAGGAATGGCTGCCGCAGCAGCGTTGGTTCCCGGTCAAAACCCCCGATTTCGCCATCTCCCAGGCCGGCAGCCTGGGACTGGCGGACCCCAGCGGACACGCGGCGCTGGCCGTATTCCTCCTCAACGTCACCACCCAGGGGCCCGACGGCGGTCAGCGCACCGCCGTCGTCCAGGTTCCCTTGAGCTTCCGGCCGGCGCCGGCAGGGGGCATGGAGCGTGCGCTGGTGGGTGAAGCGGCAGGAATGGATCCCACCCGCCCCTGGGTGTACGACGCCGTCCACGACCCCGACTTCGTGGGCGCGTGGCTGGAGCTCATTCGGCAGGAAGGAAAGGCGGACAGCGGCACCGCGACGGGATTCCGCGTGGAAGGACCGTACCGCCTGCCCACGGCGAAGGGCGTCGTGAAGGTGCTCTCCGGTGAGCAGTCCAACAGTTCCGTCATTGTGGACGACGGCGAATCGGCCGCCATGGTGAAATTCTTCCGGGTCCTGTCGGACGGAACCAACCCGGAGATCGAGGTGGGAGCGGCCCTGACCAAGGCAGGGACGTCGGAAGTCCCCGCCACCCTCGGCTGGGTCCGGGGCGAGTGGCTGGGGCACGGCAACCACACCCCAACCGGCACCGGCCAAGCTACCCGGTACGTCCAGGGTGAGCTTGCGGTGGCCCACGAATTCCTCGCCGGTGGACGCGATGCCTGGCGGCTGGCGGTGGACGCAGCCCGCTCGGGCACGGACTTCACGGCGGAAGCAAGGGCCCTTGGCGCCGCCACCGCCACGGTGCACAAGCGCCTTGCGGAGGCCCTGGGGCAGTCGAGCGGGCCTGAACCCGGCAAGGGTGCAGGACCCGCCGTTGCCCAGCGCGTCCGGGCCGCCTGGGCGGAGGCGCGTGCCGCCGTCGGACCTTACGACGATGCCCTGGACGCCCTGCTGGCAAACCTGGACAAGGCACCCGAGGGGCCCCTCCAGCGCATCCACGGCGACCTGCACCTGGGCCAGATCCTCCAGGTCACCGGCCAGTCGGGCGACGGGTCCCGCTGGGCCATCCTCGACTTCGAGGGCGAGCCCCTGCGGCCCATCGCCGAACGGAACGTGCCGGACGTGCCCCTGCGCGACGTCGTCGGCATGCTGCGCTCCTTCGACTACGCCGCCGGCGCAGCCCAGCGCGAGCAGGAGGGTGCCCAGGTGCCGGACAGCTGGGTGGATGACTGCGCCGACGCCTTCCTGGCAGGGTACGCCGGGGTCATTCCTGGAACGGTGGACCAAACCTCGCCGCTGTTTGTGGCATTGTGGCTGGACAAGGCGCTGTACGAAGTTGTTTATGAAATGCGTAACAGGCCCGACTGGGTGGCGATTCCAGTAAACGCCGCCAGGCGGCTCCTGGGCAGTAACGGTGCCGGCGACTCCGCCGGTGCAGCATCGGAAGGTAACGAAATGACTGGCTCAGCACGAACTGACCGCCCGGGGGTGCCCCTGCACGTGGATGAAGGCACCCTGGGCAGGATCGCGAACGGTGAACACCACGCCCCCCACTCCGTCCTGGGCGCGCACCTGGACGACTATGGGCACGTCACCATCCGGACCGTGAAGCACCTCGCCGAAGCAGTCACCGTGGTCACCCGTGCCGGTGAAGTTCCCATGGAACACGAGGCCCACGGCGTGTGGGTTGCCGTCCTGGAACCGCTGGAGCAAGGGCACGTTCCCGACTACCGCCTCACGGTCGCCTACCCGGGCAAGGACCCGGTGACCGTTGACGAGCCCTACCGCTACCTGCCCACCGTGGGTGAAGTTGACCTCCACCTCATCGGTGAAGGCCGGCACGAGAAACTGTGGCAGGTGCTCGGCGCCCATGTCCGGCATTACAAGTCGGCGCTGGGAGACGTCAACGGTGTGTCCTTTGCCGTCTGGGCCCCCAACGCGCAGGCCGTCCGCGTCAAGGGTGACTTCAACGCCTGGGACGGACGGGAACACTCCATGCGCTCCCTGGGTTCCTCCGGCGTGTGGGAGGTCTTCATCCCCGGCGTCGCCGCGGGGGCCTGCTACAAGTACGAAATCCTGACCCGGGGCGGCTACTGGGTTGAAAAGGCCGACCCGCTGGCGTTCGGCACCGAAGTTCCCCCCTTGACCGCGTCCAGGGTGGTGGAACCCTCCTACGCGTTCAAGGACGAGGAATGGATGGAAGCGCGGGCCAAACGCGATCCCCACAACTCCGCCATGAGCGTGTACGAGGTGCACCTCGGATCCTGGCGCCTGGGCCTCGGCTACCGCGAGCTCGCCAAGGAACTGGTGGAGTACGTCAAGTGGCTGGGATTCACGCACGTGGAATTCATGCCCGTCGCAGAGCACCCGTTCGGGGGTTCCTGGGGTTACCAGGTCACCTCCTACTTCGCGCCCACATCCCGGTTCGGACACCCGGACGAGTTCCGCTACCTGGTGGACGCCCTCCACCAGGCAGGAATCGGCGTCCTGCTGGACTGGGTGCCCGCACACTTCCCGAAGGACGCCTGGGCCCTGGCCCGGTTTGACGGCGAGCCCCTGTACGAACACTCGGACCCGGCACTTGGCGAACACCCCGACTGGGGCACTCTGATCTTCGACTTCGGGCGCACCGAGGTCCGGAACTTCCTGGTGGCCAACGCCCTCTACTGGCTGGAGGAATTCCACATCGACGGCCTGCGCGTGGACGCGGTGGCCTCCATGCTCTACCTCGACTACTCACGCCAGGAAGGACAATGGCGGCCCAACCGCTTCGGCGGCAGGGAGAACCTCGAGGCCATCTCCTTCCTGCAGGAAGTCAACGCCACCGTCTACAAGACCCACCCCGGCGCCGTCATGATCGCGGAAGAATCCACGGCGTTCCCGGGCGTTACTGCGCCCACCAGCCACGGCGGCCTGGGCTTCGGCCTGAAGTGGAACATGGGCTGGATGCACGATTCCCTCAAGTACATCTCCGAGGACCCCTACAACCGCAGGTGGCACCACGGGACGGTGACGTTCTCCCTGGTCTACGCCTTCACGGAGAACTTCCTGCTGCCCATCAGCCACGACGAGGTTGTCCACGGCAAGGGCTCCATGCTCCGCAAGATGCCCGGTGACCGTTGGCAGCAGCTGGCGAACCTCCGGGCCTTCTTCGCCTACCAGTGGGCCCACCCCGGCAAGCAGCTCATCTTCATGGGCACCGAGTTCGGCCAGGAAGCCGAGTGGTCTGAACAGCACGGCCTGGACTGGTGGCTCGCCGACATCCCCGCACACAGGGGACTGCAGTTGCTCACCAAGGACCTCAACGAGCTGTACGCGTCCACCCCGGCGCTGTACACGCAGGACAATGTTCCGGCTGGTTTCCAGTGGATCAACGGTGGCGACGCGGACCGCAACGTCCTGTCCTTCATCAGGTGGGACGCCGACGGCAACCCGGTTGTCTGTGCCATCAACTTCTCCGGCGCCCCGCATGTCGGCTACACCCTGGGTGTCCCCACTGCCGGGGCCTGGACCGAGGTCCTGAACACCGACCACACCACCTACGGCGGATCCGGTGTACTGAACGACGGCGAGCTGAAGGCAGTGGACGAAGGACAGGATGGCCAGCCGGCGACGCTGACTGTCACGCTGCCTCCGCTCGGGGCGTCCTACTTCAAGCCGGGAGCATCAACGGCTGGCTGACCCCCACGGCGGTCATCCACGAAAGGCCCGGAATCCGCGTGATTCCGGGCCTTTCGGCTGCCTGCGGGACACCACGCGAGGGCCGACTGGCGATCCGGGAGGAGTGGTGGTAGAGTTTGTTTCCGCGCTGCTCCACGGAGTCAGACGGAAAACCGATCCCCCAAGCATATGCTGAGGATGGTCGCGGACGCCGGTTTGACACGCAGGAAGCCAGCCGGTAAGTTTGAAAAGTTGCTCCGGAGCGATCCTGAACGTTGGTTTGGGTGGTGCTGGGTGTGTCTGTTGTTTGAGAACTCAATAGTGTGCCAAGTTTGTTGATACCGATTATGTATGTAATTGGTTGAATTTGCCGAATCGTGCCGCCCC
>NZ_JBFBKW010000015.1:0-99577 GCF_040702325.1 Pseudarthrobacter sp. 902506025
CGGCACCTGCCCGTGGACCGCTGGGTCAAACCCCAGGAATTCGTGGACCTCCAGCACGAAGCCGAAGAAATCGGCTTCCTCGGCGTCATGTCCGGACCCCTGGTCCGCTCCTCCTACCGCGCCGGCCGCCTCTGGGCCACCGCCATGCGCAAAAAAGGCCGCGACATCCCCGCCGAACTCGCCCACATCGCCGAAGGCATCCAGGACTCCGGCACCACCCGCCAGGAAGCCAGCACCCTCCTCGCTGCACACTCGTGACGTCTCCTTTGTGAAGTGGCAGAGGGCCGGACGCCGGAAGACTCCAGCGTCCGGCCCTTTGGTTTAAGTCACGTAGAATTGAGGCACTATGGCGAAATCCCCTGACTCCAGCAACTCCACCCCGGCGGGCTCAAGCGCGGTGAAGCGCGGCCTGTTCACGCGCAAGCCCAAGGAAGCTAAGGCCAAGAAGCCCAGCAGGCTCAAGCAGATCGGCGAGGTCTTCACCATGACCCGCCGCCACGACCCCATGGTTCCGTGGCTCATGCTGCTGGTGTTCCTCGGTGTTGTGGCCGTGAGCTTCCTGGTGGGTTTCTGGCTGGATAACTGGATTACCGGCCTGATCATCGGCATTCCGCTCGGCCTGCTGGCGGCCACCTTCATTCTGTCCCGGCGCGCTGAGCGTGCTGCGTTCGCGCAGATCGAAAACCAGCCCGGAGCTTCGGGCGCTGCCCTGGGCACGCTCCGCCGCGGCTGGATCACCGAAGAGCAGCCCGTGGCCGTCAACCCGCGCACGCAGGATGCCGTGTTCCGCGCCGTAGGACGTCCCGGCGTCGTCCTTGTCAGCGAGGGCCCCGCCCACCGGGTGAAGCCGCTGCTCGATGCCGAGCGCAAGCGCCTGGCGCGAATCCTGCCCAACGTTCCTGTCCACACCATCCAGACCGGCCGCGGCGAAGGCCAGGTGCCGCTGAGCCAGGTGGCCAAGCAGATGGGCAAGATGAAGAACGAACTGACCAAACTTGAAGTCAGCACGGTATCCAAGCGCATCGCGTCCATGGGCAGCAGGCTTCCCATTCCCAAGGGCATCGACCCCTACAAGGCCCGTCCCAACCGCGGACGCTAGCTGGTTGAACGCCCCGGTACCGGCACTGCCGGCAGCCGGGGCGTTTTTCTTTGTGCCCGAACCGCCGCGCCCAGCCCTCCCATCACATGTGCGGTCAGCGCACCGCCCGACGACAGGACATGACCATGCCCCTCAGGACAACAGTGATCCGCGCCTTCCGCATCCTCGCCGTGGCCGAGGCCTGCAGTTGGGCCGCGCTCCTCGCCGGCATGTATTTCAAATGGATTGCCGGCACCACGGAGCTCGGCGTCCAGGTGGCGGGCCCTGTCCACGGTGCCCTGTTCATCGGTTACGGGGTCGCCGCGCTCATGCTGTGGCGGGTGCAGCGCTGGCCGTTCCTGGTGGCCGTACTGGCAGGTGTCTCGGCGGTCTTCCCGTTCGCCACCCTCCTGTTCGAACGCTGGGCCGGGCGCCGCGGGTACCTCAGCGCTGCCCGCGCAGCGGACGCCCCGGCCCTCGAGTCCAGCCGCGCCTAGCGGGACAGGCACGCCGCAGTGGACTCCGTTGAGCAGGGACTGACGTCACCGCCGCCGCAGGAGGCCGGGACGCCGGGCACGCGCGCGCAGGGACGCAGGCGGGTAATCGCTCTCTTCTCCCTGCTGGGGGCAACCCTGTTCTGGGCCGGCAACTACGTGGTGGGCGCCGGCGCTGTCCACAGCATCGACCCCCTGAGCCTGGTCTTCCTGCGGTGGGCGATCGCACTGGTGCCGCTGCTGCTGATAGCCCAGCTTGTGGAGAATCCCTGCTGGCGGTCCGTTGCAGCTGCGTGGCCGTGGCTGCTGGCGCTCAGCGTGTGCGGGCTCCTGGGCTACAACCTTCTCCTGTATTTCGCCTTGGAACACAACGATGCGTTCAATGCCTCGCTGATCAACGCGTTCAATCCGGCGCTGATCACGCTGGCGGCCGCAGTGTTCCTGCGCGAGCGGCTCACGCCGATGGCGGTGGCCGGCGTCCTGATGGCGCTGGCCGGCGTCCTCATCGTCATCAGCGGAGGGAATGTGGGCCGGCTGGCCACTGCCGGCTTCGGCACCGGCGAGGTGCTGATGGTGGGGGCGGTGGTTGTCTGGACGGCCTACACGGTCATTGGCCGCCTGGCGCCCAGGATCCCGCCGATCACAGCTACGGCAGTGCAGGCAGCCGTGGCGGTGGCTCTGCTGGCCCCGGTGCGGTTCGCGACGGGCGGCCTGGCTTTTCCTGGGACGGGCAGTGCGTTGGCGTCATTGCTCTTTATCGCGATTTTTCCGTCGGTACTGTCCTACGTGCTGTGGAACCGCGCCCTGACGGTGCTGCCGGCGGCCGGTGCCGGCGTGTTCCTCAACCTGATCACTGTCTTCACCGCCGTCCTGACCATTCTGGCCGGACAGGTCCACACAGCCGCGCAGTTTGTGGGCGGCGCCATCGTGGTCGGCGGCGTGATCGTCACGAATGCGCGGGCCTTCCGGCGGAAGCACCCGGCGGGCGCTTAGAGTGGCGATGGCCATGGGGCGCCGTTGCCCTTCGTGCGCCGTTGTCTCTTGGTGTGCCGTTGCCCGCGGGAGGGCCGAGCGTCAACGCCGGATGAGGAGCGTATTCATGGCCTTGTCGTGCAGGCCGCGCTGGTCGGGGTCGAAAATGACTGCGGGGATAACCAGGCAGAGGAGCACTGCCCTGACCAGGCCGGCCAGCGGTCCCGGAGTGCCGCCTCCCGGCTTGATCACCGCGATGCCCATGATGCGGTGGCCGATGCTGTAGCCGAGGGTGCCGACCAGCAGGGTCTGTTCAATGGCGAAGACCGCCAGCGTGGCCCAGGGATCGCCGCCAAAGGCAAAATTGCTGATGAGCAACGCGATGCCCCAGTCGATCATGATCGCAACGATCCTGCGCCCCGCCCGGGCAATGGAGCCGGGACCGGACTCCGGCAGCCCCAGGCGCTCCCCCGGATACTTTGAGATGCCGGAGGTGTCAGGTCCGGTGAGCCAGGAGCCAATGTCTTTGCGATCTACCACCGTCCAAGTTTACCGACCCCGGGGGCAGCAGGCGCCCACACTGTGGATGGGGCTCGACCACTGTGTGGACGGACGATACCGTGGTCATAGCAGGGCATTCTGTAACCTGCCCGAAACAATGCGGACATGGACGGGAAATGCCGGATCCATAGTCTGTTAGAAGTTTCAAGCAATCCCCCGGCAGGTACACGCGACAGGGACAACATGCGTTCTCCCTGATTTTGGATTGCGCTGGATCACATGGCGTGCATGCCAGATATTTACATATGCGTTAGGAGCATAGATGTTCAAGACTGCGGACGAAGTCCTCAAGTTCATCAAGGACGAAGATGTAAAGTTCGTCGATATCCGCTTCACCGACCTTCCGGGTGTCCAGCAGCACTTCAACGTCCCCGCGAAGAGTGTTGACGCTGATTTCTTCGTCAACGGACAGCTCTTCGACGGTTCCTCCATCCGCGGATTCCAGGGCATCGCCGAATCTGACATGCAGCTGATCCCGGACGTCACCACCGCGTTCCTGGACACCTTCCGCATGGAGAAGACCCTCGCGCTGAACTTCTCGATCGTCAACCCGCGCACCGGTGACCCGTACCACCGCGACCCCCGCGGAGTAGCCGAGAAGGCCGAGGCCTACCTGGCCTCCACCGGCATCGCCGACACCGCGTTCTTCGCTCCCGAAGCCGAGTTCTTCGTGTTCGACAACGTCCAGTACCAGTCCTCCCCCGAGGGCAGCTTCTACAAGATCGACTCCGAGGAAGCCCACTGGAACAGCGGCCGCGAGGAAGAAGGCGGCAACCTGGGCTACAAGACCCCCGTCAAGGGCGGTTACTTCCCGGTTTCCCCCACCGACAAGCAGGCTGACCTGCGCGACGCCATGTGCGTTGCCCTGGACGAAGCCGGCCTCGAGGTCGAGCGCAGCCACCACGAAGTTGGATCCGCCGGCCAGGCCGAGATCAACTACAAGTTCACCACGCTGACCCACGCTGCCGATGACCTGCAGAAGTTCAAGTACGTCATCAAGAACACCGCTGACGCCTGGGGCAAGTCCGTTACCTTCATGCCGAAGCCGGTCTTCGGTGACAACGGCTCCGGCATGCACTGCCACCAGTCGCTGTGGAACGGTGGCGAGCCGCTGTTCTACGACGAGAAGGGCTACGCCGGCCTGTCCGACACCGCCCGCTGGTACATCGGCGGCCTGCTGCAGCACTCCTCCGCCGTCCTGGCCTTCACCAACCCGACGGTGAACTCCTACCGCCGCCTGGTCAAGGGCTTCGAAGCCCCGGTCAACATGGTCTACTCGCAGGGCAACCGCTCCGCCGGTATCCGCATCCCCATCACGGGCTCCAACCCCAAGGCCAAGCGCATCGAATTCCGCGCACCGGACCCCTCCTCCAACCCCTACCTGGCCTTCGCTGCCCAGCTGATGGCCGGCATTGACGGCATCCGCAACCGCATCGAGCCCCCGGCTCCCATCGACAAGGACCTCTACGAGCTCCCGGCCGAGGAAGCCAAGGACATCCCCAAGGCTCCGGGCACGCTCGAGGAAGCCCTGGAGGCTCTGCGCGAGGACAACGAGTTCCTGCAGGCCGGCGGCGTCTTCACCCAGGACCTGATCGACACCTGGATCGAGTACAAGTACGAGAACGAGATCCGTCCGCTGTCCCTGCGCCCGAACCCCTACGAGTTCGAGCTCTACTACGGCGTCTAGTCTGCGGCCTGCCCCCGCAGGAGCGCTGAAGCAGCAAAGGCGGCCACCGGTTCATCCGGTGGCCGCCTTTTGCGTTGTCCGGGCCGTCAAGGCCGCGGACGGAGACCGTAAGGTGGGGGCCCGCCTCCAGACGTGCTGAGACCGGGAGCCGGACCCCCTGACGAATGCCCCCCGAGACGAAGACTGTCCAGCCTTCCCCCCAACAAGGTTGGAGAACACCGCCATCCACATAATCGGGCAAACGCTTGCTAAGCGCAATGCCGGTCCGGCGCGTTACGCCGGTACGGCGGCAGCGAAGCTGTGGAACATGGTCCGCTGCGGCCCCGCGGAAACGCCGAGGTACGGCCCTGCGTCGACGAAACCGGCGCGGCGGTACGCGGAGAGTCCCGCATGGTTCTCCTCATTGACGGAAAGCACGACGCCGGACTCGCGGCTTTGGTGCCGGACGGTGAGCTTGCGTGCGGCCTCCACAGCGGCGGTGGCCGCCAGCGTGCCCAGCCCCCTGCCCTGGTGCCGGCTGTCGATGAGGAAGCCCCGCAGCAGCCACGCTGACTTGTCGTCGGGCCACCCGGCAAGGCTGGCCGCCCCCGCCTGGAGGGTCAGGACACCGGATGCGTTCCCGCCGGCTTCCACGACGTAGGGATACCGTGATTCCTCGGCCAGGCCTGCCAGCGCCATGCGCAGGGGGTCGCCCACGAAACGTTCCTGGCCTGCCAGGAGCGACATGTCCGCGATGGCGCCCAACTGGATGGCGCGGGCATCCGCGTCCAGGTCCCGGAGCGGGATGAGCCAGACCCAGTCAGTGCCCATAGAAGACACGTTCAAAAACAGCCCGGGCGCGGCGGCTCACCCGCAAATAGTCTTCCTCCAGCGCGGCGGCGTGTCCCGGCTCGTAGCCGCACCAGCGCGCCACGGCCTCAAGGTCGCGGCGGGAGGATGGCAGGAGATCGGAAGCCTTGCCGTTCCAGATGACATTGGCGGACCGGATGCGGCTGGCCAGCCGCCAGGCCTCGGCCAGCAAACCGGCGTCGGCAGCATCCAACAGTCCAAGTTCCGCTGCTGCGGTGAGGGCTTCCAGCGTGGATGTGGTCCGGAGTTCCGGGTGTTTCCCGGCATGCTGGAGCTGCAGCAGCTGCACCAGCCACTCAACGTCGCTGAGGCCGCCGCGGCCGAGTTTGAGGTGCCGTGCTGGGTCTGCGCCGCGCGGCAACCGCTCCGATTCCACCCTGGCCTTGATGCGCCGGATCTCCCGTACGTCCTGCTCCGCCACAGTTTCCGGGTACCGGATGGGATCGATCAGCGAGAGGAAATCAGCGGCCAGGGCATCATCGCCGGCCATGGGCCGTGCCCGCAGGAGCGCCTGGGCTTCCCAGATCAGGGACCAGCGGCGGTAGTACTCGGCGAAGGAGTCCAGGGAGCGCACCATGGCCCCGTTTTTCCCCTCGGGACGGAGGTCGGCGTCCATTTGGAGGACCCGTTCCGCCATGATGGCCGGCTTCAGGGGTTGCGTGAGGAGGCTGGACACCTTCGCCACGATGCGGGCCGCCTGTTCCTGCGCCTCCGCTTCGGTAAAGCCGGGCAGCGCCCTGTGGACGTACATGACGTCGGCGTCAGAGCCGTAGCCGATCTCCCGGCCGCCCTGCCGGCCCATGGCCACCACCAGCACCGTGGTTTTGAGCGGGCCGGCGGCAGAGACTATTCCTTCCGCCACCCGCAGCGCGCCCAGGACGGCGGCGCGGTCCGTGTCCGCCAAGGCGCTGCCCACCTGTTCCTGGTCCAGGAGGCCCGCCGAATCGGCGATGGCGATGCGCAGGATTTCCCGCCGACGGATCAGCCGGATCAGGCGCATGGCACTCTCCGGATCCTCGTGCCGGGACATCTTTGCCGTGATCTCCTGCCATTGGGCTTCAAAGCCCACGGGAACCAGGTCCTTGTCCTGTCCCAGCCATGCCACCGATTCCGGCGAGACCTCGAGCAGGTCCGCGATGAGCCGGGAGTTGGACAGCATGTGGCACAGGCGTTCAGCGGCGGCGTTGGAGTCGCGGAGCAGGCCCAGGTACCAGTGGGTGGTGCCCAGGGCTTCGCTGACGCGGCGGAAGGCCAGAAGGCCTGCGTCCGGGTCCACGCCCTCGGCGAGCCAGTCGAGCAGGATGGGCAGGAGCTGGCGCTGCAGGGCGGCCCGGCGGCTCACACCGGCGGTCAGCGCCTCAATGTGGCGCATCGCCCCCTGCGGGTCCCGGTATCCGAGCGCCGCAAGCCGTCCCTGCGCCGCCTCGGGGGTCAGCCTGGCGTCCTCGCTGCTGAGTTTGGCTGCCGTATTCAGCAGCGGCCGGTAGAAGATTCGCTCGTGCAGTTCACGGACCGAGCGCTTGGTCCGCTGCCACGCGGACAGCAGGGAGTCCGGGCTGGGCCGTTCGTTGGAGAACGGCCCCAGGACGGCTTTGGCCAACGAGCGCAGCGCCGGCTCCGCCACCGGCATGAGGTGGGTGCGGCGCAGCTGGAACAGCTGGATCCGGTGCTCCAGGAGCCGCAGGTAACGGTAGGCGTTGTCGAAGGCCGCCGCGTCGGAACGGCCAATGTAACCGCCCGCTGACAGGGCAGCGATCGCAGAGGTGGTGTCCCGCCGTCGTAATGTCTCATCCGCCTTGCCATGGACCAGCTGGAGCAGCTGGACGGTGAATTCAACGTCGCGCAGTCCGCCGCGGCCCAGCTTGATCTGGCGCTGCTCCTCGGCGGCCGGAATGTTCTCGGTGACCCGGCGCCGCATCGCCTGGACGGACTCGACGAAGCCCTCCCGGCCGGCCGAGCTCCAGATCAGCGGCGCCACGGCTTCCTCGTACGCCCGGCCCAGTGCGGCGTCGCCCGCGATGGCACGGGCCTTGAGCAGCGCCTGGAATTCCCAGCTTTCGGCCCACCTGGCGTAGTACGTCTCGTGGGAGGCGAGGGTGCGGACCAGCGGCCCCGATTTGCCCTCGGGCCTCAGGTTCGCGTCCACCTCCCACAGTCCGGGTTCCCTCGCGACCGAGGAGATCGCCCGGGAGATGCCGCTCGCCAGCGCCGTGCCGATGGTGTTGGCCTGGGCGTCCTCCAGGCTGCCGGCGTCCACGACGTAGATGACGTCGACGTCGGAAATGTAGTTCAGTTCCCGGGCACCGCATTTGCCCATGCCGATGACTGCCAGGCCGACGTCGGCGACGTCGGCAGCGCTGTGCTGCTCCGCCGCTTCAGCGCGGGATACGGCGAGGGCAGCCTCGATGGCGGCCGCGGCCAGGTCCGCCAGTTCACCGCCCACCGATGGCAGGAAGTCCAGCGGGTCCGCGGCGCAGAGGTCCTTGACGGCGAGGTCCACCAGTCCGCGCCGGTAGGCCGTGCGCAGGGCAGCGTAGGCGTCCGCGCCGGTGGCGGCGGCCACGGGACGTGCGGCGCGGGGGTCGGCGCCCACAGCCTGCAGGAGGGTGGTGCGCAGCCGGCCCGGGTCGGCAGGCAGCGGCTCGGGACTGGCCCGGACCCGGAAGGCCTCCAGGTGTTCCGGGTGCCTGATGAGGAACTCCCCCAGGGCCTCGGAAGCGCCCAGGACCCGGTACATGGGCTCGCTGTCCTCCGCGTCAGCGGCCGCCAGGTCACGCAGCTGCGGGTGCTTTTCAATCAGCCGGACCAGGGACTGCAGGGCAGTGTCCGGGCTCGCGGCCAGCTGCAGCCCGGCAAAGAGCCTGTCCTGGTCCAGCCCCTCAAGTTCGCGCGCGGCAAGGAACCGTTCGCCCTTCTCCAGGTCGCTGAATCCGGCCGCGATCAGGCGGCGTGCCAGGCTCACGCCGGGCACCTAGAGGATGCCGAGGTTGCGCTGCAGCTCGTAGGGCGTCACCTGAAGCCGGTAGTCCTGCCATTCGGCGCGCTTGTTGCGCAGGAAGTGCTCGTAAACCTGTTCGCCCAGGATCTGCGGCATCAGCTCCGAGTCCTCCATGGAACGGATGGCATCGTGCAGGCTGGCCGGGAGCGGGTCATGGCCCATGGCGCGGCGTTCCGCGGAGCTCAGCGACCAGACATCGTCCTCTGCCGCGGCCGGAAGGTCGTAGCCCTCCTCGATGCCCTTCAGGCCCGCGCCGAGCAGCACGGCGTAGGCAAGGTACGGGTTCGCGGCGGAGTCGATGCCGCGGTACTCGATTCGGGCGGACTGGCCCTTGCCGGGCTTGTACAGCGGCACGCGGACCAGCGCGGAGCGGTTGTTGTGGCCCCAGCTGAGGTAGCTGGGTGCTTCGCCGCCGCCCCACAGGCGCTTGTAGGAGTTGACGAACTGGTTGGTGACGGCCGTGAATTCCGGGGCGTGCTTGAGGATGCCGGCGATGAACTGCCGGGCCGTCTTGGACAGCTGGAACTCAGCCCCTGCTTCGAAGAACGCGTTGCTGTCACCTTCGAACAGGGAGAAGTGCGTGTGCATGCCGGAGCCGGGGTGGTCGGTGAACGGCTTGGGCATGAACGTGGCGTAGGTGCCCTGCTGCAGCGCCACTTCCTTGATGACGGTGCGGAACGTCATGATGTTGTCCGCCGTCTGCAGGGCGTCCGCGTAGCGGAGATCGATCTCGTTCTGGCCCGGGCCTGCCTCGTGGTGGCTGAATTCCACGGAAATGCCGACCGATTCCAGCATGGTCACCGCGGTGCGCCGGAAGTCCTGGGCCACGCCGCCGGGGACATGGTCAAAGTAGCCGCCCTCGTCCACCGGAACAGGAGCACCGTTCGGACCCGGCTCGTGCGACTTGAGCAGGTAGAACTCGATCTCGGGGTGGGTGTAGCAGGTGAAGCCCATGTCCGCGGCCTTGGCGAGGGTCCGCTTGAGCACGTTGCGCGGATCGGCGGCGGAGGGCTCGCCGTCGGGGGTCAGGATGTCGCAGAACATCCTGGACGTCTGCTCGGTCTCGCCGCGCCACGGCAGGATCTGGAAGGTGGCGGGATCCGGCTGGGCCAGCATGTCGGATTCGAAAACACGGGCCAGGCCTTCAATGGAGGAACCGTCGAACCCCAGGCCTTCCTCGAATGCGCCCTCGACCTCCGCCGGGGCCAGCGCCACGGACTTCAGCGAACCCACGACGTCGGTGAACCACAGGCGCACGAAACGTACGTCGCGCTCTTCGATTGTGCGCAGGACAAATTCTTGCTGGCGGTCCATGATGGCCTCTTCTCCGGTCAACGTCCATGCTCCGGGGTCCGCGCAAAGGGGAAAGCCGGCAGCAGTTCATCATCACTGTACTAATCATTCGGCGCCGATGCTTGAGCCTGCGCCGTGCGTAACACAGCATTAACCTGGCGGTCCCCAAAACATGCCCCCAGGCGCGGTTTCCAGCGATACCCGGCACCCCGTCCCGGCGCGGAGCTATGGCGCTTATCACCTTTTTGCCGGGATGCCCGCGGTAGCTAGCTAGGACGGCCGGTGCCGCACTACGCTCATCCCATGGCCTCCAACAGCTCCGACTCCAGCGCGTCCGCAGAAGTACCCGCCCCGTACGGCAACGGCCCCGGCGTGCCGGTTCCTGCCGAACGGAAGCCCGCCAAGGTCCGCATCCACCACCTGCAGCAGGCCAAGCGTGACGGCACCAGGTTCGCCATGCTCACGGCGTACGAGCAGTACACGGCCGAGATCTTCGATGCTGCCGGCATCGAGGTGCTCCTGGTCGGAGACTCGGCGTCCAACAACGTCTTTGGCAATGAGACCAGCCTCCCGGTGACCGTTGACGAACTGCTCCCCCTCTGCCGGGCGGTGGCCAGGTCCGCCAAGCGTGCCCTGGTGGTGGCCGACCTGCCGTTCGGCAGCTACGAGGTCAGCGCGGAACAGGCCGTCGGCGCGGGCGTCAGGTTCCTGAAGGAAGGGCTGGCCCACGCGGTGAAGATCGAGGGCGGGAAGTACTACGCCCCCACGGTCCGCGCGATGGTGCAGGCGGGCATCCCCGTGATGGCCCACATCGGCTTCACGCCCCAGAGCGAACACGCCCTGGGCGGCTACCGCGTGCAGGGCCGCGGCGACGACGCCCAACGGCTGATCGAGGACGCCCACGCCCTCGAGGAGGCCGGCGCGTTTTGCGTGCTGATGGAGATGGTGCCGGCCGAGACTGCCGCCGCGGTTGACGCCGCCGTGGGCGTGCCCACTGTGGGCATCGGGGCCGGGAACGCCACCACGGGCCAGGTCCTTGTCTGGCAGGACATGGCAGGGCTTCGCGGCGGCCGGATGGCCAAATTCGTCAAGCAGTACGCGGACCTGCGCAGCACACTGCACGACGCCGCCACCGCCTACGGGGACGACGTCCGCTCCGGCACGTTCCCCGGCCCGGAACACTCGTTCTAGGCAGGAAACAGCCCGTCAGTCGTCGTCGCCCTTTTCCCAGGCCTCGTTGCGCGCCCGGACCTTCTCGATGGCGTGCTCAGCTTCTTCGCGGGTCTTGTAGGGCCCAATGAGCTGGCTCCAGTCCGACAGCCGGTCCTCTTCCACTTCGTGGGTATTGACGTTGAACCAGTACTCAGTCATCGTTGCTCCTCGTTCCGGCGACAGGAATCCCGGGGTGATCCACGTAACACAAACACTTACGCGCCCCCTCCCCAGCTTGTCGGTTGTTAGGCGTTCTGTGGTGCCTTATATGATCAATCTATGCCTTCCCTTGCCTCGACTGCACCCATTGGCACCCTCACCCCGGGTACCCTGAGTCCGCAGCGTCCCGTCCCGGCGTCCATCCCCCGTCCGGAATACGTCGGCAAGCCGGCACCCGCCAAATTCACCGGCTCCGAAGTCAAGTCTGCGGAGACCATCGAGAAGATCCGGATTGCCGGGAAGATCGCGGCGCAGGCCATCGTGGAAGTGGGCAAGCACATCCAGCCGGGAGTCACCACCGACGAGCTGGACAAAGTGGGCCACGAATTCCTGCTGGACCATAACGCCTACCCGTCCACGCTCGGTTACCGCGGATTCCCCAAGTCGCTGTGTTCCTCTTTGAACGAGGTCATCTGCCACGGCATCCCGGACAGCACCGTGGTCCAGGACGGCGACATCCTGAACATCGACATCACGGCCTACCTCAACGGCGTCCACGGAGACACCAACTACACGTTCCTGGTAGGGGACGTGGACGAGGAATCCCGGCTCCTGGTGGAGCGTACGGAGGAGTCGCTGAACCGGGCCATCAAGGCCGTGGCGCCGGGGCGTGAAATCAACGTCATTGGCAGGGCCATCCAGTCCTATGCCAAGCGCTTTGGCTACGGCGTGGTCCGCGACTTCACCGGCCATGGCGTCGGAGAGGCCTTCCACACCGGGCTCATCATCCCGCACTACGATGCCGCCCCTGCCTACAACACCGTGATCGAAGCGGGAATGGTGTTCACCATCGAACCGATGCTCACGCTGGGCACCGTGGAATGGGACATGTGGAGCGATGACTGGACCGTGGTCACACGGGACCGCAAGCGCACCGCCCAATTCGAGCACACCCTGCTGGTCACCGAGACCGGCGCCGAAATCCTTACCCTGCCGTAGCCCGGCCCGTGCCCCCTGGGCATGCTGCCGGTGCAGACCGGACTACTGTTACGGGCCGCCCCCAAAGCCGCCCCTTTTCCTGCCCGCCCCTGTCAAGAACGGAATCCCATTGGCCAAGAAGGACGAGAAGTCGCACAAGAACGCACCGCTGATCGGCATCGACATCGGTGGTACGGGCATCAAGGGCGGCATTGTCGACCTGAAGAAGGGCAAGCTCCTCGGAGAACGCTTCCGGGTGCCCACCCCGCAGCCCGCCACCCCTGAGGCCGTAGCCGAGGCCGTGGCCCTGGTGGTGGCCGAACTCTCGGCACGCCCCGAGGCCCCGGAAGCCGGCTCCCCCGTGGGCGTGACCTTTCCCGGCATCATCCAGCACGGCGTGGTCCACTCCGCAGCCAATGTGGACAAGAGCTGGCTGGACACGGACATCGACGCCCTCCTCACGGCCCGGCTCGGCCGGCCGGTGGAAGTCATCAATGATGCGGACGCCGCAGGCCTGGCAGAGGCACGCTACGGGGCCGGCGAAGGCGTCGCCGGCACTGTCCTGGTGATCACGCTCGGTACCGGCATCGGTTCAGCCTTCATCTTTGACGGAAAGCTGGTCCCCAACGCAGAGCTGGGGCACCTTGAAATTGACGGCCACGATGCCGAATCCAAGGCGTCCGCCGTTGCCCGCGAACGTGACGGGCTGTCCTGGGACGAGTACAGCGTGCTGCTGCAGCGCTACTTCTCGCACGTGGAGTTCCTGTTCTCGCCGGAACTGTTCATCGTGGGCGGCGGGATTTCAAAGCGCGCCGACGAGTACCTTCCCAACCTCAAGCTCCGTACCCCGATTGTCCCGGCGGTCCTCCGCAACGAGGCAGGCATCGTGGGTGCGGCGCTGGAAATCGCACTCCAGCACAACCTGGCCAAGTAGGAGTGGTGCCGGTGGCGGCTGCGGCTTCCCCTCCGCTGCCGCCACCGGAGTTCTAGAGGGGGCTCTTCTCGGAGCTCTTGGCTGCGCCCTTGGCGCCTTCCCCGGCCTCGTGGCGGAGCAGGGCAATGGCAGTCTCGAAGTCCTCGAGGGACTCAAAGGCCTGGTACACGCTGGCGAAGCGAAGGTAGGCTACCTCGTCGAGTTTCTGCAGCGGCCCGAGGATCACCAGGCCTACCTCGTGCGCATCGATTTCGGCGGCGCCCGAGGCACGGATCTGCTCTTCGACTTCCTGGGCCAGCATGGCGAGGTCATCCTCGCTCACGGGGCGCCCCTGGCACGCCTTGCGCACGCCGTTGATCACCTTGCTGCGGCTGAAGGGCTCGCCCACGCCGGAACGTTTGATCACGGACAGGCTGGTGGTTTCCACCGTGGTGAACCGGCGGCCGCATTCCGGGCATTGCCGGCGCCTGCGGATGGCCGAGCCGTCATCAGCCATCCGGCTATCCACCACGCGGGAATCAGGGTTGCGGCAGAACGGGCAGTACATGGCGTTCCCCCTTTTCGGTTGTGGTGTGCAACGGCGTTGGAAGCCACCAGCACCGCCGGGGGGCGATGCCGTGGCGTTCCCAGTTTACGGGCAGATGTGGGGTAATAACAATCCTGTAATTACTACATGTAGTGGTATCACCGATCGCCCGGGAACCGGGCCGTCACCGCGTCCCCGTGGGCCGGAAGATCCTCGGCCCGGGACAGGCTCACGATGTGTCCGCTGACCTCGGCCAGGGCTTCCCGGCTGTAGTTGACCACCTGGATGGCGCGCAGGAATGTGGTCACGTTCAACCCGGAGGAAAAGGCTGCCGTACCGCTGGTGGGCAGCACGTGGTTGGAGCCGGCGCAGTAGTCGCCAAGGCTGACGGGGCTGTAGTCCCCCACGAAGATCGCGCCCGCGTTCCGGATGCGGGCGGCCACGGCGGCAGCGTCCCGGGTCATGATTTCCAGGTGCTCCGCTGCGTACGCGTCACAGGCAGCGATTCCCTGCTCGAGGCCGTCCACCAGCACGACGCCGGACTGGGGACCGGACAGCGCCTCCTGCACCCTGGCCGAGTGCTTGGTGGCGGCGGCCTGCAGTGCCAGTTCAGCACGCACGGCGGCGGCGAGCTCCTCGGAATCGGTAATGAGGACCGAGGCTGCCTTCGGATCGTGCTCCGCCTGGCTGAGCAGGTCGGCGGCAACCAGGGCGGGCTGGGCGGAGTCGTCCGCCAGGATGGCGATTTCCGTGGTTCCGGCCTCTGAATCAATGCCGACGACGCCCTTAACCAGGCGTTTGGCCGTGGCAACGAAGATGTTGCCGGGGCCGGTGACCACGTCCACGGGCTCCAGGGCCGGACCTGCCTCCGTCGCTTCGACGCCGTAAGCGAAGGCTGCAATGGCCTGGGCCCCGCCGATGGCGTAAACCTCAGTGATGCCCAGCAGCGACGCGGCCGCCAGGATGGTGGGGTGCGGCAGCCCGCCGAACTCCTTCTGGGGCGGCGAGGCCAGGGCGATGGACTCCACACCCGCCGCCAGTGCGGGCACGACGTTCATGATCACCGATGACGGGTACACGGCAAGGCCGCCGGGAACGTACAGCCCCACGCGGGCCACCGGAACCCAGTTCTGGCTGACCACTGCGCCGTCGCCCAGTTCGACGTCGACATTGCGCGGGCGCTGCCCGTCCGCGAACTTCCGTGCCCGGCTGATGGATTCCTCCAGGGCAGCCCGCACGGCCGGATCCAGCTGGTCCAGCGCTGCGGCGAGTGCCTCCCCGGGGACCAGCGGGTGCTCCTGCGCCACGCCGTCGAACCGTTCGGCCAGCTCTGCCAGCGCCGCGAAGCCGCGCTCCCGGACGGCGGAAATGATCCGCAGGACCTTTTCCTCGGCGTCCGCCACGGTCTGTCCCTTCGCGCGTGGCACCGCGGCGCGAAGTGCCGGAAGGCTCAAGTGGCGGCCCCGAAGGTCAATGGTGCGGAACTCGACGGCGGCGGTCACGGGGGCAGGAAACTCCGGGGATGTGGTCACCGCTCTATTTTACGGGGCTGTGCACGCCTGCTGTTTCCGCGCCGGCTGAATCAGGCTTTCTGCCCGTGGTGCCCACCAGTTCAAGGATGAAGACCGAGACGGCCGTGGCGGCGGGCCAGAGCAGCAGGACCGGCCACGCCCGCAGGGAGAAGGCGATGCTGGCGTTTGCCGACGTGTCGACGGCCGGACCCCACAGCCGTCCCGCCAGGACACCTGTCCCCCATGCCACGGCGCTGCCCGCGAACGCCCCGGCCAGGCCGGTGAGCAGTGCCGCCTGCGGGTCCGGGCGCTTGCCGTCCGCCAGGAATACGGCCAGCAGGCAGCCGGCCAGCACCAGGATGCCTGCGAGCGTGAGATCGCGCGGCAGCCAGACCAGGGGCACGGTGCCGGCCGCCAGGGCTGGGTCGCGGGTGATCAGGTTCAATCCGCCCGGGGCAAGGACCCACCAGAGGATGCCCGCCGGGATGCCCGCGGCCGCCGGGACCAGCAGCACGGACCATGGCAGCAGCCGCCTGGCGGGGCGGGCGAAGTTCGTCATGCAACACACCTTAACAAAGGTTCCTGCAAGGCCATCCGCCGTGGTGCGGCCGCCGCCTGTTTTCCCGCCGTGACCGTGGGCCAATACGCTTGGGGAAAGAGTTACGCCACTTAGTTCAGGAGTTCCGGTGACCGACAACAGCGAGCCGTTCGAGCAGACGTTCAGGGAGATGTTCCGCCGGCATGCCGCGGGCGTCGCCATTATCACCGTGAATTACCAGGATGAGCCCTACGGCTTCACGGCAACCTCCGTGGCGTCCCTGTCGGCGAAGCCGCCGCGCTTCACGTTCAACATGGCGCGCAGCTCCAGGTCCTGGCCCGCCGTGGCCAACACCCAGTACCTGGGGGTGCACATGCTGGGGCTGGAGAACCAGGAGCTGGCGGCCCGCTTTGCCCGCCCCGGCAACCGCTTCGAAGGCAACCATTGGGAGATCGGTCCGCACGGGGTGCCCATCCTCAAGGATGTTGCCGGCTGGCTGATCGGCGAGATCCAGATGCGGCTCTCGTTCGAGAACAACGCCGTGGTGGTGGTCCAGGTAGTGGACGGCCAGGTGGGCGGCGAAGGATCGCCGCTGCTGTACCACGGCGGCGCCTATGGGCAGCCGGTCCCGCTGGACTACGAGATCTGACGCCCACGGACCGGCGCAGCAAAAAGGCGGCCGACGGCGGGAGGTGATTCCCGCCGTCGGCCGCCTGTTTGTCAGGCGTCCAGGCAGGCCGGGCCCAGCAGGACCTTCAGGTCGCCGAACAGCGACGGGCTGGGGTTCACCCGAAGGTGGACGGGCAGGCCCATGATTTCGGTCCGGGTGTCACCCTGCAGGTGCAGCCGCACCTCCGAGTTGCCCCGGTGGGTGCGCAGGACGTCGCCGAGCTCCGTGACCACGGCCTCGGTGGCTTTGTGGGTGGGCATGGTGATGACCAGGGGCCCGTGCAGCCCTTCGCTCAGGTCCGGGACGGAAAGCTCCATGCAGTTGAGCGTGATGGCGCCGTCGTCGCGCTTCTGCAGCCGGCCCTTGACCACCACGATCAGGTCCTCCGCCAGTACGGAGGCGATCGGCCCATAGACCTGCCCGAAGAACATGACTTCGATCGAGCCGCCCAGGTCCTCCACCTCGGCCCGGGCGTAGGCATTGCCGCTGGCTTTTGCGATGCGGCGGCTCAGGGACGTGATCATGCCGGCGATCGTGATGATCGCTCCGTCCTGCGGCCCGTCCTCGCCGATGATGGAGGTAATGCTCATCTCTGCATGCTGGGCCAGGAGTCCCTCCAGGCCCTGCAGCGGATGGTCCGATACGTACAGGCCCAGCATGTCCCGTTCGAAGGAGAGCTTGTCCTTCTTTTCCCACTCGGGCAGGTCCGGGATCTCGATGCTCAGGGAGGACGATTCCGCCCCGGCGTCTTCGAAACCGGCGAAGAGGTCGAACTGGCCGATGGCCTCGTTGCGCTTGAGGGTGATGACGGAGTCGATGGCCTCTTCGTGGATCATGGCCAGGGCGCGGCGGTGGTGGCCCAGCGAGTCGAACGCGCCGGATTTGATCAGGGACTCGATGGTCCGCTTGTTGCAGACCACGGCCGGGACCTTCATCAGGTAGTCCTTGAAGGAGGTGAACGCTCCCTCGCTTTCGCGGGCTGCCACCATGGCTTCCACGGCGTTGACGCCCACGTTGCGGATGGCGCCCATGCCGAAGCGGATGTCGTTGCCCACCGGAGTGAAGTTCAGGGCGGACTCGTTGACGTCCGGCGGAAGCACGGTGATGCCCATGCGCCGGCACTCGTTGAGGTAGATGGCCGACTTGTCCTTGTCATCGCCCACCGAGGTCAGCAGCGCCGCCATGTATTCAGGGGCGTAGTGGGCCTTGAGGTAGGCGGTCCAGTACGAGATCACGCCATAGGCGGCCGAGTGGGCTTTATTGAAGGCGTAGTCGGAGAAGGGCAGCAGGATGTCCCAGAGAGTCTTGACGGCCTCCATGGAGTAGCCGTTGTCCTGCATGCCCTGGGAGAAGCCGGCGAACTGCTTGTCCAGCTCGGATTTCTTCTTCTTGCCCATGGCGCGGCGGAGGATGTCTGCCTGGCCCAACGAGTAGCCGGCCAGCTTCTGCGCCACGGCCATGACCTGCTCCTGGTACACGATCAGGCCATAGGTCCCACCGAGGATTTCCTTGAGGGGCTCCTCCAGCTCCGGGTGGATGGGGATGACTTCCTGGATCCCGTTCTTGCGCAGCGCATAGTCGGTGTGGGCGTTGGCGCCCATGGGACCCGGACGGTAGAGCGCCAGGACGGCGGAGATGTCTTCGAAGTTGTCAGGCTTCATGAGCTTGAGCAGCGACCGCATGGGACCGCCGTCGAGCTGGAACACGCCCAGGGTGTCGCCGCGGGCCAGGAGCTCGTAGGACGGGGCATCGTCCAGCTCAAGGTTTTCCAGGTCCAGGTCGATGCCGCGGTTCATCTTGATGTTCTCGAGGGCATCGGAAATGATCGTCAGGTTCCGCAGGCCCAGGAAGTCCATCTTGATCAGGCCAAGGCCCTCGGACGTCGGGTAGTCGAACTGGGTGATCACCTGGCCGTCCTGGAAGCGGCGCATGATGGGGATGACGTCGATGATGGGGTCCGAGGACATGATGACGCCGGCGGCGTGCACGCCCCACTGGCGCTTCAGGCCTTCGATGCCCAGGGCCGTTTCGAAGACCTTGGCGGCTTCGGGGTCGGTGGCGATCAGCTGCCGGAAGTCCCCTGCTTCGCTGTAGCGCTTGGACTCCGGATTCTGGATGTCCGCCAGGGGAATGTCCTTGGCCATCACGGCCGGCGGCAGGGCCTTGGTCAGCGTCTCGCCCATGCTGAACGGGTAGCCCAGGACGCGGGAGGAGTCCTTGAGGGCCTGTTTGGTCTTGATGGTGCCGTAGGTGACGATCATCGCGACGCGCTCGTCACCGTACTTGCGGGTGACGTAGTCGATGACTTCCGAGCGGCGCCGGTCATCGAAGTCGACGTCGAAGTCGGGCATGGAGACGCGGTCCGGGTTGAGGAACCGTTCAAAGATCAGCCCGTGGCGCAGGGGGTCGAGGTCGGTGATGCGCATGGCGTAGGCCACCATGGAGCCTGCACCCGAACCACGCCCGGGGCCCACCCGGATGCCGTTGTTCTTGGCCCAGTTGATGAAGTCGGCAACCACCAGGAAGTAGCCGGGGAAACCCATGGAGGTGATGACGCCGAGCTCGTAGTCGGCCTGCTTGCGAACTTCATCCGGGATGCCGCCCGGGTAGCGGTACTGCAGGCCCTTGTCCACTTCCTTGACCAGCCAGGAGGTCTCGTCCTCGCCGGGCGGGCAGGGGAACCGCGGCATGAAGTTGGCGTCGGTGTTGAAGGACACTTCGCAGCGTTCGGCGATCAGCAGCGTGTTGTCGCACGCCTCCGGGTGGTCGCGGAAGAGCTCCCGCATCTCCTGCGGGGACTTCAGGTAGTAGCCGCTGCCGGAGAAGGCGAACCGGGAGCCGCCGTTGTCATAGGTGGGTTCCAGCAGCGTGGAGCCGGACTGGATGGCCAGCAGGGCCTCGTGCGCCTTGGCGTCGTGCTCATGCGTGTAGTGGAGGTCGTTCGTGGCCACCAGGGGCAGGTTCAGGTCCTTGGCCAACCGCAGCAGGTCGCCGGTGACCCGCCGCTCGATGTCCAGCCCGTGGTCCATCAGTTCGCAGAAGTAATTCTCCGCACCGAAAATGTCCCGGAACTCGGCCGCCGCCTCGAGTGCTTCGCGGTACTGGCCGAGCCGGAGCCGGGTCTGGACCTCGCCGGAAGGGCAGCCCGTGGTGGCGATGAGCCCCTCTGAGTACGTGTTGAGCAGTTCCCGGTCCAGCCGCGGCCACTTGCCGAAGACTGAGTCGAGGGAGGCGATGGAGGAGGCCCGGAAGAGGTTCCGCATGCCCACGTTGTTGTAGCTCAGGAGGGTCATGTGGGTGTAGGACCCACCGCCGGAGACGTCGTCCTTGCGCTGGGATTCATCGCCCCAGCGCACGCGTTCCTTGTCCGTCCGGGCAGTACCGGGCGTCACATAGGCTTCGACGCCGATGATCGGCTTGATGCCCTTGTCCGTGGCTTTGCGCCAGAAGTCGAACGCGCCGAACAGGTAGCCGTGGTCTGTGGTGGCGAGGGCCGGCATGCCAAGGCGTTCGGTCTCATCGAACAGCTCCCCCAGGCGGGCCGCTCCATCCAGCATGGAATATTCGGTGTGGGTGTGCAGGTGGACAAACGAATCATTGCTGGAACTCACCGCACTATTCTAAGCGCTGCCCCCGGACACTCCTGCCAGGCCGGCCGTGTCAGGCCTGGCCCGACTCCAGTACTTCCAGGGCGTAGGAAAGGTCCTGCGGGTACTCGCTGGTGACCGTAACGCGCTCCCCCGTCACGGGGTGGTCAAAGGCCAGTTGACGGGCGTGCAGCCACTGCCGTGTGAGCCCCAGGTTGGCGGCCAGGCGGGGATCGGCGCCGTAGGTGAGGTCGCCGGCGCAGGGGTGGCGGAGCGCGGAGAAATGGACCCGGATCTGGTGCGTGCGGCCGGTTTCAAGGTGGACTTCCACCAGGCTGGCCTTGCCGAAGGCCTCCAGGACTTCGTAGTGGGTTACGGAGGGCCGCCCGTCCTCGATGACGGCGAAACGCCAGTCGTGCCCGGGGTGGCGGCCGATGGGGGCATCGATGGTGCCCGTCAGGGGGTCGGGAAGGCCCTGCACCACCGCGTGGTAGACCTTGTCCACCGTGCGCTCCTTGAAGGCGCGCTTGAGGGCGGTGTAGGCGCGCTCGGATTTGGCCACCACCATCACCCCGGAGGTCCCGACGTCGAGCCGGTGGACGATGCCTGCCCGCTCGGGGGCGCCCGAAGTGGAGATCCGGTAGCCGGCGGCGGCAAGCCCGCCCACCACGGTGGGCCCCACCCAGCCCGGTGAGGGATGGGCTGCCACGCCGACGGGTTTGTCGACGACGACGAAATCATCGTCGTCGAGCAGGATATTCAGGCCTTCCACAACTTCCTCCACGACTTCAAGCGGGTCCCGCCGTTCCGGGACGGTGACCTCGAGGGTGTCCCCGGCCACGAGTTTTGCCGACTTGCCCAGGGCCTTGCCCCGGTTGAGGACGTGGCCGTCCGCGAGAAGGGATGCGGCGACAGAACGGGACACGCCCAAGAGGCCGGCCAGGCCGGCGTCCGCCCGCGCCCCGGCGTATTCTTCGGCGACGACGATGCGGTCAGTCATGGCCAGGCTTGTCCTTCTGTGCACTCCCCAGCCGTGTTCCGTCCAGGGCGATCCCGCGGATGGTCAGGATGCAGATAATGGCGACGGCGGACACCACCGCGGAGTCGGCAATGTTGAAGATGGCGAAGTTGGGAAGCTGGATGAAGTCCACCACGTGTCCCATGCCGAAGGATGGCTCACGGAAGAGCCGGTCCGTGAGGTTCCCCAGCGCCCCGCCGAGCAGCAGGCCCAGGGCCAGGGACCACCAGGCGGAGCCCAGCCGGCGGACCTGGAAAAGGATGGCGACAGCCACGCCGGCCATGATGATGGAAAACACCCAGGTGACGTTCTCGCCGATGGAGAACGCGGCGCCGGAGTTCCGGATGAAGTACCAGTGGAGCAGGGGCGGCAGCACCGGGATCCGTTCCCCTTCCACCATGGTGGAGGTGACCCACAGCTTGGTCAGCTGGTCCAGGACGTAGGCGAAGACCGCGAACCCCGCGAACAGGGACAGCAGCACCGCCCGGCGGGGGCGCGGCGAGGGTGGGAGAGGGCGTGCCGCGTCGGCGGCAAGTTCGTCAGTCATGGTGCTTTCAATTCGTGGAACTGGGTGTCAATGCCAAAAGCCGGTGGCCGAGGAATCCTCAGCCACCGGCTTTCAGAATACGTGCTGCCAGACTTAGTTGGCTTCGCTGACTTCCGGCGTCGCGACGGAGCCGCGGGCATCCAGGTCGCGGAGCTGGCCTTCGATGTAGGCCTTCAGGCGTGAGCGGTAGTCGCGTTCGAAGCCGCGGAGCTGCTCCACCTTGCGTTCCAGGACGGAGCGCTGCTGCTCCAGGGCGCCGAGGATCTTGCGGGACTTTTCCTGGGCGTCGTTGACGAGGCTGCTGGCTTCGATCTGCGCCTCGGCGATGATCTTGTCCTTCTGGGCCTGGCCGTCGGCGACGTGGCGGTCGTGCATCTGCTGTGCCATGGCCAGCAGGCCGGCAGCGGACTCGGCGGATGCAGTAGCGGCGGGAGCCTGTGCAACGGGTGCGGCGGCGGCGGGAGCGGCCGGCTGGACGTCCTTCTTCTTGCTGGCTTCGGCAGCCTTCGCTTCGGCTTCAGCCTTCTCGCGGGCTTCGTCCTTGTCGGCCTTGACCGGCGCGGGGACCTTCTCCACCACGGGGGCGGCAGCTGAGCTTGCCGGAACGCTGGAACCTGCTTCGGCGAGCTTCTTGCGGAGCTCGTCGTTTTCCTGGTTCAGGCGGCGGAGTTCAACGACGATTTCGTCCAGGAAGTCGTCAACCTCGTCCTGGTCATAGCCCTCGCGGAACTTGGTCGGCTGAAAGCGCTTGTTGACAACGTCTTCTGGCGTCAAAGCCATCTGGTCACCTCACTGGTCTGGTTAGTCAGTAGGCCTTCCGGCCGTCAAAACTAAGGTACCTAAATTTGGTCTGCTTACTCTAATTCAACACTGCGGTGTCAAACGGGAGGTTTCTTCGCTTTACAGTAGCCGTTCCGGGAAGGAACACACTGCATTGCGGGGTCCGGCGGGGAAAAATCAGGCCAGTCCCCTGGTGACGCTCATCGCGATACTGACGCCGATGAACAGGATCAGGAAGCCAAGGTCCAGGGAGACGCCGCCGAGGCGGAGTGGCGGAATCAGCCTCCGCAGCCCCTTCAGTGGCGGGTCCGTGATGGAGTAGACGGTGTGGGCCACCACCAGGGCCGCGCCCCGGGGCCGCCATTCCCGCGCAAACATCTGTACCCAGTCGAAGACCAGGCGGATGATGAGGGCCACAAAGAACAGCAGCAGGGCGAGATAGAGAAGTCCGAAAACAATTCCCATGACTTATTTCATATCTCCATATTCGTGCGGCCGGTTCATTGCGTGCGGCCGCTGTAGTACTGCTGTTGTCTTGTCTATTTCAGCACAGATGCCAGGCAGGTGTCCCTGCCTGGCATCTCCGTGCAGCCGATGGCGCTTAGCTCTGGTTGAAGAAGCTGGCCTGCGTATCGCTGGCCTTCTTGTCGTCACCGATCACTTCGACGTAGGACGGTGAGAGCAGGAACACCTTGTTGGTGACCCGTTCAATGCTTCCCCGCAGGCCAAAGACGAGCCCTGCCGAGAAGTCGACCAGGCGCTTGGCATCGGCCTCGCCCATGTCCGTGACGTTCATGATCACCGGGATGCCGTCCCGGAAGCTCTCGCCGATGAGCTTGGCATCGTTGTAGGAGCGGGGGTGGATGGTGGTGATCTGGCGCAGACCGGTGTTCTCTTCGCGGCTCGAGGCCGCACGCTTAATGGGGGTCACAGGGGCGCGGTATTCCTCTTCAGGGGCGTAGGACGCCTCGCGGCTGACTTCGCGGACCGGCGCCGGAGCACGGCGTTCCTCGCGGTCAACTTCCATCGGTTCGTCCTCATCCTTACGTGTGGTCTGTTGCTCGGACTCGTAATGCTCATCGCCGTCGGCGAGCCCAAGATAGATCATTGTCTTGCGCAGAGCGCCGGCCATGGTCGACTCCTAATCGTGTCCCGTAAGCGGGCCGCCCAATGATTTGACAGCACTGGAGTCCCCCGCCCATCACTTCCAATAGGTCCGACGCTACCCCACGGCAGGACGGGAACCGAGAATATCGGAACCGATTCGCAGGTGTGTCGCCCCGAACCTGATGGCCGCCTCGAGGTCCTGGCTCATGCCTGCCGAGATGCCGGTGGCTGCGGGGTAGGCTGCGACCAGCCGGGCGGAAATCCCGGCGAGCTTTTCGAACGCCGGTTCAGGCGGCGCTCCCAGCGGCGCAACGGCCATGACGCCGGCCAGGTTCAGGCTGTCAGCCGCGGCGATCCGCTCTGCCAGGAGGGGCACGTCGGCGGGGATTGCCCCGCCACGGTGCGTGCCGCCGTCGCCGTCGTGTTCTCTTTCCTCAAGGCTGACCTGGATGAAGCAGTCCAGCGGGGACCGGCCGTTGGAGTCCATCTCGTTCCGCACAGCCTTTGCCAGCGCATCCACGAGCTGCGGCCGGTCCACCGAGTGGACTGCGGCTGCGTAGCGCGCCACGGATTTGGCCTTCTTTGTCTGCAGCTGGCCAACGAAGTGCCAGGTCAGGTCCAGATCGGCGAGCTCCAGCGCCTTGGCAGCGGCCTCCTGGTCCCGGTTTTCGCCGACGTCGGTGATTCCGAGGGCGGCCAGGCGCCGGATGTCCTCTGCCGGGTGGAACTTGGTGACCACGATCAGCGAGGGCGGACGGTCTCTGCGGCCGGCGGTGCCGGCGGCATCGGCGATCCGCTTCCGCACCACGGCGAGCCGTTCGGCGAGTTCCGCGCTGCGGGGATCATTTCCCTGCCCGCTGCCCGGCCGCTCAGTCATGGCACCAGACCAGGCCGGCGAAGCGGCCCGTGTTCCGGTCCCGCCGGTACGAATAGAGCGTTTCCGTCTCCAGCGTGCAGGAACCGGCATACTCCACCTCGACGCCGGAAGCCTCCAGCTGGGCGCGTGCGCCGGCGGGAAGGTCCAGCGCCGGCGTTCCCCAGGCGGTGGTGCTCCGTGTCTCCGGAACCAGAGCCGACACCTCGTCGCGCAGGGCTGCGGGGACTTCGTAGCAGGACCCGCAGATCGATGGTCCCAGCCAGGCACGGATCCGGGACGCACCCAGCGACTTCATGCCGTCCACAGCGGCCGGAAGGACACCGTTTGCGATGCCGGGCCGCCCGGCATGCACGGCGGCAAGGACGGGCCCGTGTGCGGACTCCCCCGCCAGCAGCACCGGAATGCAGTCCGCCACCATGACCGCCAGGGGCAGGCCATGGGACACCATGGCATCGGCCTCAGGGGCAGGTGACCCGGCGTCCATGATCACCACGGTGTTGCCGTGGACCTGGTTCATGAAGCGCAGCGAGCCGGGCGCCGCCGCGATGGACTCTTCCAGGCGCGACCGGCGCTCCTGGACCGCGGCGGGATCGTCCCCCACGTGCAGGGCGAGGTTTCCCGCCCCCGCATCGGTAAATGCGGCCGACACCCCCGGGAGGATGTCGGCGCGCCAGTGGAACAAGCCGCTGCCTACTTCAGGAAGTCGGGAACATCCAGGTCATCCGGGTGGGTGCCGGTCATGTCCGGCTCCACCACGGACGGCAGGTCGACGTCGAAGCCGGAGTCCGCCGGAACGGCCTGCGGGCGCTGCTGACCCCAGTTGCTGAGGCCCGCAGCGCCGACGCCTGCGTGGATCGGCTGGACGTTCTGCTGGTGGGTCCCGTTGCCCTGGTGGTTTCCGCTCTGCGGGTGCGCCGAAGCCGGAGCAGCAGCAGGGGCGGCCGGCCGCTGGGGCGCGGCCTGCGGCTGGGACTGGTCCATGGAGGGCGAGGTGGCCTTGACGTCGTCAAAACCCGCGGCAATCACGGTGACGCGTGCTTCATCACCAAGGGCGTCGTCGATGACGGCACCGAAAATGATGTTTGCCTCGGGGTGGGCCACTTCCTGGACCAGGCGGGCAGCCTCGTTGATTTCAAACAGGCCCAGGTCCGAGCCACCCTGGATGGACAGCAGCACGCCGTGGGCGCCGTCGATGGATGCTTCCAGCAGGGGCGAGGCAATGGCCAGTTCGGCCGCCTTGACGGCGCGGTCTTCGCCGCGGGCCGAACCGATGCCCATGAGGGCCGAGCCGGCACCCTGCATGACGGACTTGACGTCCGCGAAGTCAAGGTTGATCAGGCCGGGGGTGGTGATGAGGTCGGTGATGCCCTGGACACCGGACAGCAGGACCTGGTCGGCGGAGCGGAACGCGTCAAGGACGGACACGTTGCGGTCGCTGATGGACAGCAGGCGGTCGTTGGGGATCACGATGAGGGTATCCACCTCGTCGCGCAGGGCGTCGATGCCTGCCTCTGCCGAACCGGCACGGCGGCGGCCTTCGAAGGTGAAGGGACGGGTGACCACGCCAATGGTCAGGGCACCGAGCGAGCGGGCGATCCGGGCGACGACGGGCGCGCCACCGGTGCCCGTGCCGCCACCCTCACCGGCGGTGACGAAGACCATGTCGGCGCCACGGAGGACTTCCTCGATCTCGTCCGCGTGGTCCTCGGCGGCCTGCTTGCCTACCTCGGGGTTGGCGCCTGCACCGAGGCCACGGGTCAGCTCGCGTCCGACGTCGAGCTTCACGTCGGCGTCGCTCATGAGCAGGGCCTGGGCGTCGGTGTTGATGGCGATGAATTCAACACCCCTGAGGCCGACCTCGATCATGCGGTTGACTGCGTTCACGCCACCGCCGCCGATGCCGACGACTTTGATGACGGCCAAGTAATTCTGCGGAGCTGCCACGTTACGTGTCCCTTGTTCGTGTCTTATTGCGAAAACTGATGGTGAGCTTGAAACCCTCAACCCTAACCCTCCGGTTGAAGGTTAGAGTTATGTCAAGTAACTCTTGTCTGTGACGGTATTTCCTCTGGTTCCGACATTCAATAACCGGGTCCGCGTGTCGGATTAATACCGGGAAAGAAAGCGCTCAGCGCGTCACGGGGTGCCGGGGCACACTGACATCGTAGACCCTGACCGGGTTCTTAGGGTCCGCCGGAGCCTTGAGGAGGGCGGCCAGGACCTTGGCCTTGAGCTCCTTCTCCGAGGCGTTGCCCCACACGATTGTCTGGCCGTCAACGAGCTTGAGTTCCACGGCATCGACGGACTGCGCGGACGCGTTGGACAGCTTCGCCAGGACGTCGGCCGGCAGGGCACCCAGCACTGCGGCCGTGGCGCGGAACAGGTCCTGTCCGATCGCACCGGCACCGCCGTCGATGACCGGCAGCGATGCCGTCGCTGGATCGTCGGTGGTGGCCAGCTGGACGCCGTCGACGTCCACCAGCTGGTACTGCTCCCCCTGCTTGACCAGCGCCACGGGCACCCGCTCATGCACGGCAACGGCGAGGGTGGACGGCGGCCGGGCCTCGACGGACACGGATTTGACCTGGACCAAAGAGCCGAGGAGCCCGCGGACGTCGTCGTCGCTGATCTGGGGCAGCGGCTTGCCGCGCAGTGGCTCCAGCGCCGTCTGCACCTGGGCCGGGGTGACGAAGTGCGTGCCCGTCACCGAGATGGTCTGCAGGGCCAGCACCGGCGAATAGATGGCGGCTGCCAGCAGTCCCACCACCAGCGCAACCACTGTTCCGGCAGCTGTCAGGACTTTCTTCCTGCGGCGCCGGCCTTTGGGCTCGGGGAAGGCCAGCACCGTTGCCCCGGAGGGTTTCTCCGCCTTCGCCGGCTTGTGCGCCGGCGCCTGGTCCGGGATGCTCCGGGATGCCGTGATCACATCGCCACCTGTGGAGGCGCCCGGCGTCCCGGACGATCGGGGCTCTTTCTCCGCACTTTCCTCGGGCGCTGCGTCGGGGCGGCCATTCCTCCGGGGCGGGGCGTAGGTGGGACGGCGGGAGCTAGGCACGCAGCGCCTCCACAATCCGCGGGCCGTAAGACGTGACGTCACCGGCACCGACGGTCAGGACGACGTCCCCGTCCGCGGCGGCCTTGGCCAGGGTTTCGACGGCGTCGGCTCCCTCTGCCAGCCGTCCGCCCGCTGTGAGGTGGTCGGCAATGAGCTGGCTGGTGACGCCCGGAATGGGATCCTCCCTGGCGGGGTAGATGTCCAGGACCAGGGCGGTATCGGCAAGGTTGAGGGCGTCTGCGAACTGCGCCGCGAACTCCCGGGTGCGGGAAAACAGGTGCGGCTGGAACAGGACGTGGACCTTGTGGCCGCCTGCCACCGAACGCGCGGCGGTGAGGGCGGCACGGACTTCCGTGGGGTGGTGGGCGTAGTCGTCGAAGACCCGGACGCCCCGTACCGATCCCTTCAGTTCGAAGCGCCGCGAGGCGCCGGCGAAGTGGGCCAGGCCGGCGGCGGCAGCGGCCGGGTCCACGCCGAGTTCAAGGGCGACGGCGAAGGCGGCGGCCGCGTTCAGCGCGTTGTGGCGGCCGGGTACCTGCAGTGACAGCCCGTACCGGGCGCCGTGTGCCGATACCGCGACGTGGCCCGGGCCGTCGTCGTGCAGCCGGACGTCCGCGGCCTCGCTGGTGCCGTACAGGAGCACCCGGGTGTTGCCCCTGGCCCTGGTGCGCTCGGCCAGGGCCAGCGCCCCGGCGTCGTCCGCGCAGGCCACCAGGAGGCCGTCCGCGGGCAGCAGCGCCGTGAAGCGGTCGAAGGACTCGTACACGGCTTCGGCCGTGCCGTAGTAGTCAAGGTGGTCGGGCTCCACGTTGGTGACGACGGCGATGCGGGGCCGGTAGTTCAGGAAGGATCCGTCGGATTCGTCGGCCTCGGCCACGAAGATGCCGGACGTGCCATGCGCGGCGTTGACGCCAAGCGCGGGGATGTTGGCGCCGACCGCGAACGACGGGTCCAGGCCCGCCGCCTGCAGCAGCACGGTGACCATGGACGTGGTGGTCGACTTGCCGTGCGTTCCGGCCACCGTGACCACGGTGTCATCACCCATGGTGGCGGCCAGCGCCTGGGACCGGTGCAGCACGGGCAGGCCCGCCGTGCGGGCTGCCGCCAGTTCGGGGTTGTCTTCACGGATTGCCGATCCGGCCACCACGGTCTGCGCGTCCGCCAGGTTGCCGGCGGCGTACCCGACGGCGATGCGTGCACCGGCCGCGGCGAGGTCCACCATCACGGGCAGGTCCTTGGCGTCGGAGCCGCTGACCGGGACGCCGCGCGCCACCATGATGCGGGCCACGGCAGACATTCCTACTCCCCCAATGCCGATGAAGTGCACCTTGCCAAGGGATTCCAGGCCGGGGGTGTTATGGGCGTTCATGCAGATACCGCTTCCAGGACAAGACCAGCCATGCGCTGGTCGGCGTTTCGGATGCCGAGCCGGTACGACTTCGCTTCCATGGCGGCAAGCCGTGCTTTATCGGTGATCAGCGGAACCAGCTCGCGCGCAACCCATTCCGGAGTGAAGTCACGGTCGGCAACGAGTACTGCGCCTCCTGCGGAGACCAAACCCGCTGCGTTCAGTGCCTGCTCCCCGTTGCCGATGGGCAGGGGCACCAGGACCGCCGGCACGCCGACGGCAGCGACCTCACAGACCGTGGCAGCCCCGGACCGGGCCAGCAGAAGGTCGGCCGCGGCGTAGGCACGTTCCATGCCGTCGATGTACTCCACCTGCCGGTAACCCTCAGCGGCAAGAGGCTGCCCGGCCGGGTCCAGGACGGTTTTTCCTCGGCCGGTGACGTGGAGGGTCTGGATACCGGCCTCCGCAAGGAGGGCCACGGAGGCAGCGATGGTCCGGTTGATGCTCTGCGCGCCGGAGGACCCGCCGGTGACGATCAGGGTGGGCTGGTGGGGATCCAGCCCCAGGGCCTCGCGTGCGGCGGTGCGGGCAGTCTTCCGGTCCAGGCCGGAAATCTCCTTGCGCATGGGCATGCCCACGTGCACCGCGTTGCGGAGCGGAGTGCCCTCGAAAGCCACAGCCACCCGGCCCTTGAGGAAGGCCCCCACCCGGTTGGCCAGTCCCGGCCGGGCGTTCGCCTCATGGATCACCAGGGGTATGCCGCGCTTCCGCGCGGCCAGGTACATGGGTGTGCAGACGTATCCGCCGACGCCCACCAGCACGTCGGCGTGCGCCCGGTCCAGGATGGCGCCGGCCTGCCGGACGGCACCGGCGAGCCGGGCCGGCAGGCGGAGCAGGTCAGCGGATGGCCTGCGGGGAAACGGCACCCGGTCGATCGTGGCAAGCTGGACGCCGGCGGCGGGAACCAGCCGGGTTTCCATTCCCGACGGCGTTCCGACCGCCAGGATTGAAGCGTCGGGGGCTTCGCTGCGCAGGGCCGCCGCGATGGCAAGCAACGGGCTGATATGGCCGGCTGTTCCGCCACCGGCCAGGACGATGGAAGGTTGTGTCGGTGTCATCTGGGGTTAGGCACGCTTTCTGGAATTCTTTGGTTGGTTCTTGTCCCGCCCCGGCCGGAGCTTGAACTTCAGCATCCGCTTGGGTCGCATGGCAGGCGCCATCTGCTCCCGGGCCAGGGAGAGGACCACCCCCACCGCACACAGCGACATCAGCAGGGCCGAACCGCCGTAGGAGATGAACGGCAGCGGAACACCGATGACGGGCATGAGGCCGGTGACCACGGACATGTTCACGGTGGCCTGGCCCAGCAGCCAGACCATGATGGTGCCGGCAAGGACCCGGTGGAACATGTCCTCCTGTGCCACCACCACGCGGTAAATGGCAGCGCCGAGGATGGCGAAGAGGATCAGGACGACGACGGTGCCCACCAGGCCGAGTTCCTCGCCGATGATGGCGAAGATGAAGTCGTTGTGGGCTTCGGGAATCCAGCTGTACTTTTGCCGGCTCTGCCCGAGGCCTACGCCCAGCCAGCCTCCGGATGCCAGGCCGTACATGCCGTTGGTGGCCTGGTAGTTGGCGTCAATCCCGTCGGCGCAGGACTGGCCGGTCCACCAGGAGGTGATGCGGCACATGCGGTTTGAACTGGTGACGGCCATGACTGCGGTGCCGGCGGCGGCGATGATGCCTGCGATGCCGAACAGGTAGAGCGGAACGCCGGCGAAGAACAGGGCCGCTGCCATGATCATCATGATGATCATGGCAGTCCCCAGGTCGTTGCCCACCAGGATCAGGACGATGACGATGGCTGCCATGGGTATGGCGGGTACCAGCACGTGCTGCCATTTGCCCAGCAGCTTGCCCTTTCGGGCCAGCACCGTGGCCAGCCAGAGGGCAAGGGCCAGTTTGGCCGCCTCGGAAGGCTGGAAGGTGATGCCGCCAAGGTCGATCCAGTTCCGGTTGCCGTTGATCTCGGTGCCCACCACCTGGACCAGGCCCAGGAGCAGGACGGCTGCCCCCACGGCGGGCCAGGCGAGGCGCTTCAGCCAGACAACGTTGATGCGTGAGAGCACGAACATGGTGAAGATGCCGATCGCGGCGAAGACTCCCTGCTTGAGGGCATCGCCATAAGGGGACTTGCCGGCGGCGATTGATTCAACGCTCGAGGCGGAGAGAACCATCATGATGCCAATGGCGGTCAGGGCCAGGGTGGCACCAAGGATGAGGTAGTAGGTGGAGCCGTTCCGGGACTTGCCCGTGCCCTCAAGCGCGGACCAGAAGCGGCGGTACAAGGTCCGCAGTTTTGCGCCGGCCGCGGCGGGCTGCCGGATGGCGGTTGAGCCGGGGCGGGGTTTGGCGCCCTTCGGCTTAACACCCTGCTGCCGGGTGGGCGTGCTGACCATTGTTACTCCTCGCCGGTCTGGGCCTGCCCTTCCACCAGCTCGCGGACAGCGTCGATGAAAGTACCACCACGGTGAGCGTAGGAAGAGAACTGATCCATGGAAGCAGCTGCCGGAGCCATGAGCACGGTATCGCCGGATTCGGCGAGCCGGGCCGCAGACGCAACGGCCCAGGACATCACCTGTTCTCCGTTGCCGGGGGTACCGGCAGTGGTGCCGCCGGGCGCCGAAGCAGTCTCCACTCCTTCAGTGTCACCTGCCCCCGGTTCGATCACCGGGACATCCGGCGCGTGTCGCTGGAGGGCTTCGCGGAGGTGCGACGTGTCTGTTCCGATCAGGACCACGGCCTTGAGCCGCGCTGCGTGATCCCGCACCAGGTCGTCATAGCTCACGCCTTTTGAGAGGCCGCCGGCAATCCAGACCACGTTGCTGAAAGCTGACAGGGATGCCGACGCGGCATGGGGGTTGGTGGCTTTGGAGTCGTTGACCCACAGGACACCGTTCAGGCGGGCCACAGGCTGGATGCGGTGGTCGCCGGGCACGTAGTCCAGGATGCCCTGGCGCACAGCCTTGGGTTCCACGCCGTACGCGCGCACCAGGCCGGCCGCGGCAAGGGCGTTGGCCACCATGTGGCGCGGGGCCAGCGGTCCAAGGTCGGCCATGGAGGCGAGTTCGGCTGCGCTGTCCTTGCGTTCTTCGATGAAGGCCCGGTCCACCAGCAGCCCTTCCACCACTCCGAGCATGCTGATGGCCGGCGTCAGTGTGGTGAAGCCAACGGCGCGGCAGCCCTCCACCACGTCGGCGTTTTCCACCATGCGTTCGGTTTCCACCTGCTCGGCGTTGTAGATGCAGGCTTTTTGGGTCCGCTCGTAGACCTTCGCCTTGTCGGCCAGGTAGGAATCATAGGAGCCGTGCCAGTCAACGTGGTCTTCGGCCACGTTGAGGCAGACGCTGGCAACAGGCGACACCGATTCCGTCCAGTGCAGCTGGAAGCTGGAAAGTTCCACCGCGAAGACGTCGTACTCCACGGGATCCCGAAGGGCATCAAGGATGGGGGTGCCCACGTTGCCCACAGCGATGGCTTTGAGTCCTGCGGCCCGCAGCATCGATTCCGTGAGTCCCACCGTGGTGGTCTTGCCGTTGGTGCCGGTGATGGCCAGCCAGTCGGCCGTCTTCCGGCCTTCCCTGATCCGCACGCGCCAGGCAAGTTCGACGTCGCCCCACACCGGGATGTGCTTCCGTGCCGCGGCCGCCAGGAGGGCCTGATCTGGGCGCCACCCGGGCGAGGTCACGATCAGTTCCGGCAGTTCGCCGTCGATCCGCGGGAGGTGGGTCACCGCGTCGGGGCCCAGCAGGACATCGGCGGCGCCGACGATTTTCAGGGTGTCGGCGTGTGCACGTGCGGTGTCGCTGGTGGCGGCGTCCACCACCACGACGCGGGCGCCGAGCTCGATCAGGGTGTCCGCGGCCGCGAAGCCGGAGACGCCGATGCCCGTCACGGCGACGCGCAGGCCGGCCCAGTCGGAGTCCCAGGAGACAAGGTTTGCCAGGCGGGGGGAAACGGTCACAGCAGTACAACCCATTCAGCGTAGAAGATGCCCAGGCCAACGGCGACGAAGAGTCCGCCAAGGATCCAGAACCGGACGACGACGGTCACTTCGGCCCAGCCCTTCAACTCAAAGTGGTGCTGCAGCGGCGCCATCTTGAACACACGTTTACCGCCGGTTGCCTTGAAGTAGCCCACCTGGATGATGACGGACAGCGTGATCAGCACAAAGAGGCCACCCACGATGCCCAGCAACAGTTCGGTGCGGGACAGGATGGCGAATCCGGCTACGGCGCCGCCGATGGCCAGCGACCCCGTGTCGCCCATGAAGATCTTCGCCGGGGAGGTGTTCCACCAGAGGAACCCCACCAGGGCGGCGCTGAGGATGGCCGCCAGAAGGGCGAGGTCCAGCGGGTCCCTGACGAGGTAGCAGCCGCTGCCGGCCTCCCGGGGGGAACCGCAGGCCTGGTTGCTCTGCCAGATGCCCATGAGGGTGTAGGCGCCGAAGACCATGATGGAGGCACCGGCGGCAAGGCCGTCCAATCCGTCGGTCAGGTTCACCCCGTTCGTGGCTGCGGTGACGATCAGGTTGGACCAGATGACGAACAGAATCGCGCCGAGGACGGTGCCGCCAAAGGCGAGGTCGAGCCAGGGCAGGTCGCGGACCAGGGAAATCTTTGTCGACGCCGGCGTCAGCCCGGCGCTGTTGGGGAAGTTCAATGCCAGGATGGCGAAGACGATGCCGACGGCCGCCTGGAGGATGAGCTTGGCTTTGGCGTTCAGGCCCAAACTCCGCTGCCGGGAGATCTTGATGAAGTCGTCCAGGAATCCCACCAGGCCCATGCCCACCATGAGGAACAGCAGGATGAGTGCTGAGGCCGAGGGGCCGGGTGAGTCGGGGTTCATCATCAGCATGATGAGGTGGGTGAGTCCGTAACTCAGCAGTACTGCGGCCACCACGACGGTGCCGCCCATGGTGGGCGTCCCGCGCTTGGTGTGGTGGGAGGTGGGGCCGTCGTCACGGATGAACTGGCCGTAGCCGCGGTGCACCAGCAGGCGGATGAACAGCGGGGTGCCCACCAGGGCAAAGAGCAGGGCCAGGCCTGCGCCGATCAATAGAGCAATCACAGCAGAGTGCTCCTTTCGTCGGCAGGGGTGGGGGCTGGGGGTAATGCTATCCGATCGCCCAAATGGCGGAGTCCAACGCTGTTGGAGGACTTGAACAGCACCAGGTCGCCCGGCTCGAGTTCTGCGTCCAGGACGTCGTAGGCCTCATCGAGCGTCTCCGCGAAGAGGCATTCGTCGCCCCAGGATCCCTCCTGCACGGCGGAGACGTAGAGGGCCCTCGCTTCCCGGCCCACTACCAGCAGCCGTGAGATGTTAAGGCGGACAACCTGGGTGCCTACGGCGGTGTGCTCGCGGATGGAGTCCTCGCCGAGTTCCAGCATGGCCCCCAGCACGGCCCAGGTGCGCCGTCCCCGGCCAAGGTCGGCCAGGGTGCGAAGGGCGGCCCGCATTGATTCGGGGTTGGCGTTGTAGGCATCGTTGATGATGGTGACGCCGTCGTGCCGCTCGGTACGCTCCATGCGCCAGCGGCTGGCTGCTGCCTGGCTGCTCAGTGACTCCGCGATGTGGTCTCCGGGCACGCCTGCGGCCCAGGCCGCTGCGGCGGCTGCCAGCAGGTTCCCCATGTGGTGGGCTCCGATGAGCCTGCTGCTCACGTGGCGGGGAGGGGCGCCGTCGGGAAGTTGGAGATCGAATTCGGGGCTGCCCCCGGCGTTGGTGTCGGCATTCAGGGCCTGCACCTGGGCGTCCTGCCGGCCTTCCGCGGAAAATCCGAGGACCGTGGCCTCGGTGCGGCTGCGCATGGCCGCGACGCGTTCGTCGTCGAAGTTGATGATGGCCGTTCCCTGGGCGGTCAGGCCTTCAACCATTTCGCCCTTGGCCAGCGCGATGTTCCCGACTCCCCCGAACTCGCCGGCGTGTGCGGTGCCCACTGCCAGGACAACTCCGATGTCCGGCTTGACCATCTCCGCAAGGTAGCGGATGTGGCCAATGCCGGTGGCCCCCATTTCAATGACCAGGTAGCGGGTATCAGTGCCCGCCCGGAAGACCGTGAGCGGGACGCCCACCTCGCCGTTGTAGGAGCCCTGGGGCGCCACGGTGTTGCCCTGCGTTGCCAGGACTCCGGCCAGCAGGTCCTTGGTGGTGGTCTTGCCGGCTGAACCGGTGATGCCCACAACCGTCAGCTGGCTTCCCGCTTCTGCACGGGCGGCACGGATGCGGCGGACGGCTTCGGCGGCGAGGGCTCCCATCGCCAGGACGGCGTCGGGAACCATGATGGAGGGGTAGGCGGTGCCGTCGGGGCCGGGTACGGGGCGCTCGACAAGTGCCAGGACCGCACCGGCAGCGAACGCTGCGTCAATGAAATCGTGGCCGTCGGCGTGCTCGCCCGGCTTCGCGACGTAAAGCGAACCCTGGATGGCTTCGCGTGAATCCGTCACCACCGAGAGGGGCGTAATTCCGGGATCGGCGTCCAGGCGCCCGCTGGTGATTTCGGCGATTTCCGCCGCAGTAAATGCAATCATCTCGGTCTAGGACTCTATCCGGTCGTCTTGGAGAACGTTGAATCCCCTGGCTGTCAAGGCGGTGCGCAGTTCAACCCTGTCGTCCAGGGCGAGGTTAACGCCCTTCACTTCCTGCCATACCTCGTGGCCGCGTCCCGCGACGAGAATGCTGTCCTGGGGGCGTGCCAGGGCCACGGCATGCCGGATGGCTTCCTCCCGCGGGAAGACCTCCAGCACTTCGGCGCCCAGGGACTCCGTCTCCACGGCATCACGCGCCCCGGCCAGCACGTCGGCGCGGATCGCTGCCGCGTCCTCGTCGTGCGGGTCGTCGTCGGTAATGATTACGGTGTCTGCGAGCCGGGCAGCGATGGCACCCATTGCCGGGCGTTTGCCCTGGTCCCGCTGTCCCGTGGCACCGAAAACGACGATCAGGCGCGAGTCCGGTTCCGGGGATTTGACGGCTTCCAGCGCCCTGGCCAGGGCGTCGGTGTTGTGCGCAAAGTCCACCACGGCAGCAGGCCGGTCGGAGATCAGCTGCATGCGTCCGGGCACGGCGACGGTGAAGGGGTCGGCGTGGTCCAGGGCCGCCTGCAGGTCGGAGAGTCCGACGCCGGACGCCAGCACCATGAGCACGGCCAGGGCAGCGTTCGCGACGTTGAAGCTGCCGGGCAGTCCGGTGTGGACGTCCAGGACGGCGCCGTCCGGACCCGCGAGGGTGAAGCTGGTCCCGAGGCCACGCGGCGAGGCCGAGGTAACGGTCCAGTCCGCCGGGCCCGAGCCGCTGGTGCTGAGGGTGGTGACCGGCACCTGGGCGCTGCCGGCCAGCCGCCGGCCCCATTCGTCGTCGACCGTTACTACTGCCTGCCGGGCACGCCCTGGAGTGAAAAGCTCTGCCTTGGTGGCGAAGTACTCCTCCATGGTGTTGTGCAGGTCCAGGTGGTCCTGGGTCAGGTTGGTGAACCCGGCCACGTCGAAGACAAGTCCGTCCACCCGCTGGTAGGAGATGGCATGCGAGGACACTTCCATGGCCGCGGCGTCGAGCCCCCGTTCGTGCATGAGGGCGATGAGGCCGTGGACATCGGTCGATTCCGGCGTCGTGAGAAGGCTGGGAATCGCCTGCCCGCCGGCCAGGATCTCGATTGTCCCGATCAGCCCGGTCTGCCGGCCCAGGGCACGCAGCAGCGAGGTGACGAAGTAGGTGGTGGTGGTCTTCCCGTTGGTGCCGGTCACGCCGAAAAGCTGCAGCGGGCGGCCGTCCGCGGACTGGCTGCGGTAGATCATGGAAGAGAGTGGCCCCACCTCGTTGCGGGGTTTCGCGACGACGAGCACGGGAACCGGCGTGTCCGCGGACAGGGCAAGCAGGCGCGCACCAGCGTCGTCCGTCAGAACGGCCACCGCCCCGGCGCCGATGGCGTCCCTGGCAAAGTCAGCGCCGTGCCTGCTGGCGCCCGGCAACGCCACATACAGGTCGCCGGGCTCCACGGTGCGGGAGTTGAGGGATATGCCTGTGATTTCCACGTCAGCAGCAGGAGCGGGCACGGCTACGCCAAGGGCCTGCCCGACGGCGGCCAGCGGGACGGGTGCGACGGCTTCAGGCCGGAAGCGGCCTGCGCTTTCATCCCGGGCAGCATCGCTGCCGGGCGTGGTGAACTCTGACAAGGGAATCTCCGATGGTGCTAGTGCGTGCCCGGCATGGTTCGGCCCGGGCACTGTGATGCGCTGGATGCTGCTGGTACTTCCGGCCTGGAACAGCCGCTATTTGGCGTACTGGGGCATCCTGGCCGGCTCGCCGGTTGAAGGCTGGACGTTGTAGGTCCGCAGCGTCTGGCTCATAACGGAGCGGAACACCGGTCCGTTGGTGATGCCGTAGATGCTGCCCTTCGGCCGCTGGAGCACCACCTCCACAATAAACCGCGGATCATCCATCGGCGCCATTCCCACGATGGAGGCCGTGTAGCCGCAGTAGCCGGACTTGCCGTCGTCGCAGGGCGATTCGGACGTACCCGTCTTGGCTCCTACGCGGTAGCCGTCGATGCCCGCGTCCTTGATTTCGCCCTCGGTGACGGCGCTTTCCAGGATGTCCTGGACCTGCTGGGCCGTGCTGTCCGAAACGACCTGCCGGGAGGGCTGTGCCGGTACCTTCTCCTCAGTCCCGTCCGGGGAAATGTAGGAGTCGATCAGCCGTGGCTGCAGCATCACGCCGTTGTTCGCGATGCTCTGGTAGGCCCGGACCGTCTGGAGGGTGGACTGCGAAACGCCCTGCCCGAACAGGACGGTGTACTGCTGGCGCCCGTCCCACTGGTCCGGGGGCGAGAGGATGCCGGATGCCGTTGCGGGAAGTCCGATGTCCGGCGCCTCGCCAATGCCGAACTTCTTCAGCCAGTCGTAGCGCTGTTCCTTACTCAGCCGCTGGCCGGCCATCACGGTTCCGGTGTTCATGGAGTACCCGATGATTCCCGCCAGCGTCCGTTCCTCGGTGCCGTGCGTAAACGCGTCGCTGAACGTCTGGCCGTCCACGGTGTAGGTGGGCGGAATGGTGAACGTGTCCAGTGGCTTGGCGAGGCCTTCATCGATGACAGCCGCGGCGGTCATCATCTTCTCCACCGAGCCGGGCTCATACGCTGCGGTCACGGAGCGGACGCCGCGGTCCTTCGCTGCCACCAGCCCGGGGTTGTTGGGATCCGGGGAGTTGGTGTCCGCCAGGGCAAGCAGGTTGCCGGTCTTGGCGTCCATGACGATGATGACGCCCCATTCGGCGCTCAGTTTGTCCGCCTGGCTTTGGATGGCCTGCTGGGCAAAGTACTGCAGGTCGGAGTTGAGGGTGAGTTTGACGTCCTTGCCGTTCTGGGGCGGGGTCAGCTCGTCAAGGCCCACGGGGATGCGGAGCCCGTCCGCTCCGATCTCGAACAGGCGCTTGCCGTCCGTTCCCTTCAGCTTGTCGTCCTGTGTCTGCTCAATGCCGGCCAGCCCGGTGGTCCCGTCCTGGAGGAATCCCACCACTCCCCCAGCGACCGCACCGTTAGGGTAGACGCGCTTGCTCACGCCTTCGGCCACAATGCCCGGGACCTGCAGCTTGGAGATACGGTCCTCAACGTCGGGCTTCACGTCCTTGGCCACGATGTAATACGGCTGCTGCCCGGTGACGGCGTCCCTGACCGCATTGGTGTCCATGCCCAGGGCCGAGGCGAGTTCGGAGATTGCCTGGTCGCGGCTGACATCCACCAGCTTTTCGTGGCCGTCGGTTTGTTCCAGCCGCTTGTAGGAGTCGGTTTTCGTGTTGACGCGCTGGTCAACCACGATGTTGTAGCGAATCACGCTGTTGGCCAGGACGGTGCCGCGCGAGTCCAGGATGCTGCCCCGCTCGGCCGGCAGGATGGCGGACGTCATCCGGCTGTTCAGGGCTGCTTCGGCCATGCCGCCGACGTCCAGCCCCTGGACCAGGAACAGCTTTCCGCCCACCACCAGCAGGAGTGTGAGCATGATGCCCAGCCCCAGCCGCAAGCGCTTCGTGGCGTTGGGTACCTTGCTTTTTCCTGCCGTGCCGGTCGTCTTCGCCACCGTGTATTTCCTTGCTGCTCGACGCTGCTGCCTTACCTGCCTGCCGGCCTACTGTCCGGGGACCTTCTGCTGCGGCGCCGGGACGGAGCCGCCGTGAAGTTCGGGGGCCGGCTTCGCCGCAGCTGCTGCGGCCTGTGCCGCTGCAGCCGCCTGGGCTGCAGCTGCCTGGGCGGCATCGGCGGAGGGAGCCGCGGCAGCAGCGGCGCCGGTGGCCGGCGCGGCGGCCTTGTCACCGGCTGCCCCCTTGGCGTCCGCGCTCTTCGCCGGCGGCACGATCAGCTGCCCTGCCACGGCGGGCGACGGGATGACTGCTCCTGTTGCCGCGCCCTTGACCGCGGGGGTGGCCTTTCCTGTTACTGACAGTGTCGACAGGTCGATCTGGCCCTTCACGGTCGACGCCACCATGCCCAGCTCCGTGGCCTTGGCCGCGAGGTTCTGCGGGGCCTCGTAGCTCTGCACCTGCTGGGTAAGGTCCTGGTTTGCCTTGGTCAGCGAGCTCTGCTTGGCACGCAGCTCCACCAGCTGGTATTGCGCGGTGGACACCGAGATGTTCAGGACCAACACCGCAACCAGCGCCACTGCGAGCATGGCAAAGCACAGCACGACGAAGGGTGCACGCCGTTTCCGCGGGGCCGAGCGGACCACGGAGAGCGGTGTGCGCGCTTTTTGTCCCCCGCCGGGTTTGCCTGCCTGCCTCGTATCGGGCGCCGAGCTGCCGGAAACAACGGGAAAGTTCTTGACGGCGGCGGTGCTCATGCAGCTCTCCTGGCTCTGATTCGTTCTGCCGCGCGGAGCCTGGCGGAGGCGGCGCGCGGGTTTTCGGCGATTTCGACGGCGGTGGGCACCTCAGTGCCTTTGGTCAGGGTCTTGAGTTCGGGCTTGTGTTCTTCCAGCTCCACCGGGAAACCAAGGGGAGCCGAAGACTTGGAGCGGGACTGGAAAACACCTTTGACGATCTTGTCCTCCAGTGAGTGGTAAGACATGACCACGATGCGGCCGCCGAGGGCCAGTGAATCGACGGCGGCAGGAACTGCCCGTTCCAGGACGTCGAGCTCTTCGTTGACCTCGATCCGCAAAGCCTGGAAGGTCCTTTTGGCGGGATGTCCACCGGACTTCGCAGCGGACGCCGGAACCACGGAACGGATCTGCTCCACCAGTTCGCCGGTGGTAGTGAAGGGCTTGGCCGCACGCGCTGAGACGATCCTGTTGGCGATCCGCCCGGCAAACTTTTCCTCGCCCCACTTGCGGATGATCCGGACCAGGTCCTCTTCGCTGTATGTATTGACCACGTCCGCGGCGGTTTGGCCCCGGCTGGTATCCATGCGCATGTCCAGCGGCGCGTCGAAAGAGTAGGCGAAGCCGCGCTCACGCTCGTCCAGCTGCAGGGACGAGACACCCAGGTCCATGAGGATTCCGTGGGCTTCGGCCACGCCGAGGTCTGCCAGGACGTCCTGGATCTCGTCATACACGGCGTGCACCAGGTCAGTCCGGGCGGCGAACGGAGCAAGCCGTTCCCCCGCGAGGGCCAGCGCTTCCTCGTCCCGGTCGATGCCGATGAGGTGGAGGTCGGGAAACCTCTGCAGCATGGCCTCCGAGTGCCCGCCCATGCCCAGGGTGGTGTCGACGGCAACGGGGGTCTCGCCGCGCAGCCGTGCCGCTTCGAATCCCGGTGCCAACAAATTGATGCACCGGTCGCGAAGGACCGGTACATGGCGTTCGGACGTGGGCTTGGGTTGATCGGTCATGCCTGGTCCTTTCCCGCCGTCGTTGTCCCCTGGATGCTTCTGGGATCAGATCCCCATCCGCGCCTACCGTTCCGCCCGCCTGGCTCCGGGGAAGGTGAGCCAGGTTGGCAGCCGATGGGCCGGCTGGAGATCTCATCCAAGAAACCTCTGCCGCCCGTTCCGGAATTCAGAGAATGCCCGGAATGGGATCGTCAGTTTCGGAAAAGGCCGTCTCCTTCTCCGCGAGGTATTCATTCCAAGCCTGGGCGTCCCAGATCTCGGCGCGGGTACCGGCGCCGATGACGGCAAGTTCCCTTCCGAGTCCTGCATACTCCCGGAGCGCCGGTGGAATGGTCACGCGCCCCTGCTTGTCAGGTACCTCGTCAGAGGCTCCAGAGAGAAAGACGCGGATGTAATCACGTGCCTGCTTGGAGGAGATTGGAGCCTCCCGCATCTGCTCGTGGACCCGCGCAAATTCCTTCTCGCTGAAGACGTAGATGCAACGCTCCTGGCCCCTTGTAAGCACCAGGCCGCTGGCAAGCTCCTCGCGGAACTTAGCGGGGAGAATGATCCGTCCCTTTTCATCCAGACGCGGCGAGTGAGTGCCCAGAAACACTGGCCCACCGCCTGTCCGCCGTCAGGAACTGCACATCCCCTATGTTGCAACCACCCTCTTATGTCCTCCACATTACTCCACTTTCCACCACAGTCAACGCAAAACGTGCCGTTGCGGCCCCCAAATATGGGCATAGTCCCTTGAAATGCCGCGGATTGGATGCGGTGGTGGGAAGTGGAGGAAATTTCGGCATCCGCGGCGCCGGCTGAATTCGGCCAGCCGGCAGGAGCCACGGAATTTTCGGGGAATTGCCGATTAAATAGGAAAAGACCCGCCGGAGCGGGTCTTTTCCTGCGGCCCCCTGTTGCGGGGGGAGCGAAATGGAGGAGCCTGGGGCCGGATAGCGGCCGGGCTTCCGTAGTGCCTAGGGTTCACCCCTGCGGCGCTCGTCCCACCGCTCTTCAAGGCTGCTCATAAACGAACTCCTTTGCCTGCCGGGCTTTCCCCCGCCGGCCTTGGACCCGGCTTTGCCACGGGAACTGCGCATGGTGGCGAAGTAAACGCCCCCGCCCATGACCACGAAGCCCAGCACTCCCACAAAGATGTTCTGGAGGGTGACCCCGACCAGAAGCAGGAAGACGCCGGCCAACGCGCCGAGAACCCCAATGACCACATGCCTGGTTGACCATGAACGCCCCGGGTCCGAACCCATGGAGTTCGCAAATTTCGGGTCGTCCTCGTGAAGCTGCTTTTCAAGCTGCTCAAGCAGCTTCTGTTCGTGCTCCGACAGCGGCATCACGACCTCCTTTTGTAGGCCAACGTCCGGGCTGATCCCAGCCATAACTTCTACTCCGATGAACGCCTGCTGTTGCTGGAAAGTTCCCGCTTGGCCAGCCATTGCCAAAACGGGAACCCAGCATGCAGTCGCGGGAGCGGAAGCATGTCCAAGAGGGTCCGGCAGTAAGTCCATTCACTCGAAACTATGTACCTCTAAGGATAGATTGTTGAGGGCTGATCTGAAAGACGGCAATGACTTCGGCGGACCCCGTCAGGCGGGCCGTTGCGTGCTGTCCCCCGGCCGGTTTTCCGGCTCCATCAGGCGGGCCGGAAGGACCGATTTGTTGCCGAATTTGCGCGCCACCTCGTCCAGTGCCTGCTCGGCCGCGCGCCAGTTGTCATCCCTGCGGTCAATGCTCAGCTGGAGCGAGGTCCGGGCCGTTTCCTCGAGCTGCTCGGCCCTGACCCCCACCAGCCGGACGGCCATGGCCCTGATCCCGACGGACTCCAGGAGCTGGAGTGCCACCGCGTAGATCAATTGGGCGCTGTCCACTGGTGTCTGGACGGTCCTGCTCCTGGTGATCGTGGAAAAGTCGGCGAACCGCAGCTTCAGTGCCACGGTCCGGGCCACCATCCCGGAACTCCGCAGACGGCCCGCGGTCCGGTGCGAAAGCCGCAGCAGTTCCCGGCGAAGGAGGGCGTCGTCGTCGGTATCCGTGGCAAAGGTCTCTTCCGCTCCGATGCTCTTTTCCAGCCGCACCGGCGTGACGGGACGGGGATCGATGCCCCAGGCAAGCTGGTGAACGTGCTCCCCCGTAGCGCCCAGGACCTTCTTCAGCGACGACACCGGGGTTGCGGCGACGTCCGCCACGGTGCTGATCCCCATCTTTGCCAGGACCTCTTTGGTCTTGGCACCGACACCCCAGAGCGCACCCACGGGCAAACTGTGCAGGTAGGGCACGGTCTGGTCCGGTCCGATGAGCAGCAGGCCGTCGGGCTTGCACCGGGTGGACGCGATCTTGGCAACGAACTTGGTCTCGGCAATCCCGACCGAGGCGGTGATGCCAAGTTCCGCTGCGACCCGGCGCCGGATCAGCTCGCCAATTCCCCTGGGCGGCCCCAGCCGCCGCAGGGCTCCTGTAACGTCCAGGAAGGCTTCATCGACGCTGAGCGGCTCCACGAGTCCCGTGATGGATTCAAAGATGGCCATCAGCTGCCCGGACACCTCGTAGTAGAGCTTGTGCCGGGGTTCGATCACTACTGCCTGCGGACACATCCGCATGGCCACGGCCATGGGCATCGCGGATTTGACGCCAAAGGCCCGGGCCTCGTAAGACCCCGAGAGAACCACGGAGCGCTCCCCCGGGAAGCCGACGATGACGGGCTTGCCGCGAAGTTCGGGGCGCGTGCGCAGCTCCACGGAGACAAAGAAAGCGTCCATGTCTACGTGCATGATGCACGTGCGCCGCCGGGCCGGAGGGCGCGCGGCGGATGCCTGGTTCATACCTGCGGGCCCCACGGCTGCCATCCTATCGGTTTGTGCGGGCTGCCCTTGTTTGTCGGGAGAGCACCGCAGGCTGGCTAAACTGGAGGCTGGTTCCGCCCCCACAACACCAGGAGGAAAGTCGTCGTGACGGCTATTGGATACTTCAAGCCGGCTGGCCTCGCCGCGCTTGCCGCCGCCGGAGCGCTGGTCTTGGCTGCCTGCAGCCAGGCCCCGTCCGGACAAGCCGAGCCAGCCCAATCCGCTTCCGTCGCCGCCACTCAGTCCTCCCTGACAGCCTCGCCGAGCCCCTCGGCGTCGCCCAATACCTCGGCAACCGTTGGCGCCGTGGTGGAGGGCTTTCCGCAGCAGCTCCTCCCGCTGATGACCGGTGCAACGGTGGTGTCCAGCAGCTTTGACAAGGCGTCTTCCCCGTCCACGGCGGCACTCGTGGGAACCGTCAAAGCGCCCACCGCCTCTGTCATCGATTTCTACAGCAAGGTTCTGGAGGGCCAGGGTTTCAAGGCCGTTCCGGGCGACAACGTCGGCGGGGTGGCATCCAAGGATTTCGTCCGCGGTGACAACGAGACTGTTAATCTCTCCGTCGTGGAAGCTGCCGGCGTCTCCACCTTCACCATTGGTGCCAACGTGGCTGCTGAGTCGGTAAAGTGACCGCCGCGGAGCAGTTAAGGAATGAACAGGCCGACTTTGTAGCAGGGGTGGCCGGGGAGCTCACAGGCTTCCTGACGGCACGGCAGTCGGTCATGTCCGGCATTTCCCCCGACATCGAACCCATCATGGGCTCGATCTCCAATTTGGTCACCGGCGGCAAGCGCCTCCGGGCGCTGATGTGCTACTGGGGCTGGCGGGGCGCGGGCGGCGAGGCGGGGGCCAGCCAGGTCGTCACGGCCGGTGCCGCACTTGAACTGTTCCAGGCGGCCGCCCTGATCCACGATGACATCATCGACCGTTCGGATACGCGGCGGGGCGGTCCCAGCGTGCACCGCCGTTTCAGCCAGCTGCACACTGCGCAGGGCTGGGCGCTGGACAGCGAACGGTTTGGCCAAGCCGCTGCCATCCTTGCGGGCGACCTTTGCCTTTCCTTCAGCGAAGAGGCGTTCACTGACATCGGCGAACGGGCTGCGTCGGGCAGCCGGGCCAGGCTCATCTTCAACCTCATGCGGGCAGAGGTCATGGCCGGCCAGTACCTGGACATCCTGGAAGAAGTAGCAGGTCCGGTCCGGGACCGGGCCGGTGCCGTCGGCAGGGCCCAGTCGATCATCCGGTTCAAGAGTGCCAAGTACTCCACCGAACACCCCCTGGCCCTGGGTGGGGCCCTGGCCGGAGCCACCAATGAGCTGCTCCGGGGCTACTCGGCATTTGCCCTCCCGCTGGGCGAAGCGTTCCAGCTCCGCGATGACGTCCTGGGCGTGTTTGGTGATCCGCTGACCACCGGGAAGCCGGCCGGCGACGACCTGCGCGAAGGAAAGCGGACGGTTTTGGTGGCACTCGCCCTGGACCAGGCTTCGCCGGAAGAGTCGGCATTCATCGATGCCAGCCTGGGCAGCCCGGATCTGTCAGACGCTGACATCCTGGAGATCCGGCGGATCATCGAGGACTCCGGAGCGCTCCAGGCCACCGAAGTCCTCATCAATGAATTCGGCTCGGCAGCCTTCGATGCACTTGACGGGCTTGAACTGGAAGAGTTGCCCAAAACCGCCCTCCGGAGGCTGGCCGAAGCGACGGTCAGCCGAGCCTCCTGAAGCGGGCTGTTACCAGGCCAGGGTCTGGGCCCTGCGCCTGATTTCCGTCTTGCGGCCCTCACGCAGGGCATCGATGGGGCGGCCACGCAGTGACTCGTCTTGCGTAAACAGCCACACAATAAGGTCCTCGTCTGAATAGCCGGCGTCCGCCAGCACCACGATGGTTCCCTTAAGGCTGTCCACTACCTGGCCGTCCTGGATGAACTCCGCGGGTACCGAGCGGATTTTCCGGTCCCCCACGCGCAAAGCCGCCAGGGAACGCTCGTCAATAAGGCTGTGCACCTTGGTGATTGATACATCCAACAAACGGGCGACGTCGGGCAGCGGCAACCACTCGCCCACCAGGTTTTCTACATTACTCACGGATCAAGGTTGCCACGCCGCCCACCCCGGCGCCTAGTCGGCGCATTTCATTCCGCCCCTGGCCTGGGGACACTCCCAAAAAGAAGCTATTACCCGAATTTCCAAAATTCTTGTGCTATCCGCAAATTCATGAGAGATTCACACACATCACAGTTGTAACACTAATAACTTGAGTCACAGTAGTATCAAGATTGACAGCGGCATCCCCGTCCGCGTCCGCACCCGCAGTTGAGAAGAGGATTCTTTCCGATGACGATGTCCCGCTCGCCCAAGCAGCCCCCCAAGCCGAGTCTGCCGATGATTGCCGCCACCACTGCGGCGCTGCCAGCGGTCGTATTGTCATCTTTGGCCCTCGCCCAGCCGGCGACCGCCCAGCAGCCCGTACGGAACATTCCCAGCAGCCTTGCAGCAGCAATGAAGGCACAGGCTGCAGCGAAAGCGGCCGGCACCGTAATCCCCGCCGCAGTTGTCTCCACCACCATTCCCGCAGCGTTCCAGCCCGCGCAGCCGGCGGCACCCGCCGAGTACACGATCGTCCGTGGGGATACCGTCAGCGGGATCGCCGGCCGGTTCGGCCTGAACACCGGGGACATCCTGAAGCTGAACAACCTGCAGGCCAACACGATCATTTACCCGGGCCAGAAGCTCAAGCTGTCCGGCTCCGCGGAGCCTGCGGCTCCTGCACCCGCCGCTGCACCCGCAGCTCCGGCTCCCGCAGCGCCGGCCCCCGCGGGCGGCGCGACCTACACGGTAAAGCCCGGCGACACCCTTGGTGCCATCGCGGCCAGGCACAACGTCTCCCTCTCGGACGTCTTCGCCTGGAACAACCTCTCCATGCGCTCCATCATCTACCCGGGACAGAAGGTCAAGGTGGGCGGCGGCGATTCCGCACCCGCCCCCGCAGCCCCGGCTCCCGCCGCACCTGCACCCGCACCTGCACCGCTGGCAAATACCGCGGCACCGGCAACGGGCTCGTACACCATTAAGGCCGGCGACACGCTCTCCGCTATCGCGTCGCGCCACGGCGTCAAGCTGTCGGACCTGCTCGCCGCGAACAAGCTGGGCATGACCACGGTTATCTACCCGGGCAGCAAGCTGGTGATTCCCGGGGGCTCCGGCCAGGCAGCACAGCCCGCAGCAGCACCCCAGCCCGCAGCCGCTCCCCTGGTGCCCAGTTCTTTCCTGGGGTTCAGCTACCCGGCCGCTGTCGTCAGCTCCGCCAATGAAAACAAGGCCCTGCTGAACGCCTCGCCCGTTCCCTCGCGGGACGAAATGAAGAACATCGTTGCGGATACGGCACGCCGCATGGGCGTGGACCCCTCCCTGGCTTTGGCTTTCGCCTTCCAGGAATCCGGCTTCAACCAGCGCGCCGTGTCGCCCGCCAACGCGATCGGCACCATGCAGGTCATTCCGAGCTCCGGGCAGTGGGCATCGGACCTGGTTGGACGGAAGCTGAACCTGCTGGATCCGTACGACAACGCCACGGCCGGGGTAGCCATCATCCGGCAGCTCCTGGCCACCAGCAAGGACCAGGACACCGCCATCGCCGGTTACTACCAGGGCCAGTACTCGGTGAGCAAGAACGGTATGTACGACGACACCAAGGCCTACCTGGCGGCCATCAAGGCGCACCAGAAGAACTTCAGCTGAGCTCCGGCCGCTGACCAATTTCATGATTGCGGGTCCGAACCGTTACCGGTTCGGACCCGTTTTCATTTCAGACGCGTTTTGCTGCGGGATTAGGATCGTAAGGTGCAGGAACACGTGTCAGACCCAGTTGTAGGGACGCTGGTGGACAACCGCTATGCCGTCACTTCCAGGATCGCCCGTGGCGGGATGTCCACCGTCTACCTGGCCGTGGACCAAAGGCTGGACCGTGAGGTGGCCCTCAAGGTGCTGCATCCCCACCTCGCAGCAGATGAAAACTTCCTGGGCAGGCTGGGCCGCGAGGCCAAGGCCGCCGCCCGCCTGTCCCATCCGCATGTGGTGGGTGTTTTGGACCAGGGAAACGACGGCGTAACTGCCTACCTCGTCATGGAATACATCAAAGGCCACACGCTCAGGGACGTCCTCCGCGACCGGGGCGCCCTGCCACCCCGGCTGGCGCTGGCACTGATAGATCCGGTGGTGGAGGGGCTGGGGGCGGCACACGCAGCCGGTTTCATCCACCGCGACGTGAAGCCGGAAAACGTCCTGATCGCCGACGACGGCCGGATCAAGATCGGCGACTTCGGCCTCGCCCGTGCCGTGACCAGCTCAACCAGCACCGGAGCCCTGATCGGGACGGTGGCCTACATCTCGCCGGAGCTGGTCCTCGGCAAGCCGGCGGATGCGCGCAGCGACGTCTACTCGGTGGGCATCATGCTGTACGAAATGCTGACCGGGCGGCAGCCGTTCGAGGGCGAAGTACCCATCCAGGTGGCCTACCAGCACGTCAACGGGATGGTCGGGCCGCCGTCGGACCTGGTCCCCCGGCTGGCCGGCGAAGTGGATGAACTGGTGCAGTGGTGTACCGCCAACGATCCCGAGAACCGGCCCGTGGACGGCAACGCGCTGCTCCAGGAGCTGCGCCACATCCGGACCAACCTCACCGATGCGGAGCTGGACCTGCAGCCGCCGGCAGCGGCCGCCGCTGCGTTGCAGCACGCGACGGAAATTCTGGGCCGCACCAGCAATCCGACAACGCTGCTTCCTCCCTCCCGGCCGGCAGCGCCAGCTTACCCGCCCGGGCTTACGCTGCCCGACGACGACGATGCCGACAGCGGCTGGTCTCCCCCGCCGCCGCGGCTGGGCAAGCGGGCGCAGCGGAAAGCGGACCGGGATAGCGAGAAGCTCCGCGCGCTGGCCGCCGCCACACCGGTTCGTACCCTGCGGGAGGGAAATCCGCGCCGGCGGGGCTTCATCTGGGTGGTGGTCCTCATCCTCGCGGCCCTGCTGGCGACGGGCGCGGGCTGGTTCTTCGGCATGGGCCCCGGTGCCGCCGCTGCCGTGCCTGCAGTAGCCAACAAGACAGTGGCACAGGCCCAGCAACTGCTCAACGGGGTGGGCTTCCGCTCCACCACGAGCGACGTCTTCGACGACGACGTGCCCACCGGACTCGTGGTGGGCAGTGAGCCTGCCGCTGGGACGGAAATCCGGAAGTTCCAGCCCGTCTCATTGCTGGTGTCCAAGGGGCCGCAGCTTTTCCCGTTGCCACCACTCACCGGCGGGACTCTGGACGCGGCGAAGAGCGCCCTGAACGCGGCGGAGATGGCGCTGGGGACGGTCACCGAAAAATTTGATGAGGAAGCAGCCGCCGGTACCGTCCTGTCCCAGGATCCCGCTGCCGGCACCCCTGCCCGGCACGGTACTCCCGTGGGACTTACGGTTTCCAAGGGACCGCAGCCTATTGCCGTTCCGTCGGTCGTCGGTAAGGCCGAGGACGACGCCGTCGCCGCGATTGAGGCAGCAGGCCTTACTGCCGAGGTAGCCCCCGACCAGGTGTTCGACCGGAACGTTCCGGAGGGCGCCGTGGTCAGCCAGTCCCCGGCCAACGGGACGCTGACCAGGGGCGGCACGGTGACCGTGACCATTTCCAAGGGCCCGAAGATGGTGGCTGTCCCCAGCTTCATCGGCAAGCAGGCCTCGGAGGCACGCAAGGCGCTCGAAGCACTGGGCTTCCAGGTCCGGGTGAACAACATCCTGGGTGGCTTCTTCGGCACCGTGCGGGACCAGTCGCCGGTGGACCGGGAGGTCCCGGAAGGCTCCGTCGTCACCATCACGGTGGTGTAGTCCAGGTGGGCAGGCATCAGCCTGCCCACCTGGAACCGTTTGGCTTGGTTCCTAGTGCTTGGCGAGCGCGCCGGCCACCAGGAAGGCCATTTCGAGTGACTGCATGTGGTTCAGGCGGGGATCGCAGACAGACTCGTAGCGGTCCAGGAACGCATCCTCGTCGATCGGGTCGGCGCCGCCCAGGCACTCGGCGACGTCGTCGCCTGTCATCTCCACGTGCAGGCCGCCCGGTACCGTCCCCAGTCCGTGGTGCACCTCGAAGAACCCGCGCACTTCGTCGATGACGTCGTCGAAGTTCCGCGTCTTGTACCCGTTGGGCGAGGTGACGGTGTTGCCGTGCATCGGGTCGGTGACCCACAGGACCTGCGCCCCGGAGGCGGTGACCTTCTCGACGACGGCCGGCAGCTTTTCGCGGATGTTGCCGGCACCCATGCGGGTGATGAAGGTGAGGCGGCCGGGCTCGCGGTCCGGGTCGAGCTTGTCGATCAGGCGCAGGGCGTCGTCACCGGTGGTGGACGGGCCCAGCTTCACGCCGATGGGGTTGCGTACCCGCGAGAGGAAGTCGACATGGGCGTGGTCCAGTTCCCGGGTACGCTCGCCGATCCAGAGGAAATGGGCTGAGGTGTCGTACGGGAAGCCGGTGCGGGAGTCGATACGGGTCAGCGCGCGTTCGTAATCCAAGAGCAGTGCCTCATGGCTTGCGAAGAACTCCACCCGCTTGAGGGCTTCGAAGTCGGCGCCGCAGGAGTCCATGAACTTGATGGCACGGTCAATATCGCGGGCCAGTGATTCGTAACGGGCGTGGGCCGGGTTTTCGGTAAACCCCTTGTTCCACTGGTGCACGGAGCGCAGGTCCGCGAAACCGCCCTGCGTGAAGGCGCGGATGAGGTTCAGGGTGGAGGCCGACGTGTGGTACGCCCGCAGCATGCGCGCGGCGTCGTGGCCGCGCGACTCGGGGGTGAAGTCGTACCCGTTGACGATGTCGCCGCGGTAGGCAGGCAGGGTCACGCCGTCACGTGTTTCGTCATTGGAGGAGCGCGGCTTGGCGAACTGGCCCGCCATGCGGCCCATCTTGATGACCGGCATCGCGGCACCGTAGGTGAGCACCACCGCCATCTGGAGGATGGTTTTCACACGGGCGCTGATCTTGTCCGCCGTGGCAGCCTCGAAGGTCTCGGCGCAGTCGCCGCCCTGCAGCAGGAACGCCTTGCCCTGGGCAGCGGCAGCCAGCCGCTCGCGAAGCACGTCCACTTCGCCTGCAAACACCAGCGGCGGCAGGACCGACAGTTCCTTCACTGAGGCCTCAAAGACATCCCGGTCCTGCCAGCTGGGCTGCTGGGAGATGGGAAGGTCCCGCCAATGGTCCAGTCCGGGATAGTTGGCCGCTCCGCTCTGGGCGGTGCTGGACAGAGAAAAGGCTGGTTTTGCAGATAGCTCAGTCACCCTCTAAGACTAGCGGCAGGGCGGCAGCGCCGGGCACCGGACCGTCACGCTGCCCGCTGTCCCCGTCACAACTGCCGCGGGGCGGCCGGAAGGTTCCGCTATCCCGCGGCCTCTGTGCGGGCGTCGTCCTCCACACCGGGGCTGCCCGGCGCCGGGCCTGACCCGGAGTCCTGGATGAATCCGTCTCCGGAGGCTGCCGGGGCCGCGAGGGGCTCGGCGGCAGCCCGCGGTTCCTCCGGCTTCCCGGCGAGCCGCAGCTTCACCACGGCCGCATATTCATCCACGTATTCCTGGCCGGAGAGCCGCATCAGCCGGGACATGATCTCGTCCGTGACCTGGCGCTGGACCGTGCGGTCCTCGGCCTGCTCCCGGTACTGGCTGAAATCCAGCGGTTCGCCGAAGATCATGCCGATCCTGCGGATGTTGGGCAGGCGCTTGCCGATGGGCTGGACCTTGTCAGTGCCGATCATGGCGACGGGGATCACGGGGACCCCGGCCTGGAGCGCCAGCCGTGCCACGCCTACCTTGCCGCGGTACAACCGTCCGTCGGGGCTTCGCGTGCCCTCCGGGTAGATGCCCAGCAGGCCGCCGGCGCTGAGTACTTCCATCCCTGCGTTCAGGGACGCGGCGGAGGCAGCGCCCCCGGAGCGGTCCATGGGCAATTGGTTGGTGAGGCGGAAGAACGCGGCCGTGAGCCTGCCCTTGATGCCGGTTCCCGTGAAGTACTCCGACTTGGCGAGGAAGACCACAGGGCGCCGCACCATGAGCGGCATGAAGATGGAGTCGGAGAACGACAGGTGGTTGGAGGCGATGATGGCGGCCCCCTGCGCCGGAATGTTGTCCAGGCCCTTGACCCAGGGCCTGAAGAGCAGCTTGATCACCGGACCGAGGAAGATCCTTTTCATGACCCAATAGAACACGTGGTGAACCTCTCCGGAAGGCAGCCCCAGGCCCTGCGTCGGGCCTGGCCAGCGATTCAATGCAACCCTACTCTAGTGAGATTTGGCTGGAACAGTGACACGATGGAGTCATGACTGAAAGCAGCCCCCCGTCCCGTCCGGCCGCTTTCAGTTATCCGGGCCACGGCGCCAACGCCCGCACCGGGGTGGCCATTTGCCACGGTTTCACGGGCAGTCCCCTGAGTGTCATGCCGTGGGCACAGCACCTCGCGGACCTCGGATACGCCGTATCCGTCCCGCTTCTGCCGGGGCACGGAACAGACTGGCGCCAGCTCGCGCTGACCGGCTGGCAGGACTGGTACCGCAGCTATGAAAAGGCCCTCCTCGAGCTGGCGGCCCGGACGGATTCCTGTTTTACGGCGGGCCTGTCGATGGGCGGTGCGATTGCCCTCCTCGCAGCATCCCGCCACCAGGTGGCAGGCGTCAGCGTGGTTAACCCGGGCCTGAGCTTCTATGACCGCCGGGTACGGATCATCGGCCTCCTCAAATACTTCCAGCGGACCACGGTCCCCATCCAGGAGGAGCAGACCGGGGCGCCGGCGACGAACGATGGCGATTACTCCCTGACGCCGCTCGCGGCAGTGCATGAGCTCAAGAAACTGTTCGGTGCAACCGTGCGGGCGCTGCCCGGTGTCGACGCCCCGGTCCAGGTCTTCAAGTCGCGTACCGACGCCGTGGTCCCGCCCACATCGCTGGCCCTGCTGCGGAAGGGGTTGGGCGCGAACCTCACCGACGTGGTGGACCTTGCCAGCAGCGGCCATGTGGCTACTCTGGACGTTGACGCGCCCGCGATCTTCGCCAGGTCCGGAGAATTCGTCGCCGCCCACGCCCGCCGTACCAGTCCCTTGGAGACGCCATGACCTCCGGTCCGGACCACAGCCCGTTCACCAGCCCCTTCAGCGGCGAAGGATCCCGCACGGGGGTGGTCCTGTCCCACGGCTTCACGGGAAGCCCCCATGGCCTGCGCGCCTGGGCCACGGCGTTCGCCGCAGCCGGTTTCGCCGTCCGCATGCCGCTGCTGCCCGGCCATGGGACCACGTGGCAGGACCTGGCCCGCACCCGCTGGCAGCAGTGGCACGGCGCCCTGGATGACGCCTTCCTGGAGCTGGACGCCGAGTGCGACCAGGTCTTCGCAGCCGGCCTGAGCATGGGCGGGGCGCTGGCCCTGCGCATTGCCGCCACCCGGCCCGTCGCGGGGGTGATCCTGGTGAACCCCGGCCTGGTGATTGACGATCCCCGCGCGCCCTTGGCAGGGATCCTGAAGCTGGTGCTCAAGAGCACCCCGTCCATCGGCAATGACATCCTCAAGGCAGGGATGGATGAGGGTGCTTATGCGCGCACACCCGTGGCCGCTGCGCACGAACTGAACAAGATGTTCAGGGACACCGTCCGGCTCCTGCCACGGGTCACCGCACCCGTGCAGGTCTACCGCTCCGCCGTGGACCACGTGGTGTCGGATGCCAGCATGGACGCCCTCCGGCGCGGACTGACGCACGCTCCGCTGGAAGTGGTGCGGCTGGAGAACAGCTACCACGTCGCGACCCTGGACAACGACGCCGACCGCATCTTTGAGGGGTCTGTTGAGTTCATCCGGCGCGTCCTGCAGGATGCGCCGGCCGGCCCTGCGCGGCCCGGACAGGAGGTCCGCAGTGAACAGGCCTGACTCCGACCAGCCGGACCAGGGCGCCAACCAGGACGACTCCGTCTGGCTGGACCTGGTGGCAAGGCTGGAATCGGACACCGTGGCGATCCGCCCCGATTCCGCCGCCCCCGCCCCCGGGGAACATTTGCCCACGGGTCCGGTGGCTGCTGCGCCGGAACCCCCCGCGCAACCAACGTTCCGCGACTTCGATCCCCTGGGACTGGCGGGAACTCCTCCCGCCGAAATGTCCGCGGCCGAACGTCAGGCGCGGCCCGGGAATGGCGCGGACGGGCCCGGCGAGGGTCCCAGGGACTATGACGTGGACGACGACGGCGAAGAGTTCGTGCCGGAGGAACCGCCCAGCCTGGCCGGCACCGACCCCCTGACCATGCTCGCCTGGCTCGGGGCCGTCGGCGGACCCGTCGCACTGCTGCTCTCAGCCATGTTCTGGCGGTCAGCACCCCTGCTGGCCATCGTTGGCATCGTTGCGGTGTTCGTGCTGGCCACGGTGTACCTGATCATGAAGCTGCCCCAGGAAAAGAACGGCGACGACGACGGCGCCAGGGTCTAGCTCCCCGGCGGCCGCACCGCCGTCGTCCTCAGCTGCGGACGCGGCTGCTGACGCGGGAAAGGTCGGCAGCTCCGATGAGCCCCGCGTTGGGGCCCAGGGCCGCCAGCTCGATCCCTGCAGCCGGGCGGAATCCGCGCCCCGTCAGGTTCCGTGCGAAGGCCTTGCGGGCCGGTTCCACCAGCAGGTCGCCCGCTGAGCACAGGCCGCCGCCGATAACGAACAGCCCCGGGTCCAGGGCCGCTGCCAGGTTGGCCAGCCCGAGGCCCAGCCATTCGCCGACCTCCTCGATCAGCTCCCGCGAAGCGGGGTCGCCGGCGAGCGCCAGTTCGGTCACGATGGCTCCGGTGATCGCTTCCGGATGTCCCCCCACGGCCGCCAGCAGGTCCTGGGCCATCGGTGAGTTGGACCGTGCCAGGAGCCGGGCTTCCCGTCCCAGGGCGTTGCCCGAAGCGTACTGTTCCCAGCAGCCTCGGTTGCCGCATTCGCAGCGGTGGCCGCCCGGCATGATGATCTGGTGGCCAAACTCGCCTGCCACGCCAAAGCGGCCGCGTTCCACCCTGCCGTCCATCACCATGGCGCCGCCGATGCCGGTACCCAGCGTGATGCAGACCAGCCGGTCCTCCCCATGCCCGGCGCCGAAGCGCCACTCCGCCCATGCTGCGGCATCGGCGTCGTTGGTCAGGAGCACCGGCCGGCGGAGGAGCCGCTGGAGGTTGTCACGCAGCGGCTCATTGCGCCAGGCCAGGTGCGGGCTGAAAAGGACGGTTCCCCCGGCAAGGTCCATCCAGCCGGCTGCGCCGATGCCCACTGACCAGATGCGGTGCCCCCGGCCGAGTTCCTCCACCAGTTCGACAATGACCTGCTCCACTGCCCGCGGGTCCGTTCCGGGGGTGGAGCGGCGGGCCTCGCTGAGGATCCGTCCTTCGGCGTCCACCACGCCGGCAGCGACCTTGGTTCCCCCGATGTCGATTCCGATGGCCAGTCCCTTGCGGCCCAGGCGGAGGTGCCCGCCGGCGCCGCCATGGAGCTGTCCGGCACGGTGGGTGGCGGGACGGCGGCGCCACGGAGTTGGTCTTTTCAGGGGGCCGGCCTGATCGCCGGGCAACGGTCCGTACATAGTCCACCATTCTAGGCGGGCGGAAACATTGTCTTGACATACAGCCCTTCACAGCGCCCATTGACGGCTAAGTTACTCGCCAGTAGGTTTGTGTACTGCACTGTTCCGCCCGGGGTACTAGTCTTTAGGCAAACCCCCTGCGCGGGACTTCAGATATCAAAGGAGCTATAGTGCGCGAATTCAGTGTTCCGCCCCTGGTTGTTGTCCCGCCCGAAACCAACATCACTGACCTGGTGCTGCGGCAGGCGGCCAAGCCCAGCAACCCGGCACTGTTTTCCCGCCTGGACGCCTCGGGTGCGTGGCGCAACGTGTCGGCCACCGAATTCCTGGCCGACGTCAAGGCGTTGGCCAAGGGGCTGATGGCCAGTGGAGTCGGCGCCGGTGACCGTGTGGGCATCATGTCCCGTACCCGCTACGAGTGGTCTCTCGTGGACTTTTCCATCTGGTTCGCAGGAGCGGTCTCGGTCCCCATCTATGAAACCTCCTCCCCTTCCCAGGTGGCCTGGAACCTGGGCGACTCCGGCGCGGTGGCCGCGTTCGGCGAGTCCGCCCAGCACGAGAACGTTATCCGCCAGGCCGTCACCGCCGAAGGCCTGACGGACGTGCAGCACGTGTGGCAGCTTGAGGGCCAGGGCCTGGACAGCCTCCGGGAAGCAGGCCGCGGCGTCAGCGACGAGGACCTCGAGTCCCGCCGCAAAGCTGCGGGACTGCGGGACGTCGCCACCATCATCTACACCTCCGGAACCACGGGACGCCCCAAGGGCTGTGAGCTGACGCACGGCAACTTCGTGGAACTCTCGGACAATGCCCTGGGCATCATCGGCGAAATTGTCCACGAGCATGCCAAGACCATCATGTTCCTGCCGCTGGCCCACGTGTTTGCCCGGTACATCTCGGTACTGGCGATGGCAGCCGGAACCACGGTGGCCCACACCCCGGACATCAAGAACCTCCTGGCGGACCTGCAAAGTTACGAACCGACGTTCATCCTCGCGGTGCCCAGGGTCTTCGAGAAGGTCTACAACTCCGCGCTGACCAAGGCCGAGGACGGCGGCAAGGGCGCCATCTTCCACCGGGCCGCCGAGACTGCCATCGCCTTCTCGAAGGCGCGGCAGGACGGACGGGTGGGGCTGGGCCTGAAGCTGCGGCACGCGTTGTTCGACAAGCTGGTCTACGGCAAGCTGCGGGCTGCCATGGGTGGACATGTTGCCCATGCCGTGTCCGGTGGCGGCCCCCTGGGCGAGCGGCTGGGCCACTTCTTCCAGGGCATCGGCCTGCAGGTGCTGGAGGGATACGGGCTCACCGAAACCACCGCGCCCATCACGGTGAACACCCCGTCCCGGATCAAGATCGGTTCCGTGGGCAAGCCCCTCCCGGGCAACTCCGTCAAGATTGCCGACGACGGCGAGATCCTGGCTAAGGGAGTCTGCGTCATGCGCGGCTACTACGGGCGGGACGACCTCACCGCGGAGGCGTTCACGGATGGCTGGTTCCATACCGGGGACATCGGCAAGCTGGATGACGACGGTTTCGTCTGGATCACCGGCCGCAAAAAGGAAATCATCGTTACCGCCGGCGGCAAGAACGTCATCCCGGCCCTGCTGGAGGACCAGATCCGTGCCGACGCCCTGGTATCGCAGGTTCTCGTGGTGGGCGACAACAGGCCCTTCATCGGGGCCCTGGTAACCCTGGACCAGGAAGCCCTGCCGGGCTGGCTCCAGCGCCACGGCCTTCCGGCGGACACCACCCTGGAGCAGGCAGCGGCCAATCCAGTGGTTAAGGCAGCAGTGCAGGACCTCATTACCGCGGCAAATTCGTCGGTCTCCCAGGCCGAAGCCATCAAGTCCTTCCGCATCGTCCCGGCCGACTTCACCGAAGCCTCCGGGCACCTCACGCCGTCAATGAAGGTCAAAAGGTCACAGGTCATGAAGGACTTCGAAAGCGTAATCGAGGAAATGTACTCCGCCCCGCGCTCCTGAGGCCGGTAACACGAAAGGGTCCTCCCATGGCGGGAGGACCCTTTCCTGTTCCACGGACCACCCCTGGTTCGGCATCGGGTACTACAGTGGTTGCATGGCTGCCAGCCGCAAACCGCTCGATGACCTGCGCGAAACCATCGGACACCTCGCCGATCAGCTCAAGCTGCCCGGCGGTTCGGAGCGCGTGGACGACCTCGTGGGCGATCTCATGGGGGCCAGGCCCGGGCCGGCCCGGCCGCTGTCCGAAGTGCAGGCCGAACTCGACGCGCTGGTCGGACTGGAAACCGTGAAGGAACAGGTGCGGGCCCTCGTCGCACTGCTCCAGGTCCAGGCACGCCGTAAGGCGCACGGCCTGCCGGAGGTTGCCACATCACAGCACCTGGTGTTCCTGGGAAACCCGGGCACGGGCAAAACCACCGTGGCCCGGCTCCTGGCCGAGATGTACCGCGCGGTCGGCCTGCTGCAGAAAGGCCACCTGGTGGAGGTGGACCGTTCGGGCCTGGTGGGGCAGTACGTCGGCCAGACCGCCATCAAGACGGACCGGGTGATCCGGCGCGCGCTGGACGGTGTCCTGTTCATCGATGAGGCCTACGCGCTGGCCCCTGAGGACGGCCGGATGGACTTCGGCCCGGAGGCGATCGAGGTCCTGCTCAAGCGGATGGAGGACCACCGCCACCGCCTGGTGGTGATTGTGGCAGGGTATCCGGCGCTGATGGAGTCCTTCCTGCTCTCGAACCCCGGGCTGCGCTCCCGGTTCGCCCGTGAGATCACCTTCCCCGATTACTCGGTGGACGCGCTCCAGACGATCTTCCACCAGATGCTGGCCCAGCACGAGTACATGCTGGAGCCGGGTGCGGACCAGATGCTGCGCCGCATCTTCACCGGGCTCCATGCGGGCGAGGACTCCGGCAACGCGCGGTTCGCCCGCACACTGTTCGAGCAGGCACTCAACCGCCAGGCGCTGCGGCTCTCGCTGGACGAGGAACAAAGCCTCGACGCCCTCGATCGTGAAGCCGTCATGACCCTCACCGCGGACGACATCGTCCAGGCCGCGCTGGCCCTCGGCGAGGAGCCGGAGCCTGAACCGGCGCCGGAACCGGAGCAGCCACGCTGGTGGCGCTGGCTGGCCTGACCGGACCACTGCGGCTTCCCACTGTTCCCGGCATGGCGGACTTCCCGTCTCCACGCAAAAAACTGCTCCCCGAAGGCCGGAACTGAATTCATCAGTCCAACTTCCGGGGAGCAGTTCACGAAAGGGAGGACCCTTTCGCCGTCTCCGGTGAAGCCTACTGGTCGATGACCAGCAGCAGGTCTCCGCCCTGGACCTGTTCCACGGCGGAGATGGCGAGGCGGGACACCTTGCCGGCTACCGGCGTCGTAATGGACGCTTCCATCTTCATTGCCTCGATGGTGGCCACGGTGTCTCCGGCCTTGACCGTCTCCCCCGGCTTGACGGTGACGGTGACGGCACCGGCGAAGGGGGCGGCCACCTGGCCGGGCTGCGCGGGATCGGCCTTCTCAGCGGCCTTGACGTTGCTCACCACGGAACGGTCGCGCACCACCACGGGACGGGACTGGCCGTTCAGGGTGCACATGACGGTGCGCATGCCCTTCTCGTCCGGCTCCGACACGGCCTCCAGGGAGGCGATCAACCGTACGCCGCGTTCCAGCTGGATTTCGTGCTCGGTTCCGCGCTGGAGGCCGTAAAGGTAATCACGGGTATCCAGCACCGAGATGTTGCCGTACGTCTCCACGCTCTTCAGGTAGTCCTTGGTGGGCCCGTCGAAAAGCAGCCGGTTCAGTGTGTACTGCCGGGTCTTGGAGTCGGACTTGAGCGCTGCGCTGTCCTCGGCGCTGAGCTCGACGTCGCGGACCTTGACGCTCCTGCCCTGCAGGGCCTTCGTGCGGAAGGGTTCCGGCCAGCCTCCGGGAGGATCGCCGAGCTCGCCGGACAGGAAACCGATGACGGAATCGGGGATGTCGTAGTTCTGCGGGTTGGCCTCGAAGTCGGCGGGGTCCGCGTTGAGTCCCACGAGGTGCAGGGCGAGGTCGCCCACCACTTTGGAGGACGGCGTCACCTTGACCAGGTGGCCAAGGATCCGGTCCGCTGCCGTGTACATGTCCTCGATCGCTTCGAACCGCTCCCCCAGGCCCAGGGCCATGGCCTGCTGGCGCAGGTTGGAGAGCTGCCCGCCGGGGATCTCGTGCTTGTACACGCGGCCGGTGGGGCCGGGCAGGCCGGACTCGAACGGCGCGTAGACGCGGCGGACGGCCTCCCAGTACGGCTCGAGCGAGCTGACGGCGTCCAGGCTGAGGCCGGTGTCCCGGGGCGTGTGGGCCAGCGCAGCAACAAGGGCCGACGCCGACACCTGGCTGGTGGTGCCGGCCAGGGATGCGGAAGCCACGTCCACGGCATCCACACCGGCGTCGACAGCCGCCAGGAGCGTAGCCAGCTGGCCGCCTGCGGTGTCGTGGGTGTGCAGGTGGACGGGCAGGTCGAAGCGTTCACGCAGCGCCGCGACGAGCTTGGCGGCGGCAGCGGGCCGAAGCAGCCCGGCCATGTCCTTGATGGCCAGGATGTGGGCGCCGGCGTCGACAATCTTCTGTGCCAGCCCCAGGTAGTAGTCCAGGGTGTAGAGCTTCTCTTCCGGATCCAGCATGTCGCCGGTGTAGCAAAGCGCCACCTCTGCGACGGCGGTTCCGGTGGCCCGGACCGCGCGGATGGCAGGAGCCATCTGGTTGACGTCGTTCAGGGCGTCGAAGATGCGGAAGATGTCAATGCCCGTGGCGGCAGCCTCGTTGACGAAAGCTTCGGTCACTTCTTCGGGGTAAGGGGTGTAGCCCACGGTGTTGCGGCCGCGCAGCAGCATCTGGATGCAGACGTTGGGCATGGCCTTGCGCAGTGCGGCGAGCCGGTCCCAGGGGTCCTCGCCCAGGAAGCGCAGTGCCACGTCATAGGTGGCGCCGCCCCAGGCCTCGACGGACAGCAACTGCGGCATGAGGGCCGTAACGGCGGGGCCGGCGGCGACGAGGTCGCGGGTGCGGACACGCGTGGCCAGCAGGGACTGGTGCGCGTCACGGAAGGTGGTGTCGGTGACGGCAACGGCATTCTGCTCACGCAGTGCCTTCGCGAAGCCCTCCGGGCCCAGCTCAAGAAGCTTCTGGCGTGAACCGGGCCCTGCCTGCATGTCCTTGACGTCGGGCAGCTTGTGGGCCGGGTCAGAATGCACGGCCAGGTCGCCGTTGGGCTTGTTGACGGTGACGTCGGCCAGCCAGGTCAAGAGCTTGGTGCCGCGGTCGGCCGAGACGCGGGCCTTGAGCAGTTCCGGGCGCTGGTCGATGAAGTTCGTGGCCACATCCCCGGCGATGAAGTCCGGGTCATCCAGCACAGCCTGGAGGAAGGGGATGTTCGTGGAGACGCCGCGGATGCGGAACTCCGCAAGTGCCCGGCGGGCGCGGGCAACCGCGGCGGGGTAATCCCTGCCGCGGCAGGTGAGCTTGACCAGCATTGAGTCGAAGTGGGGGCTGATCTCGGCACCGGAGTAGACCGTGCCGCCGTCCAGGCGGACACCGGCACCGCCTGCCGAACGGTATCCGGTGATCTTTCCGACGTCCGGGCGGAAACCATTTGCGGGGTCCTCGGTGGTGATGCGGCTCTGCAAGGCGGCGCCGCGAAGCCTGACCGTGTCCTGGGAGAGGCCAAGATCGGCCAGCGTCTCACCGGAGGCAATCCGCATCTGAGCCTGGACCAGGTCCACGTCCGTGACTTCCTCGGTGACCGTGTGCTCCACCTGGATGCGCGGGTTCATTTCGATGAAGACGTGCTGGCCCGCCCGCTCGCCCTCGGTGTCCACCAGGAACTCGACAGTACCGGCGTTGACGTACTTCAGTGCCTGCGCGAACTTCACGGCATCCCGGTACAGGGCCTGGCGGATGCTGTCGTCCAGGTTCGGGGCAGGAGCGATCTCGATGACCTTCTGGTGCCTCCGCTGGATGGAGCAGTCACGCTCGAAGAGGTGCATAACGTTGCCCTCGGCGTCCGCGAGGATCTGCACTTCGATGTGCCGCGGGCGAAGGACCGCCTGCTCCAGGAACATGGTGGGATCACCGAACGCAGCATCGGCTTCGCGCATGGCCGACTTCAGGGCTTCCGGCAGTGCCTCGCGGGTGTCCACCCGCCGCATGCCGCGGCCGCCGCCGCCGGCCACGGCCTTGGCGAAAATGGGGAATCCGATCTCATCGGCGGCGGCCAGGAGCTCATCCAGGTCCTTGGACGGCTCGCTGGACTTCAGGACCGGCACCCCGGCCTCCCGGGCCGCCTTCAGGGCCGCCACCTTGTTGCCGGCGAGCTCAAGCACCTCGGCGGGCGGACCCACGAAAGTGATGCCGGCTTCCTTTGCCGCACGTGCCAGTTCCGGGTTCTCGGAGAGGAAACCGTAGCCCGGGTAGATGGCGTCTGCGCCGGACTCCTTCGCGACGCGCACCACCTCCGCCACGTCCAGGTATGCCCGGACGGGATGTCCTTCCTCGCCAATCAGGTAGGCCTCGTCCGCTTTCTGGCGGTGGATCGAGTTACGGTCCTCTTGGGGAAAAACGGCAACGGTCTTAGCGCCCAGCTCGTAGCCGGCGCGGAAGGCCCTGATCGCGATTTCGCCGCGGTTGGCCACCAGAACTTTGGAAAACATACTTCTCCTGCATCATTGCGGGTGGATCGATGAGTGGTCACAGTGTCTAGGACCTGCAAGGACAAACACAAATCTTTGTGGCCACGGTCACAGATTTTCCCGTCATGTCCCGAACGCTTTCAGCCTGACTGGCGGAAACCGCCCCGGCAGCACAGTCGGTGCCATGCCGACGCCCGATAAAGCAGGATTCGCCGACGCATCAACATATGATGAGTAGGGCGGCAGGACCGTCCGGCTTCGGCTCTGCCGAGGCAAACATTACCCCCAACACGGCATCCGGCGTTAGGTTTTGGTCTCTCAAGTGCAAGTAGTCAGCATCAGCAGCCTCAAGGGTGGAGTCGGCAAGACTTCCGTCACCACAGGATTGGCGTCTGCGGCGCTGGCCGCAGGAGTACGCACGCTGGTGGTGGACCTGGATCCGCACGCCGACGCCACCACCGCCCTAGGCGTGCAGCCGGGTGACCAGCTGGATATCGGCAGGATGCTGAAGAGCCCGCGCCGGGCGAAGCTGGCTGAGAACGTGGTGCGGAGCAGCTGGGCCGACCGCGCCCCCTCCAACGGTTCCAGGCCCGCCGTCCTGGATGTCGCCGTCGGCTCCGCCTACACCGGTATCTACGACCGGCCGGACCTTGGCCGCCGCGATCTCCGGCGGCTTTCCGCCGTGCTCGCCGGCGCCGCGGACTACCAGCTGGTCCTGGTCGACTGCCCGCCCTCGCTCAATGGCCTGACGCGCATGGCCTGGGCGGCCAGTGACAAAGTGGCCCTGGTGGCCGAGCCGGGCCTGTTCTCTGTTGCCGGTACCGAACGCACCATGCGGGCCATCCAGCTGTTCAAGCAGGAGTTTGCGCCCAATCTTTCGCCGGCAGGGATCGTTGCCAACCGGGTCCGGAGCGGTTCCTCCGAGCACACCTACCGGCTTGCGGAGATGGAGTCCATGTTCGGCGAACTCCTGCTGAGCCCGCGCATTCCTGAGCAGGCCAACTGGCAGCAGATCCAGGGCGCAGCCCACCCCGTCCACCATTGGCCGGGTGATTCGGCAAAGTCCGCGGCCGGTTTGTTTGACGACCTGCTGTCCAACCTGATGACGGCCGGCAGCGGCCTCCGCAGCCGCGCCCGCTGACCGGGACGTTCCGCAGGCCGCAGAAACCACAGCGCTTAAACGGATAAGGGGCCGCCCTCCAGCTGGAGGGCGGCCCCTGATTCGTATGGGTGCGGGTGGGTCAGCTGATCTTCCGCGCTGCCCGGCGCTTGCTCAGTTCGTCGTCCGGAAAGGACTGTTCGGCGGCGTGCTCGCTGGGCAGCGATGCGAGGCTGCCCTCGACCTCGCGCCATACGCGTCCCACTGCGATGCCGAACACGCCCTGGCCGCCCTGCACCAGGTCAATGACCTCATCGGCGGAGGTGCACTCGTAGACGCTGGCGCCGTCGCTCATGAGCGTAATCTGTGCCAGGTCCTCAACGCCGCGCTCCCGCAGGTGTTCCACGGCGGTGCGGATCTGCTGGAGGGAAACTCCGGTGTCCAGGAGCCTTTTGACCACTTTGAGGACCAGGATGTCGCGGAATCCGTAGAGCCGCTGCGAGCCTGAGCCGGCGGCGCCGCGGACGGCCGGTTCGACGAGTCCGGTGCGGGCCCAGTAATCGAGCTGGCGGTAGGTGATGCCTGCGGCCTTGCAGGCAGTGGGGCCACGGTAGCCGGCGTCTTCATCCAGTACCGGCAGGTCTTCGGTGAACAGGAGGCCTTGGGCACCACTCACGGGCACAGCAACACCAGCCGTGGGCTGTTTAAGCCCGCCTGCTTCGCCTTTGGGACTCACCTGGATCCTCCTTGTCGTACGCTCCCCCGGAACTGATACAGCATCCTTGGCATGAAGACCATGGGTGTAATTTCTCCGCGGGGCGCACTTTCCAGTGTGACTTGCGCGGCTGCCGTAAGCAAGGGAACTTGATACTTCGACGTTAGGCCCGGCGGGTCCCGAGGTCAAAGACCTCGGGGGCTTCGAAGAGGCGTGTCGAAACTTTCAGCCTTAACTTTAACCTAACGTGACCTTAGCCGTCGAAGTCCTCTGGTTCCACGTCGTCCAGGAATTCACGGAAACGCCGCAGTTCGCGCTCCTCGTCCACGGTGGGGCCCGGCTCGGCGTCTTCCCCCTCGTCGTGCTCTGTAATGCGGACGCCTGCCTCGTCCATTACGGAATCGGCACACCAGATCCGGCACTTGGCGCGCAGCGCAACCGCCAGCGCGTCCGAGGCGCGCGAGCTCACAGTGGTGCCGTTCTCGAACTGCAGCTGCCCGTAGAAGATGTTGTCCTCCACGGCCACGATGTTGACGCTGACCACGGAGTGGCCCAGCGACTCCACCACGTCCACCAGGAGATCGTGGGTCATGGGCCGGGGCGGGACCACGCCCTGCTGGGCCAGGGCGATGGCGCTGGCTTCCGGGGTGCCAATCCAAATGGGAACGTGGCGTTCGCCGTGCATCTCTTTGAGCAGGACCAGCGGCTGGTTGGAAGGCAGTTCGATGCGAACGCCTACAATCTCGACTTCGATCATCAGATGTCCATGCGTGAGATGTGGTCCTGCACCAGGGCCCGGTGCAGGGTGAGGCAAAGATCGCTGATCTCGCGGGCCGCCTCTGCCGCGCGTGCCTGGGATGCCGAGTCCTTGCGTGAGGCAAGGGGCGCGACAGCGCGTTCCACCAGGCCGAATTCCCGTTCGGCTGCTGCCTGGAAGGGCCTCAGGTGCCGTGGTTCCAGGCCGTGGCTTTCCAGCTGGACGCAGGCGCGGGCCACCTGGAGGGCGTGCTCGTCGAACTGGCCGTTGCTGTGGCTGATGAGGCCGAAGCTCAGGAGCGACTGCAGCAGGGGTACGCTGGCGCCGGACTCTGTACGGAGCTGCTCCTCGCTCAGCTTGCGGCCACGGTTCTGCAGTTCGGCGGCCAGTTCATCGGAGACAATGCGGGGGGAAACCACGACGCCGGGGGGCAGGTTCTCCGGCCGCTCTCCCCTGTCGATGGCGTCAAGGTAGTCCTTGATCACTTTCAGGGGCAGGTACTGGTCCCGCTGCAGGGCCAGCACGAACCGCAGCCGCTCCACGTCGCCATCCGAGTACTGCCGGTAGCCGGCGGGGGTGCGCCGCGGGTTGATCAGCCCTTTTTCCTCCAGGAAGCGGATCTTCGACGCGGTCATGCCCGGGAAGTCGGCGCTCAGCTGGGCGAGGACTTCACCAATGTTCAGGACCTGGGGGCCCCGGCGTTCCGGTTGTGCCATTGCCACAGGCAGCGGTCCCCGGTTCAGCTGCGGCCTGCAGCCGTGGCAGGGCTCAGGTAGAAGGTGAGGCGGAACTTGCCGATCTGGACTTCGCTGCCGGACTTCAGCTCCACGCTGTCCACGCGGTCATGGTTGACGTACGTGCCATTGAGGCTGTTCTTGTCCACCACTTCGAAGCTGCGGGCGGTGCGCCGGAACTCCACGTGGCGCCGCGATACCGTGACGTCGTCCAGGAAGATGTCGGCGTCGGGGTGGCGCCCCGCGGTGGTCACATCCGAATCCAGGAGGAACCGGGCACCGGCGTTCGGGCCGCTGTGGGCAACGAGCAACGCCGAGCCGGCAGGCAGGGCCTCCACCGAGTTGCGCTCTTCCGAGGACAGCTTGGGCGCGATGATGGGTTCGTCAGTGACGGGGGTGAGATGGATCGAGGTGGTCTCCGACGACCTAGCCGCACCCGTGCCGTATTCCCCATCGGCAGGGTTGTGTCTGTGGCCAGCCATGGATTCCTCCTCTTAGACGTTGCGGGCACTCAACCCACAACCAACGGTTAGTCTCCGGTCCTGTCCGGCAGGTCCGGCGCCGGCTCCCGATCCGGGCTCTGACGTGCGCAGACGCCATGCCCGCGACGCGGGGCCGGACCGGAAATACCGGTTAGCTTTAGCCTACCTGTTGTTCGTACTCGGATGCACTGAGCAAAGACTCAACGGCGTCAGGTTCGGCCAGTTTGATCTCGATGAGCCAGCCGTCGCCGTAGGGATCGGTGTTGATCAGGGCCGAATCGCTGTCCAGGGAGTCGTTGCGGGCCACGACTTCGCCGGAAACGGGTGCGTAGATGTCGCTCACGCTCTTGGTGGACTCAACCTCACCCACCACTTCGTTTGCCGTAATCTTCGTGCCGACCTCGGGCATCTGGGCGTAGACGACGTCTCCGAGCGCGTCCTGGGCAAAATCCGTGATTCCCACGCGGACCACGCCGTCGGCATTCGGGGCGGTAACCCACTCGTGTTCGGCGGTGTAGGACAGGTCTTCGGGAATGTTGCTCATGGGGGGCCTTTCATCGGGGTACGCGCCAATGTCACAAGGGGCCCGGAAATCGGGCCGCCGCTGAAAGTATAGGCATAACTGCCGGGGCCGGCACGGGCCTTTCTGACAAGATGGAACCCATGAGTGCAAGCACCGGTGCAGCATCTTTGGGGAAGGTGGGGTAGGCCATGCCGGAACTGCCGGAAGTCGCAGGCCTGGCCGCGTTCCTTGATGAACAGCTGCGTGGCTGCGTGGTCACCAAACTGCAGGTTGTCTCCTTTGCCGTGCTCAAGACGGCCGATCCTCCCTATAACGCGGTCGAGGGCCGTACCGTGTCCGGCGTCCGGCGGTTCGGGAAGTTCATCAGCATCGATACCGACGGCATTTCCCTGGTGTTCCATCTGGCACGGGCCGGCTGGGTGCGCTTCACGGACTCCCCCGCCGACAGCCAGCTCCGGATGGGCAAGGGCCTCATCGCGGTCCGGTGCGCTTTCTCCGGGCCGGATGGTCCGCGCGGGCTGGACCTGACGGAAGCGGGCACCAAGAAGAGCCTGGCTGTCTACGTGGTGCGTGATCCGCAGGAGGTGCCGGGCATCGCCTCGCTGGGCCCGGACCCCTTCACGGAGGCGTTCGACGCCGGCATGCTGGCTGAGATCCTGGCCGGCAGTTCGCAGCAGATCAAGGGCCTCCTGCGCAGCCAGAGCGTCATCGCGGGGATCGGCAACGCTTACAGCGACGAGATCCTGCACGCGGCCCGCATCTCGCCCTTCGCCATCGCGAAGTCACTGGACCGGGAGACCGTACAGGTGCTGTACGACGCCATCCACAGCGTACTGGGCGAAGCGCTGGCGGAAGCGGCCGGCAAGCCGCCCAAGGATCTCAAGGACGTCAAACGCAGCCATATGCGGGTCCACGCCCGTGCCGGCCAACCCTGCCCGGTCTGCGGCGACACCGTCCGTGAGGTGTCGTTTGCGGATACCGCACTGCAATACTGCCCCACCTGCCAGACCAAGGGCAAGATCCTGGCTGACCGGCGCACGTCCAAGTTCCTGAAGTAGGAAGATCAGGCACCCGGGGCGTTGCACGGCCTGCCCGGGCAGATTCGGGACTTCCGGTCCTGCCCGGACACGCCCCCGGGGCGTAGCGTCTTGATCAAGGCTTGCATGTCTCGGTCAGTACGAAGGGGTCACAATGCGCCGGTCCCGACCCGCCGTCCTCGGAATGGCCTTGGTCCTCGCCCTCGGCGGTGGCCTCGGCGGTACGGCTCTGGGTCCGCCCGCGGCCACGGCGTCAGCGGCAGCCTCGCAGCGGAGCGTTGCGGCGTCGGCAGCGGTCCAGCAGGTTGGCGACGACGCGATCGTCCAGCACTATGAGCAGCTCGGCGGCGGCGCATCGTTCCTCGGAGCGCCCGTCGGCACCCCATACGACATCGCTGGGGGCCGCGCCCAAAACTACGCCGGCGGCACGATCTACTGGAGCCCCGCCACCGGAGCCCACGAAACACACGGCTCAATCGGCGGACACTACGCAGAACTCGGCGGCCCGGCCGGCTTCCTCGGCTTCCCCCTCACCGACGAAACCGCCACCCCAGGCGCCGCCGGCCGCTACAACACCTTCGCCGGCGGCACCATCTACTGGAGCCCCGCCACCGGAGCCCACGAAATACACGGCTCAATCGGCGGACACTACGCAGAACTCGGCGGCCCGGCCGGCTTCCTCGGCTTCCCCCTCACCGACGAAACCGCCACCCCAGACGGAGTTGGCAGGTTCAATCACTTCGCCGGGGGCTCGATGTACTGGAGCCCCGCCACCGGAGCCCACGAGGTGCATGGAGCCATCCGCGCCCAGTGGACGGCACTCGGTTGGGAGCACAGCAGGCTCGGCTACCCGACCAGCGACGAGTATGGCATCACGGGCGGCCGCCGCAGCGACTTCCAGCACGGTTCGATCCTGTGGCATGAGGCCAGCAGCAGGATTGAGGTCATCTACACCAGCATCCCATCAGCGCTCCTGGGCGTGGACCTCGAGCGGATTCCGACCACGCAGAAGGTTGTCGCACTCACGTTCGACGCCGGCGCCAACGACGCCGGCCTGCGATCGATCCTCAGCACCCTCACAGCCAACGGGGTCCCCGGCACATTCTTCCTCACCGGAAACTGGGTCAACCAGTTCCCCTCCGACCCGGCCCTGATCTACAACGCGGGGAATCGAATCGGCAACCACTCCATGACCCACCCGGACTTCACCACCCTGACCGACGCCCAGATCGCGGCCGAGATCGGTGGCGCGCAGAGGGCCATCGAGGCCGCAGGAGGCGACCCGCTCCCGTTCTTCCGCTTCCCGTTCGGCGCCCGCGATTCGCGCACGATCGCCGACGTCAACGGCGCCGGCTACGCGGCGGTCCGGTGGACCGTCGACACCCTTGGCTGGCAAGGCACTATGAACGGAACACGCGGCCCGGACTTTATCGTCCAGCGCGTCATGGCTTCCGCGCAGCCCGGTGAGATCGTCCTGATGCACCTCGGCTCGAACCCGGACGACGGCTCAACGCTCGACGCAGCGGCCCTCCCCCAGGTGATCTCCCAGCTCCGGGCGGCCGGCTACGGCTTCGTCACCCTCGACGCGGCCCTCGGCTGACTGTCCACCATGCCCTGCACCACCCAGGACACCCCCAACCGGACAATTCACCCCCGGCTCCCGGGGTGATGTGTCCACGTGAGGGTGCGCAGCCGGGAATGACCATGAAACCCAAAAAAGCGGAAAGCGCCGGAGAAATTCTCCGGCGCTTTCCGCTTTTTGGTCGGGCTGACAGGATTTGAACCTGCGACCCCTTGACCCCCAGTCAAGTGCGCTACCAAGCTGCGCTACAGCCCGCTGGTTCCGCCGTTCTCCGCTGAACTCAAATCCGAAGATTTTCATCAGCAGTCCGGCCGAACCACCTAGAAGAGCTTACACGATCCGGAGGGGTGCCAGTGACACTTTCCGGTGATCAGCCCCAAGGTGTGTCGCAATTAACGCTTCCGGCCACGCTTCTCGCGGACGCGCATGCTCACCTCGATGGGCGTGCCCTCGAATCCGAAGGTCTCGCGCAGGCGCCGCGTGATGAAGCGGCGGTACCCGGGATCCAGGAACCCGGTGGTGAACAGCACGAACTTCGGCGGACGGCTGGAGGCCTGGGTGCCGAAGAGGATGCGGGGCTGCTTGCCGCCGCGGACCGGGTGCGGATGTGCGGCAACGAGTTCACCCAGGAAGGCGTTGAGGCGCCCGGTGGGGATACGCCGGTCCCAGTTCTCCAGTGCCAGGTCCAGGGCCGGGACCAAGCGGTCCTTGTGCCAGCCGGTCTTTGCCGAGATGTTGACCCGCGGCGCCCAGTCAACGTGTGCCAGGTCCTGTTCGATTTCGCGCTCCAGGTAGCGGCGGCGTTCGTCGTCGAGCAGGTCCCACTTGTTGAAGGCCAGGACAAGGGCGCGGCCGGACTCGATGGCCAGCTGGAGGATGCGGACGTCCTGTTCGCTGAGGACCTCGTCCACGGCGAGGAGCACGACGGCGACCTCCGCCTTCTCGAGCGCGGCCTGCGTCCGGAGCGAGGCATAGTAGTCCGCGCCCTGTGCCATGTGCTGGCGGCGGCGGATGCCGGCGGTGTCCACGAAGCGCCAGGTGCGGCCGCCGAGTTCGATGAATTCGTCCACCGGATCACGGGTGGTGCCGGCGGTGTTGTCCACCACCACGCGTTCGGATCCGGCGAGCTTGTTCAGCAGCGAGGACTTGCCCACGTTCGGGCGGCCGATCAGGGCGATACGCCGCGGACCGCCGGAGCGTTCCACGCCTTCAACGGTGGAAAACTCGGGCAGGACATCCATGACGTGGTCCAGGAGGTCGGCCACCCCGCGGCCATGCAGGGCCGACACCGGGTAGGGCTCGCCGAAGCCAAGGCCCCAGAGTGCTGCGCTGTCGGCTTCCTGGGCAAAGTCGTCCACTTTGTTGGCCACCATGATGACCGGCTTCTTGCTGCGGCGCAGCATCTTCATGACGCCTTCGTCCGTGGCGGTGGCGCCGACGGCGGAGTCCACCACGAACAGGACGGCGTCAGCGAGTTCCACGGCCATCTCGGCCTGCTCCGCGACCCTGGCGTGGATGCCGCGGGCGTCGTGTTCCCATCCCCCGGTGTCCACCAGGGTGAAGTTGCGTCCGTTCCAGTTCGCGGAGTACATCACGCGGTCGCGGGTTACGCCGGGAGTATCCTCCACGACCGCTTCGCGGCGGCCCAGGATACGGTTCACCAGGGTGGACTTGCCCACGTTCGGACGTCCGATAATGGCCAGGACGGGGTCCAGCTTGAGGGGACCTTCGAGGTCCTCGTCGCCGTACTCGCCGCTCAGCAGGGCGGCGTCGTCCTCGTCCAGCTCGTAGTCCTCCAGGCCGGCCCGGAGGGAGGCGGCGCGGAGCTCGGCCTCGTCGTCCCCAATCGCCGCCAGGCGCTCTGCAACCTGGTCGGTGCCGGTGGGGGTGTATTCGTCGTCGGCGCCGGAGTGCCCGGAAGCCTGGGTGGTGTCGCTCATTGCACTGTCCTTAGTGGTCATCTGCCGGCGTCCCCGGCTACTGCTGTCAAGTCTTTGTGGTCAGCGAAGGGCAGGGTCTGCCCGCTGAGTTGAATGGTGTCCTGGACGTGCCCTGCCAGCGCTGCACGGATGTCCTGCGCGGCCCTGTCCATTGAAGCACGGCCAGTTTCGCCGGCGCGGCGGGCCAGGGTCAGGGCCGATCCGAAGCTGACGTGGAAGCGCCGCCCGGGCCGTGGGACGAAGTCCAGGTGCTCATCGCCCTGGCGGGTGCCCAGGATGGCTACCGGCACCACGGGGGCTCCGGAATTCAGCGCCAGCCAGGCCACGCCGCCGTTGATGTCCGCGGCTGCGCCGCTCCCCCGCGTCCCTTCCGGAAGAATCCCTACGCAGCGCCCGGCGTCGAGCACGTCCTTGCAGCGCTGCAGCGCTGCGCGGTCACCGCGGCGGTCCACGGGCAGCTGCCCGGACGCGGTAAGCACGCGGCCCAGGAAACCTTTGAACATCTCCTGCTTCACCAGGATGTGCATCGGCCGCGGCGCGGCGCCAAACATCACCGGCCCGTCAAGGAAGCTGATGTGGTTGCCTGCGAAGATCACCGGTCCGCCGGTGGGGACATTGGTCCTGCCGGTCACGGTGGTCCGGTAGACCAGGTGGTCAAGGATCCAGCCCACCGGCCTGCTCCATGCCGTGGTCAGCCCGGACGGCAGGCCGGCCCCGGCGTCAGTCACGGTTCAGGACCTTGGTGACGATGACGAGGGCGGCATCCACGGTCTGTTCGAAGTCGAGGTCCGAGGAGTCCAGCGTCACCACCCCGGAAGCGGCTTGCGTGAAGTTCACCACGGTGGAGTCCTTGGCATCGCGGTGCGTGACCTGGGCTGCCAGTTGCTCGGCGTTCTGGGTACCGCCCAGCTGGATGCCCCGCCGGCGCAGGCGGGCTTCCTCGCTGGCGGTGAGGAGCATGCGCACCTCGGCGCCGGGCGCGACGACGGTGGTGATGTCCCTGCCTTCCACCACCATCCGGCGGTGGTGCTTTTCGATCAGGTCCCGCTGCCGCCGGATCAGTTCGGTCCGGGCGCCCAGGGTGGTGGCGACGGCACTGACGGCGGAGGAGATGGCCGGCTCACGGATGGCGTCGGTGACGTCCACGCCGCCCACCCGGACATATTCCTCCATGGGACTGGTGCTCAGTTCCAGGACGAAGTCCCTGGATGCCTGCTCCACCGCCGCGCCGTCCTCAAGGTCGATGCCTTCGGTCACGCAGTACCAGGTCAGGGCACGGTACATGGCGCCGGTGTCCAGGTAGGCCAGCCGGAGCCTGCGCGCAACTTCCTTGCTCACGCTGGATTTTCCGGAGCCTGAAGGCCCATCGATGGCAACCACCAGCGGCCGGCCGATGCGCAGGGCGCGCATGGATTCGAGGAGTTCCTGTGTCATTACTGAAGTACCCGCCATCCGCGGTCGTTGAGAGCTTCGATCAAGTGGTCGTGCTTGTTCGGCAACACGGAGATTTCCACCATACCCACGTTTTGGCCCGACGAGTGGTCAAGCCGCATGTCCTCCAGGTTGACGCCGATCTCCCCGATCTCGGTGAGCAGCCGGGCGATCTGGCCAGGCTTGTCATCCACCAGGACGGTAAGCCACGCGTAAGCCTGCGGCGGACCACCGTGTTTCCCGGGGATCCGCGCCTGGCCGGCGTTGCCCTCGCTGATCAGCTGCGCGAGGTCCAGCCGGGCCCCGGGTGCGGTGGGGTTCTCCAGGGTTCCAATCAACCGGTTCAGGTCGTCCCGGACACCGTAGAGGATCTCCACCACCTTGTCCGCGTTGCCGCCGAGGATCTGGACCCACAGGGTGGGGTCGCTGGCCGCGATCCTGGTGACGTCACGCAGTCCGTTGCCTGCCAGGGACAACGCGTGCAGAGGAGTTCCCTGCAGCCGGCTGGCCAGCAGTGAGGACATCACCTGGGGCAGGTGCGAGACCAGTGCCACGGCTTCGTCGTGTTCGTCCGCCGTGAACTGCGAGACGACGGCCCCCAGGTCCGAGGCGAGCGAGCGGGCCACCTGCAGAGCGGCACCGGACGTTTCCTCGGACGGGCAGAGCACCCAGGGCATGGAGGTGAAAAGCTCGCCGCGCGCCGCTACGGGGCCGGACTTTTCGCGGCCCGCCATGGGGTGGGTCCCCACGTAGCGGGACAGGTCGACGCCCGATTCCCGCAGCCGGGCCAGGATGTCCGCCTTCACGCTGGCGATGTCGATGACCACAGCGTCCGGGTAGTTGGACAGCGCGGCAAGGACGACGTCGGCCGTGACGTCCGGCGGGGCGGCCACCACCACCAGCTGCGGCGCTGTATCGCCCAGTTCCGGCAGCGGGCGGCCGGCACCGATGTCCACGGCCACCGCCTGGTTGGTGGGCGACGGGTCCGAGAGGAACACGGGTACGCCGCGCCCCCGCAGGCCCAGCCCAATGCTGGTGCCCAGCAGCCCGGTGCCGATGACCACCACCGGGCCATCCAGGTGGCCGCGGCCCTGGCTTTTGAACGCGGACATGCCTCAGAGCCCTACGGATGCCAGCAGGTGGCCGACTTCCTGCTTGCCCAGGTTGCGGATGCTGCCCTGGCGCTGGTCGCCGAGCCCGATGGGGCCCACCTTGACGCGGACCAGCCGCTGGACCGGGAAGCCAACGGCGTCGAACAGGCGCCGGACAATGCGGTTCTTGCCGGAGTGGAGTACAACCTCGATCAGCACATGGCCCGGGGTTGAGTCCACCAGGCGGAAGGAGTCAACGGAAGCGAAGCCGTCCTCCAGCTCGACGCCGGCCTTCAACTGGGCGCCAACGCCCTGCGGGAACGGTCCGCGCACCTGCACCAGGTAGGTCTTGGGAACCTCGTAGGAGGGGTGGGTGAGCCGGTTGGCGAGTTCGCCGTCGTTGGTCAGCAGCAGCAGGCCTTCGGTGGCGACGTCGAGCCGGCCAACGTGGAAGAGGCGTTCGCCGGTGTTCTTGTTGTTCTTCAGGAAGTCGCTGATGCAGGGCCGGCCCTCGGGGTCCTCCATGGTGGACACCACGCCCTTGGGCTTGTTGAACACCATGTAGACCAGGTTTTCGTCCAGCTGGATCCGCAGGCCGTCAACGTGGATCACGGCAGTCTTGGGGTCTACGCGGACTCCGAGTTCGGTGACTACCTGGCCGTCAACTTCGACACGGCCCTCGGCGATCATCTCTTCGCAGACGCGCCGGGAGGCGACTCCTGCGGAGGCCATCACTTTCTGGAGGCGCACGCCGTCGGCATCGTGGAGTTCGGACTGGGGAACGTTGCCCCGGGGACCTTTCTTCCGTGCAGGCTTGCGGACCGGCCCCAGGTTCTGGCCAAAGCGTTCGCTGCCGAAAGCACGGGAAGCGGCTGCTCCGGGAGCGCCCGTTCGCGGCTTGGGCTTGAGCGCACCGGGGGTTCCGGGGGCTTTCCCGGCACCGGGCTTGCGGGCCGCGGGCTTGCGGGACGACGGCTTGGCACCCCTGGCGGGCTCGGCTCCGCGTCCCTGCTGGTCCCCCGCGAGGTCGGGGTCGATGAAGCGCTCTTCGCGCGGCTTGGGCGCGCGGTGCGGGCGGTCCCCGCCGAATCCCGAGGATCGCTTGCCTGCTCCGCCGCGGGAGCCCCCGCTGACGCTGCCGCCCTGTGCCGGGTTGCGCTGTGAACTGTTGCGTTCGTTCCCCCCGCGTCCCGAACCGTTACGTGGTGAACCCTGGCGTCCCGCCTGTGTCATGACCCGTCCTTCAAATGTGTTTTGGCCGGCTGAGATGTCCAAGGACAACCTTAGCCAGCCGCGCAGACTTCGTCTGCCCTGATAAATAACCGTGCTGGATGGACTGTTGCGGGCAGGGGTGTCCTGCCTACATCGTCCCGGCGTCGTAGAACTCTGCGATCCCGTCGAGCCCCGGAAGGTGCGGCGACAGTTGGGGCAGGTCCTCCACTGAACTGATTCCCATCCGTTCGAGGAAATACGAGGTAGTCCGGTAGAGGATTGCGCCGGACTCGGGATCTGTTCCCGCGTCCTCGATCAGCCCGCGCTGGGCCAGCGTCCGTACGACAGAGTCAACATTGACCCCGCGAATTGCAGACACGCGCGCCCGGGAAACGGGCTGGCGGTACGCGATGACCGCCAGTGTTTCCAACGCCGCCTGGGTGAGCCTGGCAGTCTGCCCCTCAAGCACGTACTTGCCCACAATGTCGGCAAATTCCGTGCGGGAGTAGATGCGCCAGCCACCGGCGATGTTCCGCAATTCAAAACCCCGGGGACTGGAACCGATACCAGCGCTGCTGGCACTCTCCACCTCCGGGGCTTTAACAGTATAGCCGTTATAATCGCGCTGCAGTTCTGCCAGCAGCGAGCGGACCGAGTCCACCGTCAGCCCCACCCCTGCCGCCAGCTCCTCCTCCGTGGCCGGTTCGTCCAAAACCATGAGGACGGCTTCCAGGGCAGCCTTGGCGCCGCCGGGAAGGTCGGCGAAGGCGGGGCCGTGGCCGGCGTCGTCCTGCCACTGCGTCTGCTGCGGCTGCGTATCCTCCTGCGGGTTCACAGTTGCTCCTCGAATTCTTCGCTTAGGTTTTCCGCCGACCAGTCCCGGCGGTCGGCCGTCCAGTGGATGGCAAGGTCCGCCAGCGGGGAGAGCTGGTCGAACGAGACAGCCCGGTCCCGGAACAACTCCAGCAGGGCCAGAAACCGGGCCACCACCACCAGGGTGGACTCGGCGTCGGCAATCAGGGAACGGAACGTCAGGGGTGACTCCTGCTGGAGCCTGAGGCCCAGCACTTCGGCCTGCTCCTTGACGCTGACATTGCCGCCGTGCAGGTGGCCGAGGGCAACCTGTGGTGGCTGCGCCGGCGCCTTGGGCCGGAGCGCGGCTTCTGCCAGTGCAGCGAACTGCCGGGGCGTATGTTTCCAGACGAGCTCGGGGAGCATGGCTGCGAAATGTTCCTCGAGCGCCACCTGCCGTGGAAAGCGGCGGCCTTCCTGGTGCAGGGTTTCACCCATGATGCCTGCCACCTGCTTGAAGGCCTTGTACTGGAGCAGCCGGGCAAACAGGAGGTCCCGCGCCTCCAGCAGGGCGATGTCCTCGTCATCCTCGACTTCTCCGGCCGGGAGGAGCCGTGCTGCCTTGAGGTCAAGCAGGGTGGCGGCAATCACCAGGAACTCGCTGGCCTCGTCCAGGGCCCATTCTTCGCCGAGCTCCTGCAGCTTGCGGATGTACTTGATGAACTCATCGGTGACCGTGGCGATGGCAACTTCGGTGATGTCCAGCTGATGCTTGGCGATCAGTCCCAGGAGGAGGTCGAACGGACCCGTGAAGTTGGCCAGCCGCACCTCGAAGCCGGGTTTGGTCTCGGCCACGGCGTGCTTAGGGTGCGCCGCCGCGGGAGATCAGCTCCTTGGCCAGCCGGCGGTAGGCGTCCGCACCCACATGGTTTCCGGCGTAGCTGGTGATGGGCTCCGCAGCCACGGTGGCATCCGCGAACTTGATGGAGCGCTTGATGACGGTTTCAAAGACTTTGTCACCGAACGCCTCCACCAGCCGGGTGATCACTTCGCGGCTGTGCAGCGTGCGTGCGTCGTACATGGTGGCCAGCACGCCGTCCACCTGCAGCCGCGGGTTCAGCCTGTCCTGGACCTTGTCGATGGTCTCAACGAGGAGGGCCACGGCGCGGAGCGCGAAGAACTCGCAAATGAGCGGGATGATGACGCCGTGGGCCGCGGTGAGGGCGTTGACGGTCAGGAGGCCCAGGGACGGCTGGCAGTCGATGAGGACGACGTCGTAGTCGTCTTCGACCTTCTTCAGCGCGCGGTCCAGGACCTGTTCGCGCGCCACCTCGTTCACTAGCTGCACTTCCGCCGCAGAGAGGTCGATGTTGGCCGGCAGCAGGTCGACGTTCTCGACACCGGTCTGGTGGATGGCGTCGCGGATGTCCACCTTGCGGTCCATCAGGACGTTGTACACGGTGAGGTCGAGTTCGTGCGGGTTGACGCCCAGGCCCGCCGACAGCGCACCCTGGGGGTCGAAGTCCACCAGCAGGACACGCCGGCCGTATTCGGCGAGTGCCGCGGCCAGGTTAATGGTGGAGGTGGTCTTCCCGACGCCGCCCTTCTGGTTGACCATGGCGATGACGCGGGCCGGACCGTGGGAGGACAGCGGCGCGGGTTCCGGGAACTCGCGGTATGGGCGACCCGTGGGGCCCATCACCGCGTTTTCCAGGTCGAATTCCGTGCCCTCCAGAGTTGCTGAACCCTGTTCGCTGCTCACGTATCTGTCCACACTTTCGATGACGGTGATTTCCTGCCGCTGGCTGACCAGCGCCGTTCGTTCTGCTCCCTAGGTTACAGCGCCCGACACGGTATTCGACGGAACTTGACTTTCCGCGAATGTTGAGCCTTGACCCTCTAGCTGAGGTCGAAGGTTGCACTGCAGGGCAACGAAAAACCGCCCCCGCAGCAGGGCTGCAGGGGCGGTTTCACGTCTCTTATGGGACAGAGGCTAGGCCTTGGCGGCCTCGCGGGCGCCTTCTTCCTTCGGTGCCATCTCGCCGTGGCCGGCGATCATGGTCTGCTCGTCGAAGGGGACTTCGCCGGAGAGGACGCGGGCAACCTGGCCGCCGTCGATCTCCTTGACCCAGGTGCCCACCAGGACCGTGGCCACGGCGTTGCCGGTGAAGTTGGTCAGGGCGCGGGCCTCGGACATGAAGCGGTCGATTCCCACGATCATGCCCACGCCGCCCAGCAGCTCGGGACGGTGTGCCTGCAGGCCTGCTGCGAGGGTCGCCAGGCCGGCGCCGGTGACGCCGGCGGCACCCTTGGAGGCGATGATCATGAAGACCAGCAGGGAGATCTGGGCGCCGAGGTCCAGCGGGGTTCCCATGGCGTTGGCAACGAAGAGGGACGCCATGGTCAGGTAGATGGCGGTTCCGTCCAGGTTGAAGGAGTAGCCCGTGGGAACGGTGACGCCCACGACGGGCTTGGAGACGCCGAGGTGTTCCATCTTGGCGATCAGGCGGGGCAGCGCCGCTTCGGAGGAGGAGGTGGAGAAGATGATGAGGTACTCGCGGGCCAGGTACTTCATCAGCTTGAAGATGTTCACGCCGGCAACGACCTGGAGGAGGCCGCCCAGGATGACCACGATGAACAGTGCGCAGGTGATGTAGAAGGCGATCATCAGGGTGAACATGCTCACGATGGCCTGGACGCCGGTTGCGCCGACGACGGCGGCGATGGCACCGAAGGCACCAACCGGAGCGAGCCACATGATCATGATGAGGATGCGGAAGACGAGGCCCTGGGCGTGGCCGATGGCCTTGAGGATGGGGGTCCCCTGCGTGCCCATCTTCTGCAGGGCGAAGCCCACCAGGATGGCGGCCAGCAGGGTGGGCAGGACGGGGATGTCACCCGGGATGATGCCCATCAGGAAGTCCACGGTGCTGTCAGTGGCGGCCTTCTTGTTGGGGTCGTAGGGCGTCAGCTTCAGGCCTTCGCCGGGGTGGATCAGGTTGCCCACCACGAGGCCGATTGCCAGCGCGAAGGTGGACATGATGATGAAGTAGCCCAGTGCGAGGCCGCCCACCTTGCCGACGGTGGCTGCCTTGGCAATGGATCCGATGCCCAGGACAATCGTGCAGAAGATGACCGGGGCAATCATCATCTTGATGAGCTTGACGAACCCGTCTCCCAGGGGCTTGAGGGACTTGCCCACCTCCGGGAAGAGCAGGCCGACCACCGCGCCGAGGACGACGGCGGCGATAACGGCAATGTAAAGGTAGTGGGACTTGTCCAGTCCCTTGCGCCGCGGCGTCGCGGTCTCGAGCGACTCTCCTCGTTGAGAAGCCATGATGTGTCTCCTTGTGGATATTCTGATAGACGCTGCGGCGCAGTCTCTGGGCTCAACACGTCCGTGCAATGTGATATCCATCATTGGGCACCCCGTGATCCAGCTCACCGTTGCGTTCATATTGGTCGCGGCACCCCCCGGGGTTCTGAAGGAGGCAGGCATGATCCACCGCTGGAGTATCGCCCGCCGGCTCTTCCTGGCGAACCTGCTGATCGTCGTATCCTTCATTGCCATTGTGGGGACTGCGGCCTACGTGGACGCCCGGGACCGTACGTATGACGAGGCGGGGCGCCGCATGGAAGGAGTGGCTGCCTCCATCGCCGCCAATCCCCTGGTGCTCCAGGCCGCCGCCACGCCGGACCCGTCCGCTCTGCTGCAGCCTTACGCCAAGGACGTCACCAGCGCCGCCCACATCGACTTCATCACCATCATGGCTCCTGACCGGACCCGCTGGACGCACCCGCGGGACGAGGAACTGGGCCGCCCGTACATCGGCTCCATCGACGTTGCATTGCAGGGCCGGGCCTTCACCGAAGTCACCGCCGGCACCCTGGGCCCCTCGGTCCGGACCATCGTTCCGGTCAAGGACGCCCAAGGGACCGTGAAGGCGCTGGTGGCGGCGGGTGTCACCGTCCGCAGCGTCGACGTGGCCTTCACCGGCCGCCTGCCGGTCCTGCTGGCCGTCGGCATCGCCCTGCTGGTGGGCGGATCCCTGGCGTCGTGGCTGCTGGGCAGGTATCTGCGGCGGGTGACGCGCGGCTGGGGGCCCGAACAGCTGGCGCAGTTGTTCACGTACTACGAATCAGTGCTGCACTCGGTGCGCGAAGGGCTGATCCTCATCGATGCCAAGAAGCGCGTGGTGATGTACAACGACCAGGCTGCCGAACTGCTGGGCCTGGCCGAAACGGGCAGCAACGATCCCACGCGGCCCCCATCCCTGGCAGACCTCCCCCTGGACAGCGAGCTGCGCAGCCTGTTCGATTCGGGGCGCACCACCAAGGACGAGATGGTGCTGACCGGTTCCCGCGTGCTGGTGGTCAACCAGGGCCCGGCCAGGGGCCCCGAGTCCCCCGGGGCGCGCGGGAAGGTCCCCGTGTACGGAACAGTGGCCACGCTCCGGGACCGGACGGAAATCGAGGCACTGGGCAACGAACTGCAGACCATGCGGACTCTTTCGGACGCCCTGCGGGCCCAGACCCACGAACACGCCAACCGGCTCCACACCATGGTCTCGCTCCTGGAGCTTGGCCGGACGGGCGAAGCCCTCGATTTCGCCACCCAGGACCTGGCCCTGAGCCAGCAGCTGACGGACGACATGGTGAGCTCGATTGATGAACCGGTGGTGGGAGCCCTGGTCATGGGCAAGGTGGCCGAGGCCCACGAGCGCGGCGTCCAGCTGGATGTTTCCACCCTCGGCTCGGGCGCCGCACCCGGGGTGGCCGTCCAGGACCTGGTGACGATCCTGGGCAACCTGCTGGACAACGCGATTGATGCTGCTGCCGACGCCCCTCCCCCGCGGCGGGTGGTGCTGACGCTGGAGGCGGACGAGGAAGGACTGGACATCGCCGTCAACGATTCCGGGGCGGCCATCGACCCCGCGGACTCGGAAAAGATCTTCCGGCACGGGTTCAGCACCAAGCCCGCCGGGATGGGGGGCCGGGGCATTGGACTGGCGCTGGTCCGGCAGGCCGTGCAGCGTTTGGGCGGTACGCTGGCCATTAATGGCCGGCGCGGCGCCAAGTTCGAAGTATTCCTGCCTGCGCCGGTCTCCGCGGATAAGGAGCACAGACAGTGAGCAACATCCGGGTCCTCGTCGTCGAAGACGAGGCCATCGCTTCCGCAGCCCATGCCGCGTACGTGGGGCGGCTGGAAGGGTTTGAGCTCGCGGGGACTGCACCCGATGGCCAGTCCGCCCTGCGGCTCCTCAATGAATTCGTGGCGGCGGGAGAGCCGGTGGAACTTGTCCTGCTGGATATGAACCTGCCCGACCTGCACGGCCTGGACATCGCCCGGCGGATGCGCTCCGCCGGGATCCTCGCGGACATCATCGCCATCACCGCCGTGCGCGAGCTGGCAATCGTCCGCAGCGCCGTCGCCATCGGCGTGGTCCAGTACCTGATCAAGCCCTTCACGTTCGCCACCTTCTCGGACAAGCTGGAAAACTACCGCCAGTTCCGGCAGCAGCTGGCGGGTTCCAACGGCGGTCCCGGCAAGGGGGGTGCCTCGCAAAGCGAGGTGGACCAGGCTTTTGCGAGCCTCCGTGCGCCGTCCGAACTTCCCCTTCCCAAAGGCCTGTCCACCTCGACCCTCGGCTCGGTCCAGGAGTTCCTGCGCGGCCAGCCCGAAGCAGTGTCCGCCACCGAGGTCATGGATGCCCTGGGTATGTCCCGGGTAACCGCGCGGCGCTACCTGGAATACCTTGCCGACGCGGGCACCGTTTCCCGGACCGCGCGCTACGGCACCCCGGGAAGGCCGGAGAACGAGTACCGCTGGAACGCGCGCTGACGCGCCGAGGCTAAACATGCGGGGGTCCACGTGCGAAGGTTGGACGCCCCGCCCTGACCGTCAGCGGGCTTCTGCCCCGCCCACCCGGAGGGTGCCGATCAACTGGTCGATGACCCCGGGATCCTCGATGGTTGAGGGTACGGTGTACTCCTCGCCGTCTGCGATCTGGCGCATGGTCTTGCGGAGGATTTTCCCGGACCGGGTCTTGGGCAGCGCGTCCACCACCGTCACATGCTTGAAGTCCGCAACCGCACCAATGTCCCGCCGGACCAGGGCCACCAGGTCCTTGGCCAGGACGTCTTCGGGGATGTCGACGCCGGATTTGAGCACCACGTAGCCGCTGGGGCGCTGGCCCTTGAGGGGGTCGGCGAGGCCGATCACGGCACACTCGGCAACCGCCGGATGCTGGCCGATCACCTGTTCCATGGCGCCGGTGGACAGCCGGTGTCCGGCAACATTGATGATGTCGTCGGTGCGGCCCATGACGAACAGGTACCCGTCCTCGTCGCGGTAGCCGGAATCGCCCGTGGCGTAGCAGCCCTCGAAGGCCTGCAGGTAGGACGAGATGAAGCGTTCATCGTTTCTCCACAGGGTGGTGAGGGTGCCCGGCGGCAACGGCAGCTCCAGGACGATGTTGCCTTCGGTGCCGGGCTCCACTTCCCCGCCCGCGCCGTCGAGGATCCGCAGCCGGAACCCGGGCATCGGAACGCTCGGGGAGCCGGCCTTGATGGGCAATGGCTCCAGTCCACGCGGATTGGCGCAAATGGCCCAACCTGTCTCGGTCTGCCACCAGTGGTCCACCACGGGCACGCCTAAAACCCTGGATGCCCAGTGGAACGTGTCCGTGTCCAGCCGCTCGCCGGCGGCGAACAGCGTCCGCAGGCTGGAGACGTCGTAGTTCCCCAGCAGCGATGCCTCCGGATCGGCCTTGCGGATGGCCCGCAGCGCCGTGGGAGCGGTGAACAGCACGTTGACCTTGTGGTCCTGGACCACGCGCCAGAACGCCCCGGCGTCAGGAGTGCCCACCGGTTTGCCCTCGTACATCACGGTGGTGGCTCCGGCCAGCAACGGACCATAAACGATGTAGGAGTGCCCCACCACCCAGCCAACGTCGGACGCCGTCCACATCACGTCGCCGGGGCCGATGCCGTAAATGTTTTCCAGGGTCCAGCGCAGGGCGACGGCGTGCCCTCCGTTGTCCCGCACCACACCCTTGGGCGCGCCCGTTGTTCCGGAGGTGTAGAGGATATACAGCGGGTCCGTGGCCTGCACGGCGACAGGGGCCACGGCTTCGGCCGAAGCCATGGCCGAATCCCAGTCCAGCCATCCAGCATGGTCCCCGGCCGCCGATGCGAAGCCGTCGCGCGCTTTGACCACCACGGGAATGCCGGCCGTGCCGGCCAGCCCGAGGGCCTCCGCGACGGCAGGCAGGTATTCGATGCGCCTGGCCGGTTCGATCCCGCCGGAGGCCGTGACCACGGCGGCGGGAGCGGCATCGCGGATGCGCGCGGCGAGCTCCTTGGGCGCGAAGCCGCCAAAGACCACCGAGTGGACCGCGCCCAGCCGGGCAGTGGCCAGCATGGCGATGGCGGCTTCCGGGATCATGGGCATGTAGATCACCACGCGGTCGCCCTTGCCGACGCCGTGGCGCCGCAGCACGCCGGCAAAGCGGGCCACGAGGTCCGTCAGTTCCGCGTAGGTGTAGCGCTGCTGTGTACCCAGCATCGCGGAGTCATGGATCAGGGCGTCCTGCCCTCCGCGGCCCTCGGCGACGTGCCGGTCCAGCGCGTTGTAGCAGGTGTTCAGGGCGCCGTCGGGGAACCAGCTGTAAAGCGGTGCCCGGCTGGAGTCCAGGGCCCGGCCCGGCGGAGAGGTCCAGGAAATCTTCTGCGCTGCCTCCAGCCAAAAATCTTCAGGCTGTTCGAGGCTGCGCTGGTAGCTGTCCCGGTAGCTTTTGGTGACCATGAGGGGTATCCCGTCCACGACGTTGTGATGCAGCTCATGGTAGCGGGCAGAGTGCGCCCGCCACAAGGGTTATGTATACAGAACTTGGATGGAATCCGAATATTATCCCCTTTTGCTGCAATCCGGCGCCTCTTGTGTATACACTGATGCTGTCACCGAGGAAGGAGAGCAGCATGCGCGCCAGCGACAAGGCCTACGCGGCCCTGCGGGACGACATCATCGAATGGCGCCTCGCTCCCGGTACTGTCCTGGCCGAGGTGGAACAGTCCGAGCGCCTTGGCGTGTCCCGCACACCGCTCCGTGAAGCACTGGGCCGCCTGACGGCAGAAGGGCTGACGGCGGCAGGCGGCCGCGGCGTCGTGGTCACCGACATCTCCCTCGAGGACATCGACGAACTGTTCGAACTGCGCGAAACCCTTGAGGGCAAGGCCGCCGCCCTGGCTGCCCGGCGAGGGGACGCTGCCACGTTCGAGCAGCTGCAGCACGAACTGCTCAATGCCCCCGCGCTGATCAGCGGCGGGGACCCCGCCCTGCATGACTATTACGAACTGGTGGGCCGGCTCGACGCAGCCATCGACGCCGCCATCTCCAACTCCTACCTGGCCCAGGCCATGCGAAGCCTGCGCGTGCACCTGGTCCGGATCCGCCGGCTTGCAGCGGACGACGCCCGCCGCCTCACCGCCGCAGCGGCCGAACACGCCGCCATCGCGGAGGCCATCGCGGCCGGCAACCCGAAGCTCGCCGAGGCGGCGACGATCGTCCACCTGCACCGAAGCCTCTCCCACGTCAAAGCAACCCACGCATCCCACCCGAAGGAGCACCATGGTTAAGGAACACCACGTCCGCGTCTACAAGAGCGAAGAGAACCTGCCCCGCGAGGACCAGCTCGCCTACAAGATCGCCCAGGTCGCGGCCGATCCCGTCGCCGTCTCCGACGAAGTCACCGACATGGTCATCAACCGCGTCATCGACAACGCCTCGGTGGCCATTGCTTCCCTGAACCGCGCCCCGATCGTCGCTGCCCGGGCCCAGGCGCTCACCCATGGTCCCAGCACCGGAGGCAAGGGCTCCAAGGTCTTCGGCATCGAGGAACGGGTTGCACCGGAATGGGCTGCCTGGGCCAACGGCGTGGCCGTACGGGAACTCGACTACCACGACACCTTCCTCGCCGCCGACTACTCCCACCCCGGTGACAACATTCCCCCGATCCTCGCCGTGGCCCAGCACGTTGGGTCCAGCGGGCACGACCTCATCCGCGGCATCGCCACCGGCTACGAAATCCAGGTCAACCTGGTCAAGGCCATCTGCCTGCACAAGCACAAGATCGACCACGTCGCCCACCTCGGCCCCTCCGCCGCCGCCGGCATCGGCACCCTGCTGGGCCTCGACGTCGAGACGATCTTCCAGTCGGTGGGCCAGGCGCTGCACACCACCACCGCAACCCGGCAGTCCCGCAAGGGCGAGATCTCCACCTGGAAGGCGCACGCCCCGGCGTTTGCCGGCAAGATGGCCGTCGAGTCCGCGGACCGGGCCATGCGGGGCCAGACCTCACCCGTGCCGATCTACGAGGGCGAGGACGGCGTCATCGCCTGGATGCTCGACGGTCCGGACGCGTCCTACATGGTCCCGCTCCCCACTCCGGGCGAAGCCAAGCGTGCCATCCTGGACACCTACACCAAGGAGCACTCCGCCGAGTACCAGGCGCAGGCCTGGATCGACCTGGCCCGCAAGCTCCACGGTGAGCACCCGGAGGTCACCGACCCGGCCAACGTCGAGTCCGTGCTGATCAAGACCAGCCACCACACGCACTACGTGATCGGCTCCGGCGCGAACGATCCGCAGAAGTACAGCCCCACCGCCAGCCGCGAGACCCTGGACCACTCCATCCCCTACATCTTCACGGTGGCGCTGCAGGACGGCGCCTGGCACCACGTGGACTCCTACGCCCCGGAGCGCGCCGCGCGTCCGGACACCGTGGAGCTGTGGCACAAGGTCACCACGGTGGAAGACGCGGAATGGACCCGCCGCTACCACTCCCTGGACATCGCCGAGAAGGCCTTCGGCGGTTCCGTGGAGATCACGCTCAAGGACGGCACCGTCATCACGGACCAGATCGCCGTGGCCGACGCGCACCCGCTGGGCGCCCGGCCGTTCGCCCGGGAACAGTACGTGAACAAGTTCCGCACGCTGGCCGCCGGCCTGGTGGAAGAGGCGGAAATCGAAAGGTTCCTCGCCGCCGTCGAACGCCTCCCCGAACTCGCCGCCGGCGAGCTGGACCAGCTGAACATCACCGCCGCCCCCGGCGTGATCGACCTCGCGGCGGCACCGAAGGGACTCTTCTGATGCTGTACTCAAAGACAACCCCGGAACAGAAGCGGATCCGGTTCCGGGAACTGCTGGCCTCCGGGACCATCCAGCAGTTCCCCGGCGCCTTCAACCCGCTCTCCGCCCGCCTGATCGAGGAGAAGGGCTTCGCCGGGGTGTACATTTCCGGCGCCGTCCTGGCCAACGACCTGGGCCTGCCGGACATCGGCCTGACCACGCTGACAGAGGTGGCCACCCGTGCGGGCCAGATTGCCCGTATGACGGACCTGCCCTCGATCGTCGACGCCGACACCGGGTTCGGTGAACCGATGAACGTGGCCCGCACCGTGCAGGAACTGGAGAACGCCGGCCTGGCCGGATGCCACATCGAGGACCAGTTCAACCCCAAGCGCTGCGGCCACCTGGACGGCAAGAACGTGGTGGACCTGGATACTGCCACCAAGCGGATCCGGGCCGCGGCCGACGCTCGGCGCGATCCGAACTTCCTCATCATGGCCCGTACCGACATCCGGGCCACCGATGGACTGGAGGCGGCGCAGCAGCGAGCCAAGGCCCTGGTTGAAGCCGGCGCGGATGCAATCTTCCCCGAGGCCATGAAGGACCTGAGCGAGTTCAAGGCCATCCGGGACGCGGTGGACGTGCCGATCCTGGCCAACATGACCGAGTTCGGCAAGAGCGCGCTCTTCACCGTGGATGAACTGGCGGGCGTGGGCGTCAACATGGTCATCTACCCGGTAACGCTGCTCCGTAGTGCCATGGGCGCTGCTGAGCGTACTCTGGAATCGATCAAATCCGACGGCACCCAGGAGGCACAGGTTCCAAACATGCTGACCCGTGCCCGGCTCTACGACCTCGTTGACTATGAGGCCTACAACCACTTTGACACCGGGGTGTTCAACTTCCGGATCCCCGGAGTCTGACACCCCCACCGGACTGCCGGCCCCGGCCGGTCAACAGGCGTTAGGAACAAAGGAGTTTCAGCATGGCTGAAAATGAGATCAAAAAGGGCCTCGCCGGCGTCGTGGTGGATTACACCGCGGTTTCGAAGGTCAACCCGGACACCAACTCGCTGCTCTACCGCGGCTACCCGGTCCAGGAGCTGGCCGCCCGCTGCAGCTTCGAGGAAGTGGCCTACCTGCTGTGGAACGGCGAACTGCCCACAAAAGAGCAGCTCGCGGAGTTCACCGCGCGGGAGCGCGCCGGCCGCGCCCTCGACCCTGTGGTCAAGCAGGTCATCGACGCCTTGCCGGTGACCTCGCACCCGATGGATGTCTGCCGGACCGCGGCCTCGGTGATGGGCGCCAGGCACCCGCAGGCGGAGGACTCGTCGCGGGAGGCCAACATGGGCAAAGCGGTGGACTTGTTCGCCGCCATGCCCGCAGTGGTGGCCTACGACCAGCGCCGCCGCCACGGCCAGGAGCTCGTGGAGCCGCGCGATGACCTGGGCTATTCGGCGAACTTCCTGTGGATGGCCTTCGGCGAGGAACAGGTGCCCGAGGTGGTGGATGCCTTCAACGTCTCGATGATCCTCTACGCCGAGCACTCCTTCAACGCGTCCACGTTCACCGCGCGCGTCATCACCTCGACGCTCTCGGACCTGCACTCAGCGGTAACCGGAGCCATCGGGGCCCTGAAGGGTCCGCTGCACGGCGGGGCGAACGAAGCCGTAATGCATACCTTCGACGAGATCGGCATCCGGCAGGAGGAGTCCCTCGAGGAAGCTGCGGCGCGGGCGAAGGCCTGGATGGAGGATGCCCTGGCGCAGAAGAAGAAGGTCATGGGGTTCGGCCACCGTGTGTACAAGCACGGCGATTCCCGGGTTCCCACCATGAAGGCCGCCCTGGACAAAATGATTGCCCACTACGGCCGCCCCGAACTGCTGGGACTGTACAACGGCCTGGAAACGGCGATGGACGAAGCCAAGGCCATCAAGCCGAACCTGGACTACCCGGCGGGGCCCACCTACCACCTGATGGGCTTCGACACCCCCACGTTCACTCCCCTGTTCGTGGCCAGCCGGATCACCGGCTGGACCGCGCACATCATGGAGCAGTTGGACGCCAACTCGCTGATCCGCCCGCTGAGCGAGTACAACGGGGTGGAGGAACGGCACCTGGCCTAGCGTTTGGCTGGAACGTCCGACGGCGGGCGAGCACTGCGGTGCCTGGCCCGCCGTCGGCTTTTAACAACCTGGAGTTTGCCGCGTCAGCCCAGGAGGCTGCGGGATGACGCGACGGTCTCGTTGTCAGTGTGCATGGTGACCACTACGTTCACCCTGCGGCCCTCCAGCACCACGGGCAGCCAGTGGTCCGCGTCCTGCCACATGCGGTCCACAGGGAGGGTGTCCACCGGGAACCACTCGGGCAGGATCTCGTCGCTGGGTTCCGGTTCGCCCTCCCAGGTACGGGCGGTGAACAGCGTGGTCTTCATGTCCCAGTCCGGCCGTGCCGGGAAGACAAAGTGCACGGCACCGGCGTCGGCAAGGTCCTCGATCCGGAGCACCACCCCGGTTTCTTCCAGGACTTCCCGGACCACGGCCTCCGCGTCGGACTCCCCCGGCTCAACGTGGCCGCCGATGCCTACGATCTTGCCTTTGCCGAACCCGGTTTGCTTGAGTCCCAGGAGGACTTCGGCCCCGTCTTCCCCGTCACGGAGAAGGAAGCATAGGGTCACAGCGGCTGCGGTCATTGCTCCAGCTTAACGTGACGCCGGCCCCGTACAGCGGTGCGGTGCCGCGCTCCGGTGCCCGTTGCTACAGTGAGCCCCATGAACACGGAAGGCGGGGAACAGTCCACGCCCGCTCCGGGAGTCCGGCCTCCGGGACGCAGCACCGTCCGGTTGCCTGGCTGGCTGGTAAGGAGTCCGCTGTATGCCGGATGGCTGTGGACCGGAGCGTGGGCGTTGCTGATCCTCGCCGACGAATACCTGGACCTGGCCGGCTGGGCCTGGTACGCGTGCGTGGGGATGGCCGCACTGCCCACCCTGGGCTGCACGGTGGCCGTCCTGCATGCCACTCCACGCACATACCTGCGGCCCGCGGGAGAGTCCGTGCTGGCACACCCTGGCGTTGACGGCCGCTTTCCTGGTCTGGGGCATCCCGGTGGTGGCCAGCGCCTCGGTTTCAACCACGGTCCAGGCGCTTGCAGGTGAATCGGAGCGGGCAGTCACCTCGCTCGGCCTGAATCTCCTCGTGGCCGCCGTGCCGTTGGTTGTGTCTGTGCTGTGGATGGCCCTGATCGTGCGTTGCGCCTGGTTCCTTGCCCGCCTCCGCGGCTGGCACCAGGCGCCTGGGAATTCGCGCGTCCCGGCAAGGTTCCTGCGACGTTCCCCGGAACTCCGGAGGGTGGTCATTGGCCTCGCCCACCCGGGCCTGCTCCTGGTGGCCGGGCTCGGCACTACCCTCCTGGCCCTGGTCCTCAGCGGACTGGAACTGACGCTCAGCGTGATGGAATGATCCCCCGCCCGCCCGCGGATCCTAGCCCAGTGCCCGCGGGTGTGCCGCGGCGTAGATCTCGCGGAGTGTATCCGCAGTGACCAGTGTGTACACCTGGGTGGTGGTCACCGACGCATGGCCAAGCAGCTCCTGCACCACACGGACGTCGGCGCCGCCTTCGAGCAGGTGGGTGGCGAATGAATGCCGAAGCGTGTGCGGCGAAACATCGCGGGTGATGTTGGCCTTCTCCGCCGCCGCCTTCAGGATGGTCCAGGCACTCTGGCGGCTGATCCGCCCGCCGCGGGCATTAAGGAACAGCGCGGGCGTGCCCTTTCCCTTGGCGGCCAGCAGCGGGCGCCCGCGGACCAGGTAGGCATCCAGTGCCCGGGCCCCGTAGGAGCCCAGCGGCACCAGCCGTTCCTTGGACCCCTTGCCGAACAGGCGGACAATGGCGGGCCCGGATTCCGGCGCGGCCAGGGAGATGTCGTCAACGTCCAGGCCCACCGCTTCGCTGATCCTGGCGCCGGTGGAATAGAGGAATTCGAGCAGGGCGCGGTCCCGCAGTCCCGTGGCGGTGTCAGTTCCCGCCGCTTCGAGGATGCGGGTCACCTCGTCAACGCTGATGGCTTTGGGGAGCCGCTTGCCGGCCATCGGCGGGTGCACTTCGCTGGCCGGATCAGCGGGCGTGTAGCCTTCCAGCGCCCAGAACTTGTGCAGTCCCCGCACCGCCACCACCGTCCTGGCCGCGGACCGCACCCCCAGGGTGGACCCGCCGTCGGAACCGTCCGAAAGGGCGCGGACGTAGCCGGTGACGTGGTGCCGGGTGATGTCGCCTGGACGTGTGCAGCCTGCGGCGGCGAGGTAGCGGGCGTAGCGGGCGAGGTCCCGCCGGTAGGCTGCCAGCGTGTTCACGGCAAGCCCCCGCTCCACGCCAACATGCTGGAGGTAATCGGTGATTCCGCCTTCGATCGCGGCCGGTATTCCGGGCGGGGCAGCACCGGCCAAGGCGGCACCGTTTGCAGCGCCGGGGTTCGGAGCCTGTTCGACCTCCGGAGCCGCTTCAGCCGAGGGACCCGGAACCATCAGCGCTGGCTGGGGTGTGCGGGCCAGGGGGCGTCGGCGGGACGAAGCCCTTCATAGTTGCCGGCCCGGGCCGCAGCAGCGGCAAGGATCCCGACGACGGCGGACGGGTTGTGCAGGCGGCCTGCCAGGACGGAGGCCACGGCATCGTCCAGGCTGATCCAGTGGAACTCGATCTCCGCTTCCTCGTCCGTCCGCTCGTGGCGCTCGTGGTGCGGCACCTCGGTGAGGTCGCGGGCCAGATAGATCCGGATGGCTTCGCTCGAGGATCCGGGGGAATTGAAGACATCGGCCAGGACGTTCCATGTCCCGGCCGCCAGGTCCGCTTCCTCAGCGAGTTCCCGCGCCGCCCCCACCACGAAGTCTTCGCCTTCGACGTCCAGCAAGCCCGCGGGGACTTCCCAAAGGTCCATGCCCACGGGGTGCCGGTACTGCTTCAGCAGCAGGATCTGGCCTTCGCCGTTCATGGGCAGGACGGCGACAGCACCCGGGTGGTCGATGTAGTCACGGGTCAGGGCGTCCCCGGACTCGGAGAGCTGGAAGGTGTCACTGACGACGTCCCAGATCCGGCCTTGGTAGACCTTCTCCGTAGACAAAAGACGGCGCGGGCTTGGTGCATCCGAAACCTGTTTTGCAGGGGTGGCTTCAGGTGTACCAGGCATCGCGCCGTCCTTTTTGTTCTATTGACTACTTAGCGGTAACGCTACCCGATGCTGCAGGCTCCCCTGCCGCGGCAGCGTCCGTGTCGGCGGCACCCTGGTGGTTCGCGTTCTGGTGATCCAGGGCCGCCTTGACGAGTCCGGTGAACAGCGGGTGCGGGCGGGTGGGCCGCGAACTCAGTTCGGGGTGCGCCTGCGTCGCCACGTAGTACGGGTGGACGTCGGCCGGCAGCTCAACGAATTCGACGAGCTTGCCGTCCGGGGAGGTGCCGGAGAAGACCAGGCCCTTCTCGGCAATCTGCTGGCGGTACTTGTTGTTGACCTCGTAGCGGTGCCGGTGCCGTTCGCTGACCGTGGTCTTGCCGTAGGTACCGGCGATGACCGAGCCCTCGTCCAGCTTGGCTTCGTAGAGGCCAAGGCGCATGGTGCCGCCCAGGTCGCCACGGCCTTCCACGAACTCCAGCTGCTCCTCCATGGTGGCGATGACCGGGTACTTGGAATCCGGCTCGAACTCGCTGGAGGAAGCACCTTTCATGCCCACCACGTTGCGGGCGTACTCGATGACCATGCACTGCAGGCCAAGGCACAGGCCCAGCACAGGCAGCTTGGTCTCGCGGGCGAACTTGAGGGCGCCCAGCTTGCCTTCGAGGCCACGGATACCGAAACCGCCCGGCACGCAGATGGCGTCCACGCCGTCGAGCGCCTTGATGGCACCCTCACGGGTCTCGCACTCGTCCGAAGGGACCCAACGGATCTTGACCTTGGCCTCATTGGCGAAGCCGCCGGCACGCAGGGCTTCAGTCACCGAGAGGTAGGCGTCCGGAAGGTCGATGTACTTGCCCACCAGGGCGATTTCGACCTGGTGCTTGGGGTTGTGGACGGCCTCCAGGAGGCGGTCCCAGCTGGTCCAGTCCACGTCCTTGAACGGCAGGTCCAGGGCACGGACGATGTAGGAGTCCAGGCCCTGGGCGTGCAGGGTCTTGGGGATGTCGTAGATGCTGGGCGCGTCCGGGCAGCCGATGACGGCTTCGAGGTCGACGTCGCACATGCGGCCGATCTTGGCGCGCATGGCTTCGGGGATCTCGCGGTCGGAGCGGATGACGATGGCTTCGGGCTGGATACCGATGGAGCGCAGGGCCGCCACCGAGTGCTGGGTGGGCTTGGTCTTCAGTTCCTGCGACGGTCCGATGTAGGGGACCAGTGACACGTGCACGAAGAAGACGTTGCCGCGTCCCACGTCCTGGCGGACCTGGCGGGCCGATTCGAGGAACGGCTGGGACTCGATGTCGCCAACGGTGCCGCCGATTTCGGTGATGATGACGTCGGGGGCGTTCTTGCCTTCAGCAGGCAGCCGCATGCGGCGCTTGATCTCGTCCGTGATGTGCGGGATGACCTGGACGGTGTCGCCGAGGTATTCGCCACGCCGTTCCTTGGCGATCACGGTGGAGTACACCTGGCCGGTGGTCACGTTCGCGGAACCTTCAAGGTTCTCATCGAGGAAGCGCTCGTAGTGCCCGATGTCCAGGTCCGTTTCGGCGCCATCGTCAGTGACGAAGACCTCACCGTGCTGGAAGGGGTTCATCGTGCCCGGATCCACATTCAGGTAGGGATCGAGCTTCTGCATCGTGACGGACAGGCCGCGTGCCCGGAGCAGGTGACCGAGGCTGGAGGCCGTCAGTCCTTTACCGAGTGAGGACGCCACACCGCCGGTGACGAAGATGTGCTTGGTCATCTTGGAGGAGCCCGGGAACCGGGAATTTACACGGGAATTTGATCGCTGCACCACGGAATTCGAGCCTATCATCAATTGAGCCTTCCACGGATCGGGCCGAACCTGCACCCAAGCGTTCCAGTCTGCTGGGATGGGGCCGCTGAATCAAGGGGCGTCCATCCGGCTAATCGAAGGCCAACCGGCCCTCTCCCCCCGCTTTTTGCCGCGTCAGGCCCGCTGTGGCAGGAGTTTGGCGTCGTCCAGCAGTTCCTGGGCGTGGGCCTGTGCGGACTCGGAGTCTTCCTGCCCGGCCAGCATGCGGGCGAGTTCACGCACCCGTTCCGGCCCGTCGAGGAGGCGGACGTCACTGGAGGTGAAGCCGGTGGCGGTGCCGCCGTCGGCTCCCCTGACGGACGTTTTGGTCACGGTGATGTGCTGGTCGGCAAAGGCGGCCACCTGGGGAAGGTGCGTGACCACCAGCACCTGGACGTGGCGTGCCAGCATGGCCAGCCGGCGGCCGATCTCGACGGCGGCGCGTCCGCCCACACCGGCGTCGACCTCGTCGAACACAAACGTGGGGACGGGGTCGACGGCGGCGAGCACCACCTCGATGGCAAGCATCACCCGGGACAGTTCACCACCGGACGCGCCTTTGCCCAGGGGCCGGGCCGGGGCTCCGGAGTGCGGCTGCAGCAGGAAGGTGATCTCGTCCGCGCCGTGGGGGCCCAGCTGCCCGGAGGGTTCAAGATTGATCACCAGGGTGGCGTCGGCCATGGCCAGGGCCTTCAGTTCGGCACTGACCCGGGCAGAGAGGTCCTTGGCGGCCTTGGCCCGGATCTTGCTGATGGCTGCCGACTGTCTGGTCAGTTCTGCTTCGGCGCGGACCACCTCCGCGTCGAGGGCTTCGATGCGGGAGGAGTCGTCCTGCAGCTCGTCGTACCGGACGCGGGCCTTTTCGGCCCACTCCAGCACTTCGTCGATGGTGGGGGCGTATTTGCGGACCAGCTTGGCCAGGGCTGCCCGCCGGTCCTCAATGTCGGCGAGCCGTTCCGGGCCCTCCGAGTCCAGGCCGGCCTGGTAGCTGGCCAGTTCGGTGGCGATGTCGTTGAGCAGGAAGCCCACTTCCGCCAGCCGCGCCGCGGCGGAACCGAGTTCGGCGTCGTGCTCGGCCACATGCTCCAGGGTGCGTTTGGCGGAATCCACCAGGGTGGTGGCGTCACCGGTCTCGCCGAAGTCCTCGGCGATGAGGGCCTGGTGTGCCGTGCTGGCGGCAATCCGCAGTTCCTCGACGTTGGCGAGCTTGACGGCCTCGGCCTTCAGGAGCTCGTCCTCCCCCGGCTGCGGATCCACCTCGTCGATTTCAGCGAGGGCCGCCTCCAGGGATTCGGCTTCGCGGAGCCTGTCCCGAGCGGCGCTCCGCAGGCTGTCCAGTTCCGCCTGGCTGGCCTTCCACCTGCTGTACAGCTCCTGGTACGCGGACAGCGGTCCGGCCATGCAGTCCCCGGCGAACTTGTCCAGGGCTTCCCGCTGGGCCGTGGCGCTCTTGAGCCTGATCTGGTCCGACTGGCCGTGCACCACCACCAGCGATTCGCCGATCTCGGCCAGGACGCCCACCGGCGCAGCCCGCCCACCGAGGAACGCACGGCTGCGGCCGTCCGCACCCAGGCGGCGGGCCAGGATGAGCTCGGCGCCGCCGTCGAACTCCTCGGCTTCGGCACCGGCATCAAGCGCACGGGCGATGGCCGGATGTCCGGCGTCGAGCTTGAGCACCGCTTCCGCGGTGGCACTTTTTGCGCCGCTCCGGACGGCGCCGGCATCGGAACGCGCTCCCAGGAGCAGTCCGACGGCGGTGACCACCATGGTCTTGCCCGCACCGGTTTCGCCGGTCACTACGCTCAGTCCAGGGCCGAGCGGAAGCGTTGCGTCGGTGATGACGCCCAGGTCGCGGATTCTCAGTTCTTCAAGCATGGCTTCACTTCGCAGTCGACGGATCGGGATCGCTGCCCGGGTTCTCCGCATGCGGTACCGGCAGCGGCGGCATGGGCCGTGGCGTCCGCACAATGGGAATGGGGCCGGTGTGCACGGCATCGGACTTGGGCACCGGACCGCGCCAGCCATGGATGGGCAGCTCGAACTTGCGGACCAGGCGGGCCGAGAAGGGGGTCTGGTGGGTGCGGGCCAGCCGGACCGGGGTGGCCGATTTGGTCACTTCCACGCGGGCGCCGGGCGGCAGGTCCACCGAGCGCCGGCCATCGCACCACAGGACCCCCTGGGCGTCGGTGCGTCCCAGCACCTCAACAGCGAGCCTGGACCGGGGCGATACGACAAGGGGCTTGGCGAAGAGCGCATGTGCGCTGATGGGCACGATCACCAGCGCCTCCACCTCCGGCCACACCACGGGACCCCCGGCGGAGAACGCGTAGGCCGTGGAGCCCGTGGGGGTGGCCAGCACGATGCCGTCGGAGCCGAAAGACGTCAGCGGGCGCTCGTCCACCTCGGTCACCACCTCGAGCATCCGTTCCCTGTTGGCTTTCTCGATGGCGGCCTCGTTTAAAGCCCAGGTGTGCCAAATCTTCTGGCCGCGGACCCAGACCTGGACATCGATGGTCATCCGCTCTTCAACGGTGTACTCGCGGCTGGCAATCCACTCCACGGTCTGGGCAAGGTCCGCCCGCTCGCTTTCAGCCAGGAAGCCCACATGGCCCAGGTTCACGCCCAGCAGCGGCACGTCCACCTCGCGGACCAGCTCAGCGGCCCGGAGGATGGTTCCATCGCCGCCAAGGACCATGACCAGTTCCACATCGGGCAGCTGGACGTGGTCGTGGAGCACCTCCACCGGCTGGGCGAGGTGCCCGAAGAACCGTTCCATGTCGCCCAGTTCGGACTCCTGCATCACGGGGACCATGCCTGAAGCATGCAGCAGGGCGCAGGCCTCCCATGCGGCTTTCAGTGACTCCTCGCGGCCGGTGTGGGCAAGGACCAGTACACGCCTGCTCATCAGGTTCCGCTCTCTAGTGGTTCGGCCAGATTTGTCCGAGCAAAGCAGCAGCTGCTGCCTCACGCTCTTCGATCTTAGGCAAGTCTTGGGTGATCCTGCGTTTTATCCACAGGAAGTATTCGACGTTTCCGTCCTGTCCGGGCAGCGGACTGACCGCAAGGCCACACAGGTCCAGGCCGGCGTCGAGCGCTGCCCTGGCCACCTTTTCCACGGCCATCCGCCGCTCGCGCTCCGACGTCACCACGCCGGTGCGGCCCAGGCGGTCCTTGCCGATCTCGAATTGCGGCTTGACCATCAGCACCAGGTCGCCGCCGGGCTCCGTGCAGTCAGCCAGCGGCTGAACCACGAGGGTGAGGGAGATGAAGGACAGGTCGGCGACGGTCAGGGCGGCCGGGCCGCCGATGTCCGCAGGTGCCATGTACCGGACGTTCATGCCCTCGTGGACCTCCACGCGGGGGTCGTCCCGGAGGTGCGGCACCAGCTGGCCGTGCCCGACGTCGACCGCCACCACGTGTGCGGCCCCGCGCCTCAGCAGGACGTCCGTGAAGCCGCCGGTGGAGGCACCGGCGTCGAGGCACCTTTTGCCTTGGGCCGAAACGTCCGGGAATGCGTCCAGGGCGCCGGCCAGCTTGTGCCCGGCACGGCTGGCGTAGGTGTCCTGGTCATCATGTTCGACGGCCAGGTCCCGGCTGTCGTCAACCTGCAGGGAGGACTTGGCAAGGACCTGGCCGCCGGAACGGACCTTGCCTTCGGCAATCAGCGAGGCTGCGTGCGTCCGGGACCTGGCCAGTCCGCGGGCCACCAATGCCTGGTCGAGGCGTACCGGCATCAGGCGGCCCCGCCGGTCTTTTCGCTGCCTGTGGGACCGCTGTCTGCGGGTTCGCTGTTGAGGGCGGCCAGCAGTTCATCGTGCAGCACGTTGTAAACGGCTTCGTGCTCCGCTGCCGGAAGGCCGGGCAGGTCGAGAAGCCTGGCGGTGGCCTGTGCCACCTGCGGATCCCTGATGTCCTGCCCGGGGGCCTGGGGCCACTCCGGTGCCGGCTGGTCTGTCGGATGGTCCGGTTCGGTCAGCTCGGTCATAGAACCAGTCTAGTGATCCAGCCACACCAGCTTGGGCGCCTGCGGGGTTGACGCGTCAGGCGTCCCGGCCCACCAGGCGGCACACGCCGCGCGCCACGAGTTGAGGTCGTCCTGGCTGCCAATGATTCCCACTGCTCCGTTGGCCACGCGCGCAGTCGACTGCCCGCACGTGTAAGTGCCGTCGTCGTGCGTTATCTCCGGGTATGGCCGGTGCAGGTCCTTAAGGTTTTCGATGATGTACGCGGGACGTTCCGCTGCGCGGGCCGCCAGGATGGTCTCGCGCGTGTCGACGCCGGTCAGGACGGCCACGGTGGCGAAGCCGGCGTTATTGCCGCCCAGGATGTCCGTGTCCAGCCGGTCGCCCACCACCAGGGGGCGCCCGGCGCCAAGCCGCTTGGCGGCCGAATGGAAAAGCGGCGCTTCCGGCTTACCCGCGACTTTCGGCTGCTGCCCGGTGGCCGCAGCGACCGCCGCCACCAGGGTGCCGTTTCCAGGAGCGATGCCGCGCTCCTGGGGAATGGACATGTCCGTGTTAGTGGCCACCCAGAGGGCACCGGCGTTCACCACATAGGTGGCTTCCGCCAGGTCCTTCCAGCCAATGGCGGGGCTGAAACCCTGGACCACGGCGACCGGGTCCTCATCCTGGCCAGCCACCGGGACCAGGCCCACCAGCTCAATTTCGCGGGCGAGGGCCGGACTGCCGGTGATGAGGATCCTTGACCCCGGAGCCAGCATCGAGGCGAGCAGCTCGGCCGCCGCCTGGGATGAACTGACCACCTGGTTGTCCTCTGCCGGCGCACCCAGCTCACGGAGATGCGCGGCCACTTCCGCCGGTGACCGGGAGGCGTTGTTGGTGACATAGCCCAGGCCAATGCCCAGCCCGGAAAGCTGCTTCAGCGACTCAACAGCTCCGGGAATGGCATGGGGCCCGGCGTAGACCACGCCGTCCAGGTCGGCGAGGAGTGCGTCGAAGCGGGAAACCAGGGAAACATCGCTCATCTGTGTTCAGTCTTCCCGGCGGTCTTCGTCGTGCTCAATGCCTGCGTTGTCTTGGGCAGCGGTGTCGTCTGCGCTGGCATCGTCAGCACCGGCATCGTCCGCATCGGCGTCGTCCGCGGGCACGGAGTGGAGCTCGTCGTGTTCCACCGAGTCCTGGTCCGATTCTGCGTCGTCGGAAACGAAGTAGTCGGCATCCTGGTCGTCGATGCTGCTGTCCTGTGAGGACTTCGCCTCGGCTGCGCGGGCGCTCCCGGAAGCTGCCTCCGTGGAACCTGCTGCGGGCGTTTCGGGCCCAGCGCCCTTGGAGGCGCGGTCCAGCATCCGCCGGCGTTCTGCCTCTTCCCGGGCTTCCTCTTCCTCGTCCCAGCCGAGGTCGATGATTTCGGGTTCTTCGTCAGCGCCCACGCCCAGGGCATTTTCTGCCACGACGGCCTGACGGCTCCACTTCTGCGACTCGTCTTCGCGTCCCACCGCAGCCAGCGCATCGGCGTAGGCGCGGAAGAGGCGCGGGCTGTAGGAGAACGCGCGGTTCATGTCCAGCTGCGGGATTTCAAGTTCGGCTACTGCCGCGTCAAGCTGGCCCAGGTCGGTGCGCGCACCGGCGGCGACGATTGCCAGTTCCACCTTGCCGGGGGCATCCAGGTCCTGGGCTTCCTCAGAGCGCGCCACATCCAGGGCACGGTCGGGGCGTCCCAGGCCACGCTCGCAGTCCGCCATGATGGGGAGGTGGACGTTTGAACCACTGATACGGCGGAAGGTGCGGAACTCGCGGAGCGCCTCACCGTAGTGCCCGGCGGCGTAGGCTGTCAGGCCAACGGCTTCCCGGACAGCGGCGAGCCGGCCGCCGCGGCGGCTGGCTGCCAGGGCGTGCTGGAAGGCAAGCTCCGGCTCGTCATCGATGAGGCGGCCGGCCATCACCAGGTGGCGGGCCACCCATTCCGAGCTCTTGGCTTCGAGGGTCTTGATCTGGTGCTGGGTGGCGCGGTCCAGTTCTTTACCCGTGACGTCTTCATCGATTTCGGGTGAGCGTTCCCGGTCCGGGCGGTTGGCGCTGCGGAGGTCGGCGGCGTTGGGCACGCGGACAGGACGGTCTTCCTGGCGATCGCGGCCAAAGCTGCGGGGGCCGGCCCCACGGCCGGACTCGGCGCGGGAGTCACCGCGGTCGAAGCCGCGGGGAGCCCGGTCCTGCCGGCCTCCGAACGGCTTGCGGTTATCGCCGCCACCAAAACCACGGCGGTCACCTTCGCCGTCGCGGCGCGGACGGTCACCAAACGGCTTGCGGTCACGGTCACCGAACTGGCGACGCTCGCCTTCACCGTCGCGGCGCGGACGGTCCCCAAACGGCTTACGGTCACGATCACCGCCAGCAAAACCACGGCGATCACCCTCGCCATCGCGACGGGGACGGTCGCCAAACGGCTTGCGGTCGCGATCACCGAACGGCTTCCGCTCGCCACCGCCGGCACCGCCGCCAAAACCTCGGCGGTCGCCCTCACCGTCGCGGCGCGGACGGTCACCAAACGGCTTGCGGTCGCGGTCGTTGATCTGGCGACGGTCGCCCTCGCCATCGCGGCGCGGACGGTCTCCAAAGGGCTTGCGGTCGCGGTCGTTGTACTGGCGACGGTCGCCCTCGCCATCGCGGCGCGGACGGTCTCCAAAGGGCTTGCGGTCACGGTCACCGAACGGCTTCCGCTCGCCACCGCCGGCACCGCCGCCAAAACCGCGACGGTCACCTTCGCCATCGCGACGGGGGCGGTCTCCAAAGGGCTTGCGGTCACGGTCACCGAACGGCTTCCGCTCGCCACCGCCGGCAGAGCCGCCGCGGGAGAAGTTGTTGCCATCGCGGTCGGACCGGGACCGGAATCCGCGGGGCTCACCGCCGGAGTTGTTGTTGCCGCGGAACGCGCCCCGGTCGTTGCCTCGGTTGCCACCGTTATGCTCGGCCATGTGGATTCCTCCTGTTGTGAGCCGACCACTGGCGCAACTGCAGCCGCTCGTTTCGTTTCCTACGCAACCCGAAATCAAGCGCTTCGAAGTCCGTACATCTTCATCAATTCTAGTGGAGCCACCAAATCCCCCCGGACAGTGCGCGCCCTGGGACCGGGTATCGTGGCCATGTTCACAACGGGACAGCCCTGCGGCAGCCGCTGCCCGCTGTAACCAGGCCGCCGGCATAAACTCCGCCCGCCGGACGCCGCTGGCAGCACCTGCGGGTTTTTCGGGTTAAATGTGGGAGGCCCCAACCGTGTGGTTGGGGCCTCGACCATTAATAGTTGTTCCGGCGGTGACCTACTCTCCCACACCCTCCCGGGTGCAGTACCATCGGCGCTGTGGGTCTTAGCTTCCGGGTTCGGAATGGGACCGGGCGTTTC
>NZ_JBFBKW010000016.1:0-52486 GCF_040702325.1 Pseudarthrobacter sp. 902506025
GAGGTCTTCGAGCAGTCCATGACGTTCGTGGACGGGTACCTGCACCCGGGCGACAAGCCCGGGATCGGCGTCGAATTCAACGAGGAAGCCGCCGCAGCCTACCCCTACCAGCAGGCCTACCTGCCCTACAACCGCCTCGTCGACGGCACGGTGCACGACTGGTAAATCGTCTAGTCGCCGGCCAAATTTACAGGCGCAACGGTGTCGTGTTCTACCTTTGCCCCAAGTGTCTGTCGCTGTGCTCTGGGGTGTGCGGTGATACTGGCTGCGATGACTTCTCGGTTCACCACCGGTCCACAACGGTGGAACCAATTTTCTTGAATTCCGACGTACTATCCCTTGCTCTACTGCTGCTGGCAGAGCTCGTGCACCTAAAAGCTTTTGGGGTGACGTAGGACCTGGGTTGAAGACCACCAGGTTCATGACGTGGGCAGATATTCATTCTCGAAGAGAGCGGCGCGGCCGCGATCTCCGGCATACTGGAACGCATGACCATTCAGGGGGACCAGACCACAATGAGCGAATTGGCACAACAATTAGGAGCCACGAGACCGGCATTTGCCGCTTACAACGCCCGCGAAGACCTTCATGCCCACGATCCCAATGCACTTTTACTTTTCGTTGCGGAACTGCGTCTTGGCGTCGATGACATTGGCGTATTTGCGTCAAATGCCCTGACCGATCACTCGAATGATAAAAAATGTGACATGGTGGCGGTTACCCCAGAGCGCAACAAAGTCGTTGTGGCCCAAGGGTTTGAGGCGCTGGCCGAAAAGAACGGGGCTCCTGCAAATAAAGCCTCGGACCTGAACACTGCCGTTTCGTGGCTGCTCACAGGGCCGTTGAGCGAGGTTCCAGAAAAGTTACGGAGCGCCGCCACCGAGGTGAGAGCGGCGCTGAATGATAAAAAGGTCTCTGAGTTCGAGATTTGGTACGTCCACAATCTGCCGACATCGAAAAATGTCCAAGGTGAACTGAATCAAGCAGTCAAGTCGGCTGAAGCTGCACTGTCCCGATATTTTCCATCAGCGGACGTCGATGTGCGCGCGTTAGAAATCGGCCGCGATCAAATTGACGCCGACTATCAACAAAGCAATGCGCCTATTTTGGTGAGTGAGAGCCGGTCCTTCTCGATTCCGGGAGGTTTTGAAGTCCAGGGGGCCGGATGGAAGGCATACTCCACTGCTATCAGGCTCGTGGACATTAGAGACCTTTGGGCAAATCATGGTGTATCGCTGATGTCACCAAACGTCCGCGACTACCTTGGTGTGGTCAAAAAATCAGGCAACATTAACCATGGTATTAAGGAAACCGCCAAGAGCGAACCTGACAACTTTGCTATCTACAACAACGGAATCACCGTTTTGACTAACAACTACGAGGTGAATGTCGCTTCCAAGACCATTGTCGCAAATGGTGTCGGGATCGTAAACGGCGGTCAGACGACTGGGGCGGTTGGGGAGATGCCCGCTGCTGACGTCAAGGAACTCGAAGACGCGCGAGTCATGGCACGTTTTGTTACATGCACCGACCCCGTCGTGCTCGACAACATCGTTCGGTACAACAACACTCAAAACAAAGTTGAAGCCACAGATTTTCGGAGCGGGGACGCTGTGCAGACGCGGCTTCGCCAGCAGTTCGTCGATGTTCCGGACGCGGAGTACCGGGGCGGACGGCGCGGTGGGTCGACCGACGCGATTTCGCGTAGCAGGTCCTTGCTCAGTGACTCATCAGTCGCACAATCGCTTGCCGCATTTCACGGTAACCCTAACCTCGCATATAACGAGACGCGGACGATCTGGGAGTCTGACGGTGTCTACGCATCGACCTTCCGCGAGGGCTTGACTGCAAAGCATGTTGTCTTCACTCAGAGCCTTTTGGTCGCGGTAGATGAGGCAAAGCGAGTAGTTTCTAGGATCCCAGAGGCGGGGAGGACTGATGCGCAAAAGAAACAGGCCCAGTTCTTCAGCACCAGAGGATCGAACCATTTGGTCGTGGCTGCTGTTGCCGCGGGCTTAGAGACAATTGTGGGCGGACCTATAGCGGATCGCTACTCCTTGCGGTTCAAGGGAAAAGTCTCTCCGACGCAAGCCGCCACCAAGTGGGCGCCGATGCTCCAGGTCGTCCTGCCCTTCACCGGCCAACTTACCGACGCCACAGATCAGGGTCTGAAGTCGCGAGACAAGGTTGCGGCCGCAATAGCGAACTTCACAGCCATGGTCGAGGCTGTTCGGTCGGCAAACACTGGTCCGTTCGATAGCTTTGCCGCGGCCGTGGAGTGGGACGGCAAATAGGGCTTGTCCTGACGTGTTCTGTGGGCTTTTGCTGTGTCTACGGCGAACAGCGGACACAGCAAAGGCCTGCATCCCACCGAGCGGGCTTTTCGCGCGACTGAACTAAGGATCTATCTGCCAGAGGGTGCCTTTGGCTGTGCTGCCCTTTCGTGGCGTCGAGACAGCGGCGCCATACGGCGTCAACCAGTAGTGGTCACATAAAGCGGTTGATGCGCACTCTATTTATCGCCGTGAGTCACAATGCCCGGGCAGGTTGTTGCCTCCCGGTCTGAGGGTCGGAGCGCTGATTACCTTCCTGAGTGAAAAGAACCCAAGCCGCCTACTCCGCCGCGCCCCACAGTGCTTTGCGGAGCAGGCGCTTCAATTCCTGCGACTCCTCCCCGGACAGAACGGCCAGCTGGTTCAGCTCGGCGGCGTCCATGGCGGTGCGGGCCTTCGCGTGCATCTTCCGCCCCTCTGCAGTGGAGACGATGATCTTGGCGCGACGGTCCTGCTTTCCCTGCGCCCGTTCCACCAGGCCGCGACGTTCCAGGTCGTCCACAAGGGTGACCACCTGGCTGGGGTCCAGGCTCAGGAAGTCCGCCAGTTCCCGCTGCGTGGGCTCAAGCCCGCTGCACGCCAGCGTCAGGATGGAGAAGGAGCGTTCCCGCAGGCCGAAGTCAGCCAACGCCTTGTTGTTCAGCACCGAGCCGGCGGCGTGCAGCTTGGCGAGCAGCAGGCCCACATCACTGCCGATCCTGGCTGCCGCAAGGCGGGGGGTCTGAACTTCGGTGCCCAAGGTGGCCATCACAACTCCGGTGTAAAAAACAATCGTTGACTTTTTCAATGATCCGTAATTTCATTGATTTCAACAAGGATCTCACACCGCAGTGGGACCACCCCAACGGCTTCGGCCGGCGCATGCGAAGGAGCAGGCCATGAGCTTGAACGGCAAGGTTGCAATCGTCACCGGCAGCGGGCAGGGCCTCGGGCTCGCCTACGCAAGGGAACTCGCCCGCCAGGGTGCCGCCGTCGTCATCAACGACGTCAACTCCGACACCGCCGCGCAGGCCGTCGCGCAGATCGAGGCCGACGGCGGCCGCGCCACCGCCGTGGTGGTTCCGGTGGGCACCACGGACGCTGCCAAGGCCCTGGTGGCCGGAGCCGTGGACACCTTCGGCCGCCTGGACATCCTGGTCACCAACGCCGGGATCCTCCGCGACAAGTCCCTGCTGAAAATGACGGACGAGGACTTCGACCTGGTGATCAACGTCCACCTCAAGGGCACGTTCACCTGCGTCCGCGAGGCCTACGCCTACTTCAAGGAACACAACGTCCGGGGCCGCATCATCACCATCGGTTCACCCACCGGCCAGCGCGGCAACTTCGGCCAGACCAACTACGCCGCCGCCAAGGCCGGCATCGTGGGCATGGTCCGCACCTGGGCGCTGGAAATGAAGAAGGCCGGCGTCACGGTCAACAGCGTCATCCCCGTGGCCGCCACTGCCATGACCAAGACCGTGCCCTACTTCCAGAAGGCCGTGGAAGCGGACGAGCGCGGCGACGTCATGCCGTCCTTCTTCCGGCACGACCTTGGCTTTGGAACGGCCGACGACGTCTCCGGACTGGTTGCCTTCCTCGCCTCCGACGAGGCAGCCAACATCACCGGCCAGGCCATCGGCGCCGGCGGTGACCGGCTGCAGGTCTGGACCCACCCGGAAGCGGCCACCACCGAGTACCGCGAAGGCGGCTGGAGCTACGAGGCGCTGCAGGAAAACGCCGGCCACCTGTTCACCGCGGAAACGCTCCAAACGTATGGCGAAGAATTCCTTCCCCTGCCGGAGGACCTGAAGCCCGCACAGCCCGCCGAGGCCCGCTGACCATGGCCGACCGCTACGAACTGGGCATCGACCCGGCAAAGCTCGATGCCATCGACATGCACGTCCACCTCGAGGTGGACAGCTGCGGCCACGGCTCCCTGCCGGAGGAACTGACCGAAGCCTCGGCCAAGTACTTCAAGGCCGAGGACCGCACCCCGTCCCTGGACCGCATCGCCGAGGTGTACCGCGAACTGAACATGGCCGCCGTCGTCTTCACCGTGGACGCCCGCACCCAGCTCAAGCACGAGCCCAACAGCATCCCCGAACTCATCGCCGGCGCCGCCCGGAACAATGACGTCCTGATCCCGTTCGGCAGCGTGGACCCGCGAACCGGCGAGGACGCCATCGCCGGGGCCAAGCACCAGGCCATCGAACTCGGCGCCCGCGGCTTCAAGTTCCACCCCTCCCTTCAGGGCTTCGACCCCTCCAGCGAGCGCTTCTACCCGCTGTGGGAAACCCTCCAGGAACTGGGCCTGCCCGCCATCTTCCACACCGGACAAAACGGCATGGGCGCGGGCCTTCCCGGCGGCTACGGCATCAAGCTGGCCTACTCCAACCCCCTGCTGCTGGACGCCGTCGCCGCGGACTTCCCCGGCCTGCAGATCATCATGGCCCACCCGTCCGTGCCCTGGCAGGACGAGGCCAACTCCATCGCCACCCACAAGGCCAACGTCTTCATCGACCTCTCCGGCTGGTCGCCCAAGTACTTCCCGGAATCCCTGGTCAAGGCCTCCAACTCCTACCTCCAGGACAAGGTGCTGTTCGGCACCGACTTCCCGCTGATCACCCCGCAGAAGTGGCTGGGCGCCTTCGTGGACCTGCCGCTGAAGGACGAGGTCCGGCCCAAGATCCTCAAAGACAACGCGGTCCGCCTCCTCGGACTGGGGGCCTGAAATGGGCACGCTGACGACGGCGGAGGCCGCCCTGGGTGCCCGGCTTTACGAGGCAGCGGACTGGTATGACGCCGAGTCCCTCCTCACGCCCGACGAGCGCCAGGTCCTGTCCCGGCTGCGGTCCTTCCTCGATTCTGAAGCCAGGCCACTCCTGGCCGAGTACTGGGAACGCGGCGAGTTTCCGGAGCAGCTCGCCCGGCCGCTGATCGACCTGGACCTCATGGAACCAGCCGAACTCACCGGCGCCGCGGGTGCAGAACACAGCCCGGCCCGCGGCATCTACCAGGGCTTCCGGATCTTCGAACTTGCCCGCACGGACGCGTCCCTGGCCACCTGGTACACCGCCCAGGCCGGCCTGTTCCGGACCGCCATCCGCGTGGGTGCCTCGCCGGAACAGCAGGCCGAATGGATGCCCAAGGTCATCGACTTCTCGCTCAAGGGCGTCTTCTCGCTGACCGAACCGGAATCCGGGTCTGACATCGCCGGCGGACTCTCCACCACCGCCCGGCAGCAGCCCGACGGCAGCTGGATCCTCGACGGCGCCAAACGCTGGATCGGCGGCGCCGCCACCGCGGACGTCCTCGCAGTATTCGCCCGGGACACCGCGGACGGGCAGGTCAAGGCCTTCCTCGTGGACCGCACAGCCGACGGCGTCACCCTGGAGAAAATCCAGGGCAAGACCTCGCTGCGGATGATGCAGAACGCCCACATCACCCTCGCCGGTGTCCGCGTCCCCGAGGCCATGCGCCTGCACAACGTGAACTCCTTCCGGGATGTAGCGGCAATGCTCCGGGCCATGCGCTCGGACGTGGCCTGGATCGCCACCGGCATCGCCGCCGGCGCTTTCGAGGCCGCCCTCGCCTATGTCAACGAACGCCGGCAGTTCGGACGGACCCTCGGTTCCTTCCAGCTGGTCCAGGAGAAACTGGCCCGCATGCTCGGCAACGTCACTGCCAGCCTCTCTCTGGTGGTCAGGCTCACGGAACAGCAGGCAAAAGGCGTCTACCGCGACCAGGACTCCGCCCTGGCCAAGATGCAAACGTCCCTGTTCATGCGCGACACCGTAGCCCTGGCCCGCGAAGTGGTGGGCGGCAACGGCATCACCCTGGCAACCGACGTCGCGCGTTTCCACGCCGACGCCGAGGCCGTCTACTCCTACGAAGGCACCCACGAGATCAACGCACTCATCATCGGCCGCGCCCTCACCGGCGAGAGCGCCTTCACCCGCTAAAGCCCCTTCATCCCCAAATCTCAAAACCCACACACCAGCCCAGGAGGCAACGATGCCCAATCTCGTCGTCGATTTCGACACCCTGCTCACCCTGTCCGGCAAGGACCTCGGCACCACCGACTACCGCCAGATCACCCAGGACCAGATCAACCAGTTCGCGGACGCCACCGACGACCAGCAGTGGATCCACACGGACCCCGAGCGCGCCAAGGACGGCCCGTTCGGCGCCCCGATCGCCCACGGCTTCCTCACGCTGTCCCTGATCATCCCGTTCTGGGGCGAGCTGTTCGACGTCGAAGGCGTCACCACCAAGGTGAACTACGGCCTGGACAAGGTCCGTTTCACCTCTCCCGTGAAGGTGGGCTCCAAGGTCCGCATGCAGGCCACCATCGCCGGCGTGGCCGAGGTCAAGGGCGGCGCCCAGATCAAGGTCAACGCCACCATCGAGATCGAAGGCCAGGAACGCCCGGCCGTCGTCGCCGAATTCCTGGCCCGCTTCTACAAGTAGCCCGCTCCTAAAAGGAACAACAGTTCCCACCCCAGGCGGTACGCTCCGGCGCCGCCGCCTCAGGCAACCCCAAAAACCCCCACATTCCTCCGTCATTAGGAACAGCCATGTCCGGACACACCACGCTCGCACCCGCGGGCACGGCCGCCAAGCGCAAGGAAGCGCGTACGGTCATCCTGTCCAGCTATCTGGGCAGCACCATCGAGTTCTACGACTTCCTGCTCTACGCCACAGCGGCAGCAGTGGCCTTCCCCAAGGTCTTCTTCGCCGGCACGGACGAATGGGTGGGCGTCGTCGCCGCCTACGCCACCTTCGCCGCCGGATACGTGGCCAGGCCGCTGGGTGGAGTGATCTTCGGCCACTTCGGTGACAAGGTGGGCCGCAAGGGGATGCTCATCATCTCCATGGCCATGATGGGCATTGCCTCCACCCTCATCGGCGTGATTCCGGGCGCCGGCGTGATCGGACCGTGGGGCGCGGTCATCCTGGTGCTGCTGCGGGTCTGCCAGGGCATCGCCGTCGGCGGTGAGTGGGGCGGCGCCGCGCTCATGGCGCTGGAGCACTCGGACCCGAAACGGCGCGGCTTCGCGGCGTCGTTCGTCAACGCCGGCGCCCCCACCGGCGCCGTGCTGGGCACCCTGGTGATGGGCGCCTTCTCGGCCCTGCCGCAGGACGCCTTCCTGGCCTGGGGCTGGCGCGTGCCGTTCCTGCTGTCTTTCGTGCTCCTGATCGTTGGCATGTTCGTCCGCCTCCGGGTCTCCGAAAGCCCCATCTTCGCCGAGGCCGTGGCCAAGGAAGAAGCACAGGGCGCCAAGCGCATGATCCCGCTGCTGGACGTGCTCCGCCGGCCCAAGGCGCTGATCATGATCATGTTCGCCGGCGCTGCAGGGTTCGGCCTGCAGGTGGTGCTGCCCACGTTCTCGGTCACATACGCCGTGTCCAAGGGCGCACCGCAGCAGGGCGTGCTCTACGCCTTCGCCGGCGCCTCGGCCATCTCCATCGTCTTCGTCCTCCTGGGCGGCCGCCTGTCGGACCGGTTCGGCCGCCGCCCCGTGATGATCGCCGGCCTGGCACTGTTCATCGCCTACCTCTTCCCGATGTTCGGGATGCTCGGCTCTGGCAATGTGGGCATGGTGTTCGTGGCCTTCACCGTGGCGCTGATCCTGCACTCCTCCCTCTACGGACCCCTGGCGGCGTTCGTCTCCGAACAGTTCGGCACCACCTCCCGCTACACCGGCGCCGCGGTGGGCTACCAGCTGGCCACCCTCATCGGCGCCGGCTTCACCCCGGGCATCATCGCCGGCCTCTACAAGGACTCCGGCCAGAACATCCTCCCGGTAGTGGTGTTCCTCTCCGTCATGGCGCTGGTCTCGATTGTCTTCATCGCCCTGACGCGCGAATCTAAGAACAACGACCTCACCACGGTCCGTTAGGAGAACCATGGACAACAACGGAGTTGGCTCCTGGCTGCAGCGCCGCCGCCGCAAGTCGGGCACCAAGACGGCCCTGCTGTCAGCAGCGGGCACCCTGAGCTACGAGGAGCTCGCCGCCCGGGCGGACCGTTTGGCCAACGCGCTCCGGGACAGGGGAGTGGGCAAAGGGGACCGGGTGGCCTACCTGGGCGATAACCACCCCTCCTTCGTGGAATCCTTCTTCGCCTGCGGCCTCCTCGGTGCCATCTTCGTGCCGCTCAACACCCGGCTCGCACCGCCCGAGCTGCAGTTCCAGCTGCAGGATTCCGGAGCCCGGCTCCTGGTCAACGCCGGCGCCCTGGAGGCGCCTGCATCGGCCGCGGTGGAAGGGACGGCGGTGACGCACCGCCTGGTCGTCGCGGCCGACGGCGGGACGGAACCTTCCGGTATCACGTCACCCGCCGCCGTCGGACACTCCGTCACGGTGGAACGGTACGGGGAGGCGCTGCAGGCAGCAGCGCCGGAGCACCCCGACGTGCCCGTGGGCCATGACGACGGCGCCATGATCCTGTACACCTCCGGGACCACGGGCAAGCCCAAGGGTGCCCTGCTGACGCACGGGAACATCACCTGGAACTGCATCAACACCATTGTGGACATGGACCTGAACCGCAACGACGTGGCGCTGATGATCTCGCCGCTGTTCCACGTGGCGTCCCTGGACATGGGCCTGCTGCCGATGCTGCTGAAGGGCGCCACCGTGGTGCTCGAGGCCAAGTTCGATCCCGCCAGGGTCCTGGACCTGATCCAGGAGCACAAGGTGACCACCCTCAATGGGGTGCCCACCACGTTCCAGCTGCTCTGCGAAGATCCCGGATGGGCAACTGCGGACCTCAGCTCGCTGGACAAGCTGACCTGCGGCGGTTCCGCGATTCCGCGCCGGGTCCTGGACGCGTACGAGGACCGCGGCATCGGCTTCACCAGCTGCTACGGCATGACCGAAACCGCCCCCGGCGTCACCATGCTTCCCGTGGACCGGTCCAGGGAGAAAGCCGGTTCGTCGGGCCTGCCGCACTTCTTCACCGACCTGCGGATCGCCGATCCCATGGGCGGCGCGGTGGCACCGGGCGAGGTGGGGGAAATCCAGATCTCCGGCCCCAACGTGATCAAGGAGTACTGGAACCGGCCGGAGGCCACCGCCGCCAGCTACGCGGACGGGGCCTGGTTCCGCTCGGGGGACATGGGCTACCGGGACCAGGAAGGCTTCCTGTTCGTCTCGGACCGGCTCAAGGACATGATCATCTCCGGCGGGGAGAACATCTACCCGGCGGAGGTGGAGGCGGTCATTTCCGAGCACGGTGCCGTGGGCAGCGTGGCCGTCATCGGCGTCCCGGATGACAAATGGGGCGAGGTCCCGCAGGCGATCGTGACCCTGCGCGAAGGGGAATCGCTGACCGCAGAGCAGCTGCGCAGCTTCCTCGACGGCAGGCTCGCCCGCTACAAGATCCCCAAGTCATTGGTGGTGGTGGAGGACATGCCGCGCACCGCCAGCGGCAAGATCCGCAAGATGGAGCTCCGCAAGCAGCTCTGACGTCAGGGACATACAGCTGCCCGCCCCGGTTTCCGGGGCGGGCAGCTGTTTTTGAAACAACGGGCTGCTGTCAGGCGGCCTTTCCAAGGGCTGCCACCTGGACGGTGACTCCGAGACTGCGGTGGAAGGCAGCGCGCCACCTCGATTTCGATATCAGCGGAGCTTCCGTGGATGTCAACGACTTCGCAATCCAGACAACCCCAGGGGCGGCATGGGGCCGACAGCACCCCAGCTGACGACGGCGGGAGGAACCGCCATCGTCAGCTGGGGTGCTGGTTCACGTACCGGTGCGCTGGGGCGCTCCGCTGGATTGGCGTGGGATGAGAGTGGGCATGGACCGGCGGATGAGTGGTTCGATGCCTGGGTTGACGATGAGGTCGATGGCGGTGGCTGCTATCTGGTCCAGGGGAACGTGCACCGAGCTTAGGGGCGTCGGCAGCCGGGCGGACAATGGCGTGTCGTTGTATCCGACCAATGCCAGATGGTCGGGGATGCTGATCCCGTTACGGTGTGCTGCCGCCATCACACCCATGGCGATGTTGTCATTGGCGGCGAAGATGGCTGTCGGGCGGGATTGCGGTGCTCCTGCGAGGAGCGTTTCGCCGGCCGTGTAGCCATTTTCGATGCCGTAACCGGCAGCGATAAGCCATTCTTCGCGCGGCTGGATGCCTGCTTCATTCAGTGCTCTGCGTGCTCCCGCCAAGCGTGCGGTTCCGGTGGAGGTGAAAGCGGGGCCGGTAACGACAGCAATGTTGCAATGGCCCAGGTCGATGAGGTGACGTGTGGCGAGGTAGCCGCCGACCTCGTCGTCTCCGAGCGCAGAGGGACTGATGCCGTCAGTTCGGAGCACCAGCGCATGCGCTACACGGCGCTCACGCAGCAGTCGGGGGAGCTCGTCATCGAGCCGCGCCGTGGCGAGAATCAACCCATCGACGTTTCTATCGAGGAGTGTTTCGGCCGCGCTGCGTTCATCCACGGGGTCATCTCCACTGGTGGCGACCATCGCAAAGTAGCCCCGGGATGACGCTGCCTTTTCGAGTTCTTCGAACATCAGTGCCATAACCGTGTCGCTCAAACGCGGGACAAGGACACCAAGGGTGCGGGTCTCACCACGCCGCAAACTTGAAGCAAAAGAGTTCCGGCGGTACCCGAGTTCTTCCGCGATCTTCCGGACATGGGCTGCCGCCGCGGATCTGGAGGTGGTGCGTTCATCCAGCGCGCGGCTGGCGGTCGAGATGCTCACGCCACTGGCAGCCGCGACATCCTTGAGCGTGACAATCCCTGCGGGGGCGGGACGTTCCATCGCGGTTCTCCTCTTCAGCAAGGGTGTTACAGCCACTCTATTCCTCCTTCTTGCAAACGTTCTCTTGACAGTGAGCTGCGACACGTGCAAACTTGAAAACGTTCCCGCAAACGTTCTCATCATAGCGGGACTACCGACCATCAAAGAAGACAAGAAGGTAGCTGCAATGGCACTCGATCTCCGCGGACTCAACCCCGCACCTGTCACCCCGTTCACCGAAGATGGCGCCGTCGACTTCGCTGCAATCCAGCGCCTGGGTTCGTGGCTCGGATCGATTGAGGGCGTGAAGAGCCTCGTCGTTCTGGGGCACGCCGGCGAAGGGACGTTCCTCACCGAAGAGGAGCAGCTGGACGTGATCCGCGCGTTCGTAGCATCGACCGACGGCCGGGTACCGGTTGTAGCGGGCATCACGAAGGAGGGCAATAAGACAGCGGCCCTCGAAGCCAGAAAGGCCGTCGATGCCGGCGCGTCAGCTGGTCTCGTCTACCCCTCGCACGGGTGGCTGCGCTTCGGCTACCAGAAGGGCGCACCCCAGTCGCGCTATCAGGAGATTTACGACGAATCCGGTCTGCCGCTGATCCTGTTTCAGTACCCGGACAACACCAAGGCAAGCTACGACCTCGAAACCCAGCTGGAGATTGCCGGCCAGGAGGGAGTCTTTGCGACGAAGAACGGTGTCCGGAACATGCGCCGGTGGTACACCGAGATCCCCGCGCTGCGCGCCGCGTACCCCGAACTGCAGATCCTGTCCTGCCACGACGAATACCTGCTGCCGACCATGTTCGATGTCGACGGCCTGCTCGTGGGCTACGGCAACATCGCCCCCGAACTGCTCGTCGAACTGATCGAAGCCGGCAAGGCGCAGGACTACCCGCAAGCCCACGCAATCCATGAGCGGCTGCTCCCGGTAACGAAGAACGTTTACCACCGCGGCTCCCACATGGAAGGCACGGTCGCCCTGAAGTGGGGCCTTGTGAACCGCGGCATCCTGGACCACGCGACAGTGCGCACCCCGCTCCTGCCCCTCCCCCAGGGCGCCGAAACCGAAATCGCGGAAGCCTTCGCTGCCGCGAACATCGGCAAGGTCACCGTCAGCGCCTGATCCACGGATCCTGAGGATGGCGGGAGCAACTCCCGCCATCCTCCCCTAGGCTTTAGCCATCTCCACTCTTGGTCAATGAGGACCCCAGCATCGCTGCTGGAGAAGGAGGACTCGCCATGCGCGAGCCGAACAACACTAAAACTATGGCCGGCGGCGCCAATGCCGCCAGGATCAATGCAGAGCTGGTAGCCCGCCTCGAACGGCTCCCGCTCACGCGACGGCTGACCGTGATCCGCGTGGTCATCGGGTCAGCCACGTTCTTCGACGCCTACACCGTCCTGGCAATCGCCTTCGCGATGCCCCAACTGTCCTCGGAATGGCACCTGAATGCCGGGGAAATCGGCATGATCCTCTCCGCAGGGTACGTCGGCCAGATCTTCGGGTCCCTCTTCTTTGGACACCTCGCCGAAAGAATCGGCCGACTGCCCGTCCTGCTCTTTACGATCCTGCTCTTCGTCTCCATGGACATCGCCTGCCTCTTCGCGTGGGGCGCCACGTCCATGATCATCTTCCGCTTTATCCAGGGCATCGGCACTGGCGGCGAAGTACCGGTCGCCAGTGCCTACATCAACGAATTCGTCGGTGCCAGGAAGCGTGGCAGGTTCTTCCTCCTATACGAGGTAATCTTCCCGGTCGGCCTGATGTTTGCCGGCATCGCCGGATACTTCCTGGTCCCTGTCGTGGGCTGGAAAGCCATGTTCATTGTCGGCATCGTGCCTGCCCTGCTCACAATCCCCATGCGCTGGCTTATGCCTGAATCACCGCGCTGGCTGGCATCCAGGGGTCACGTCCACAAGGCCGAGACTGTCGTCTCAATGCTCGAAAAGGAAGCGGTCAAGGCAGGACATACACTCTCCGAACCCGTGGTTCGGTCCGTTGACCCCAAGGCCACGGCCCGTACCGACTGGCGTGAACTGTTCTCCGGGATATACAAAAAGCGCACCTTCATGATCTGGATGCTCTGGATCTGCGTATACATGGTCAACAACGGCCTGGTCACCTGGCTGCCGACGCTCTACAAGCAAACCTTCAACCTTCCCCTGCAAACCAGCCTCGCCTACGGCTGGGTCACGTCCGCTGTCGGTGTTGTGGCCTCCGTCCTCTGCGCGCTGCTCATCGACCGCGTAGGCCGTAAACGTTGGTACACATTCGCCTTCCTGGCCGCGACCGTCCCTCTTGTCATCCTCACAGCCCTCGGCGCCGTGTCGGCGACACAGGTCGTAGTATTCGCCAGCATCGCCTACGCCATCCTGCAGACCATCTCCTTCTCGCTCTACCTCTACTCCGCCGAGCTGTACCCGACCCGGCTCCGCGCCATCGGCACGGGCTTCGGCAGCGCCTGGCTCCGGGCAGGCTCCGCCATCGGCCCCATCCTGGTCGGCTGGATCGTGGACAACTACGGAATCAGCCTGGTGTTCACCGTCTTCGCAGCCGTTGCCCTGATAGGCGGCCTGGTGACTATCTTCTTCGCCATCGAAACCAAAGGCCGGGTCCTCGAGGAACTCTCGCCCTAACTCCCCAGCACCCGCCTCAATGGCAGCGCCACGAACCAGCTCCGGTCCGTGGCGCTGCCGTTGCCAGTCAAGGACTACCCTCGGACCATCGCTTCCCGTTCCGCCCAGATCCCAGGTGTGCCGTCGTGAGGACACTCGCTGCGCTTCGGCGGGCAAGGCGTCGACCTCAAAGGCGCATTGCCGTGGGGGCCCCGGCCTTGTTACCGCTCACGGTCATCAATTGGCGGAATCCTATAGGACAGTGCCACCATTATTGGATGCTTGAGGCAACTAAACCCCAGAAGTCCCCGGACGGGACGCCCGTCAACCCCGCGCTCGAAGCGGAAAGCAAAATCGCCCGCATCGCGGTGACGGTGTTCCCCATCCTGGTGGTCGTTGCCGGCATCCTCGGTTTCCTGCTCCCCGGGGTCTTCAAGCCCATGGCCCCCAGCGTGCCCTACCTGCTGGGCATCATCATGTTCTGCATGGGCCTGACCCTCACCCCGCCGGACTTCGCCGCGGTGGCCAAGCGGCCGTGGGCTGTGGCCCTGGGGATCCTGGCGCACTACATCATCATGCCCGGCGCCGGCTGGCTGATCGCGGGCGCCCTGAACCTCCCGCCCGAACTGGCCGTCGGCGTAATCCTGGTGGGCTGCGCACCCTCCGGCACGGCCTCGAACGTCATGGCCTTCCTGGCCAAGGGCGATGTTGCCCTCTCCGTGGCGGTGGCCTCCGTCTCCACCCTGATCGCACCGATCGTCACCCCGCTGCTGGTCCTGTTCCTGGCCGGCTCGTACCTGCAGATCGATGCCGCCGGCATGGTCCTGGACATCGTCAAGACCGTGCTGCTGCCGGTGGTGGCCGGCCTCCTCGCCCGGGTCTTCCTCAAGAAGCTCGTCGCCAAGGTGCTGCCCGCGCTGCCGTGGGCGTCCGCCGTCGTGATCTCCCTGATCGTGGCCATCGTGGTGGCCGGCAGCGCCAACAAGATCATTGAGGCCGGGGCCATCGTGTTCCTCGCCGTGGTGCTGCACAACGGGTTCGGGCTGGGCCTTGGCTACCTGGCCGGCAAGCTGGGCCGCCTGGACGACAAAGCCCGCCGGGCCCTTGCGTTCGAAGTGGGCATGCAGAACTCCGGCCTGGCGGCGACGCTGGCCACCGCCCACTTCACCCCGCTGGCTGCACTGCCGTCCGCGGTCTTCTCGCTGTGGCACAACATCTCCGGCGCCATCGTGGCCGCCTGGCTCGCCCGGCGCCCGCTGCGGGACAAACAAGCCTAAGGGGCCCGTTAACAGCCAGCCATTCCGGGTACAGGCTCCGGTAAGGACAGCGCCGTTTCGACGCTGTCCGCCAGTTCCTGTAAGGAGATGGACAGATGGCTCGGATTGACCGGATAGCTGAACCATGGGGGACACGGACGCCGTACGGCACCGGCGGTGACTGGCCCGTCCGGGTGGACACCCACCTGGCCGAAGGAGTGGCTCCGGAGGACGTGGACCGGTGGGTCCAGACGGCCTCGCTCCTGCACTCCAACGGCGACGCCATGGACATCGCCGTCAAGGACAACAGAATCGTCGGCGTGCGGGGACGGGCCGTGGACCGGGTCAACCACGGCCGCCTGGGCCCGAAGGACCTCTACGCCTGGCAGGCGAACGCCTCCCCGGACCGGCTCACCAAGCCCCTCATCCGCGAGAGCGGAAAGCTGGTGGAAACGGACTGGGACACCGCCATGCAGCGCATCGTGGACAAGTCCAAGGCGCTGCTCGCGGAACAGGGCCCCAGCGCCCTTGGCTTCTACACCACCGGCCAGCTCTTCTCCGAGGAGTACTACACCCTGGGCACGCTGGCCCACGGCGGCATCGGCACCAACCATGTGGACGGCAACACCCGGCTGTGCACGGCGACGGCGGGGGAGGCCCTGAAGGAATCCTTTGGCTGTGATGGGCAGCCCGGCTCCTACACGGACGTGGACCACGCCGATGTGATCGCCCTGTACGGGCACAACGTGGCCGAAACCCAGACCGTCCTCTGGACCCGGATGCTGGACCGGCTGGCCGGCCCCAACCCGCCCAAGATCATCTGCGTAGACCCGCGCATGACGCCCGTGGCCAGGGCAGCCACCGTGCACCTGGCGCCGCGGCCCGGCACCAATGTGGCCCTGATGAACGGCATCCTGCACGAGATCATCACCAACGGCTGGGTGGACCGGGAGTACATCCAGGCGCACACCGTGGGGTACCCGGAGCTCGAAAAAGAGGTCAAGAACTACCCGCCGGCCCTCGTGGCGGAAATCTGCGGCGTCCCGGCGGAGCAGATCACCGAGGCGGCCGGCATCGTCGGCCACGCGGAGCGGCTGCTGTCCACGGTGCTGCAGGGCTTCTACCAGTCCAACCAGGCCACTGCGGCTGCCGTCCAGGTGAACAACGTCAACATCATCCGCGGCATGCTGGGCAAGCCCGGCTGCGGCATCCTGCAGATGAACGGCCAGCCCACCGCCGAGAACACCCGCGAATGCGGGGCCGACGGCGACCTTGCCGCCTTCCGGAACTGGTCCAACGATGAGCACATCCAGGACCTGGCCCGGGTCTGGAACATCGATCCCATGTCCATCCCGCACTACTCGCCGCCCACCCACGTCATGCAAATGATGCGGTACGTGGAGGACGGGTCCATCCGGATGCTCTGGGTCAGCGGCACCAATCCGGCCGTCTCACTGCCGGAACTGGCACGCATCCGCAGCATCCTGGCGCAGGACCGCCTGTTCCTGGTGGTGCAGGACATCTTCCTGTCCGAGACCGCCCAGCTGGCCGACGTCGTCCTTCCCGCCGCCACCTGGGGCGAAAAGACCGGCACCTTCACCAACGCTGACCGTACCGTGCACCTCTCCGAGAGGGCCGTGGATCCGCCGGGCGAGGCCAGGCCGGACCTGGAGATCTTCATCGACTACGCGCACCGCATGGGACTGCAGGACAAGGACGGGCGGCCGCTGATCAAGTGGCACGATCCCGAGTCGGCCTTCGAAGCCTGGAAGGAATGCACCCGCGGCCGGCCCTGCGACTACACCGGCATCACCTACGACAAACTGCGCGGCGGCTCCGGCATCCAGTGGCCCTGCAACGAGGAGAACCCGGACGGCACCGAGCGGATCTACGCTGACGGCAGGTTCTGGGCGCACCCCGAGTACTGCGAGACCTACGGCCGCGACCTCATCACCGGTGCGCCCGTGGAACCCACGGAGTACAAGGCCCTGAACCCGGAGGGCAAGGCCATCATCAAGGCCGCCGAGTACATGCCGCCGCACGAACTGCCCAGCCAGGACTTCCCGCTCCAGCTCATCACCGGCCGCACGCTCTACCAGTTCCACACCCGCACCAAGACCGGGCGGGCACCGGAACTGCAGGCGGCCGCGCCTGACGTGTGGGTGGAGTTGTCAGCGGACGACGCCGGCGCGTACGGGATTGCCGAAGGCGACCTTGCGGAGGTGGAGACGCCCCGCGGGTCCGTCCGTGCGAGGGTGAGGATCAGCGGCATCCGCAACGGGGTCCTGTTCCTGCCCTTCCATTACGGCTACTGGGACACCGACGGGGGCCACCAGCCGGACGGGCCCGGCAGGGCTGCGAATGAACTGACCATCACCGACTGGGATGCGGCGTCCAAGCAGCCCATCTTCAAGACCGCGGCAGCCCGCATTACCCGTATTTCCGGCGGTGACGGGCCCTCTTCAGCGCCCACCACCACGGCCTCGGCTCCGGCCGGGGAATTCGCCGAAGGGGCCAGGACCAAGGGAATTTTGAGCGCGCTGGCGGATGAATCCATGGACGCGGCAGGAGGGGCACGATGAAATTCGGCCTGGTACTGGAGGAAATGCACCGCTCCGAAAACGACCTGGCGCACCACCTGCTGGTCATCTCCGAGCGGCACAAGGTGGACCACGAGATCTACCACCTGGCCCGGGACCTGGCGCGCTGGTCGCAGCAGCACGTCCGGGACATCGCGGACATCGCCAAGAACTACGGCCAGGACCTTGACCCGGAGCCCCGCGGTGAGGCCGGGCTGATGGAAACCATCCGGGAGAAGGGCAGCGAGATGATGGGCCGGCGTCCGGAAACCGGGATGCTGCTGCTGCGGGACCTCCGCGAGCTCTACCTGAAGGCCTGCGGGGTGTCAGCAGACTGGGAACTGCTGGCCCAGGCCGCCCAGGGGATGAAGGACAAGAACCTCCTGGCCCTGGCGGAGAAGTGCCACCCGCAGACCATCCGCCAAATGAAGTGGGCCAACGGCAAGCTCAAGGAATCCGCTACCCAGATCCTGGTCAGCTAAGCGCAGGCGAGCAGGGAACCCTCAGCGCGCCTCCCGGGCCGCCTGGAGGTGCGCCACCAGGGCCTGCAGCTGCTCCGCGGTCCACGGCAGGCCCAGGCTCAATTCGGTGCTGTTCTCGTTCCACATGGTGCGGGCGGCTTCCTTGGTGCCCTCGCCGCTGTGGAAACGCGAGCCCAGCTCATCCCAGCGGCGCACCAGCTCCCGGGCCTCGGTGCTGGTGGCTGGGACGCTGCCGTGGACCTGCCGCAGGCCCTCCTCCACCAGCCCCGCCCACTCAGTCCGTGACTGGTCCGTTGCCTCCTGCCCCAACCGGGCACGCTGCTCCTCGAGCTCCCGGCGCTGGTCCCCGGTGAAGTAGTTCTCGAACATGGTCATCCTTTCCAAAACAGTCATGAAATCGCCGGGCCCGGCGTGCCCGTGTCCGCTGAGGCGTGCCAGCAGCTCGCGGATGGTCTGCTGGAGCTGTTGCAGCTGCAGGGCCTGCTGGTCCAAGGCATCGAGCTGCCTTAGCAGCAGTCTTTGCAGGGACTCCGCATCCGCGCCCCCTTGGTCCAGCACCGGTGCGATCTCGGCGAGCGGCACGCCCAGGCTGCGCAGGGTCCGGATGCTGTACAGCCGCCGCAGGTCAGGTTCGGTGTAGCGGCGGTGGCCGGCGGCGGTCCGGCCGCTGGCGTGGAGCAGCCCGATGCTGTCGTAGTGGTGCAGCGCCCTGACGGTGACCCCCGTGGCCGAGGCCAGCTCGCCGATGCTCCAGCGGGGTTCTTCCGGTTGCTCCATACCGCCCACCGTAGGACCTGACGCCGCGTCAGGTTCAACCCCGACGCAAGCGACCCCGGCCAGGATCCTGTGTGGAGCGAACCAGTTTCATTCAGTGAAACTGGCGGCGCGTGCAGCACGGCCCATGGCACAGAGTTGAGTCCATGAACGAGGGGCCCGTTGCGGGCCCCGCCCAGCCCATTGAGCAGTTCACCAACGCTTCAACACACAGCACAGAAACGGCGCGCTACACATGGAGTCAACGATGACGGGACGGCGGATCCTCAAGAGGATCGAGTTCGCCCGGCCACAGAACGCGGAGCCGCTGCTGCTGGACCTCTACCTGCCCGCGGGAGCAACGCGCCAGGGCGGCCGGCCGGCGGTGGTCCACTTCCACGGCGGCGGCTGGCGGACGGGGGAGCGGTCTTCGCTTGGCCCCGCTGTTGACGGTTTCGGACTCAGCCCCATCGAGCAGCTGGCCGATGCCGGGTTCGTCGTGGCCTCGGCGGACTACCGGCTCAGCACGGTTGCCACGTTCCCGGCCCAGCTGCTGGACGCCAAGGCAGCTGTCCGCTGGCTCCGCACCCACGCGGCCGAATACGGCGTGGACCCGCACCGCATCTACGCCTGGGGCGATTCGGCCGGCGGCCACCTGGCCAGCCTCCTGGGCCTGACCGCGGATTTCCCGGTCCATGCCGGAAGCGACGCGCCGGACGACGACCGGGTTGCCGGCGTCGTGGCCTGGTACCCGCCCACGGACCTGCTCAGGATGGGTGGACAGGCACGTCCGGATGCCGTGGCCCGGGCGGATGATCCCGGATCCCGCGAAGCACTGCTGATCGGCGCGCAGCCGGCCGACGCCCCGGACAAGGCCACGGCCGCAAGCCCCCTCAGCTACGTCCACGCAGGCGCCCCGCCTTTCCTCCTCATCCATGGAACCGCGGACCGCTTCGTCCCGGTGGAGCAGTCCGCCTCGCTGGCCGGGGCGCTGGAAGACGCTGGCAACGCCGTCGAACTCCTCCTGCTGGAGGGCGCGGACCACATGTGGGGCAGCCCGGACGGCAACAGCGGTGCAGCGGAACAGGCCGTTGCCGCCACCATCGATTTCCTCCGCCGCCAGTCGGAACAGCACTGATTTCCCACCACCATGCCGGGGCAAGACCCGCACCCCGGACCAGACCGAAAGGCCTCCCATGCAGTTCATCGGCATCACTCACCACGGCGGACCCTGGGCAGCGGCGCTCGCCGGCTCCCGTGTCCTCCCGCTCACGCCGGCCGACGATTTCTGGGCCGACGCCGAGGGCTGGCAGGACAAGGTGGCAGCCCTGGTTGCCGGCGCGGCACACGCTGAAGCGTCCGACGGCGAGGGCTGGCTGGAACGCGGCAGCGTCACCGAGGTGCCGCTGGTCCCCGCCTCCGCGCGGGTGATCTGCGTGGGGCTGAACTACAAGGCGCACGTTGCCGAGGGCAGCTTCAAGGACCAGGAACTCCCGCCGTACCCCACGCTGTTCGCCCGGTGGACAGCTTCCCTGTCCGTGGGCAACGTGCCCGTCCCCGTCCCGACGGGTGAGGCAGGGCTGGACTGGGAAGGCGAAGTTGCCGCTTACATCGGCCGCCGGGTGGAGTCCGCCGACGAGGACACCGCCGCGGATGCCGTCTTTGGCTACTCCACATTCAACGACATCACCTCCCGCAGGGCCCAGAAGCTCACTTCGCAGTGGACCCTGGGCAAGAACGGCGATTTCAGCGGCCCCCTGGGTCCCGTCGTCAGCCGCGACGAGGTGGGCGACCTGCGCGACGGGCTCCAGGTCCGCACCCGCGTCAACGGGATCGAAGCCCAGAACGGCAACACCCGCGACATGATCTTCTCCGTCCCGGCCATCATCTCGCTCATCAGCGAAACCTTCACCCTGCACCCGGGGGACGTCATCGCCACCGGCACCCCCGAAGGCGTGGGCTATGCCCGCACCCCGCAGTGGCTGCTGCAGCCCGGCGATACCGTGGAAGTGGAGATAGAGAAGCTGGGCATCCTGACCACGCCGGTGGGCGACATTTCCCTTCGGAGCCGTGCCTGATGAACGCCTTTCATACCGCGGCGGACCTGCCGCCGGAGGCACAGGTCCTGATTGCCGGGGGTGGCCCCAGCGGACTCTTCCTGGCCCTGGATCTCGCCTCCCGCGGCGTGCCCAGCACCGTCATCGAACCGCGGACAGCGCTGGACCACACCCGGCCGCGTGCCAAGACCACCAATGCCCGCACCATGACGCACCTGCGCCGGCTGGGCCTCGCCGAGGTCCTCCGGGACGCCGCGCCGCTGCCGGTGGAATACGCCCAGGACGTCATCTTCTGCACCGGCCTCACCGGGCTTTCCGCGTACGAGCTGCGCCGGTTCCGCAACGCCTTCCAGCTGGTTCCCGGCCGCTACGGGCCGCAGCCGGAGTGCGGCCAGCAGGTACCGCAGCCCGTCCTCGAGGAGGTGCTCCGGGCCGCCGTCGAAAGCCACCCGCTGGTGACGTTCCTGGCCGGCTGGACCGTCACTGGCGTGAGCGTACCGGACGGCGGGGCCGCCACGGCAGCCTGCGCCGTCGTCGTTGCCGATTCCTCAGGTGCGTCCCGCACCATCGCCGCGGAGTACGTCATCGGGGCCGACGGCGGGTCCTCCGCCGTGCGCCGCAGCCTGGGGCTGCGGCTTGAGGGCGGCTCCGCCGAGCTGTCCAACATCAGCATCCTCTTCCGCTCGAAATCGCTGGCGTCCGCTGTCTCTTTGGATCCTGCGGTGCAGTACTGGGTGGTGGGCTCGGAGACCTCCGGCATGGTGGGACCCATGGACCGTGACGGCACGTGGTGGGCCATCGTCCAGGGCGTGGATCCGTCCGTGACGGTCACTGCCGGGGACGCGGCCGCGATGGTCCGCTCCCTGGTGGGCTCGGACGTGGACATCGAGGTGGTGGCCACGGACCCGTGGACGGCCCGGATGCTGCTGGCTCCCGAATACAGCCGCGGCAACGTCTTCCTGGTGGGGGACGCCGCCCACCTCAACCCGCCCTGGGGAGGCCACGGTTTCAACACCTGCATCGGCGACGCCGCCAACCTGGCCTGGAAGCTCGCCGCCACGATCAACGGCTGGGCCGGGCCCGGACTCCTCGCCAGCTACGGGGCGGAACGCCGGCCGGTGGCTGCGCGCACCATCCGCGACGCCGCCACCAACGGCAAGGCCCTGGCCTACCACTTCGCAGACCCGGACCTGGTTGCGGCCGGCCCTGCGGGGGATGCCGCCCGCGGGGCTGCGCACCTGGCCCTCGCCGTGAAGCAGAGCGAGTTCGATTCCCTGGGCCTGGTGCTGGGCTACGCGTACGGTCGCTCGCCCGTGGTGCTGCCGGACGGTTCTGCCCTCCCCGACGAGGACCCCATCCGGTACATTCCGTCCGCTGCTCCGGGGGCCCTGCTGCCGCACGCCTGGCTGGCGGATTCCCGGTCCCTGTACAGCGCCCTTGGTGCGGGCTTCACACTGCTGGCCGACGCCGGATCGCTGGGCGGGGTGGACGCCGCCGAAGTTTTCGAGCCGGTCCTGGCAGCCGGTGCCCGGCAGGGCATCCCGGTGACCGTGGCCGCCGTCGGGCCTTCCGACGACGGAACGCACCTTGCGGACCTGTGGGGCGCTGCTGCCGTGCTGATCCGTCCGGACCAGCACGTGGCCTGGCGCGGCAACTCCCCGGTGGAGGCCGCCGCCGCGCTGTCCGCCGCCGCGGGCTGGGCGACCGCTTTCCCTCCCGCACGTCCTGAAGAACCTGCACCTTCCATCGAGACCAGGAGCGCCCGTGTCGACGCCGTCATTCCGTGATTTCCTCTTCGCCCCGGACCACCCCCGCGTGGCGGACATCCGCGGACTGGATGCCCGCGAATACGCCGAGGCCGCCAAGGCCGATGCGTTCGCCGGCCCCATGATCGAGGGCTGGCGGAAGCTCTATCCGCAGCCATTCACGGGCATCACCAGCGACGGCGTCCGCCGGGAGGGCCTCTACCCGCTGGCACCTGCCCGGCCCGGGGAGGAAGCGCCCACCGCGGACATGGTGGCTGCGGCGCGGAAGCTGATGGGCACGGTCACCGCGGACCAGGCCGGGAAGCTCTGCTACGCCGTGGACGTGCCGGAATGGCAGAGCTGGGCCAACCCCGAATTCATGCAGCACGACACGGGGCTCCGCCTGGACGAGGTTGCCGGTCCCGTGCGGGATGCAGTGCTCGGCGTGGTGGAGGCTTCGCTGAGCCCGGCCGGGTTTCAGCTGGTGCGGAACCTGATGCGGATCAACGGCTTCCTGGGTGACCTGGTGGAGCTGCCGCTGCTCATGAACGAGTTCAGCTACAACTTCGCCCTGTATGGGGAGCCTTCCGAGACGCAGCCGTGGGGGTGGCAGCTGTTTGGCCACCACGCGGCGCTGAACTGCCTGGTGGCCGGGACGCAGCTGGTGGTCTCGCCGGTGTTCATGGGCGCCGAGCCGGACATGATCGACGCCGGCCCACATCAGGGCGTCAAAGTGTTCAAGGAGCGCATCGCCCTGGCCCGGCAGCTGATGGCCGCCCTGCCTGCGGACCTGCGGGACCGTGCTGTTGTTTATGCGGAGATGGTGGACCCGGCCATGCCCGCGGGGCGCCTCCACCCGGGCGACGAACGGCACTTGGGCGGCTGCTTCCAGGACAACCGGGTGATCCCGTACGAGGGCATCCCGGTCACCGACATGCCGCCCGGAACCCGGGAACTGCTCGACGCCGTGGTGGAGGACTTCATCGCCTACCTGCCGGACGGTCCGCGTGCCGCCCGTCTCCGGGAGATCCAGGAAAACTACGGTGAGACGTTCTTCAGCTGGATCGGCGGCTGGGAAGGGGAGGAAGCGTTCTACTTCCGGGTGCAGAGCCCTGTGGTGGTGCTGGAACTGGACCACCACACCGGCGTCTTCCTCAGCAACGACCAGCCCGCCCCGTTCCACATGCACACCGTGGTCCGCACCCCCAACGGCAACGACTACGGCCGCGAACTCGTCAGGCAAGCCACCCCCTGACCCTGACCCACCCACCATTCACCGACCCACCCACCCACCATCGATTGCTGAGTAACTGCCGTTTTGGGGCGCCATAACGGCAGTTACTCAGCAATCGATGGGTTTAAAAGACCAGAAGGCCCGGATTTCCTCTCGGAAGTCCGGGCCTTCGTATCGAACAAGACCTCATCGATTGCTCCGTAATTGTCGTTCTCAGTGCTCAAAACGACAATTACGGAGCAATGGATGTGGAGTTAGGGGATGTCCAGGGCTGCCCGGCGCTGCGGCGGAGGGCCGACGACGGTCAGGTCCATCTCAGCCTGGGCGCGCCCGAAGCCCTCCATGTCCATGTACGGCTCGCCGCCCTCGGTGTACATGTAGTCATCGGTGGGCGTGTTGAAGTACTCGAAGAAGCCGTTGAACACCGACGGCGTCAGGAAGCCCACCATCTGCGTGTTGTGCGCGTCGAGCGCGAACGAGTGGATGGTCCCGGCGGGGGCGTGCACGAAGTCGCCCTTTGTCAGGAGCATCTCCCGGCCGTTGGCGTAGAGCCACATCCGGCCTTCGGTGCAGAGGAAGTTCTCCGTGTGCTGGGAGTGGAAGTGCAGCGGGATGTAGGGGGTTTTGGCGCCTTTGGTGTGCACGGCGAAGTAGTTGGAACCGGTGTTGGCGGGCCGGGACAGGTAGGTGAACATGGTCTGGTAGCTGACCAGGCGCTCACCCTCCCCGGCGCTGAGGAAGTACGGGCTCTGCGTTGGCGGCAGCCCGGCGTCGTGCTTGAACGACGGCGCCACACGCTCAACGTCGGGGAATGTGATGCCAAACTCGGCGCCAACTTCCGCCTGCTCCTGCAGGCTGGCCCTGTGGCCGGGGCGCACCGGCGGGACGTGCGAATCGATGGGTGTGCCCACCCGCTCGTAGTAGGCCTCGCCGCCGCCGGGGGTCATCCAGTTCAGGAAGCGGGTGTAGTGGCTGGCCATCCGGTAGGCGTGCGGGGTGTTGGGCGGAATGACCACCGCGTCGCCGGGGGTGAGGATGCGGCTCTCGCCGGGCAGCCAGACGTGCAGGATCCCGTCGAAAACGTAGAGCGTCTTGTGCTCCACTTTGTGGCTGACGAACGGGGATTCGGCGCCCATGCCGCCGGAGATGTAGGCAGCGCTGAAGATGCCCCCGGTGTCGGCGGCGCGGGCGATGACCGTGACCAGCTGGCCGTTGATCTCGTAGCGCGCGCCTTCGCCCGACGCCATGTAATACGGGACCGCCTCACCGGGCAGCGCGTTGGCCACCGGGAGCTGCTTGTTCATTTCCTCAACGCTGAGGGACATGGTTTCCTTCTTTCCAGTCGGCCGGCCCTTGCCGGAGCGTGACCTACATCATGGCTGTCCCACGCCCCGGCCACGAGCCCTGATTCCATTAGTTGAAATCAGAACGTGGCCGGCCATCGTCCCCCTGCTACCCCTCACATTCCTTGCAGTACTTCTTGCCGTCCTTCTCACGCGCCAACTGGCTGCGGTGATGCACCAGGAAGCAGGACATGCACGTGAATTCGTCTGCCTGCACCGGGACCACCTGGATGAGGAGTTCCTCGTTGGAGAGGTCGGCACCGGGCAGCTCGAAGCTGTCCGCGAGGTCCGTTTCGTCCATGTCGGGAGCGGCCTCCCGGCGGCCGGACTTGTCGGACTTCAGCTCCTCCAAGGCGACGTTCGGCTCTTCCTCGGGAGTCACCCGCGGAGCGTCGTAGTCAACTGACATGTGGTGTGTTCTCCTGTCCAGCTGCTGATGTCCAGATTGTTCTGGACAGATCGACAACGCCGGATGGGCGCAACTAATTCCCATTCCGTGCGCAAAGTGAAGACCTCTTAGATGTTGGCTGTGTTGCTGCCGTCACTAAGAGGTCTTCACTTGTTCACAACGGAATCAACGTCGTGGCCCGTACAGCTAGTACGCGGTCATCGCAGGGGCGAAAATCTCTCACCTCTGCTTTTCGGGCTAGCCAGCGAGGCCGCGGGCAGCTGTGCTTGGTGACATGGCCGCGGCCGTGAGGACAGACGTTTCCTGCTCGCTCTGCTGCACCTCGTCGAGCTCCTTGAGGGTGTACTTTTTGGTCTCCTTGGCGGTGAGGGCTGAGATTCCTGCCAGGACCATGAACCCGAGAGCGACCATGGACGGTCCGACCCAATCTTTCAGGTCGGGGCCGGCGAGTGCTGTCGAGAGGACGGGGCCGATGACGCCCGAGATGGCGAAGCCGATCTGGGTGCCAAGGGCGAGCCCGGAGACGCGCAGCCGGCCGGGGAACATTTCCGCGAAGAATGACGGCCAGGACGCGTTCACCATTGAGTAGAACAGGGAGTAGTTGATGATGCCAAACAGGAAGATCAGCGACCAGTTGCCGGTGGTGATTGACCACAGGTAGGGCACCATGGTGACGCCTACACCGGCCGTTGCGATAAGGAACATCGTTTTGCGGCCGATCTTGTCCACAAGGAATCCTGCCAGGGGCGTAACTCCGAGGGCGATCACGGCCGAGACTGTGGTGGTCAGGAGCATGGTTGGCTTGTCCAGCTTGTACCCGGCGGTCCCGAATGCTACCGAGAAGGTCTGCATCATGTAGCTGGTGCCTGCGATGAGGGCACAGAATACGATCCGCAGCACCGCACGCCAGTGGAAGCGGAGAAGATGCCGGAGAGGAGCAACGTTCACGTTGGCGGCCTGGGCCTTTACGAACTCCGGCGGCTCCTGGACGTGGCGGCGGATCAGGTAAGCAGCGACGACCACGATGGCGGAGGCCCAGAACGGCAGCCGCCAACCCCAGCTCAGCAACTGCTCCGAGGGCATAGCGGCGATCGGGATGAAGACCAGCAGGGTGAGCAGCGTGCCTGAGGAGGAACCCAACGTGGTGAAGCTCGCGAGGAACCCGCGCCGGCCTTCGGAAGCATGCTCCAGGCTCATGGTGATGGCACTGGGCTGCTCGCCGGAAAGGCACAGTCCCTGGATGACGCGGATCAGCACGAGCAAGATCGGAGCAAGAGGACCGATTTGGGCGTACGTGGGCAGGCACCCGATGAGGAAGGTGCAGCCGCCGATACCGAACAGTGTGATCATCATGACGAACTTGCGGCCTCGACGATCGCCCAGCGGCCCCAGGATGAGGGAGCCGAGGGGGCGTACCGCGTAGCCGACCGCGAAGGTGATCATGGCGAGCAGCACGCTGAGGCCCTGGGGCAGCTCGGGTGAAAAGAAGAGCACGTTCAGAACCAACGCCGACGAGGTGCCATACACCGCGAAGTCGTAGTACTCCAACGTCGTGCCGATCCAAGCCGCGATTGCGGCCTTGACCGGGGTCTTCCTGGGAAGTGTTGTTTCTGTCATTTCGTCTCCGTGGGTGATGGTGAACACCGGTTGCCGCTAAACCTGGGCTCTCGGAAAGAGATCTTGAGTGGAATATCCGGCTGGTCCTGCTGTGAGCTCTCTCGCAAGTCGTGTTGACGGCTTTTGCGGACCGGCCCCAGACATCAAGTTAACGTTTGCGGTGTGGGTCACACAAAGTCCTCTTTTATGTACCTACATAGCGATTTGTTATGGCTTGGAGCCGAAGAACCGTAGACCCTGGACGATCATTGCGGATGGGCCGCACGCAAGCCGACGCCCCTGGTCATTTTGCGGATTTCGTCGGACTTCAGGCCGCTTGCCCCCGCGAGTTGGTGGTCGTCAAGGAGCCGGGATTTCCTGGCCAGTGCCAGTACCTGCGTTCGTTGTTGTTCCGCATCACTCCGGGCGCCTTCGGCTGCCGCCAGCTCCGAAGCCAATCCCGCAATGAGGTGAAGGTGCCCGCTTCGGGTTTGGCCGGACGGGTACAGCTCGCCGCGTGCCAGCGTGGCAGACCGGATACTGGCGGCAGGCTGGCCGGCGGCCTTCGCGACGGCGGAAATCTTCACGCCGTCGCACACGGCCTGGGCGAGGCAGTCACCCATCTCGGCGGTGAGGGCACGTACCCTGCTGGACCGAAGTGCGAGGGTCGTCCGCAGCTGGGCCAGCATGGCCAGGGCTTGTTGGGCGCGGGCCGTGGCGGGGTCTGGCTTCGGGACGCCCCGGTACCGGTACGCTGCTGCGCCGGCCCCGCCTGTCCCGGTGCCGGCTGTGCGCGGAGGTATCCGTTCCTGAATCTGTCTGCCGGGCACCTCTGCTCCTTGTCTCCGTTGGTGTTTCCATGCCCGCGCGGCTTCCCGCCGGCAGGCGTACCTCTCCCGCGGTTCGGGACGCTGGCCTGGAAGGCGTCGCGGCGGAGCTTGGCCTTCATTGGGCCCGTTATCCACCCTGCAGGTTACGCCGCCGGTAATCCGCTAAGGCAATACCGAAAGTGCGTGGAGCAATAGGCGAAAGTTTTGGCTGCTCCGTCATAAGGGCTGCTTATCTGTCCACGCACTTTAGGTCTTATCCAAGAGGGCGGCTCCTTCCCTAGGCTCGATGGAACAACCCTCATCCGTACCGGAAGCCTGGAAGAAACCATGCCTGAATTCGTGCCCGCATCACGCGTAACCCGTATCAAATCCTCACCCAGCGTTGCCGCGGCGGCCCGTGTCCGGGAGCTCAAGGCCGAGGGCCGCTGGATCCTGGACCTGACGGTCGGCGAGCCGGATTTCGACACGCCCCAGCACATCAAGGACGCTGCCATCGCAGCCATCGGCCGTGGTGAAACCAAGTACACATCGGTCACCGGGACGCCCGAACTGCAAAAGGCCATCCTGCAGACGCTGCATCGCAAAACCGGCCAGCAGTACGCGCCGGGCGAGATCACCATCGGAGGGGGCGGGAAGCAGGTCATCTTCACCGCGTTCATGGCCACACTCGATGCAGGCGACGAGGTTGTCATTCCCGCACCGTACTGGGTCTCCTACCCGGACATGGTGCTCGCCAACGAAGGCACCCCCGTCATCGTTTCCTGTGGTGAGGACACCGGTTTCAAACTCACCCCTGAGGCACTGGCAGGGGCACTGACGGAGCGCACCAAGTGGGTCATTCTCAATACGCCCTCCAACCCCACAGGGGCGGTGTACTCCCGCGAAGAACTGGCAGGCCTGGCCGCCGTCCTGAAGGACCACCCTGCCGTCTACGTCCTCACGGATGAAATCTACGACGACATCCACTTCGGCGAAGAGCCCATCACCAGTCTGGTGGCCGTTGCCCCTGAGCTTAAGGACCGTGTGCTGGTCACCAATGGGGTCTCCAAGGCCTACGCGATGACCGGATGGCGGCTGGGTTACGCCGGAGGGCCGGCGCCCCTGGTGGCTGCCATCAACAAGCTGCAGTCCCAAATGTCCTCCTGCCCGTCCTCTATCAGCCAGGCAGCTGCCGCCGCGGCACTCACCGGAGACCAGGCATTCGTCCGCGAAAGCGTGGAGGTGTACCGCGAACGGCGTGATGCGGCAGTCTCCGGGCTGAACGCGGTCAAGGGCCTGGAGTGCGCGACGCCGGATGGCGCCTTTTACGCGTACGTCAACTGCGCCGGGGTCATCGGCAAGACGACGCCCGATGGCAGGAAGATCACCAACGACGAGGACTTCACGCTGTACCTGCTGGAGGCAGCCTCTGTTGCCGTCATCCAGGGTTCGGCGTATGGACTGAGCCCCTACTTCCGGATTTCCTATGCCACCGGGCTGCCGGTGATCGAGGAATCCATCGCTGCCATCGAAAAGGCTGTCACGGCTCTGGCCTGACCCAACCACTACTTTGCCCAGGCTTTCCAAACAACAGGAGCACCACATGATCCACGTCAAGACGAAATTCGACCGGCCTTCCGAAGACGCCGTTCAGCGGCTTTCCAGGTTTTCCTCCGCCACGGTGCACGAAGCACAGGGCCGCAAAGGCGCCCTGAGCTCGAAGATCAAGCCGATCGACCGCAGCATGTCCTTCTGCGGCCCCGCCGTCACCGTGGTCTGTGCACCGCGGGACAATCTGATGCTTCAGGTGGCCATCCATTACGCCCAGAAGGGCGACGTTGTGCTGGTGGCAGCCGGTGAGTACGAGGAAGCCGGGACGTTTGGCGACGTGCTGGGCAACGCCATGAAGGCGAAAGGCCTGGCAGGTATGGTCACGGACTCCGGTGTCCGCGACACCAAGGACTTGATTGAACTCGGACTGCCGGTGTTCTCCGGCAGTGTCTGCATCAAGGGGACCGTCAAGGAAACCATTGGCCCCATCAACCACCCCCTGGTCTTCGGCGACGAGATTGTCTACCCCGGCGACGTCCTGCTGGGTGATGCCGACGGCGTGGTGGTGGTCCGCAAGGACGAGATCGAGGAAGTCATTAAGCTGTCTCAGGCACGCGTGGACGCTGAGGACGACCTCATCCGCCGCTACAAGGAAGGCGGCACCACCATCGAGTTGTGCAAGCTGACCGATGTGCTGAAGGCCAAGGGCCTGCTGGTGGAGGACGCCGAACTGGAACCCGCCCTGTAGCCCCACACCCCATCGATTGCTGGGTAATTGCCGTTTTGAGCCCTCATAACGGCAATTACTCAGCAATCGATGGGGTTAAACCCAGAGGCCCGGGGTTCCTTTCGGAACTCCGGGCCTTACCTGTTGCCGCTTTGAAGCCGATGCGCCGATCAGTTCATGCCGGGCAGCAGGTGGGCGGGCGGCCCCACCTGGGCGTCATCCAGGTACCACATGGTGGAGCCGCGTTTTCCGGGCGGCATCATGCTTCCCTCGAACACGAAGACCGGTTCCGTGGCGGGCGCGTCCTCCGGACGCCAGAAGCCGTTGGTGGGACAGTGGGAACCGGTGCCGGCTTTGAGCTGGATCCTTCTTTCAGCTGATTTCCGGTACTGCACGCTGGTGATCTTTTTCATGGCTGGGCTCCAGGGAAATTAATTGCCGGGGTTGCGCCTTTGGCGAACCTTTATGGCTTTTATCCTAGGACCTTCTGAATTACCTGAATAAGACTAAAGCAGAGTGACCTGATAAGGCGCCCTTATGGTGCCGCGAATGGCGTGGCAGGGGGCGCGGAATATTTACTCCGGAGTATTTCCTGCAGCATTTCCTTGAGTACCAGCAGAACGGCAGACGCGGCTTCGGACAAGGGCTCGTGGTCAGGGGTGCAGAGAGCGATCCTGCACTGCAGCGCGGGTTCGACGATCCGCAGCACCCGGAAGTCCTCCTCGTGGAACAGTGCGTCCGCAGCCGACTTGGGCAGGATAGTGGCTCCGAGGTCCGTGCGGAGCAGCCGGGTGAGGGATGGGACTGATTCCACCTCGCCCACCAGCTTCAACTTCAGGCCCCTGCTGTCGATGCCCGCCTGAACCACCTGCCGCAGCGTGTGGATCTGTTCCGGCAGGAAGAGCCCGACGTCAGCCACCTCGTCCAGGGTGATCGTGTCAGCGTCCGCCGCTACCGGGAGCTCCCGCCGGGAGTTCACGATCAGGTACAGGTCCTCGACGATGAGGGTGGTGAACTGCACCCCGCGAATTGGCCCCGGCTCGTAGATGAGTGCCATGTCCAGCCGCCCGTTCTTGATGGCCTCACTGAGCACGCCGCCGTAAATCTCGGTCAGGTGCAGCACGATGTCGGGGTAGCGCCGCCCCACCTCACTGATAATCCGCGGGGTCAAGCTGGACGCCATGCTGTAGGGGGCGATTGCTATGGAGACGCGGCCGGAAGGCGCCGCCCCTGAAGCTGCCACATCGATCCTGGCCTGGTCCACGAGCCGCAGGATGGTCTGCGCGTGCCGGTACAGGGTATGGCCGGCCGCCGTGGGCTCCACGCCCTGCTTGCTGCGGATCAGGAGCCGCTGCTTCAGCTCCGTTTCCAGGGCCGACACCTGCTGGCTCAGCGCCGGCTGGGCCACGTGGAGGGCGGCGGCCGCCTTCGTGATGCTTCCTGAGTCGACGATCTTCACGAAGTACGCCAGCTTCCGGGTGTCCATAGCACTCCTCTTTTCCAGCCGGGGACGGTACAGCATGCGGGGTCATACGTTGGCGCTATGGCGGGACAGGCATTACGTCTTTGTGTGATCCGAGTCTCGGGCATAGGTTAATTGCAGATGACTTTCCAATGACCAGAACATTCTATCCCCGCCCCGGCCATCACCGATTTTGATGGTGGCATATGTTATGCGCATAAGCAGGAAAACAGTTTATTGGAAGCACCATTCTTATAGTCACGAAATAAGGACCCTGCACATTCTTTGGACCGCCAATAGCGCCGACCGAGGTCATAACTGTTCCCTATAGCGTGATACCGCATTCGTCTTTGTGTGGCTCCTATCCCGCTGCCACACTGATTTACACCCGCAGTACCAGCAGAGGAAGGCCCGTAATGCCCACAGTCGATCTCGTAGCGGATCTTGGTGAAGGTTTTGGCGCCTACTCGATCGGTGACGACAAAGCCCTGTTGGAAATCGTGTCCAGCGCCAACATCGCCTGCGGCTTCCATGGCGGGGACCCTGACATCATGGACGCCACCGTGGCTGAATGTGTCAGGACGGGAGTCGGCATCGGTGCGCATCCGAGCTTCCCGGATCTCCGCGGCTTCGGCCGCCGGGCCATGGACCTCACAGCTGACGAAGTCCGCACCGACGTCATCTACCAGCTGGGAGCCCTGTCGGCGTTTGCGGCCTACCACGGCGGTTCCGTCTCCCACCTGGCACCGCACGGCCGACTGGGCAACCTGGTGGCCACCCGGGCGGACTATGCCGGAGCCGTAGCTGATGCCGCCGCCCGGGTGGACCCGAAGCTGATCATCCTGGCGCAGGACGGTGAACTCGCCACCGCTGCGGTAGAGCGCGGCCTGCGGGTGGCCATCGTTGGCATCGCGGACCGTGCCTACCAGGATGACGGCACACTGGTGCCGCGCAGCGAGCCGGGCGCCGTGATCCACAACCCCTCCGTCATCGTCCAGCGCACCGTACGGATGGTCACTGAAGGCCTCATCGAGACTGCCTCCGGCAGGGACATCGCCATCCAGGCAGACACGGTGCTGCTCCACGGCGACAACCCGGGCGCGGTCGAACTTGCCCGCCTGATCCGCAGCGAACTGATCGCCGCAGGCGTCACCATCGCACCGCTGGCACAGGTCCTTTCGGCAAAGCAAAAGGTTTCCTGACCATGTCCGCCACAACGACGACCAGCCAGACAACGCTGGACATCTACGAGTCAGGCGACGCCGCCCTGCGCGTGGTGGCACGGTCCGGTGACGCAGAAACCAACTGGGCCACCGTCCATTCCCTGGCAGGCTGGCTGGCAGCCGCCGGCGTCGACGGCATCCACGGCGCCGTTCCCACCTACGACTCCGTCCTGGTGGAATTCGACCCTTACCTCACCTCCGCCCGCCAGGTCCGGGCCTTCGTGCTCCTGGGCATGCGCCAGCTGGCCTTCACCGGCACTGCCCTGCGGGAGCCACGCCGCTTCGAAGTCCCCGTGGTGTATGGCGGCAGCTACGGGCCAGACCTGGACCGCGTGGCGGATCACCAGGGCCTGGACGTTGAGGACGTCATCGCCCGGCACACGGCCAAGACCTACGTCATCCGCTGCCTCGGAGCGCCGGCAGGTTCTCCGATGATGGACGGACCAGACTTCCCAGTCCCCGTCCCCAGGCTCAAGGACCCGCGGCTGTCCGTGCCCGCCGGTGCCGTATCCGTGGCCGGACGCCAAGCAGTGATCGCGCCCGCAGTGGCACCGGGCGGCTGGTGCGTCATCGGCCAGACCCCCCTGACGGTCCTGGACGCAGCACGCGAACCCCTGGTGCCCTACGTCCCCGGCGATGAACTGCGCTTCTACCGCATTCCCGCGGAGGACTTCGGAAACTACGAGGGGCAGTTCCTGGAGGCACGGCCATGACCGGGTCACTTGTCATCCTTCAGCCCGGCCACTCAGTAGTCACCGACCTCGGCCGGACGAAGGGGCCTGCATTCGGACTTCCCGTCAACGGGGCCCTGGACCAGTTCTCGGCCAAGGCCGCCAACATCCTGGCCGGCAACGGGGACAACGATCCGCTGCTGGAACTCACCGCCCTGGACTTCAGGATGCGCGCCACCACGGACCTGCTGATCGCCGTGACCGGCGCGCCCCTGGACCTCACGGTGGGCGGCCGCGACTGCCCCCAGTGGGAGCCCGTCTCTGTCCGGGCCGGCGAAACAGTGACGGTCCGCGGAATCCGCACGGGGCTCCGCGCCTACATCGCCGTCCACGGATCCTTCACCGTCCCCACGCTGCTGGGCAGCTGCGCACCGGACACGGTGGTGGGCTTCGGACTGAAACTCGTTGAGGGCACCCGGCTCGCAACACAAAAGACCACCGCACCCATCACGCAGCCGCATTTCGGCCTGCCCCTGTTCCGGCTGGGACTGGCAAAGCCGGAATTCACCACCCACCCGGTCATCGACGTCACCGACGGGCCGGACGTGGCCGAATTCGGCGACACCGCAGACCTGCTTTTCACCACGGAATACACCGTGAGCCCCCGAAGCAACCACATCGGACTCCGGCTCGGCGGCGCACTGCCCGAACGCCAGCTCACCTCCGAGGTCCTCTCCCGCGGTGTACCGGTGGGGGCCATCGAGGTTCCGTCCCGGGACGAACTGCTGGTCCTGCACCGGGGACGCGGCGTAACGGCGGGCTATCCGGTCCTGGGAGTGGTCACAAGCCGCGCCCTGGATGTCCTGGCGCAGTCCAGGCCTGGACACACCGTCACCTTCAGAAAGACATCCGTGGCTGAAGCAACAGCCATGCACCGCACAGCCTGCCTGGAACTGGACAAACTCCGGAACACCATGACCACAGTCTTCGGACTCCTCGGGATCGGCGCCGGCCAGCGCTGGTACGAACTCAGCCCGGCGTCAGGAGCCTGAACATCATGAATGCCCTTCCCGCCGCCCAGGACCGCACCCACAAACCGCTACGCAATCCCTGACCCCCTGCCAACCGGGGACACCTGCGCCCGGCCCCGCGCCGGACGCAGGAGCCCGTCCCTTCCCACTTTCTGGAGTACCAAATGCCTTTTTCCGACTACACCACAGCCCTCGTCACCGGAGCTTCCACAGGCATGGGCGCCGCCATCGCCGAACGGCTCGCCAAGCGCGGCCTGACCGTCCACGCGGTGGCCCGCAACGAGGAACGCCTCGCTGAACTGGCGGACCGCACGGGAGCAGTCCCGCACGTGGTGGACCTGACCGACACGGCCGCGCTCACCGCCGTCGTCCGCGACCTCAAGGTGGACGTCCTGGTGAACTGTGCCGGCGTGTCCCGGCCCGGCAACATCCTGGACTCCTCCGAGCAGGACATCGACGAATTGGTGGACGTGAACCTCCGCGGGCTGCTGCAGCTCACCCGGCTGGTGCTGCCCGGCATGGTAGAGCGGGACCGGGGCCACGTGGTGAACATCAGCTCGATCGCCGGCCTGTACAACTTCTACGGCCACACCGTGTACCACGCAACCAAGGCCGCGGTGCACCAGATCTCCCGCCAGCTCCGCAACGACACCGTGGGCAAGCGCATCCGCGTCACTGAAATCTGCCCCGGCCGGGTGGAAACCGAAATCTTCGGCCGCAACCTGGGCGGCAGCCCCGAGGCCATGGAAGAAGCCTGGAATACGTACTACGAGGGCTACGAATCGCTCACTACCGATGACATTGTCAACGCCCTTGATTACGCCATTGAGACGCCGCGGCACGTGAATGTTGGCATGCTTGAACTCATGCCCACCTTCCAGGTCCCGGGCGGCCTGACCTTCGACCGCCGCGAGCCCACCGCCTGACGTCCGCCCGCACTTCAACCACCACCAACCGATAGGTCCCCACCCATGCAGCATGTGCACACCGTCAGCTTTCCCGATTCCCGGCTCCTGGCCGACCTGTCGCCGCTTCCCGGCAGCCTGCGCGGGGTGGTGTGGGACATGAAGGAGGCCCCCGGTGGGGACCTGGGCAGCATCGACGGCGTCATCCTGCCCTACCTCAACGCCGGGGAAGTGCTGGGTTCCCTGGGCAAGGTCCCGGACCTCAAGTTCGTGCAGACGCAGTCAACAGGATACGACGGCGTCTGCGAGGCGGCCGGTCCGGGCGCCGCGGTGGCAAACGCCTCGGGCGTCCATGCAGCTGCCACCGCGGAGCTGGCCGTTGGCCTCATCCTCGCCAAGCTGCGCGGCATCGACCAGGCCGTCAAGGACCAGCAGGTTGAAAGCTGGAAGCCGCAGCGCCGCCAGTCCCTGGCCGACCGCAAGGTGCTGCTGCTGGGCATCGGCGGGATCGGCAAGGAACTGGCCCGCCGCCTGGAACCCTTCGAGGTGACCATCACCCGGGTGGGAAGCACGGCCCGCACGGACGCCGACGGGCAGGTCCACGGCCCGGATGAACTGTTGGCCCTCGCCGCCGACCACGACATCCTGGTCTCCGTCCTGCCCCTGAACGACAACACCCACCACCTGGTGGACCGGGACGTCCTGGCCGCACTGCCCGACGGAGCCCTGGTGGTGAACGTGGGCCGCGGCGCCGTCATCAGCACCGAGGCCCTGACCCGCGAAGTGGTCTCCGGCCGCCTCCAGTGCGCCATCGACGTTGTCGATCCCGAGCCGCTGCCCGCCGGCCACCCGCTGTGGTCCGCCGGGAACGCCCTCATCACCCCGCACGTGGGCGGCAACGCCTCGGCCTTTGAGCCCCGGATCCTTAAACTCCTGAAGCAGCAGCTCGAGGCCCTGGCCGCCGGCCAAACCCCGGCCAACCTGGTGCAGGAAGGACCCTTCGCATGAGCGCGTTGTTCGATCTCACGGGGCGCGTAGCCCTGGTCACCGGTTCAAGCAGGGGCATCGGTTCGGCCCTTGCCAGGGCGCTGGCCGACGCCGGCGCAACAGTAGTGCTGAACGGCGTCAACCCGGAGCGGCTCAAGGACGCCGAGGCGGCCATGGCGGCAGACTTCCCGCCCGGCCGGATCCACAGCGTGGCCTTCGACGTCACCGACGACGACGCCGCCCGCAGCATCCGCTGGATCGAGGACAACGTAGGTCCGCTGGAAATCCTGGTGAACAATGCCGGCATCCAGCACCGCGTCCCCATGCTCGACCTGGATGTGGCGGACTGGGAACGCGTCCTCTCCACGGACCTCACCAGCGCCTTCCTGGTGGGCCGCGAAGCCGCCCGGCACATGATCACCCGGGGCCGTGGCAAGATCATCAACATCTGTTCTGTCCAGACCGACCTGGCCCGGCCCACTATCGCCCCGTACATCGCGGCCAAGGGCGGGCTGCGGAACCTCACCCGTGCCATGACCGCAGAATGGGCAGCCTCTGGACTGCAGATCAACGCCGTGGCACCTGGCTACATCCACACCGAAATGACCCAGAACCTGGTGGACGACGAGGAGTTCAACTCGTGGATCCTCGGCCGGACACCGGCCCACCGCTGGGGCACCGTGGAGGACCTGGCCGGTCCGGTGGTGTGGCTGGCCTCGGACGGCTCCAACTTTGTGAACGGACAGACCATCTTCATTGATGGCGGAATGACGGTGGTGGTCTGATGGCAACGCCCCTTGATGTTGCATTGCCCGCCACCGGCCCGGCACTGGTGGCGCACGCCGCCGGCGACCTGCGGATCGACGAGGTCCCGCTGCCCCGGCCCGCAGCCGACGAAGCAGTGGTCGAGGTCCTCTACGGCGGCATCTGCGGCTCCGACCTGCACTACTGGCTGCACGGCGCGGCAGGGGAGTCCATCCTCAAGGCGCCGCTGGTCCTGGGCCATGAGATCTCCGGCACGGTGGTGCGCCAGGCGGCGGATGGCTCCGGGCCGCAGGCCGGGACCGCCGTCGCCGTCCACCCCGCAACGCCCGGTCCAGGCGCCGCGCGCTACCCGGCGGACCGGCCCAACCTGTCACCTGGCTGCACCTACCTTGGCAGCGCCGCCCGCTACCCGCACAAGGATGGCGCCTTCAGCCGCTACGTCACGCTGCCCGTCCGGATGCTCCGCCCGCTGCCGGACAGCATCGACCTGCGCACCGCGGCACTGATCGAACCCGCGTCCGTCGCCTGGCATGCCGTGTCCAGGGCCGGGGATGTCCGGGGGAAGACCGCGCTGGTCATCGGCTCCGGCCCCATCGGCGCCCTCGCGGTCGCCGTCCTCAAGCGAGCCGGCGCAGCGCACATCACCGCCGTCGACCTTCACCCCAAGCCGCTGGAGATCGCCACGGCCGTGGGCGCCGACCAGGTCATCAACGCCGCGGACACCGAAGCCATCGCCGCCGTGGAGGCCGACGTCGTGATCGAATCCTCCGGCAACCACCACGGGCTGGCCTCGGCCATCCGCGGCGCGGTGCGCGGCGGCACCGTGGTGATGGTGGGGCTGCTGCCCACCGGCATGCAGCCGGTGCCCATTTCGCTGGCCATTACCCGCGAACTGCAGCTGCTCGGCTCGTTCCGCTTCAACGACGAGATCGATGACGTGATCGCAGCCCTCGCCGACGGGTCCCTGTACATCGAGCCCGTCATCACCCACGAATTCCCGCTGGCCGACGCCCTCCACGCCTTCGAGGTAGCCAAGGACTCCACCAGCTCCGGCAAGGTGCTCCTCTCCTTCGGCGACGCGGGGCAGGCCCGATGAGCGGGCACCTGCCACCGCTGGTGGTCATGGGAGTCTCGGGCTGCGGGAAGTCCACCGTCGGCGCCCTCCTGGGCCGGCGGCTGGGCAGGCCGTTCCTCGACGGCGACGACTTCCATCCCGCCGCCAATAAGGAAAAGATGGGCGCCGGGATTCCGCTGACCGACAGCGACCGGGAACCATGGCTCGCCGTCCTGGGCGGCCTGCTGGCGGGACGGGACGGGTTGCCTGGAGCGGCGCCCGGGTTGTTTGAAGGAACGGCCGACGGCGGGCCAACAGTGCCGCCGATCGTCGCCTGCTCCGCGCTCAAGCGCCGGTACCGCGACCTGCTGCGCAGTTACGCGCCGGACCTGGTGTTCGTCCACCTCGCCGGCAGCGCGGAGACCATCGGCGCGCGGATGGATGCCCGAGCCCACGAATTCATGCCGCGCACGCTGCTGGAGTCCCAGTTCGCCGCGCTGGAGGAGTTGGCAGCGGACGAGGCCCACGTTCTTGGCGACATTACCCAGCCTCTCGATGTCCTTGTGGAAGCGGTGGCCAGGCAGCTCGAGGCAGGCGCTCCCTGGGCCCCGGCTGCCCCCGGGTCTGTCCCGGAGGCTGTCCACTCGGCCTGAGGACTTCTCCTGGCTCAGGTGGTAGGTAGACTGGTCTACCTACCACCTGAGCGAGGAGTGAACCATGGCTGCTGCCGGCCTCTCATCACCTGTCAGCCCGACCCCTGCGCGCCGCCCCGCCCGGGAACTGCTGCTCGACGCTGCGGCGCGGCTTTTCTATGCCAACGGCGTCGCGGCCACCGGTATCGACACCATCACGGCCGAAGCCGGAGTGGCCAAAAAGAGCCTCTACAACAACTTCAGCTCCAAGGCGGATCTGGTGGCCGCCTACCTTGAGGCGAGGCACGAGGAATGGCTCGGCCTGTACCGCAAGCGGCTGGCAACGGCGCCGACACCGCGCAGCCAGGTCCTGGCCGTCTTCGATGCCTACCTGGACCACGCCAACTTCGCCTACCAGTACGGCTTCCGGGGATGCGGCCTGCTCAACGCCGCGGCTGAACTGCCGGCCGGCCATCCCGGCCGGGACGCTGTGCGCCGCCACAAGGAGGAAGTCCAGGAACTCCTGGCCGGGCACGTATCGCCGTTGCTGCAGGGCCGGGAAGAACAGGTCCCCGCCATCGCCGCGCATCTGGCGTTCCTGCTCGAAGGCGCCATGGCCCGCGCCGGGCTGGAAGGCAATGACGGTCCGCTGAAGGACGCCAGGCGCATGGCCGGTCAGTTGCTGGACGCCCTGTGAGCAGCGAACGCCACCACCCCAAGGCCCAACGCTGGGGAGCGATGTCCGTGGTGGCTGCCTCCGTCCTCTGGGGCACCACCGGGACCGCGGCCACCTTCGCCGCAGGCGTGAGCCCGCTGGCCATTGGCGCCGTGGCAATGGGACTGGGCGGCCTGCTGCAGGCGCTCTTCGCAGCACGGCACATCGGCCGCCAGGCGGGCAGCCTGCTCGCACGGTGGCGCCTGGTCTTGCTCGGTGCCGCGGCCGTGGCCACCTACCCCCTGGCCTTCTACAGCGCCATGCATCTCTCCGGCGTAGCCGTGGGAACCGTCGTCTCCATCGGCTCGGCCCCCGTGGCGGCAGCCCTCATCGAACGCTTCGCGGACAGGAAACCGCTGAGCAGGCAATGGATTCTTGGGGCCCTGCTGGGAGTCGGCGGCGCCGCCATGCTCTCCTTTGCCGGGCATGCCCCCGCGGGGTCACCACCGGTCCCGGCTGCGCCAGCCGCTGCGGGGGAGGCCACGGATTGGAGCCCGACGGCGGGAATCCTCCTTGGGCTGCTGGCCGGTGCCACCTATGCCCTGTATTCCTGGGCGGCGCACCGCCTGGCGGGGACCGGGGTCACGGCCAGGGCTGCCATGGGCAGCATCTTCGGGCTGGGCGGTCTCCTCCTGATGCCTGTCCTCGCGGTGACGGGCGGCCCGCTGCTGGAGTCCTGGGGCAACGCGGGCGTGGGGGCCTACATGGCTGTGGTGCCGATGTTCGCCGGGTATGTCCTGTTCGGCTGGGGCCTGGCCCGCGTGGGGGCAAGCACCGCCACCAGCATCTCCCTGCTGGAAACCGTGGTGGCTGCTGTCCTGGCCGTTCTGGTGGTGGGCGAAAGGCTCCCGGCACTCGGCTGGCTTGGCGCCGCCGTCGTCCTGGCCAGCCTGTTCATCCTGACCCCACGCACCCGTCCGGCATCATCACCTGCAGAGGCACAGCCGGGGGCGAAAGAACAGCCTGCCGCAGGATCAGCCGGTGTGCTGCCGCCCCGCGCTCCGGGCCAGCAACGTGGGACCCAGGAGCAGGCAGGCGCCCAGGCCCAGCAGTAAAATCCCTAGCACCACCGCACCCGGTGCAGGGACTCCGGCCCCTGCCAGGATGAGCACCACGCCGATCAGGGCCGCCAGCATCCCCGGGAACAGGCCTGCGGGGAAACGCCGCGCCGGATAGCCGGACAACAGTTCCATGGCCAGGTGGGGATCGTCCGCGATCAGCCCCAGTTCGAGCTCTTTGAGCAGGCGTCGCTCCTCATCGGACATTGGCATGGCGGGCCCCTGTTTTCCCTGGGAGGCGGTAACGGTATCGACCGTAGGAGCCTTCTACCGGTTAGTCAATAGGTCCAGTGGCGCTGCACGGCCGTCACTCCAGGACGTCGTAGCGCAGCTCATTTTCCGTTACCCGTACGCCTTTGGTGGGAACATGCGGAACTGCCTTGGCCAGCGGCATCAGGTGTTCAACGGGCAGGCCCGCCAGCAGGACGCTGTGGTCCGCGATGAGGCGGCGGTGGCAGCGCCACCACAGGGTTTCGCTGCACATGATGGCGGTGGTTGCCGCCTGGGAGCCTGCCACCAGTTCTGCGGCTGCCGCCAGGAAGTCTTCACTGCGCATATAGCCTGCGTAGGCGCGGAACGACTCGTTGCGGAGGGCCGTATCCGGAGAGTCCGGGAGCAGCTTGCGGAACCCGCCCAGCCGCTTCTCCCAGCGGTAGCCGATGCCCGCCTCCGGAAGCCACAGGGCCAAACGGTCCTTGCCGAAATGCGGGTACTTGCGGCTGCCCGGCCCGATCCGGACATCCACCAGGGACGTCACTCCGGCGCTGCGGAGCAGCCCGGCGAAGTCTTCCTGGGAAGCGGTGCCGTGACCTACGGTGAACAGGGCCTTCATCAAAGCCATGATAGGCGCGGGGCGGGGTGGCCCGCAGAAGCCGGCTACCGTCGTCGTAATTCGGCGAACTCGATGGACGGCACGATGGCGCCCGCATCCCGTTCCACGAAGTTGGTGCCCGGGGGCACCAGGTCGTCGATGGCGTCCAGCACTGCCTCGCCCAGCTGGACGTCGGCCGCGCGGAGGTACGCCTGGAGGTGTTCTTCGCTGCGGGGGCCGATGATCACGCTGCTGATGGCGGGGTGGGTCAGGGCGAATCCCACGGCCAGGTCCACCAGGGACAGATCCAGCTTGTCCGCCAGGCGGGCCAATGAGTCTGCGGCGAGCAGCTTCCGCTCACTGGACGGTCCGGACAGGTCGTACCGGCCGGGAAGCGTATGGACGCGGGTGGGCGGCTTGCCCGATTCCAGCACGAAGCTGCCGGAAAGCCAGCCGCCCGCCAGGGGGCCGTAGGCAAGGACACCCAGGCCGTACTGCTGGGCAATCGGCAGCACGTCGCGTTCATTGCCGCGGACCAGCATGGAATACGGGACCTGGTTGCCCAGCGGCGGGATCAGGTGGTTGGTGATGGCCAGCCACTGTGCCTCCACCAGCTGCGCCGGCGTGAACACGGAGGTGCCGTAGTACAGGATCTTGCCCTGGCGGATGAGGTCGTTCAGGGTGGTGATGGTTTCCAGGACGTCGGTGTTGTAGTCCGGCCGGTGGGCTTGGTAGAGGTCGATCCGGTCCGTCTGCAGCCGACGGAGGCTGCCCTCCACAGCCTGCGTGATCCAACGCCGGGAGTTCCCCGAATGCGCGGGGTTGGGGCTCATCTGGCCGTGGAACTTGGTGGCCAGGAAGACGTCGTCCCGGCGTCCCCGGAGTGCACGGCCCACCACCTGCTCCGATTCGCCCTGCGAGTAGACGTCGGCGGTATCAACCGCTGTGATGCCGGCGTCCAGCGCCGCGTGGATGATGCGGATGCTCTCCTCAGCGCCGGTGGGTGCACCCTGGCCGTTGCCGGTCCCCTCGCCGAAGTTCATGGTCCCCAGGGTTAGGGGACTGATGGGGGTTCCCGACCGTCCGAACACCCGCAGTTCGCTCAGGCTCATCTCCGGTCTCCTCCATTCAGTTGCCGTGCCCTGGATCGTCACGACGCTACACAGATCCGGCAGGCGGCCGCAGATTTCCGTTGCACTCCTTCTCTTTTCGTCGCATGGAGTAACCGGGGCAGCGGGGATGACGTTTTGTGGCGCGCAAAGAGGAGTGAATTACGCCTATATTGAGGGCATGGGCATCCTCAGCAGCGATGAACAGTTCGTCCAGTTGCACGACCTCATCATTGGCAGCAGCAACGTAGCTGACTTCCTGTCCGAGCTTTCCGTTGTGGCCGCGTCAACGCTCAGCGATGCAGCGGGTGTCTTCATCGAATGCGGGGTCACGCTCCGCCGCCGCAAGCGCAGCGCGACCATTGCCGGCAGCAGCGAACGGGCCGCCGTGCTGGACAAGCTGGAACAGGTCCTCGGGGAGGGGCCGTGCATCGCATCCCTGGACGCAATGCAGCCCATGGTCCTCTCCGACGTCCACACCGATACCCGCTGGCCCGACTACCAGAAGGTGCTGGCCGAAAACGGCTGCCGCAGCGTGCTGGGCGTGCCCTTGGCACTGGACCGGAACCAGGCCGCCGCGCTGAACTTCTTCGCCGCGGAGCCTGATGTCTTTGCCCCCAACGTCATCCGCACGGCGGAGGGATTTGCGGACCTTGCCGGCCGGGCGCTGAGGCTGGCCCTGCGGATCGCGGACGCACAGAACCTGGCGGATGACCTGAAGGCCGCCATGGCGAACCGCACTACTATCGACCTTGCCTGCGGGGTGATCATGGCGCAGAACCGGTGTACCCAGGATGAAGCCATGGCCTTGCTCACGAAAGCGTCCAGCCACCGGAACCAGAAGCTGCGGGACCTGGCCGCTGAAGTCCTTGGCCGGGTCAGCGACGGGCCGGTGACCACGCACTTCGATCCGTAGCCGGCCGGATCCACCCTCCAACTTTTCCCCGCCCGGCTGCATGTCGCCTGGGTTTCGCCTCTGCGCCGCCCTGCAATAATCTGAACCAACGGTTGTGCACGGGGGTGTGAGCGCCCGGCACGACAGGCAGCACTGCAAGTTCCGGGACCATCACAGACGAGGCGGACACCCATGACGGCTTCAGACCAGCAGCACGCAGCACGGCCAACGAGGCCGGCAGACCCTCCTGCCGCTGCCCCGGGGCCGGTGGATCCGCACCTGCTGCAGCGGCTGGCCGACGCGCATGGCGTGGGCACGTCCTTCCAGGGCTGGGACGGGCTTCCGCATTCCGTTGCCGAAGCAACCCTGATCAAGGTGCTGGCAGCGCTCGGAGTCGAGGCGCACACCAACCAGCACATCGAGGCCGCCCTCGCGGAGGTGGAACTGGCGCCCTGGCGACGGATGCTGCCGGCCGCCGTCGTCATCAAACAGGGTGAACCGGCGCAGGTGCCGTTCCATGTGCGGGACGGTGCCACCGCGAGCCTCACCATCGCCCTTGAAGGGGGAGCCGGATCCCGGGAGGCGGTCCAGCAGGACATCTGGATCCAGCCCCGGGAGGTGGACGGCGTCTCCACCGGACGTGCCACGTTCTCCCTTCCCGAGGACCTGCCGTTGGGCTGGCACACCCTGCATGCGGAATCGGAGGGCGCCACGGCCAGTGCCGTCCTGGTGGTCACACCGGCCCGGCTGGGCACGGCCAAGCCCCTTGAGGAACGCCGCGGCTGGGGGCTGGCCACGCAGCTGTATTCGGTCCGGTCCAAGCGGTCATGGGGCATCGGCGACTTTTCGGACCTGGCGGACATGGCGGCCATCAGCGGCGCGCGCGGGGCCGACTATGTGCTGGTCAATCCGCTGCACGCGGCGGAGCCTGTCCCGCCCGTCCAGCCCTCGCCCTACTCGCCGTCCACCCGCCGGTTCTTCAACCCCCTGTACATCCGCATCGAGGCCATCCCCGAGCTGGCGTACCTCCGGCCCCGGAAACGGGCGGCGCTGGAAAAGCTGCACGAGGAAGTGGCCGGCCTGAACAGGGACGGTGCCCGGCTGGACCGGGACGCCGTTTACGCAGCCAAGCTGCAGGCACTGGAGATGCTGTACCACACGCGGCGTTCGCCCTCCCGGCAGGCGGCCTTCGAGGAGTTCTGCCGCATCTCCGGCAGCGGCCTGGACGATTTTGCGCTCTGGTCCGCCATCCGCGAGGACCTGGCGCCCGGTGATCCGTTGTGGGTGGATCCGGCGTGCGCCATCGGAACCCCGGAAGCGGAGGCCCTGCGGGAGAAGCTGGCGGACCGGATCGGTTTCCACCGCTGGCTGCAGTGGATCTGCGACGAGCAGCTGGAAAGCGCCCAGCAGGCGGCCCTCCGCTCCGGCATGCGGCTGGGCGTGGTGCACGACCTCGCAGTCGGCGTGGACCACAACAGTGCCGACGCGTGGACCCTGGGCCGTGTGCTCGCCCCAAACACCAGCGTGGGCGCGCCGCCGGACATGTACAACCAGCAGGGCCAGGACTGGGGCCAGCCGCCATGGCACCCCGCCCGCCTGGCCGAAGCCGGCTACGAACCGTTCCGCAACATGCTGGCCAACGTGCTGCGCCACGCCGGCGGCATTCGCGTGGACCACATCCTGGGCCTGTTCCGGCTGTGGTGGATCCCCATGGGAAATGCGCCCGGGGACGGTGCCTACGTCCGTTACGACCACGAGGCCCTGATCGGCATCCTGGCCCTCGAGGCGCACCGCGCCGGTGCCGTGGTGATCGGCGAGGACCTGGGCACCTTCGAGCCCTGGGTGCGTGATTACCTCGCGGCCCGCGGCATCCTGGGCACGTCAATCCTGTGGTTTGAGTACGACGGCGATTCGCCCCTTGCGCCGGAAAAGTACCGTACGCAGGCGCTCGCCAGCGTGAACACCCATGACCTTCCGCCCACGGCCGGTTACCTTGCCGGCGACCATGTGGGGCTGCGGAGCCGGCTGGGGCTGCTGGAGCGGTCCGAAGAGGAAGAGCGGGCCAAGCACAACGCGTCACTGGAGAAAATGTTCGCCCTGCTGCGCGAACGCGGCTACCTCTCCGAGGGGACGGCCGCCGGGCCCGGCCAGCAGTCGGCGGAAGAGCACACCATCGAGGCGCTGCACCTCCTGCTGGCCCAGTCGCCTTCTGTGTTGCTGGGGGTGGCGTTGGTGGACGCGGTGGGGGAGCGGCGGCTCCAGAACCAGCCCGGCACCACCGAAGCCCTATACCCCAACTGGCAGGTTCCGCTGGGCGGCCCGGACGGCAGGCCCGTCTACCTGGACGACCTTCCCGGCAACAAGCGGTTCAACGGGCTGCTCGCCGCCGTGGAGGGATCCCTGCACGGGTCCCGATCGGCTGATTAAGCACCAAGGCCCCGTCGCTTCCTCAAGCGGCGGGGCCCTGGTGCTTGTTCCGCCGGCCTAGCCTGCGGTGATCACGTGGGTGAAGTGGTCGTACCGGAAGGTGACCGGGCCGCCGTCGTGCTCAAACACGATGTTGGCCCCAGGCGTTGCCCCGCCGGCCCCGTAACTGACGTCCCACGACTTGTTGAGGGCAGCCTTGAACTCGTAGCTCCCCGCCGGCAGGTCAGGCACGGTGAGCTTCCAGACGAGGTCTGCCGGGTCCAGGACCAGCTGGGCCTGCTGGCAGGCCGGCTCCCAGTCGGTGGCGCAGCCCAGCTCGCTGTCCATGCTTCCCGCCGCCGCCACGGCGGACGGCTGCTGGGACGCGTAGACGGCGCTGAGCAGGTGCGTGCTGTTGTCGTAGCGGAAGGTGACCGGTCCGCCGGGGTGGTCCAGCACGATATTTTGGCCATTCAGCTGGCCGTCCGCACCGTAGTTTTCATCCCAGCCGCCGTTGAGCGCGGCCTTGTACTCGTACTTCCCGGCCGGCAGGTCGGCGGTCAGCCGCCAGATGCGGTCCGCCGGGTCCAGGACCATTTTGGCCTGCTGGCACGTGGGATCCCACTGCGCCGTACAGCCCATCGCCTGGTTCAGTGATCCGGCCACCGTCACCGAATCGGGTTGCGGTGCCTGGCCGACCGTGACGGTCCTGGTGCCGCTGGTGACGCTGAAGCCCGTGCCGGCCATGACGGCCCGGTACTGGACTTTCGTGCCGTCGGCCAGCGTGGAGACATCATCGGTTGCCGAGTACACGGGCGACGACGAATCCGTGCCCACCGCCGTCCAGTCTCCGCCGTTCACGCTGCGCTCAAAGGACACTGCGTAGCTGGCCTTCTCCGGATCGGCGGTGGCGCTAAGTTCCACCTTTCCTTCCACGCTGCTGCCTTCGGCCGGCTTCTGCAGGGTCAGGACCGGGGCGGGGACGCTGGCTTGGCGGCTCTGGCTGGTGGCGGTGTGGCCGCCGTTGTCCAGCACCGTGGCGCGGTACTCCAGGGGCGTCCCTGCGTCCAGGGCCGCGACGTCATGGAACACCTGGTAGGGGGCGGTGTCGTCCGTGCCGATCGGCTGCCACTGGCCGCCTGCCGTGCGGGCCTCGAAGGTGACCTCGTAGAACGAAGAACCGTCGACGTCGGCCGTCACGTTGATGCGCCCGTTGTCACTGGGGGCTGCGGCCGGCTGCTGGAGGGCGACGGCGGGTGCAGCCTTTGAGTGCGGGATCCGCCCCGAGGATTCGTAGACGACGGCGGAGAGCGGCGGCACAGTGACCGTCAGCTTGGCGTCCTCCGAGGTTTTGGCTTCGTCGGCCCCTTCGCCGTAGATGCGCGTGTAGCTGCGCTTGGCAATGTAGGTGGGGACTTCGGCCGTCTGTGGCTGGGCGCTGTTGTTCAGGGCCACCACGTATTCGCGCTGGTCCTGGGCGTCCGTGCGGGAGAAGGCGTAGATGCCGGGGCCGTCCGAGGCGTAGCGGTGCTGGTGGGCGCCGTTCCGCAGCGCCGGGTGCTCTTTGGTCAGGGCAGCCAGCTCCTTGATCTTGGCGTACAGGGGGTGGCCCGGGTTGAAGTTGTCCGTGGCGTGCGTGGCATCGGTGCCCAGCAGGTCATCGTCAAGGTACTCCGGCACCTTGCTGGCGAAGAGCGTCTGGCGGGCGTCCTGGTCGCCGCCGGGGCCGGTGAAGCCCTGCTCGTCGCCGTAGTAGACCACCGGGTTGCCGCGGGAGAAGTACATCAGCTCGTGGGCCAGCTCGTCCCGGGCCACCTTCTCGGCGTCGCCGGCAGCCGGGTTGTCCTGGGCAATGAAGCTGCCGATGCGGCCCATGTCGTGGTTGCCCAGGAAGGTGGGGAGCTCGTAGACGTTGGAGTCGGCGTCGGTGTACCAGTCGTCGCCGGCGAAGAAGGTTTGCAGCGCCTTGGCGTCCTGGCTCCTGGACGCGAAGTTGCGGGCCGCATCCTGGAAGGGGAAGTCCAGGACTGCCTGCATCTTGTTGCGGGTGGTGAACTGGGACGTGAAGCTCTTGGTGGTGTCGAAGACCTCGCCGAACATGAAGTACTCGTCCTTGCCGTGCTCTTTGGCATAGCTGAGGACGTTGGGGCCGAATTCCTGCCAGAATTCGTTGTTGACATGCTTCATGGTGTCGATCCGGAAGCCGTCCACGCCGAAGTCGCCGATCCAGGACTTGTAGATGTCCTCCATGCCGTGCACTACTTTGGGGTTTTCGGTGAACAGGTCATCGAGGCCGAAGAAGTCCCCGTACATGGAGTCCTCGCCGGTAAAGGTGGTGTCGCCCCGGTTGTGGTACAGGGTGGAGTCGTTCAGCCAGGCCGGGACTTTGAGGTTTTCTTCGCCGGGTGCCAGGACGGGCTTGTAGGGGAATGAGGTGTTCGCGTCCAACTGGGGGAAGGTCCCGGTGCCGGCGTAGTCGCGGTCATCGAAGGGTTCGCCGGAGGCCGTCTTGTATGGGGCGGCGTCCTTGGACACGTAGCCCTTGCGGTCGCCCTCCTGGTAGCCGATGACGTCAGCCGTGTGGTTGGTGATGATGTCGAAGTACACCTTTATGCCGCGGGCATGGGCCTCGTCGATCAGGGCCTTGAGTTCGTCATTGGTTCCCAGGTGCGGATCGATCTGGGTGAAGTCGGTGACCCAGTAGCCGTGGTAGCCGGCTGACTTGTCCTCCGGCTGGACTGCCTTGTTCTTGAAGCTGGGCGTCAGCCAGATCGATGTGGTGCCCAGGCCCTGGATGTAGTCGATCTTGTTGCGGAGGCCTGCGAGGTCACCGCCGTTGTAGAAGCCCTTTTTCGTGGGGTCGAAGCCGGAGACCATGGGGTCGGGTCCCAGGCCGCCCTGGTCGTTGGCGGTGCTGCCGTTGCTGAACCGGTCCGCCATGACGAAGTAGAAGTTTTCATCCGTCACGGGACCGCGCAGCGAATGCAGGGCGGGCGCGGCTCCCTGGTTCCTGCTGGCGGGGCCGTTGGAACCGGGACCGTTGGAGCCTGGACCGTTGGGGGCGGCCTGGGCCGGGAGGACTGCCGCGGAGACGGCGACGGCGGCTGCAAGTAGACCGGCCGCGGATCGGGCTGCAATGCGCTTCCGGGTTGGCCTGGTTACTGAAGGGTGCGGTGTTCCGGCTGGACGTGCCGGCAGGTGGGCGCGTGGGGGCGCGCCGGGAGGGGTGCGGAATAACAAGGGTGAGACCTTCCTGGGAAGCAGCGCTGCTGTACAGGCTTGCCGTTGAATGGGGATGCGGCAGGAGGGTTCGAAGAACAGCATGCTGTCTTGTGAACCAAGTCACAACTGTAAGCGCTTGCACTGAATTACTCCAGTGTTTAGGGAGCGCGCTGGCGCGCGAAGTTTCCGCCGGGACCTGCAGTGCTAGCCGGCGGCTACCAGCGCGGTGGGCGAGGCGGCATGCAGGGTGTGCAGCACCCGTCCGGGAAGGCCGGTGATGGGATCCAGCTCAAAGGTGGCGATGTTGTGTGATCGTTCGTGCGCCACGTGGAGCCAATTTCCGCGGACCACGTGGTGGCGCGGCCAGTTCCCGCCGCTGTCAAAGTCCTTTACGGGGATCAGTTCGGTGCCATCCCCGGCAACCTCCAGGACGCTGATGAGGTTGGAGCCGCGCACGCCGGCATAGGCGAAGTTCCCCCGCGGGCCCAGGCAGATCTCGGCGGCGGAGTCGCCTTGCTGGCTTCCTCCCGTTGTTGCAGGTCCGCGGAATACCAGCTCGTAGGTGCCGGCCTCGGGACGGACCACAAAGACTTCCACGGAGTACTCCGACACGATGAAGACGTTCCCGTTCGGGTGCCCCACCAGGTGCCGCGGGCCGCAGCCGAAGGGGAGGACCACCTCGTGGTCCGCCACCAGCCCGGCGCCCGGCTGGTAGGTCCAGATGCGGAGGGTGTCATGGCCCAGGTCTGTGGTCATCACGCGGCCGTCCTGGAGCATCAGGCTGGCGTGGGCGCGGCTTTGCCGCGGGCTGCCGGGAGAAAGGGCCGCGTGGGGATCAACCGACGGTGCGGCGGGGAACCGCCCGGCCATGCCGCCGTCGGAATCCAGCTCGTAGAGGAGGACCTGCCCGTCGCCCCAGCACGCGGCCGTGACAAAGCGGCCGTGCGGGTCAACGGCAACATGGCAGGTGGCCTCACCGGCCGGCTGCGGTTCCCCGTAGGGTTCCAGGGCGGCCTCGCCGTGCCGGCGGTAGGCCCGGACCTTCCTGCGCTGCTCAGCCGCCGCGTACACCACAGGAAGGGTCGGGTGTACAGCAACGAACGACGGCGATTGAGCCTCGACAGCCGTTCCCAACCATTCCAGGCTGCCGTCCTGGTGCTCGCGGACAGCGCCGATGCCGTCCGCACGGCCGCCGCCGTCGGGGGTATACGTGCCGATCCACAGGATGTTGCTGGCCTGATTGTTAATGGCTGCATTGTTGATGGCTGCGCCGTTGGTCATGGTCCAATCCTGCCAAGCTTTCGCCCCTATTCCCGTACCCCGGGCCGCCGATTAGCATGGGATTTCCGGCAGTGGCAGAAGGGAGGCGGGCGCGGTTATGGCTGCAGCTATGTCGATTTTCCCCACCCGGGGCCCTTCGGAGACCTGGGCCTAGCCCGCGTGGAGGTGTCCGTGGGCTGGCGCGAGGGCGGCGTTCAGCGTCCTCGTGGGTTGCCAGCTGTTCACGGCCAGTCCCCGCAGCTGGGCTATGACCAGATCGTCTCCCTGTTGCGTTCCGCAGGCTGTGTTTTCGCCGAAGATGAGGCCCGGCTCCTCCTCGCTGAGGGCGCCGGCCCTGCGGAACTGTCACGCAATATCCAGCAGCGGGTGGAAGGCGTCCCCCTGGAGCACATCCTGGGCTGGGCTGAATTTGCCGGCGGCCGCGTGGTGGTTGAGCCCGGCGTTTTCGTGCCGCGGCGACGCACGGAACTCCTGGTCAACGAGGCCCTGGACCTGCTGGCGGAGGAGGCCCTGGCCCTCCCGGCGGATGCCGCGCTGCCGGCGCCTCCGGTGGTGGTGGATCTCTGCTGTGGATCCGGGGCCGTGGGAACGGCCATCCTTCGCCATGTGCCGCAGGTGGAGCTGCATGCAGCGGATATCGAGCCTGCTGCCGTAAGGTGTGCCCGGCGGAACCTGGAACCCCTGGGCGGCCATGTCCATGCGGGTGACCTGTTCGCAGCCCTCCCGGCCGCGCTGCCCGGCCGGGTCCGGGTGCTCGCGGTCAATGCTCCGTACGTCCCTACGCGGGCAATCCGCACCATGCCACCGGAAGCCCGCCTGTACGAACCCGCTGCCTCGCTCGACGGAGGCCCTGATGGCCTTGACTTCCACCGACTGGTCGCCGCCGAAGGCGTTCACTGGCTGGCTCCCCACGGTCATCTGCTGATCGAGACCAGTGAGCAGCAGGCAGCCGGGACCTCCGGCATCCTGGCCGCAGCCGGGTTCGCGGTTCGTACTGTGCGGTCGGAAGAACTGGACGGGACGGTGGTCGTCGGACGCCTGCCGGCCCAAGGTGTGGGCGCGGCGTAAGGCAGTGGCTTTCCGTGGGCCGCGCCCACCTATCGCTGCCGTTTGTGAAACCTGCTAGCGGCCGTTCCTGCTACCTCTCCAGCTGCCGTTCCTGAAAGTGCGCGTGTTGGCAGATCTTGCCAGGCCTCAAAGTGCGCACCGAATGGCCGAAGCAGTGCCTCAAGCAACGTCTTTCCAGCCAGCCTTCATTATTGCCGAGGGTGGGGTGGCGGGGGTGGTTTGAAGTAGTGGTTTTGTTGGGGTGTTTGGGTGGGGTCGATGTGGGGTGGGGGGATGAAGGCCGGTGTGCCGGGGGTGGTGGTGATGGTCCATTGTTCTTTGTGGACGAGGTGGTGGTGGTGGCTGCAGAGCAGGACGCCGTTGTTGGTGGTGGTGGGCCCGCCGTGGGACCAGTAGGTGATGTGGTGGGCTTCGCACCAGGGTGCGGGGATGGTGCAGTTGGGGAAGGCGCAGCCTTGGTCGCGGGTGGTGAGGGCGGTGCGTTGGGCGGGGGTGAAGAGGCGGGTTTTGCGGCCGAGGTCGAGGATTTCGCCGGTGGTGCCCAGGAGGGCGGGGATGATGTCGGCGTCGCAGGCGACTTTGCGGAGCGTGGCGGCGGGGACGGGTCCGGTGAAGGCGAAGGTCCCCGTACCTGTCACTGTTTCTGCGCTGTGGTCTTTGCTTGTGGGTGTGGCGGGGTTGGGGGGGAAGAGGTCTTGGTAGTTGATAGTGGCGATGATGTGGGGTCGGTTGCCGCCGGTTGTGGGCAGGGTGTTGGTGGTGAGGGCTGTTTTTGCGGCGGTAATGAGGCCGTCGAGTTGTTTCTGGGCGCGGGTGCGCCGGTCCAGGTCAATCCCGCCGGGTTGGCATGCTGCTGCCTTGTCCCCGGCGGTGCGGGGGTTGGTGGCGGTGTTCATGACGGTGAGGAGGTGTTCGTATTGGTCGGTGGTGGCGAAGATTTCGAGGTGGTGGAGGCCGTGGCGGG
>NZ_JBFBKW010000017.1:0-40444 GCF_040702325.1 Pseudarthrobacter sp. 902506025
GTGCTGGAGCCGGTCGAGGGTTGCCGTGATGATGGCCGCAGCATGCGAGGACACGGCAGGTCCGTGCCCGGCCGGGGACGTGATCCCGGTGTCGGAGTCGGTGTCGGTGGCCCCTGTGGTGGTGGGGGTGATTGCGGCGGCGAGGTGGGGCCGGGCTGGTGGGAGTGGTTCGCCGGTGAGGCTGGTGGCTGGGAGGACCTGGTGGGCGAGGGTGAGGCGGCGGCGGGCTTCGCGGATGGGGATGTGCAGGCGCAGGCGGAGGAACTCTGCGGTGTTCCGGCACCCGTCGTCGGCCGGTGACGTCACGACCGGGTGGCCGGGACCGGCGGGCGGATTGGGCCAGTTGGCGTCGGTCTCAACCACGGCGGCGGACCGGGCGGCACGGGCCGTGGCTGCGGCGTCGGTGATGGCCTGGGCGCGGGTGCGGTCCACCGCCCCGGCGCCCAGGAGCTGCAGGTACTCCACGCTCCGGGCGAGCTCCTCCGCGCGGGCGGCGAACTCGGCGGCTTCGAGATAGGAGGCAGACTCCAGCACATCCGGGGCGGCCAGGGAAACGGCCGCGAGCCGGGCCGCCAACCCAGCCAGGAGGTCCTGGTGGCCAGGACCTGTGGCGCGGTGCTGTGAAGCCTCCCCTGGGACCGCATGAAGGTGGGCCGGGTGCGGCAGCCAGCTGCCGGCGTCGTACGCTTTCCGGCCGTACGCCTCACCAAGATGCTCCCCGATGGCCTCCATAACCCCACTTTGCCAGCCACCCCTGACAACGAAGAGACCCAAAGACCCCTATGTGGAATACGCGCGAACCGTAGTGGATCCACCCTTAAACACTGCCGGCCGCCGCGTCCCCCAAGGATCGCGACGGCCGGCAAGGCGATTCAGTTGTAGCACAACGGCTGGTCATTCCCATGTCATGCGGGGGGACCCGCGTCATGAATGACCGGTGAAGCGTCAACTAGGACTTCGTGCCGTTCCCATCGGACGTACCAAGGTTGGTGGTCTCCGGGTGGGTGCTGTGGGCTGGGATGTGGTCCCCGCCCAGGGCGCCGGCGTCGCCGGTCCCGGACGTGCCGGTGGAAGTACCAGGGGCAGCAGCAGCAGAGGGTCCTGAGGCCTGGCCGCCACCGGAGGCGCCGTCACGGTGCATGGCAGAGCCGATCACAGTGCCTGCCCTGCGTGCGGCTTCCCCAAGCTGGTCTGCCACTTCAGGCGCCTTTTCCTTGATGGTTTCCGTCGCCACGGACACTTTGTCCTGGACCGGCTTGCTGTCCCAGATGCCGGCCGCGCGGGCCTTCAGCTTGTCGTAAGCAGCGCGGCCTGACCGCGAACCGAGGACGTATCCCACGGCAACGCCTACACCCAAAAGAAGCTTGTTTTTCACGATGATCTCCTGCTCTGCGAGAAGGTTGTCAGTCCCGGCCGGGGCAGCGGGCGCCGGTTGCCGGGGAAAACGAAAGCCGGCCCGGGGATGATGTCCCCAGGCCGGCTTCCTGGCTTGCCCGTGCAGTTATCCGCGGGCGCTGCGCTTGGTGACCATGCCGTAAATGGCAAGGACGATCAGCGAGCCGACGATCGCCAGCAGCCACGTCTGGATCGAGAAGAACTCCTGCAGTCCACTGCCGAAGATCATCCCGCCCAGCCAGCCACCGAGCAGTGCGCCAACGACGCCCAGGATCAGAGTGATGACCCAGCCGCCACCCTGCCTGCCCGGGAGGATCGCCTTAGCGATCGCACCAGCAATAAGTCCGAGAATCAGAAATGCAATAAATCCCATTTGAAGCTCTCTTCCTAAGTAAAGGAGGCCTCCAGGTTCCGGAGGCACTTCATCCTTCTGGCTCAATAGTAATCATGCTTACTATCTTTTTGCCAACCCCGTTTTTGGAAAAAAGTGCAGTTGAGGCTGGTTTCAGTGTCCCGTTTGGTCCGAGTCGTTGCCCGCTCCGGGACCCTCGTCAAGGATCGATAATTCCGCTAGATCCTGCGGATCCAGGGCGAAATCGAACACGTCCAGGTTCTCTGCCATCCGCACCGGCGAAGCGGTCTTCGGAATCGTTACCAATCCGTTTTGTATGTGCCACCGAAGGACGAGTTGGCCAGGGGTTTTCCCATGCTTTTCCGCCAGTTGGGAAAGGATGGGAGCGCCCAATAAACCCGCCCCCGAGCCGCCCAACGGACTATAAGACTCAGTAACAATGCCATGCCGGCTATGGAATTCCCGCTCGGCGGACCGCGTGATGGCCGGACTGAGCTGGATTTGGTTTACCGCAGGCACCACGTCAGTCTCCGCCATCAGCCGCTCGAGGTGCGCCGGCTTGAAATTGGACACTCCGATGGACCGGACTTTTCCCTCGGCCTGCAGCCGTTCAAAGGTCTGCCAGGTGGAGATGTACTGATCCCTGCCGGGCAGAGGCCAGTGGATCAGCAGCAGGTCCACGTAATCCAGCCCAAGACGCGCCAGCGACCCCTCCAGGCCTGCTACGGCGCGGTCGTGGCCCTGGAATTCCCCGTCCAGCTTGGTGGTGATAAAGAGCTCGCTGCGGTCCACGCCGCTGGCCCTGATGCCGTTGCCCACACCGCGTTCGTTGCCGTACTTCACGGCGGTGTCGATATGCCGGTACCCGGCTTCCACGGCCTGTACGACGGCGGCGGCCGCCTGTTCGTCGTCCAGCGGCCAGGTGCCAAGCCCCAGCTGCGGAATCCTGTTGCCGTCATTGAGGTCGATGAGCGGTGCAAGTGTCATGCGATCAGTCTGCCCCCTCCTGGCCGTCCCGGCTCCCGGTGCCCGCGATTCGGGACGGCCCGGAGGATACTGCCGGCGGCCTAGGCCGGTTCCTCCGCCAGTTTCCGCTTCAGGATCTTTCCACTGGGTCCCAGCGGGAGCTCGGACAGTATCCTGACCACGCGCGGATACTTGTAGGCCGCGAGCTGGGCGCTGGCGAAGTCCATCAGCTCGGTCTCGGTGACACTGGCCCCCGCGTCCAGCACGATGGCGGCCGCGATTTCCTGGCCGTGGACATCGTGCGGGATGCCGTAAACGGCGGCGCTGACAACTGCAGGGTGTGTCAGCAGGACTTCCTCCACCTCCCGCGGATACACGTTGTAGCCGTTGCGGATGATCATGTCCTTCTTGCGGTCCACGATGGTGAGGTAGCCGTCGTCGTCCTTGGTGCCAAGGTCCCCGCTGCGGAACCAGCCGTCCACCACGGCCTCGGCGGTGGCCTCAGGCCGGTTGAGGTAGCCCTTCATCAGCAGGTGGCCGCGGATCACCAGCTCGCCGAGTTCCCCGTTGGGCAGCAATTCGATCCGCTCCGTCACCTCAGGGCGGGCGATTTCGATAGCAACTCCCCAGATCGGGATACCGATGGTGCCGGGCCGTGGCTGCATGCCCACGTGGTTGAAGGCCGCAACGGGGGATGTCTCGGTAAGGCCGTAGCCCTCATGGATCTCCACGCCGAAGACGTCACGGAACCGGTCCATCACTGCCAGTGGAAGCGAGGCTCCACCGGAGATGCCGTAGCGCAGGGCCGCCGGCCGGTCCGGCACGGTCTTGGCGGCCTCCAGGAGTGCCACGTACATGGTGGGGACGCCCAGGAAGATGTTCACGTCGTGCTTCGCCAGCAGCCTCAAGGCGTCCGGGCCGGTGAACCGGGGCATGAGGACGATGGTGGCCCCGGCGCGAAGGCCCGTGTTCAGCACCACCGTCTGGCCGAAGGTGTGGAAGAGCGGCAGGCCGCCGAACAGGACGTCGCCGGGCCGGAAGTCCATCACGCTGGTCAGCAGGACGCTGGTTTGTTCCACCAGGGCGAAGTGGCTGCCCAGTGCGCCTTTGGGCTTGCCGGTGGTGCCTGAGGTGTACAGGATGGTGGCCGTGTCCGATGGGCGGCAGGGTTCGTACGTCCGGATCAGCTCCGCGGCGGCCGCCTCCGCTTCCAGCCGGGGAAGCCCGCCGTCGTCGGGAGCCATGACCGTCAGCACATCGACCCCGCTGGCTGAAGCACCGGCGGCGCCCTCCGTGAGCAGGGGAGCGGCGCAGATGAGCAGCCTGGCGCCGCTGTCCTGCAGGACGTACTCGATCTCGCGGGCCTTGAGCAGGGCGTGGACCGGGACAACGATGGCGCCCAGCGACAGGATGGCGTAGTACACCCGCGCGAAGTCCGGCACGTTGGGGATCAGGACGGCGACGGCGTCTCCCGGGCCGATTCCCCGCGCCCGCAGTGCACCGGCATAGGCGCGGGTTTGGCTCCACAGGTCGGCGTAGCTGACCTGGTCCTCGCCCACAACGAGGGCGATGCTGTCAGGATTCCTCTTGGCTGATTCTGCCAGGACGGCAGCGACGGAGATGGTGGCGAAGCCGTCAGCGGAGTTGGTGTTGGTCATGGCCTGCTTCTTTGTTGGGATGGGTCACGCTGTGAGGATCAGGGCGTCGCCCTGGCCGCCGCCCCCGCAGAGGGCCACGACCCCGGTGCCTCCGCCGCGGCGTTTCAAGGCCAGCGCCTGGTGCAGCACCAGGCGTGCACCTGAGGCGCCCACGGGGTGGCCCAGTGCGATGGCGCCGCCTTCGGCGTTGACAGTTTCGGTGTCGATGCCGAGATCGTTGGCGGACTGGATGAGGACCGAGGCGAAGGCCTCGTTGATTTCCACCAGGTCCAGCTCCTGCACCGTGAGTCCCTGGTCCTTGAGCGCCCGCTCGATGGCGCGGGCGGGCTGGGAATGCAGGGATCCGTCGGGGCCTGCGGTCTGGCCGTGGGCGCCGATCTCGGCGATCCATTCCAGGCCTGCTGCTTCCGCGGCTGCCTTGCTGGCAATGACCAGCGCCGCTGCGCCGTCGGAAAGGGGCGACGACGACCCTGCCGTGATGGTGGCGGTCTCCGCCTTGGAGAACGCGGGGCGGAGCTGCGCCAGGGATTCGGCGGTGGTGTCCGGACGGATGCCTTCGTCGTGTTCGAGGGTCACGGCAGGTCCCTTGCGCTGCGGTATCCCGATCGGTGCGATTTCCTCCGCCATGATCCCGGCTGCGCGGGCGGCTTCGGCACGCTGGTGGGAGCGGGCCGCGACGGCGTCCTGCTCTTCGCGCGTGATGCCGCGTTCGGCGTTGCCGGCGTCGGTGGCCTCACCCATGAGCTTCTTGCTCACCGGGTCCTGCAGCCCGTCATGGTTCAGGGAGTCCAGCATGGGGGCATCTCCGATGACGACGCCGGCCCGCAGCCCGGGGACCAGGTGCGGCGCGTTGGTCATCGATTCCTGGCCGGCGGCCACAATGAAGTCGGCTTCCCCCGTGCGGATCATCCGGGCAGCGTCGATCACGGCCGTCAGGCCGGACAGGCAGAGCTTGTTGATGGTGATGGTGGGAACGTCCCAGCCGATTCCGGCGGCCAGGCTGGCCTGGCGTGCGGGGCCCTGGCCCGCGCCGGCCTGGATGACCTGGCCGACAATGACGGCGCCGATCTGCTCCGGTGCCACGCCGGTGCGTTCCAGCGCGGCGCGGATGGCGTGGGCGCCCAGTTCGCTGGAGGAAAAGGGCGTGAGTCCGCCGCGGAACCTGCCAAACGGGGTGCGGGCGCCGCCCAGGATGACGGGGATGTTGGCGTTCTGGTTCAAGAACAGTCCTTTCAGGGGATGATGGGCAGCCAAAGCCGAACGGCAGGGCTTAGGCGAAGGCGGAGGTGCCGGTGATGCCGCGTCCGATGATGAGCGCCTGCATGGTTTCGGTGCCTTCGTAGGTGTGGATGGCTTCGATGTCGGCAAGGTGCCTGGCGACGCGGTTTTCCAGCAGGATGCCGTTGCCGCCCAGCAGGTCACGGGCGTTGGAGGCGATGCCGCGTGCGGTCCGGGTGCAGGTGTACTTCACGAGCGATGCCTGCTCGGGCGTGAGGGTTCCGGCTTCATCGAGCCGCGTCATCTGCACCACCATCAGCTGCATGGTGGCCAGTTCACTGAGCATTCGGGCCAGCCGCTCCTGGACGATCTGGGACGCGGCCAGCGGCCGGCCGAACTGCTTGCGCTGCCTGGCGTACTGGACGGCCGTTTCGTAGCAGGCGGTGGCATGGCCGACGGCGGACCAGGCCACGCCCAGCCGGGTCGCCAGCAGCACCCGGGCCGTGTCCTTGAAGCTGCGCGCACCCGGCAGGACGTTCTCTTCGGGGACGAAGACGTCCTCCAGGCGGATGTGGGCCTGCCAGATGGCGCGGAGGGCAAGCTTGCCTTCGATTTTGGTGGCGGTGTAGCCGGGGGAGTCCTGCGGAACCAGGTAGCCGTGGACCTGGCCGTCGTCGCCCCGGGCCCAGACAATGCTGACGCCGCCCACGGAGCCGTTGCCGATCCACTTCTTCTCGCCGTTGAGCAGGAACCCGCCGTCCGTGCGGGTTGCCGTGGTTTCCAGGGCCACCGAGTCGGAGCCATGGGTAGGCTCGGTGAGGGCGAACGCCGCGTATTCCGTGCCCCTGGCAATCGCCGGCAGCCAGCGTTCCTTCTGCGCCGCGGATCCGCATTCAGCCACGGAGCGCAGGGCCAGGCCGCCCTGGACGGCAATCATCGTGGCCACGGATCCATCGCCCCGGCTGATTTCCATGTTCACCAGGCCGGCGGCCATGCTGCTCATGGGTGCGAAGCCCTCCACGGTGATGCCGTCGCGGAGCAGGTCCAGTTCGCCCAGGCGCTGGAGGAGGTGCAGCGGGTACTCGCCGCGTTCCCAGTAGCCGTCAATGACGGGCAGGACCTCGTCCTGGACAAAGCTGCGGGCGCGCTCCCAGTAGGCGCGGTCCTCGTCTCCGACGCCGGCCAGGATGGACGCCGGGTCCGTCCCGAGGGCCTCGGTCAGGACATATTCCGGCTCCACTGTTCCGGCGGGGAAGCCGGCGGGAGCCACGGTGCGGGTGGGCGCGAGGGCGGGCGACGTCGTCGTCATTGAATGCATCCTTTGAATCAGCGGCGGCGGGAGGGCCGGGGCCTTGTGGCCTGGACCACACCAACCAAGGATGCAATGAAACGCAGTTCCACGTCAAGAAACTGGGTACCAGGGCTGGAGGTGGCGCCGCTGGGGCTAGGGGAGCGCGTCCCGGACCGCCTGGGCGATCGCATCCTTGTCGGCAGGGCCGGGAAAAACGGTGACGACGACGGTTGGGGAGGGTTGGGCGGGCGCGGCGGCGTCCGCCGGGCTGCCCAGGAGTGCAGGCCGGAAGGTTTCCGCCAAGGCCTGGAGTTCGGCGGCCAGGGCGGTGGCCCTTTCCCGGTCGCCTGCAGTGGTGTCCCCGGCGCCAGGCGCGGCCCGCAGCCACTCCCGCAGGAAGGCGTTGTGCACGGCCACCACCGCTGCAGCGAAGGCGACGGCTTTGTATTCGCGCCGGTCGTTCCGGGGCAGCTTGTCATTCAGGTAGTGCAGGAAGGCCCGCTCGTACCGGTGCGAGGTTACCAGTTCCCGGTCGCGGAGGGCCGGCACTGCCTGCAACAGCCCGTACCGGGCGCGTGAGGTCTGGGGGTTCCGCAGGTGGTGGTCGAAAACCAGCAGCGCCGCGTCCGCCACCGCGGCCAGCGGCCCGAGCCTGGATCCGGCGAGCCGTTCATTGACCTGGTGCAGGATCTGCTCGTGGTCGGCGAAGACAACGTCCTCCTTGGACCCGAACCTGCGGAAGAATGTGCTGCGGCTCATGCCTGAGGCTTCTGCGAGTTCCTCAACGGATGTTGCGTCGAAACCCTGCTTCGCCAGGAGGCCAATGGCTGCCGCGACAGGCCCACCGGCAGGATGCCCCTCGACGGGGAGGTGGGAAGGGGGCGAAGTCATGCGCCGAAATCTAGCACAGCTGCCCTCCGGCAGGCTGGCCTGCCGCCGGCTGCGGAAGGCCAGCCTGTGGCCGGTTTCAGGCGCCCAGCCGTGCCCAGCCGGTCAGCTTGTCCGAAAGCTGCATGTAGGCCCCGTTGACCTGCTGCAGCTCCGGGTGGCTGTCATACCAGGCCACGATTTCCCGTGCTCCGTCCGCGAACGGGATGGTGGCGGTGTAGTCCGGGACCAAGGCCTTGATCTTGGTGTTGTCGAAGACCACGGAATGGGACCGGTCCCCCAGGAGGTTGGAACCCAGTTCCTGGTCGTGCGCGGCGATGGTTTCGGAGGCCACATGCACCAGTTCCGGTTTCCGGACGCCCGCGGCGCGGGCGAAGAGTCCGTAGATCTGGTTCCAGGGCAGGTACTCGTCGGAGGTGATGGTGTAGCTTTCGCCCACCGCCTGCGGCCGGCCAAGCAGGCCGACGAACGCCTTGGCAAAGTCCTTGCTGTGCGTCAACGTCCACAGCGAGGTGCCGTCACCGTGGACCATGACCGGGAGGCCGCTGCGCATGCGGTGGATGTCCGTCCAGCCGCCCACCATCGCAATCTTGGTGCGGTCATAGGTGTGCGAGGGCCGGACCACCGTCAACGGGAAGTCGTCCTCCCGGTAGGCCCTGAACAGCAGCTCCTCGCACGCGATCTTGTCCCGGGAGTACTGCCAGAACGGATTCTTCAACGGCGTGGACTCTCGGATGGGCAGCCTGGTGGGCGGCTTCTGGTACGCGGAGGCCGAGCTGATGAAGACGTACTGACCCGTCCGCTCCCGGAACAACTCCATGCTGGTTTGGGCCTGGTCCGGAGTGTAGGAAATGAAGTCCGCCACGGCGTCGAACTCCCTTCCGCCCAGCACCTCCCTGACGGAGGCCGCATCGCGGACGTCGGCGTGCAGCACTTCGGTGCCGTCGGGGACAGGCCTGCCGGACTGCCCCCGGTTCAGGATGGTCAGCCGGTGGCCCAGCGCGGCGGCACGTTCTGCCGCCGCCGCGCTGATGACCCCGGTCCCGCCGATGAAAAGGATGCTCCTCGGCGCCACCGTATCTGCGGCGATTGTGCCTACCACGCGTAGTCTTCCGGTGCCGGGCGGTGTCCCGGGAAAATGTCGTCCAGCCTCTTGAGTGCGTCCCCATCCAGGGAGACATCCAGGGCGCGGATTGCGGCGTCCAGCTGTTCCTGGGTCCGGGGGCCCACGATCGGTGCGGTCACGGCAGGCTGGTGGAGGAGCCACGCCAGGGCCACGTCGCCGGGTTCGTGGCCCAGTTCGTCGGCGAAGTCCTCGTACTGGCGGATCTGGTCCTCGTGCTTCTTCAGCGTTTCCGCTGCCCGCCCCTCCGTGCGGCGGACTCCCTGGCGTTCCTTCTTCAGCACGCCGCCCAGCAGCCCGCCCTGCAGCGGCGACCAGGGAATGAGGCCCAGCCCGTACTGCTGTGCTGCCGGGATGACTTCCAGTTCCACCTGCCGCATGAACAGGTTGTAGATGGACTGCTCGCTGACCAGGCCCGTGTAGTTCCGGCGGCGTGCTGCCTCCTGCGCCTGGGCGATGTGCCAGCCGGCGAAGTTGCTGCTGCCCGAGTACAGGATCTTGCCCTGCTGTACGGCCACTTCGATGGCCTGCCAGATCTCGTCCCACGGAGTGTCGCGGTCGATGTGGTGGAACTGGTACACATCGATGTAGTCCGTCTGCAGGCGCTTGAGGCTGGCGTCCAGCGCACGGCGGATGTTCAGGGCCGAGAGCTTGGACTCGTTGGGCCGGTCCGTCATGGTGCCGTAGAGCTTGGTGGCCAGGACGGTGTGCTCCCGGCGCTCGCCGCCCTTGGCGAACCAGCGCCCGATGATTTCCTCGGTCCAGCCGCGGTGGTCGGCGCCGCCGTATACGTTGGCGGTGTCGAAGAAGTTGATGCCGGCTTCGTGCGCGGAATCCATGATGCTGTGGGCGTCCGCCTCCTCCGTCTGCGGCCCAAAGTTCATGGTGCCGAGGCAGAGGCGGGAGACTTTCAGGCCGGAGCGGCCCAGATGGGTGTACTGCATGGAAGATCCTTTCAACGGTAGGCCTGCCAAACCGGTGGGTGGGCCGGCTGGAACCTACATCTGGGTGAAGGAGGCGACGGCGGGATCGGAGCCAATGCGCGCGCCGGACTCCAGTGCGGTGATGGCGGACAGTTCGTCTTCGGACAGCTTGAGGGACGAAGCCGCGAAGTTTTCCCGGATGCGGCCCGGATTCGCGGATTTGGGAATGACGATGTTGCCGTTGGCGAGGTGCCAGGCGAGCACTACCTGGGCGGTAGTGGCGTCGTGGGCGTCGGCGATTGCGGTGACGGCGTTGCCGTTAAGGTCACCGCCCTGCCCCAGTGGGCTGTACGCCTCCACGGCGATGCCCAGGCTGCGGCACTTGGCCGCAAGGTCCGCCTGCTGGTAGCTGGGGTGAAGCTCGATCTGGTTGACGGCGGGCACTGTTTCCGCGGATTCCAGCAGGGCGTCCAGATGGTCGGAGAGGAAGTTGGAGACGCCGATGGCGCGGATCTCCTTGTTTTCGTACAGCCGCTCCATCTCCTTCCATGCCTGGACGAAGAGGCCCTGCGAAGGAACCGGCCAGTGGATGAGGTAGAGGTCGATGAAGTCCAGGCCCAGGGCCTTGCGGCTGTTCTGGAACGCCTCCTGCGCCCGGCCCTGCTCGCCATTGCGGAGCTTGGTGGTCACGAAAATTTCCCCGCGGGGGATCCCTGTGGCTGCGAGGGCCGCCCCTACCCCTGCCTCGTTGCGGTACGCCGCAGCGGTGTCGATGTGGCGGTAGCCCGCTTCCAGCGCGTCCTCCACGGTTCGCTGTGTGTCCTCCGGCGGGACCTGGAAAACGCCGAAGCCAAGCTGCGGAATGGTGACGCCGTTGTTGAGTGTCAGCTCTGACATGGGTGTACTCCTTGGACGTATGGTGCTGGGAACGATGCCGGTTGCTCGACGAGTGGGGAAACACAGTGAGAAATCGGTTTCCACCGGCTCACTCCTGAGCCTATGCACTTTCCGCCATCAAGTCAGCAGCCAAGGCTGATCCTGTTTTTCCTAGGACCGCCAGTCCTACCTTCGTTGTAGAGCAGGCCACGCCAACGCAGGCACAATGGTCTGCATGGGTCAAAGCGCCGAGTTCGGAAAATTCCTCAAAGCCATGCGGTCCCGGCTGAGCCCGGAAGTCGCAGGGACGGGCCCCAGTACGGGCGCCCGCAGGGTTCCGGGCCTGCGGCGTGAGGAAGTGGCGCGCCTGGCCGGGGTCAGCACCGACTACTACGTGCGGCTGGAACAGGGCCGCAATATCCACCCGTCACGCACGGTCCTGGACGCCGTTGCCAGGGCCCTGCGGCTGGACAGCAGCGAGCACGCGCACATGCTGGACCTGCTCGAGAACTGCGCGGGCGCTCCCCGCGAACCGGGTGCCAATGCAGCCCAGGGCGTCCGGCCGGCGCTGCGCCAACTCCTGGACGCGGTGGGGGAGGTGCCCGCGCTGGTGCTGGGCCGCCGCAACGACGTGCTGGCCGGCAACAGGATGGCGTTCCTCTTGTTCGCCGATTTCCCCGCGCTGCCGCCCGCGGAGCGGAACCTCACACGCTGGACCATCCTTGACCCGGCTGCGCGGGAACTGTTCAGGGACTGGAAAACCGTGGCGGCAGAAGCCGCGGGCTCCCTCCGCCTGGACGTGGGCCGGCACCCCAACGACCCCCAGGCGAACCACCTGGTGGGGGAGCTGGCGGTCCACAGCGAACACTTCCGCCAGTGGTGGGCGGGGCACCGGGTTGCCACCCGCGCTGCAGGCACCGTCCGGCTGCACCATCCAGCGGTGGGGGACCTGGAACTGAACTTTGAAAACCTGGTCCTGCCGGAGGACCCCGACCAGACGCTCCGGGTGTACTCCGCCCGGCCGGGATCGCCGTCGTCGGACGCCCTGGCACTGCTGGGAAGCCTCGGGGCAGCCCCGGATGCCGGCCTGGAACGGGACCCTGCCGCGATGGCCGAAAGCGGCGACGCGGGCTGACCGGCCATGCGCGCGCCCACGCCACTGTACATTCGTCCAGCGAAGTGGGGTGATTCTGGCCAGCCGCCCATTGGTGGCGGGCCGGCCCTTTCCTAGGGTGGGAGTACCAGCTTTCCCTGCCCAGTTCTTATCACCCCAGGATGGTCTCAACGATGAAACGCATCGCCCTGCTGAAGGAGCGCCAGGCCTCTGCCGGCGCCGCCTCCACCGCCACCGGTTCCCACTGCCCGGCTTCCGGCCTCTGGAGCCCCGACATCGATCCCCACACGGTCCTGTCCTTCTTCGAGGGCCACGTGTTCCCGGCATTCGACGGCGTGCCCACCGTCTGGCGGCGGCGCAGCCCCGGCACGGCAAACTAGGTCCTGCCTTAAGCGCAACTGACCCGCAGCTAACACCGTCAGGAACGTGTTGGCTGCGGGTCAGCTGTGTTTGGCGTTAGTGATCTTCCAGTCGGAAGCCAATCTTGATGGTGACCTGCCAGTCTGCGACCTTTCCGTCCTCCAGGTGGCCGCGGACCTCCTTGACCTCAAACCAGTCGAGGTTCCGCAGGGTCTGGGATGCCTTGGCAATGCCGTTGCGGACAGCGTCGTCCACGCCCTCGGTGGAGGTGCCGACAATTTCAGAAATGCTGTACGTGTGGTTGGACAACTTCGCTCCTCGTGATCGTCGATGCTCCCGGTTGCGGGCCGTTCCTGAAGCCTAGTAGGACTGCGGGAGCGTTGAACAGGGGCCCGGGGTAATCAGGACCGCGGCACGGGAGGCTACTTGGCGTCCAGCACCAGCTGCTTCAAGTCATCGAGCGTCTGCTGCATGTGCGCGTCCATGGCCTGGCGCGACCGGTCAGGATCACGGGACTCCAGGGCCTCGGCAATGTTCTGGTGATGGCCGATTGCGTGCTCCTGGATCGCAGGGACGGCGGAGGTCTCGGTCCTGCGCTTTTCCAGCACGCGGTGCAGCGGCTCAAACAGGACCGACACGAACACATTCCCGGATGCCCGCAGGATGACGTCGTGGAACGCAAGGTCTGCTTCCACGAAAGCGGCAACATCGTTGATGCTGTGGGCGGCCTTCATCGCGGAAATGTAGTTGAAAAGGGACGTGATGTCTTCCTCGACGATCCGTCCTGCGGCAAGTTCACAGGCGCCCGTTTCGAGCATCCTGCGCAGCTCGATGAGCTGGATGGAGGCATCGGCGTCGTTCTTGCCCTCGGATGCGGCGCGCAGCACGGCTTCGAGGGAGGCCCAGCGGCTCAAGGGATTAACGAAGGTGCCCCGGCCGCGCTCCACGCTGAGGATGCGCTGGGCCTGCAGCGTCTTCATCGCCTCGCGGACCGTCATGCGGCTGACCTCGTGGCGGGCGCTCAGTTCGTGTTCGCCGGGAACGGTGGAGCCGGGCGGAAACTCGCCTTCGATGATGCGGTCCAGCAGCTCATCGGCCACCACGCCCACCAGTGACTTCCTTGCCATGTTGCCCCCGATCGCTCTCTCCGGCCGACGCCTGGCGGATATGTCAGACAAGTGTACTTGCGCGTCCGTATGCTGTGTGCCACACTAATTTTCAAATGCAAGATGTCAGACATCTTACAGTTACCTTTACATCTGGATCCGCGAGCCCGGATCGCTACACAACGGAGTGCACTGTGACGCATGAAGCAGACGTTCTGGCCGCCTATCCGGCAGACCTCGAAATTCCCGCCGGGCTGGTTGCCGGCGCGCTGGCCGCTTCCAACGCGGCGGTTCCCCGCGTCCTGGTAGTGCTCGACGACGACCCCACCGGCACGCAGTCTGTGGCAGACCTGCCCGTGCTCACCCGCTGGGAAGTGGAAGACTTCACCTGGGCTTTCGGCCAGGGCAAGCCCGCTGTGTACGTCCTCACCAACACCCGCAGCCTTGACCCGGCCGAGGCGGCAGCCCGCAACGAGGAAGTGGTCCGCAACGCCCTGGCGGCAGCAGGATCGCAGGACTCCGCCGGTTCCAGTCTTCGCCTGGGCTTCGTTAGCCGCAGCGATTCCACCCTCCGCGGCCACTTCCCCTTGGAACCGGACGTCATCGCAGCCACGGTTGCCGATGTCAGCGGCGAGAAGACCGATGGCGTTGTCCTGGTCCCTGCCTTCCCCGACGCCGGCAGGCTCACCATCGGCGGTGTCCACTACATGCGCGGCACCGGCGACGCCAAGGGAACCCTGGTCCCCGTCTCCGAGACCGAGTTCGCCAAGGACGCCTCCTTCGGCTTCAGCACCTCCGTCATGGCGGACTACGTCGCGGAAAAGTCGCAGGGCAGGTTCCCGGCAGACTCCGTGATTGTCCTGGACCTGAACATCATCCGTGCCGGCTCCGCCGCCCAGGACCCGGCCATCTCGGCCAAGGCCATCGCCGACGCCATCGAACCGGCCTCCGATTCCACGCCCATCGTCGCGGATATCGTCACCGAGAACGACTTCCGCGCGCTGGCTTTGGGCCTGGAAGAAGCCGAGCGCCGCGGCAAGAAGCTGCTGTACCGCGTCGGGCCGCCGTTCGTCCGCGGCCGCATCGGCCAGGACATCCGCAGCGCGCTGACCTCGGAGGAGGCCTACGCGGGCAACACGCCGTCGGAGGCCGGCGGCCTGATCGTGGTGGGCTCGCACGTGGGCGTCACCACGCGCCAGCTCAACGTCCTCACCGCGGAACACAGCTCCGCCCGGATCATCGAGATCGACGTCGAGAAACTCCTCGGCGAGGAAAATGAAGCCAAGGCGCACCTGGACCAGACCGTGGACGCAGTCGTCGAAGCCCTCCACACCGGCGACGTCATTGTGCACACCAGCCGGCTCCTCATCAAGACCGACGACCCCGCCGAAAGCCTGCGGATCGCACGGACCGTTTCCGCCGCCGTCGTGGATGTGGTCAACCGGACCCTGAAGACCTTCCCGCCGCGCTTCGTCATTGCCAAGGGCGGCATCACGTCCTCGGACGTGGCAGCCCACGGGCTGGAAATCCGCCATGCCATTGTCCGCGGCCCCATGCTCCCGGGCATCGTTTCCCTCTGGGAACCCGTGGACGGTCCCGCCAAGGGCATCCCGTACATCGTTTTCGCCGGCAACGTGGGCGATGACGACTCGCTGGCCCAGGTCACCCGCAAGCTCAGCAACACTTTCTAATCCCCACCGGCTCCCAACCCTCGCAGGCTCGGGCCGGGGCCCTCGCCGGCGTGGGCCCAGTAAATTTCAAGGAGAAACACCATGACCAGCAACTACACCGTCACCGTCCTGGGCCTCGGCGCCATGGGCCTGCCCATGGCCACCCGCCTGGCCTCGCAGCTGACCGTCCACGGCTTCGACATCGCCGAACCCCGCCTGGAACTCGCCCGGGAAGCCGGGATCGCCACCTTCAGCACGGCCCGCGAAGCCGCCAAGGGTGCCGACGCCGTCCTCCTGGCCGTCCGCAACGGTGAACAGCTCAACGACGTCCTCTTCGGCGAAAACGGCGTGGCCTCCGTGCTCGAGCCGGGCGCCGTCGTCATCCTCGGCTCCACCGTGGGCACCGATGCCATCCCCGCCACGGTCGCCAAGCTGGCTGAATACGGCGTGGACCTGGTGGACGCGCCGCTGTCCGGCGGCCCCAAGCGCGCCGGCGAAGGCGACCTGCTGATCGTCGTCGGCGCTTCCCCTGAAGCCCGCGAAAAGGCCGCCCCCGCCCTGGACCTGCTCGCCTCCACCCTCACCGTGGTGGGCGACAACCCCGGTGACGGCCAGGCCCTGAAAACGGTCAACCAGCTCCTGTGCGGCGTCCACATCGCCGCCGCCGCCGAGGCCCTGGCCCTGGCCGACGCCCTGGGGCTGGACCAGGCCAAGACCCTCGCTGCCCTGGAAGCAGGCGCGGCAGGTTCCTTCATGCTCTCCAACCGCGGCCCCCGCATCCTGGAGGCCTACAACGAGGAAGGTGCCGAGGTGCTGTCCCGCCTGGACATCTTCGTCAAGGACATGGGCATCGTGGGCAAGGCAACCCGCGCCGCCGGCCTGGCAGCCCCCGTTGCCGCCGCCGCCGAACAGCTCTACCTCCTGGGCCAGGCCCAGGGCCTCGCCGCCGCCGATGACTCCGCCGTCATCAAGGTGGTCGCTCCCGCCAAGCGCACCAAGTAAGCCACTCCTCCTGCCCTTGCGCACAAGACGTACGACGACGGCGGTCCCCCCTCCGCCGTCGTCGTACCTCCCAGCGTTGCCGGCGCAGTCCCGCAACGTTTATCCCCACCCCACCATTCCCTGATGCCGCCCTGCCCGGGACCGGCACGTCAAAGGAGACATCCCCCCGTGAACCACCTGATGAGCCCGCTGATACAGCGGGCGGCCGATGCCCCGGCCATCAAGCCCGCCGTTGAGCTGGGCACCCCGGTACTGCTCACCATCGCAGCGGTGGGCATCGCCATCCTGCTGGTGATGATCATCCGCTTCAAGATCCAGGCCTTCGTGGCCCTGCTCACCGTCAGTATCCTGGTGGCCGTGGCGGCCACCATCCCGCTGCAGGACATCTTCACCGTGGTCTCCAGCGGCGTGGGCAGCACCATGGGCAAGGTTGCCATCCTGATCGCGCTCGGCGCCGTGCTGGGCCGCATGATCGAGGTGTCCGGCGGCGTCCAGTCGCTCGCGGATCATTTCACCCGCAAGCTCGGAGCCAAGCGCGTTGCCGTGGCGCTGACCGCCGTCGGCTTCCTCGTGGCCATCCCCGTCTTCTTCGAGGTGGGCATCATCGTGCTGGTGCCCATCGTGTACGCCTTCGCCAAGATCGCCAAGGTCCACCCCGTGAAGTTCGGCCTCCCCATGGCCGGCATCATGCTCGCCATCCACGTCGCGGTACCGCCGCACCCCGGAATCGTGGCCGGCGCCGGCGTGCTCGGTGCCGACATCGGGCTCATCGCCCTGATCTCGCTGCTGATCTGCGTGCCCCTGGGCTTCCTGTCCTACTGGGTTGCGTCCATCATGAACCGCAAGGACTACGAGCTGCTGCCGGCCGTGAAGGCCCAGGTGGAGGAGTTCGGCTCCAAATCATTGGTCAAGGTGGGCCACGACGGTCCCGGAGCCGCCGCCATCGCACCCCCGCGCCCGGGCCTGATCATCTTCCTGATCGCAGCGCCCATCGTGCAGATCCTGCTCGGTACCGTTGGCACCCTGGTGCTTCCCAAGTCCGATCCGCTGTACGGCCTCGCTGCCTTCATCGGCAACCCCTTCCTGGCCCTGCTGGTGGCCGTGGCGCTGTCCTTCTTCCTGCTGGCTGTCCGCCGCGGCTGGTCCTTCAAGGAAACCGGCGAGATCTTCGAAGGCTCCCTGCCGCCCATCGCCTCCATCCTGATGGTGGTGGCCGCCGGAGGCGTGTTCGGCAACGTACTCCAGGTCTCCGGCATTGGATCGGCGCTGTCCAAGACCCTGGACACCCTCGGCGTCCCGCTGCTGCTGCTCGGCTTCATCATCTCGCTGGCCCTGCGCGCCGCCCAGGGTTCGGCCACCGTGGCCATCGTGACCACCACCGGCCTGCTGTCCGCAGCAGTCAGCGGCGGCGGCTACAGCCCGGCACAGATCGCCGTGATCGTCATTGCCATCGGCTTCGGCGCCCTGGGCCTGTCGCACGTAACCGACGCCGGCTTCTGGGTGGTGGTGCGCTACTACGGCCTCACCGTCTCCGACGGCCTGAAGACCTGGACCGTCCTGACCACCATCCTGGGCGTGGCCGGCTTCCTGCTGACCTTCGTCGCCTGGATCCTGGTGGGAGGGCTGGGCGCCTGATGCAAACCCGTCTGGACCACCTGGTCACCTCCGCCCTGCAGCAGGGTTCTGCAGTGCCGGCCTTCACCTGCTACGACTTCACCACCGCGCTGGCCGTGGTGGGCGCCGCCGAGGAATCCGGCAGGGGCGTGATCCTGCTGGTGGCACCCAAGACCGCCGCCACCGCGAACGGCCTCCGGCTGATCTCCGCGCTGCGTGGCCTGGCTGACGCCGCCGCCGTCCCCGTCGCTGTGCAGCTTGACCACGCCTCCGACCTCCAGGTGATGGCCGACGCCGTCACGGCAGGGGCGGATTCCGTCCTCGCCGACGGTTCGTCCCTTCCGTACGAAGACAACATTGCGCTGGTCCAGGCTGCCCGTGCCCTGCTGGGCTCCGACGTGGTGCTTGAGGCGGAACTCGGCGGCCTGGCAGGAGACGAGGACCGTGCCTTCGGCGTGGATCCACTGGATGCCGCGGGGGCCGGCCAGTCCGTCGCCGAGGTGGCAGGCCTGACCGACTCAGCGCAGGTGGAGGACTTCGTGTCCCGCACCGGGGCGGAACTGCTGGCCGTCGCAGTGGGCAACGTCCACGGCAAGTACAAGGGCGAGCCGCGGCTGCGCTGGGACGTGCTGCAGGACATTGCGGCGCGGATCCATATTCCGCTGGTGCTGCACGGTGCGTCCGGCATTCCCGCTGAAGAGCTGGTCAAGGCCGCGGCCATGAACGTTGGCAAGGTCAACTTCAACACCGAACTGCGGACCGGCGTCCTGGCCACCCTCCAGGACCAGCTTCCCGCACACCGTGCCGACGGTGAGAACCTGCAGGGCCTGCTGGCTTTGTGGAACACGTCGGCGAAGGGCTTCGCTGCCACCACGCTGGCGACGCTGGCACGGTAGAGGGAACGGAATCTTCCACGAACGGGAGGCCAGGATCAAGCAGCCGGTCCTGGCCTCCTCCTTTTCGCTTTCATCCCGCCTGCCAGGCGGGAGGAAGGTTTCGCCGGGAGGCTAGGATCAAGCAATGATCCTGGCCTCCCTTCTCTTTGCCTTCCTTGCCGCCGCACTGCACGTCTTCATCTTCACCATGGAGTCGCTTACCTGGACCCGGCCCGCCACCTGGAAGCGCTTTGGGGTTGCCTCCCAACAGGACGCTGAGACCACCAAATCCCTTGCGTACAACCAGGGCTTCTACAACCTGTTCCTGGCCGTCGGGGCGTTCGTTGGAGTGGGGCTCGTGGTGTTTGGCGGGGCGGGATCGGTGCAGGACGTGGCAGGCTGGACCTTGATCTTCAGCTGCTGCGGTTCCATGCTGCTGGCGGCCGCCGTCCTGGCGTTCACCGGACGCAAGTACCTCCGCGCCGCGGCAACCCAGGGCACCACGCCGCTGCTCGCCGTCGTGCTCGGACTGCTTGCCGTGCTGCAATAGGGGCAGAAGGGGCGTAAGTCCTTAAACCCGCGCAGGCAACGGGGGCACAATAGTGCCGTGGGCAGCGTCGAGCCGTTGTAGGTCCCATGCGCAGCACCGTGGGGCGGGGGACAGGAACCGGGGCGGACACGGCGGACCGTGATCCGGTCATCGACCTTGTCCGGTTCATCTGCCTGGCGCTGGTGGTGGTGGGGCACTCCATGATGGTCAGCCCGGTCCTGCACCCGGACGGAACCGTGACCACCGAGAACACCCTGGCCCAGCAGGACTGGTTCGAGCCCATCATCTGGATCTTCATGGTCATGCCCCTGTTCTTCGTCACCGGCGGCGTGACCGGACTGCAGTCCTGGCGCCGGCTCAAGGCAAGCGGAGGCACCGCGGCCCAGTTCATCCGCGCCCGGCTCCTGCGCCTCCTCCGCCCGGCCACCCCTTTGCTGGCAACGATGGTGGTGGGTTTGTCCGTGGCGGCGGCGCTCGGCGTGGACCGGCAGGTGGTCCAGCTCATGGCAGCCGGGGCGGGCATGCCCCTGTGGTTCCTGGCCGCCTACCTCGCGGCGCAGCTGAACATCCCGGCCCTGGCGGCACTGCATGCGCGGGCGCCCTGGCTTGGCTTCTGCCTGCTCACCGGGCTCGTGGTTGCTGTGGACTGCCTGCGGGGCGTCCTGCCGGACCTCGCCAACGCCAACCTGGTGTTCGTGTGGTGCGCGGTCCAGCAACTGGGTTTCCTGGCCGCCGACGGCCACTTTTCCCGCCTGTCCCGTTCCGAGCTGCTGGGCATTGCCGTGGCCGGACACCTGCTGCTGGGACTCGTGACCGGGCTGGGGCTGTACCGCGGAAATATGCTGGTGAACCTCAACCCGCCCAACCTGACCCTGGTGATCCTGGCCGTCCCGCAGCTGGCCACCATGGAACTGGCGCGTCCGGTCCTGGCGCCGCTGGCCGGGGTGGGCTGGGTCGGCCGGCTGCTGGTGCTGGTTGGCGGCAGATCCCTCACGGTGTACCTGTGGCACCTGCCGCTGCTGGTGGGCATGTCCGGGCTGCTGCTCCTGGCGCCGATCCCCAAGCCCGGCGCCGGCACCGCTGCATGGTGGTGGTCGCGGCCCCTGGTGGTCCTGGCGCTGCTCATTCTGCTCCTGCCGGTGGCCGCCGCGTTTGGCCATCTGGAGGAACGGACGACGACGGCCGTCACCCTGCGCTGCCGGCCCGCCACGGCGGGGGCCGCCGTCGTCGTGGTCTTCATCCCCGTGGCGGACGCCGCGCTCAGCGGACTGTCACTGGGACTGCTGGCCGCCGGCACGGTGTGTTTCTCGGTGGCGATCGTTTTGCTGGGCGGTTTTCCGCTGCGGCGCCGGCAACCATACCGGCGCCGCCATGGCCGAAGGACCATTGCCAGCGGACTGAAGTAGTGCCAGTGTCGAACCATGACCGAGAACACCACGTCCGCTGAGGACAAGTTCACCGCAAATGTCTCGCTGCGGCGCAATGACGCACAGCACCGGTACGAACTCCTGGTGGACGGCAGGCTGGCTGTCCAGGCCTTTTTCCACGATCTTCCCGGGCACATCGATTTCACCCACACCGAGACCGGCGAGGATTTCGAGGGACAAGGCCTGGGCAAGGTCCTTGCACACTTTGCCCTGGATGACGTGGTGGCCACCGGCAAGCGGATCATTCCGCACTGCCCGTTCATTTCCAGCTACCTGCGAAAGCACGAAGGCTACGAACAATTCGTCGATTGGCCGGAGCGCTGATCCCGGGCCGCCGGCATTAGTGCCGGCGGCGGGTCAGCTGGCCAGCGCCTGGTCGGTGATCCCCATGGCGGTGCCCGGATCATCGATAGTGAAGCCGCAGGCGCAGCGGTAAGTGACGATGCTGTCCGGGACGGACCCGGGACGCAGTGAAACTACGGTGTCCCCGTCAACATATACGGGCTGCCGGACCGGAAGCTCGTCATGGTCGACGCGCTGCATTGGCGTGCGGCAGTGCATGCGCGAATTCAGGGTCATCAGCAACCCTGCGTCCACGGGTACGGTTGTGGACAAGAGCTGCCCAGCTGCCTCGGTGCGCGCCCCAAGCGCCGTCAGCTGGTGTTCCATTGCGGTGGTCATTATGTTCTTCCTTGGGCTTCTTCACGGAACCGCCGGCATTGGCAGCCCCGCCGCGAACTGCTTGCGGAGGTTCATCTATCACCGTAAGCAAAGCATGCTTACTATTTGTTGCACAAGTTACGGCTGGGAATCGGCCCCGCAGCCAGCAGCCACAACAGCCCACACAGCCGTCTCTCTGGCTAGGCTGGCAGCATGACGCCAACCACCACCCGAACCACAGCACTCGTTACTGGCGCCAGCGCCGGCCTGGGCCATGAATTTGCCGAGCAGCTCGCTGCCCAGGGGCATGATCTGGTCCTGGTGGCGCGCAACGCGTCCCGGCTTGCAGAAACAGCGGAAGACTTCCGGCGGCGGTACGGCGTCACGGCGGAGGTGCTTCCCGCCGACCTGACGCAGGACGACGACGTCGCGGCCGTCGTCGAACGCCTTGAAGACGCCACGCGGCCGGTGGGGATCCTGGTGAACAACGCCGGGATCGGCCTGCTGCACAACTTTGAGGACAACCACGCAGCGGAGGAGAGGCGCCACCTGAAGCTGCACGCGGAAACGTCCATGGTGCTCACCCATGCGGCACTCAGGGGGATGCTGGAGCGCGGGGAGGGCCGGATCATCAATGTGGCCAGCGTGGCTGCGTTCCTGCCGCGCGGCACTTACTCGGCGGCGAAGGCGTGGCTGGTGAGCTTCAGCCGGTGGGCAAACCTGGCCTATCGCAAGCGGGGCATCAAGGTCACAGCCGTCTGCCCGGGCTTCACCCACACGGAGTTCCACGACCGGATGGGGATGGACAAGTCGGTGGCCCCGTCCTGGACGTGGCTGCGCGCGGAGCGGGTGGTCAGGGAAGGCCTGGCGGACAACGAACGCGGCAAGGCGGTGTCCATCCCCTCCAAGAGGTACAAAGTGGTTGCCGCCGTGGCCAAGGTGGCGCCGGCGCGGCTAATGGCCGGGCCGGCGCGGAAACCGAAGTAGGCCGGGGCGCCTGGCCGGCAGCCCGGGAAGGGCCTTCCGCGGCCGGGCACCGGACCTGCGGACGGCCAGCACCACCAGGATCCCCAGCAGCGCGCCCACCAACGTCTCCACGGCCCGCTCAAGGATCAGGACCCGGGGTTCGGTGGGGGAGGCCAGCTGGGTTATCAGCAGGATGACCGGGGTGAACCAGACCATGGCCAGGCCATAGTGCCTGGTCATGAACAGTTCCGTGGCGAACTGGAAGAGGATCACCAGCAGCGCCAGCACCACCGCCCGGTGTACCGGCTCCTGAAGCGCCGGGTACAGCGCCGCCAGGGTCCAGGGTCCCGGGATGATGACGACGGCGGTGACCGCCAGTCCCAGGAACGTCCCGACAATGCGGTGGACGCCCCGCCGGACGCTGCTGGGCAGGTCTGCTCCGGCCAGGGGTACGGCGGCCGCGGCCATGGCCCAGTGCGGGTGGCCGCTGCCGCTGATGACGCCCACGGTCCCGGCGGCACCCACCGCCAGGACGTACCGGGCGGCGTGGACTGACAACTCCCGGCGCCCCGCCGCCGAACGGCGCGGGACGCTCCGGGTGGCCCCTGGCTCCCACGACCGCCGCCGAACCCAGCCGCTGAAGCCAATCAGGATGGAGAACACCGAGGATGCCACCGCGATGAGCATGGCGGTGTACCAGGGGACTGCGGTGGGAACGGAAGCGCAGGCGCCCAGGGCGAGGATTCCAAAAAAGGGCCCGTTGGGTTTCAGCCGGACCCTGTCCGCGTACACCGACCCCACTCCGGCCAGGGTCGCTTCCACTGCCACGAGCCACCAGGAGTGGATGTGGTTGATGGAGAGCGTTACTCCCACCACCACGCCGGTGAGCAGCACAAGGGCGCCCTGGCCCTGGTGGCGGAGCCGGAGCTGGTGCGGTTCCGAGCGGCCGTACATGCCGGTGAGCGCGCCGAACACGGCGTAGATGATGAGGTCGGTACGGCCGGCGGCCAGCAGGAGCAGCGACGGTACCGCCACGCTGAGGGCCACGCGGAGCGCGGCAAGGTGGTCGCCGTTGGCAGGTTCCAACCGGTGGAGCGCGCGTACCTGCTCCACAACGCGCTTCATGTCCCGACCTGTCCTGTTTCTATGGATCTACTGCAGCCCGAGGGCCCTTGCGACCGTATCACCGCGCCCCATGCAGAGCCACATGCCGGCAGTCACGGGAGGACATCGGGCAGGCGCGCAAAGGCCCGCCCAGCGTGCTTCCCCCAAGGAAGCACGCGGGACGGGCCTGTGAGCGTGGGCTACAAGAGTGCCCGGGAGGCTGGGCCTATGCCCCGGCCGGAACCCCGCGGTGTGCGTGGGGGTCGGTGCCGTCCTGGGTGTCGAACGGCAGTTCGTCCAGGTTGATCAGCGGGTTCTCGTCCTGGGTCGCCACCAGTTCCTTGGCCTCTGCCTGGGTGTCAACGCTGGGCATCGATCCCGGGAGCGGCCGGTTGGCGGATTCCTTCAGGAAGTAGATGGCCACGGCGCCCACCAGGGAGGTGGCCATCAGGTAGTACGCCGGCATCATGTCGTTGCCGGTGGCCCCGATCAGCGCGGCCACGATGAACGGGGTGGTTCCGCCGAAGATGGCTACGGCGAAGTTGTAGGCAATGCCCATCGCTCCGTACCGGCTGGAGGTGGGGAACTGGGCCGGCAGTGCCGATGCCAAGTTGGCCACGTAGAAGGTCACAGGGAAGGCGATCAGCGCCAGGCCGGCGAGGGTGGACCAGATCTGCCCAATGCCAATCAGCATGAACGCCGGGATGGCCAGGGCGATAGTACTGACAGCGCCGATCCAGAGCACAGGACGGCGGCCAATCCGGTCGGAGAGCTTGCCGGTCAGCGGGATGCAGAGGCTCATGACCACCAGGACGGGAATCGTCAGCAGCGTGCCGTGCACCTCGTCGTAGCCCTTGGACTCGGTCAGGTACGTGGGCATGTAGGACGTCAGCGCGTAGCCGGCAGTGTTGGCAGCGGCCACAACAACCATGGCCACAATGATGGGGCGCCAGTAGGCCTTGACGATACCGACGGGTCCCTTGGCCGTGGCGGTGTCCCCGGCGGAGGCGTTCTTGGCGTTTTCTTCCTGGGCGTCAAGGGTGGCCTGGAACTGCGGCGATTCCTCGATCTTGCTCCGGAAGTACACGGCGATCAGGCCCAGCGGCCCGGCAACCAGGAACGGGATGCGCCAGCCCCAGTCCTCCATGGTGCCCTGGCCCAGGGTCAGCTGCAGGACAGAGACCAAGGCAGCGCCGATGGCGAAGCCGAGGTAGCTGCCCAGGTCCAGGAAGCTGGCGAAGAAGCCGCGGCGCTTGTCAGCGGCGTACTCGCTGACGAACGTGGTGGCGCCGGCGTACTCGCCGCCGGTGGAGAAGCCCTGGATGACCTTGAGAAGCACCAGGAGCGCTGCAGCCCAGAGGCCGATCTGGGCGTATCCGGGCAGGAGGCCGACGGCGAACGTGCTGGCCGCCATGATCATCAGCGTGGTGGCCAGGATCTTCTGGCGGCCCATCTTGTCGCCCAGCCAGCCGAAGATCACGCCGCCCAGAGGACGGGCGATGAAGGTGGCGGCAAAGGTTCCCAGCAGGAACAGCGTTTGGGTGGTGGGATCGGATTCAGGGAGGAACACCGGGCCCATGGTGGTGATGAGGTAGCCGAAAACGCCTACGTCGTACCACTCCATGGTGTTGCCAACGATCGTGCCGCCCAGTGCTTTTTTGAGCATGGGCTGGTCCACCACGTTGACATCGGATTCCTTGAGCTGGCGGCGTGGCAGCAGCCTGGGCTTCTTGGCAGCCGTGGGGGCTGCAGGGTCGGTTCCGCGGGCGCTCCTGGCGCCTGCTGAAGAGTCGGTCATGCTTCGGTCTGTGGGCATTTGGGCAACTCCTGTGGAGGTCATTTGCTTGCGACTTGTAGCTGCCCCGCTCCGGGCAGGCCTTCAATTTTACGGGATTCCTCTAGCGTCCGGGCAGTTTGATGACGTAGCATGCTCCCTTTTGGGCCCGATATGGGGCCGGTTCCGGAAATTTTTCCCCCGGCTTTTCCCGCGTGATCACTGGGAAGCAGGCTGATGAACGGCGCCGTTACCAAAATTTTTCCAAGTTGCTCCGTTTCAAGCCCGCTCCCGCGGGAAACCGGCCGCAAAAAGTGACCGCTGCCACGGTCCCCGGAGGGGTTCCCAGCAGCCCCGGACGTGCCTATGGTAGAGCGATGAACACACTTCTTTCCGGGCAGTAGTCCGCGTGCCCGGGCGCTTTCGTCGGCATTCGTTTCAAGGAAGAACGAAGGAAAGAAGGGAAGAACCACATGGGTGAAGAATCCAACCAGTTCCATATCAGGCCTGAGGTGGCGGACCACCTTGCCGCAGCCATGGATGCGCCTGTTACGCCCGGCCCCGCGGCAACGGGTGGCGTTCCATTGGCAGGGCAGGGCGGGTGGCCGGACGGCATGGGAAAGCGCAGGCACCCGAAGGACCGCGGCGCCGGCCACGGCCGGATGGGGCACGAGGCCGCCGTGGTGGCGGTCCACCGCACCGGCCGGCCGCAGATGCCGCACTCCTCATAGCTGCCTGCAGCGCGCGGATCCAGCATGGCGACGCGCGCTGTCCATATCGACACGGAAGTTACCTGGCGCCCCCGACATAGGGGGGACGCCAGGTAATTTGCGCGCCGCGGACCCGCAAGCGCGCCGAAAAGCGTGCGCCCCGCCGGGAGTCATCGCGCCGGGCTCACCCTTCGCGGACCACGTCAGAGGGGTCCTTGTCCAGGCGCCAGCCCCGCCACCGTGGATGCCTGAGCCTGCCCGGGCCCGTCCACTCGCTGTAGGTCACCTCGCCTACAAGCTCCGGTGATACCCAGTGGGCGTCGGCGGAATCCGGCCGGGGGACGTCGTGGAAGGGTGAGGTCTTCCGGCCCAGGCGTTCCACCGTCTGGCGGAGTTCCGTGAGCTCCCGGCTGCTGAAACCGGACCCGACCCGGCCCACGTACTGCAACTTGCCGCCGTCGGGAATGCCTACCAGCAGCGATCCCACGGTGTCCTGCCGCCCGCCCTTCCCCGGCCGCCAGCCGCCCACCACCACTTCCTGCGTCTGCTCCGTCTTGAGTTTGATCCAGGTCCTGGTCCGCTGCCCGCTCACGTAGCGGCTGTCCGTCCTCTTGGCCATCACCCCTTCAAGGCCGAGCTCCCGGGCGCTGTCGAGGAGGAGGTCCACGGATTCCTCAAGCACCATGGACAGGTCCACCGGGCAGCCGGAGGGACGGAAGAATTCCTCCAGCCGCTGCCGCCGTGTGCTGAGCGGCAGGCGCCGGAGGTCCTTGCCGTCGTCGAAGAGGAGGTCGAACAGCATCAGCTGGACCGGGATCGAGGTGCGGGCTTTGGCGACGTCGGCGGCCCGGGTGAGTTTCATCCGCCCCTGCAGCAGGCCAAAGTCAGGCCTTCCACCGGGCCCGACGGCGATGATCTCACCATCCGCCACGAACGGCTGCTCCGGCCAGCAGGCCCGGTCCGTGAACTCGGGGTAGGTCTTGGTGACGTCGTTGCCGTTGCGGGAGAAGATCCGGACCTTTTCGCTGTCCGCCACCAGCAGCGCCCGAACGCCGTCCCACTTGAGCTCGTACTGCCACGTGCTGCCGTGCAGGTCGGCGGTGCTTCCCGAGGTTGCCATCATGGGCGCGTACTCCAGCGGGTCGGCGGGAGCGGCGTGCGTTGCTGCGGGAGCCTCGGACGCCTCTTCGCCGCCGGCGTCCTGCGAAGGTTCCGGCACTGCCCGGGCCGGCTGCCGTCGTCGTCCGCCTTGCTGCTCCTGGTCCATCAGGTGGATGAGCCATTGGTTTTCGGCGTCCTTGCCCTGCCCGCGTCCGGTGTGGATGAGGGCCACCTTCCTGCTGCCGCCCAGGCCGCCGCTTTCCGAGCCCGTCAGGGTGACGATGACTTCCTTGCCGTTGATCCACTTGTGCAGTTCGTAGGTGCCGGTGTCCCAAATCGTCATCTCGCCCGCGCCGTACTGCCCCTTGGGGATGGTGCCGTGGAAGGTGAGGTAGTCCATGGGATGGTCCTCGGTCTGGACGGCCAGATGGTTCCTGCCACCGGATTCCGGGATGCCCTTGGGCAGGGCCCATGACGCCAGGACCCCCTCGTGTTCCAGCCGCAGGTCCCAGTGCAGGCGGCTGGCGTGGTGCTCCTGGATGACAAAACTGTTGCCGCCGGCCGGGATGCCTGCGAACGGTTCGGGGGTCGCCTTGGGGTCGCGCATGGAACGGTACCTGCCCAGCCGGGCGTCGGCGTCGTGGTGTGCGTCCCCCTGGTCCGGGTTGCCGGTTGTTCCACCCGCCTCCGCGCCTGCCGCGGCGTTCACGACGGCGGCGAACGGGTCCTTGCCGTCCCGCACCCGGCGCAGCACCTCCTGGTAGTCCAGGTGCTTAAGTGCGGGAGACTGGATTTCCCGCCATGTCCGCGGGGCGGCCACCATGGGCGTGGGCCTGCCGCGCAGCGAGTAGGGGACCACCGTGGTTTTTGCCGCGTTGTTCTGGCTCCAGTCCACCAGCACCTTGCCCGTGCGCAGGGATTTCTTCATGTCGCTGACGGCAAGGTCCGGGTGGTCGGCCTCGAGTGCCCGGGCCAGTTCACGGGCGAAAGCGGAGATCTGTTCCGAGGTCTGGCTGCCGTCCAGCGCCGCGTACAGGTGGATGCCCTTGCTGCCGCTGGTCACCGGGACCGGGTCAAGGCCCACGTCCTGCAGGATGGTCCGGGCCAGGAGGGCCACCTCCCGGCATTCCGGCAGCCCGGCACCCTCGCCCGGGTCCAGGTCCAGCACCAGCCGGTCCGGATTGAGCTGGTGGCCGTGCGGATCCACCCGCCACTGCGGCACGTGGATTTCGAGGGAGTTGATCTGGCCGAACCAGGCCAGCGTGGCGGCGTCGTTGACCAGGGGGTAGTGGATGGTCCGGTCCTTGTGGGTGATCGCGGCCCGGGGCAGCCAGCCGGGCGCTGAGTCCTCCAGGTCCTTCTGGAAAAACACCTCTCCCGGTTTGTCCGCGGTGCCTACTCCGTTGACCCACCGCTTCCGCGTGGCCGGGCGGTTGGCGGCCGCCGGTATCAGGACGTGTGCCACTGCGGCGTAGTAGGCCAGCACATCCGCCTTGGTGGTGCCGGTCTCCGGGTAGATGATCTTGTCCAGGTTGGTCAGCGTCAGTTCGCGCCCCGCCACCCGGACACGTTCCCGGCTACCTGCCATGGGGCTTCACCTCCGGCCCGCTCTGATGTTGACTGTATGAATGAGAGCCATCTGGAAAGGTGCCATCGCGTTCGGCCTGGTCAACGTGCCCGTGAAGGTCTACAGCGCCACTGAGGATCATGACATCAGTCTGCACCAGGTTCACAATGCCGATGGCGGCAGGATCCGCTACCAGCGCCGGTGCGAGGTCTGCAGCGAGGTGGTGGACTACTCGGACATCGAGAAGGCCTTCGAGGAGGATGGCCGCACGGTAGTGCTGTCCAAGGATGAGCTCAAGTCCATTCCCGCCGAGAACAGCCACGAGATCGAAGTGGTGCAGTTCGTGCCGTCGGAGCAGCTCGAACCCATGATGTTCGAGAAGAGCTATTACCTGGAGCCGGATTCCAAGTCGCCCAAGGCCTACGTTCTGCTGCGCCGCGCGCTGGAGGACACGGACCGGGTGGCCATCGTCCAGTTCGCGCTGCGCGAGAAGACCCGGCTGGGTGCCCTGCGGATCAAGGACGACGTCCTGGTGCTGCAGTCCCTGCTCTGGCCCGACGAGGTGCGCGAGGCGAGCTTCCCGTCCCTGGAGGCGGACATCAGGATCTCCGCCCAGGAACGGGACATGTCAGCGGCGTTGGTGGAGTCCATGGCCGCCGACTTCGAACCAGACTCCTTCACCGACGAGTACCAGGTGCAGCTCCGCCAGCTGATCGACGCCAAGCTGGAACAGGGCGAATCGCTGGACACGGAGGAAACCTTTGGCGTGGAAGCCGGCGAGGGCGGCAAGGGCGAGGTTATTGACCTCATGGAGGCCCTCAAGCGGAGCCTGGACCGGAAGCGCGGCGGCGGGGAAGCCGCCTCCGCCGGCGGGGAATCCGACGCCGAAGCGGACGCAGGGGACGAGGACACCGAAACTGCCAATCCGGCACGCCGGACCTCCGGCACCAAGGCGGCCGCGTCCAGGACCGCGGCAGCGAAGACCGGCACGGACGATGCCAAGCCAGCCACCAGGTCATCAGCGAAGTCCACACCGGCTTCCGCCAAGTCCACGGCGTCCAAGTCGACGCCAGCCAAATCCACTGCCGCCAAATCCACTGCCGCCAAGTCCGCTGCAGCTAAAACAAGCGCGTCCAAGTCCTCCGGCACGGGCACGGCGGACACCAAGGCGTCCGGCACAAAGGCCGCGGCAAAGCCGGCCGCCAAGACCACCAGGGCGCGCAAGCCGGCCTGACCGGCACTCGCGACGGCACTCCGGAAGGGCCTGGCCGGCCGGTCCGGCGCGCTTTCGGGAAACCCTGCCTTTACAGCGGCCTCCAACGCGCCCACAATGAGTCGCATCGCAGCCTCCGCTGTGCCAACAGCGTGCTGTCACCCATGTGGACCTGACACGTAGAGGGGCACGGACATGAGCCAGCAGACCGATGCAGTGGAGGCGGACCGGGAGCTGAAGAGAAAGCACCGGGCCATGTGGGCGTCAGGGGATTACCCCGCCCTCGCGGACGAGATGCTCCTGGAACTGGGTGCCGTCCTGGTGGAGGCCTGCGGCATCAGGTCACGCCAACGGGTCCTGGACGTTGCGGCCGGAACCGGCAACGCGGCCATTCCAGCGGCCATGATGGGTGCCAAGGTGGTGGCCAGCGACCTTACACCTGAACTTTTTGAGGCAGGGCGCAAAGAGGCAGCCAACCGTGGCGTCAGCCTGGAGTGGCAGGAGGGCGACGCGGAAGCCCTGCCGTTCGGCGATGGGGAGTTCGACGCAGTGATGTCCTGCATCGGGGTGATGTTCGCCCCGCACCACCAGGCGGCCGCCGACGAGCTGCTCCGGGTCTGCAAGCCGGGCGGCTCCGTCGGGCTGCTCAGCTGGACGCCGGAAGGATTCGTCGGGCAGATGCTGGCCGCCCTGAAGCCGTTTGCCCCGCCGCCCCCGCCCGGCGCGCAGCCGGCCCCGCTCTGGGGGAGCGAGGAGCATGTCCGCGAACTGCTGGGGGACCGGATCACCGACGTTCACACCCGCAAGCAGAACCTGGCCGTCAGGAGCTTCCACCAGCCCGCGGACTTCGTCCGGTATTTCAAGTCCCACTACGGCCCCATCATCGCCGTCTACAAATTCCTGGGCGAGGACCAGGAAAAGGTCAAGGCCCTGGACAAGGCCCTTACCGACCTTGCCGATTCCTTCGGTGATGCGCACGGCGATTCCCCGTTCCAGATGGAGTGGGAGTACCTGCTCTTCACGGCAAGAAAGGCTGCAGCATGACCGAAAACCATGTAGCAACGTCCGTCACCATGATCGACGCCGGGCCGGAACGCGTGTGGGAGGTGATTACCGACCCCGCCGCCGTGAAGGAGTTCATGTTCGGGGCAACCCTGCAGACCGACTGGAGGGTCGGCAGCCCCATTACGTGGCAGGGGGAGTGGGAGGGAAAGCCCTTCCAGGACAAGGGCCGGATCCTCGAGGTCGAACCAGGCCGGAAACTGGTGTACACCCACTTCAGCCCGTTGTCCGGCCAAGAGGACAAGCCGGAGAACTACCACACGCTCGAATGGACGCTGGAGGACCAGGACGGCGCCACGAAGCTTTCGCTGTCGCAGGACAACAACCCCAGCGAGGAAGCTGCAGCGCACTCCAAAGGCATGTGGGACAAGCTCGTGGCGGACGTCAAGGCGCTCGCCGAGCGCGGCTGACTGCTCCCCGCCCGGGTGGGCTGGGGGTTAAAACCAGGCGGCCGCCGTCGGACGTTTCCCTTTCGGAGGAAAGCCCGACGGCGGCCGCCGGCGTTGTGCTGCCTGGGGCAGCGCAGCTGCTACTCGGCGTCGTGATCCGTTTCGAGGATCTGCACCAGGCGCTCCAGCGCATCGTCTGCGCCGGCACCTTCGGCGCGGAGGACCACCACGTCGCCGTGTGAGGCGCCCAGGCTCATGAGGGACAGGATGCTGGCGGCATCCATGGCCTCGTCTGCCGGCTCGCCTTCACGGGCGATGGTGATGTCCAGGTCGAACTCTCCGGCTGCCTCGGCAAAGATAGCGGCGGGGCGGGCGTGCAGGCCCACGCGGCTGGCGACTGTTGCGGTGCGTTCTGGCATTTTTGCTCCTTTGTCTTTCGGCGTGCTGATGGTCCAGCGCCGGGAAGGTCTGTGGCTAAACCGGCTCAGACGGTTACGGGAACCGGTTCAACCGTATCAACGGTCTTCTTGACTGCCCAGCGCTTGAGGGCGATGACCGACAGGGCGGTAACCACCACGCCGACGATGATCGAAACAACGAACATCAGGAAGTTGTCGATGGCGAAGAAGACGAAGATTCCGCCGTGGGGTGCCTTGGATCCGACGCCCGCAGCCATCGAGATGGCACCGGTCACCGCACCGCCCAGCATGCTGGCGGGGATAACGCGCAGCGGATCGGCCGCGGCGAACGGGATGGCACCTTCGGAGATGAAGGACGCACCCAGCAGCCATGCTGCCTTGCCGTTTTCCTGCTCCGCCAGGCTGAAAAGCTTCTTGTTCAGGACGGTGGAGGCCAGGGCCATGGCCAGCGGCGGAACCATGCCGGACGCCATGACGGCGGCCATGATCTGCCACGGAGCCTGGTTGTCGATGGTGGCGGCACCAAGGCCGGCGACGGCGAAGGAGTAGGCAACCTTGTTGACCGGGCCGCCGAGGTCGAAGCACATCATCAGGCCCAGGATCACGCCCAGGGCGATGGCACCGGCACCGGTGAGGCCGGACAGCCAGGAGTTCAGGCCGTTGGTGATGGCGACGATGGGGCCGCCCAGGATCACGAACATCAGGCCCGAAGCCACCAGCGAGGCCAGCAGCGGGATGATCACCACGGGCATCAGGCCGCGCAGCCACCGTGCCACCTGCAGGCGCCCCACCACGTGGGCGATGTAGCCCGCCAGCAGGCCGCCAACGATGCCGCCCAGGAAGCCGGCACCCATGAACCCGGCAACTGCACCGGCGACGAAGCCGGGCGCGATGCCCGGACGGTCAGCGATGGCGTAGGCGATGTAGCCTGCCAGTGCCGGAACCAGGAACCCGAGCGACAAAGCGCCGATCTTGAACAGGACCGCGCCGAGGTAGGCGCCCAGCGGACCCCAGGCGTTTTCGGGGAATTCGGTGGGCAGGTTGAACAGGCTGTTCTGGACCACGATCGTGTCCGCGTACTTGGTGATCAGGTAGCCGCCCATGAGGAAGCCGAGGGCGATCAGCAGGCCGCCGCCGGCCACGAACGGAATCATGTAGCTGACACCGGTGAGCAGGGCCTTCTTGAGCTTCTGGCCGATGTGCTCGCCCTTTTCCTCAGCTTCGTGCTCGGCCTGTTCCTCCGCGCCGAAGTGCGGAACACGGCGGGCGTTGGGGTTCTCTGCCGCGGCGAGTGCTTCCTGGACCATCTTGTCCGGTTCGTCGATGCCGCGCTTTACGGGGGCATTGATGACCGGCTTGCCGGCGAAGCGCTCCTTGCCGCGCACGTCCACGTCCACGGCGAAGATGACGGCGTCTGCTGCGGCGATGACCGCGGGGTCCAGTGCCTTGGCGCCGGAGGAACCCTGGGTTTCCACCTGCAGGTCTACGCCCACTTCCTTGGCAGCTGCCACGAGGGAGTCGGCCGCCATGTAGGTGTGGGCGATGCCGGTGGGGCACGCGGTGACGGCTACCAGGCGCTTGGGTCCGCGGGCGGCGGAACCGGTGGAAGCCCCTGCGGGGGCACCCATGGCACTGGCACCAGCTGCTCCGGCTGCGCCGACTCCGGCGCCGACCGGAACTGCATCTGCCGGAGCCGCTGCGGCGTGGGCTGCGGGCTTGTCCGCCAGGGCGCCGTCCACGAGTTCCACGATCTCCGCCTCGGAGGAGGCGTTGCGGAGTGCCGCGGTGAAGTCCTTTTTGATGAGCGACCGGGCCAGCTTGGAGAGCAGCTTCAGGTGCTCCTGGTCCGCTCCGTCCGGAGCAGCGATGAAGAACACGAGGTCAGCGGGGCCGTCCTTGGCGCCGAAGTCCACTTTGGGGTTCAGGCGGGCCATGGCCAGGGTGGGCACGGTGACGGCGGCGGAGCGGCAGTGCGGGATGGCGATGCCGCCGGGGATTCCCGTGGCGGTCTTCTGCTCGCGGGCGAAGGCGTCCGCGAAGAGTCCTTCGACTTCTGATGCGCGTCCGGTGGCAGCTACCTTGCTTGCCAGATGCCGGATCACCGTCTCGGGGGCGTTGCCCAGGTTCTGGTCGAGCTCGACCAGGTCCGTGGTGATGAGCTGGGTCACTGTCAATCCTTTCGAAGGGCCGTGATGGTTACGGCATCCGGGGTGGTTTGGTTTACTGCCGGAACGGTGGAACCCGGCAGCGAGGCAGCGGCGGCACCATGGGCCACCGCCTGACGAAGGCAGTCGGCCGGGGCGGCGCCCCGGCCATGGGCAAGCAGGTAGCCGGCAAGTGCGGAGTCGCCCGCACCCACCGTGCTGACCGCGGCGACCGGCGGGTGCGTGGCCAGCCACGCGCCGTCGGCCGTAACGAGGACAGCTCCCTTGGAACCGAGAGTTGCCAGCACAGCACCCACACCGGAACGGACGACGGCGGCTGCGGCGGCAGCGGCAGCAGCCGGATCCGCTTCCAGTTCGTCACCGGATGCCGGGGGGAAACCGGCAGCTGCGGCCAGCTCCGCCAGTTCCTCGGCGTTGGGCTTCAGGAGGTCGGGCATGCCTTCCGGGCCGCCGGTGAGGGCAGCCGCGAGTGGCAGGCCGGACGAGTCGACTGCGATCCGCGGGGCGGTGCCGTCGGCGGAAGAACGCAGGCGGCGGGCAGCCGTTGCGTAGAAGTCAGAGGGGAATCCCGGCGGCAGCGAGCCGGCCAGGACCACCCAGGTGGCGCCGCGCGAGCTTTCGACCAGCAGCTTGATCAGGGCTTCCTGCTGGTTCTCATCCAGTGCGGGGCCCGGTTCGTTGATCTTGGTGGTCACGCCGCCAGGTTCGGTGAGCGCTACGTTGGTGCGCAGCGGCTCGTCGATGGGAAGCGAAACGAAGGGCACTGCGTGCTCGCGCAGCCCGGCCAGGACGGGATCGCTGTCCGCGCCGGGGAGGACGGCAAGGGACTCCAGTCCCGAGGCCACCAGGGCGCGGGAGACGTTGACGCCCTTGCCGCCGGATTCCTGGCGGACGGAGACGGCGCGCTGTACCTCGCCACGCTCCAGAGGGCCGGGAAGGGCGACGGTCCGGTCAAGGCTGGGGTTGGCCGTGAAGGTGACGATCATGCGACCACCACATCAACGCCGGCCTCTTCCAGGGCGGCTGCGAGTTCAGGTCCGGGTTCACTGTCTGTGATCAAGGTGTCCAGATCTTTCAGGGAGGCGAACTGGACCAGGGTTTCCGTGTCCAGCTTGGAGGAGTCGGCCAGCACCACAATGCGGCGTGCCGACTGGACGAAGGCTGCCTTGACGGCGGCTTCTTCAGGATCGGGAGTACTGACGCCAAAGGTGGCGTGGATGCCGTTGGTTCCGATGAACGCGATGTCAGGGCGGATCCGGGCGGCAGCGTTCACCGTTGCCTGCCCCACGGCCACCTGGGTGAGGCCGCGAACCCGGCCGCCCAGGATCTGCAGGGCAACGCCGGGGACGTTGGAGAGTTTGCTGGCAATGGGTACTGCGTGGGTGATGACCACCAGTTCGTGCTGGGGGCCCGTTCCGTCGGAAGGTTCGACGGCGGCGCGGCGGGCCAGCATGTCGGCAAGCACCTCGGTGGTGGTGCCTCCGTCCATCAGGACGCTGGCGGGCGAGTTCCGGGGGATCAGGGCAAGGGCGGCTTCGGCGATCCGGATCTTTTGGTCCGGCCGCTGGATGGCCCGTTCAGTGACGCTTTCCTCGGTGGTGCTGAAGCGGTCTGCCGCAACGGCGCCGCCATGGACACGGCGGACCGTGCCGGCGTTTTCGAGGGCTGCAAGGTCCCTGCGCACCGTCTCAGTGGTGATGCGGAAGCGCTCAGCCAGCAGGGTCACGCTGACCCGGCCGCTGCCGGCTACAAGCTCGGCAATTTGCTGCTGGCGCTCTTCGGCGAACACATACCCTCCGTTGCGTAGGTCCTGCTGTGAGTTTGTGCGCCTGGCCGTCTTCCCGGTCCTGCGTGACTGGCATCACATTGATGTTGAGTTACTTGACTTTATCTTTGGTTCTGTTGGTTTGTCAATGGAAACCAACATGAAACAAGATCGAGCTTTTCAGGCCCGGGCGCAGGCGCGAAAAAGCCGGGCTGGACACGTGGTGGTCCAGCCCGGCTTTTCGGGTTCATCGGTGGTGGCCCGGATCCCGTCCCCGGTGTCGGCCCGGCTAGATGCCGCCGTCCCGGCTTTCGTGGCGGGTGATGCGCTCGCCGGTGGTGGGATCGATGACCGAGCGGGACTCGCTGACCCGGCGGCTGCGGCCGGGGGAAGCGAGGATGAGTGAGGCGATCAGCCCGATTACGCCTACCGCCATGAGGATGTAGCCCACCAATTGCTGGTCCACGAACGGGATGAGTCCGGGCGCCACGGCCCAGGCAAGGATGGCGCCGAGGGCGATGAGGAAGATTGACGATCCGATTCTCATGACTTGCTCCTTTTGGCCGCGGGCTGCGCGGCGCTGGTAGGGCGATACGGGAGGGTGGTGCGTACACTGCCAAAAGCCAAGCCTGCTGTCTATCAAGCGTCACGCTACCTCCCGGTGATTGCGGATTCAATGATCCGGGCGGGGCGTCGTGCTTCCGTAGTTAGGCTTGACCAGTGGAAACAGTTGTGTGGTCCAAGCCGGAGGACCAGCGCGCAGGCACCCCCCTGCTGGTGATGATGCACGGTTACGGTACGGACGAGTCCCGGATGGTGCGCCTCTTCGAGTACCTGCCTCCCGAGTTCACGTTTGCCGCCCTGCGGGCTCCGATGCCCATCGGGGACCACTGGGGCTGGTTCCTGCTCGACTACTTCCTGGCGAACGACTTCGCGGATGTCATCTCCGCCGCCAACTCAGTGCGGGCCTGGATCAGTTCCGTCAGGGACCAGCACAGCAGCGTCACCCTGATGGGGTACTCGCAGGGCATGGCCATGGCCAGTACGCTCCTGCGGCTGCACCCGGATGACTACAAGGCCGTTGTGGGACTGTCCGGCTTTGTGCTCAACAACGAGCTCCTCTCGGTGACGGACTCCTTTGACGTCAGGCCGCCCTTTTTCTGGGGGCGGGACAAGGCGGACCTGGTGATCAACGAGGACGCCGTTGCCTACACCGCGGAGTGGCTGGAAAAGAACACGCTGCTGACGGCCCGGACGTACCCGGGAATGGGGCACGCGATGTCCAAGACCGAGATGGTGGACGTCAGCGCCTTTCTGCGCCACTACGTGCTGCGCTGACTGTGTAGCTGCCCCATCGGTGGGTACGAAAAAACAGTTGCCAGCGAAATTTGCAAGCGCTTACACTCGTCTACGGCCATGATCGGTCCTGCAGTGGGCGGACAAGGAAGTGATGCTGCGTGCATGAGGCGCAGCAGTATCCTCCTTCAGGCTGTCCCGGCAGGGCCGGCTGTCCACGAACCGAAAGGACACCGCACTGCCGATGACACTCGAAACTGCAGCTGGGACCGCCGGCTGGACCGGCGCCGCAGCAATCCTCTTTGACCTGGACGGCGTTCTGACGCCCACCGCCACCGTGCACGAGCGCGCCTGGCAGGAACTGTTCGATGGCTACCTGGCCTCGCATCCGGAGGTCCCCGGGTACCGGGAAAGCGACTACTTCGACCACATCGACGGCAAGCCCCGCTTTGACGGTGTGCGCGACTTCCTGGCTTCGCGGGGGATCACGCTCCCGGAAGGCCCGCTGGATGACGACCCTGCCCACGAAACCGTCCAGGGCCTGGGCAACCGGAAGAACGCGATCTTCAATGACATCGTGAACGCCGGCGTCGAACCGTTCCAAGGCTCGGTCCGCTTCCTCGAAGCCGCCCTGGAACGCGGACTCAAGGTCGCCGTCGTCTCTTCCTCCCGCAATGCCCCTGCCGTCCTGAAAGCCGCCGGACTCAGCCACTATTTCCCCGTGGTGGTGGACGGTGTGGTGGCCGCGGAACAGGGCCTGCCCGGAAAACCAAGCCCGGCCACCTACGAATACGCGGCCAAACTCCTGGACCTCTCCAGTCCGGAGTGCGTAGTGGTCGAGGACGCTGTGTCAGGGGTTCAGGCCGGACACGCGGGATCGTTCCACTCCGTGATCGGCGTGGACCGTGGCGCCGGGCGGCAGACGCTCTTGGACGCCGGAGCCACCCTGGTGGTCAACGACCTCCAGGAACTCGTCCCCTAAACCCAGGCCTCAAACCCCGTTGCCTGCCCCGGGCAACCCTGCTGCTCCCCGGCAGCACCCATCCGAGTATTGCCCTTCCCCCGAATATTCCGTGCCGGCCAGTCCGGCACCACAGCAAGGCCAAAAGGACCCCGACCATGGCATTGATCTCCGCGGACCGCGAACGGTTCCCCGATACCCCCTGGCAGCTCGTCGAAACGCGCTACGGAACCGATGGCGCCGGAACCCTGGAGGCCCTGTTCGCCCTGGGCAACGGCCATCTGGGCATCCGGGGTGCCCATTGGGCGGCGGCCGACGCAGAGCTGCCAGGCAGCTTCATCAACGGCCTGCACGAAATCTGGGACATCAAGCACGCCGAAAATGCCTTTGGCTTCGCCCGGACGGGCCAGCGAATCCTCTACATCCCGGACGCCAACAACTTCACCGTGGTGGTGGACGGCGAAAACCTCAGCCTTGCCGAATCAGAGGTCCTGGACTACCGCCGGAGCGTCGACTTCTCCACCGGGATCTACGAGTGCCGCATCACCTGGCAGTGCCGTTCCGGCGCCACGGTGACCACCACGGAACGGCGGGCGGTGGGCTACGAATCCCGCGGCTGCCTGGGCATTTCCCTGGAGGTGGATGCGGACCGGCAAATCTCCCTGGATGTCACCTCCGCGGTGATCAACCGCCAGGACCAGCCGGTGGAAGACCACTCCGTCCACGATCCCCGCCGGGCGGGACGGCACGCCGGGCGGGTGCTGCTCCCCGTGCGGCTGGACGGCGGCGACGGCTCGCTGCGGTTGTCCTGGGAGGCAGGCGAGTCCAAGCAGCGGGTGGGGATCGCGGTGGACCACTGGACCTCCGCCGGCCACCAGCCGTTCGAAACGGTGGTGGACCAGGACGACAGCACCGTCCGGTACGTCCTTGCAGTGGACGCCGGTGACCCGTTCCGGCTGGAAAAGACCGTCAGCTACGCGGCCGGCCCCACCGTCCAGGACCCGGACGTGGATGCGTCCGCAGTGGCTGAGGAGGCCCTCCGCCCGGTGGACAGCATTTTTGCCGAAAGCATGGCCCACTACCGCGGCTACTGGGCCACCTCGGACATCGTGGTTGAGGGCGGCCGGCCCGGGCTGCAGCAGGCCATCCGCTGGAACCTGTTCCAGCTGGCCCAGGCCACGGCGCGTGCCGATGTTGCCGGCATCCCCGCCAAAGGCGTGACGGGCTCGGGCTACGAGGGGCACTACTTCTGGGACCAGGAGGTGTACCTGCTGCCGTACCTTACCTACACCAACCCCGACGGCGCCCGGCAGGTCCTCGAGTTCCGCCACGGCATGCTTCCCGAGGCCAGGATCCGGGCGAAGGAGCTGAGCGTGGACGGCGCCCTCTTCCCGTGGCGCACCATCAACGGGCTCGAGGCCAGCGCCTATTACGCGGCCGGTACCGCACAGTTCCATATCGCCGCCGCGATTGCCTTCGCCACCAACAGGTACCTCTGGGCAACCGGGGATGCCGGATTCCGGGATGGCATGGGCGCTGAACTGCTGATCGAGACGGCCCGGATGTGGATCTCCCTGGGCTTCTTTGGCAAGGACGGGCTCTTCCACATCCACGGCGTCACCGGCCCTGATGAGTACACGGCAGTGGTGAATGACAACCTGTACACGAACGTGATGGCCCGCTTCAACCTGCGTGCCGCCGCCGCGCTTGGGCACGCAGGCATCACCCACGAGGAGCGCCAGCTGTGGGAGGCGGCCGCCAACCGCATGCAGTTGCCCTTCGATGACCGGATGCAGGTCCACTCCCAGGACAACGACTTCATGACCCTGGAGGCCTGGGACTGGACCACGCCGCGGTCCAAGTATCCGCTGCTGCTGCACTTCCACCCGCTGGTCATCTACCGGCACCAGGTCCTGAAGCAGGCCGATACGGTCCTGGCCATGTTCCTGCAGTGGCAGGACTTCACGGCTGAGGAGAAGCAGCGGGCCTTCGACTTCTACGATCCCATCACCACCGGCGATTCCACGCTGTCCGCCTGCGTCCAGGGGATCATGGCGGCCGAGGTGGGCTATTCGAGGGAGGCCCTGGACCACTTCACCAATGCCGCCTTCATTGACCTTGACAACACGCACGGCAACACGATCGACGGCGTGCACATCGCCTCCACCGGCGGAGTCTGGAGTTCGCTGGTGTGCGGTTTCGCCGGCATGCGCGACCAAGGCCCGGTCCCGTACTTCGATCCCCGCCTTCCCGCGGAGTGGGAGGGGCTGACCTTCCACCTGAAGATCAGGGGCCGCCTGCTGCTGGTCCAGCTCGCCGCCGGCTTTATCACGCTGACGGTCCAGGACGGCGGTCCGCTGGAAGTTGACGTCCGTGGCCAGCGGCTGACGGTGGGCAACGAGCCGGTGCGGGTTCCACTGGAACCGGTCGCGGAACCGGAACCCACGGTGTTCCCCAGCGGATTGCCGACGGCGAGCATCCCGGTGGTGCGCGGCAACAGCTGAGCGGGTTGCCGGGCTGGGCGGACGCGCCGGGGGAGGCCCGGCGGCTTCCCTTGCCGGCCTCCCCAGTCTCCTGTTGTCTTCCGGCCTGGTGCCCCCCAAAACAGCACCAGGCCGGAGCGCGCAGTGGCCTAACCGGCGAGGAGGGTGGCGGCTTCCTGGCGGGTGGTGCCGGAGTCCTGGATGCCTTCGGCGATGTGGGCGAGTTCGGCGGGGATGCCGCGGCCTTTTTTGCGCATGGCGGTGGCCCAGAGGCGGCCGGCGCGGTAGGAGGAGCGGACCAGGGGGCCGGACATGACGCCGAGGAAGCCGATTTCTTCGGCTTCGTGCTGGAGGTCCACGAATTCCTGGGGTTTGACCCAGCGGTCCACGGGCAGGTGCCG
>NZ_JBFBKW010000018.1:0-39341 GCF_040702325.1 Pseudarthrobacter sp. 902506025
CACTATTGAGTTCTCAAACAACAGACACACCCGGCACCACCCAAACCAACGTTCAGGATCGCTCCGGAGCAACTTTTCAAACTTACCCGATCCCCACCTCCGAAGCAAATCCATCTTTCAGGATTCCCAACGAATTGAAGACCGCCCCATACCGATTTCCAGCGCCCTAAAGAGCAACCAGATTTTGGCTTTGATTTGGGGGTTTTGGCCACCCGGTGAACAGTTCTTCACTGTCTCCCCCGCGGCGACTTAGAAAACAATACCCGCACCCAACCCCCACCGCAAATCGGGCGGAAGGAGGTGGAGAATCCGCGGAATTCCGGGGCAGGACGGGTGTTCCGGGCACCCAAGCAGCCTGCCGCCGTCGTATTTCCGCGATGTGGGGTGCGGCACATCCTTAGCGTGCACCTTCCGGCACGCAGCAGTCCTGCAGAAGTCCCGGGCGCCTGGCCACGGACAAACCCCACGCAGGGCTGTTCATCTTGAGTTTGAGCTTGGGCTTCCTTGGCCTCCTACCGTCACACGGACGGCGGTCTGACGTGCCGCCGCGCATCTTTGGGGAAGGGCAACAATGACGAACAACACCGACCGGTCCGGGATCAGCCGGCGCACAGCCATTGCCACCGCCGGAGCGCTCGGTGCGCTCGGAGCGGTAATGGCCACAGGTACTGGGGCCACCGCAGCACCGGGAGCGAAGGCACCCAAGCCCTCCCTGAACTTCGGCAAGGACGGCAAGTTCAAGGTGATTCAGTTTAATGACACCCAGGACGACGAGCAGACGGACCGCCGCACCATCGAGCTCATGAACGGCACCCTGGACGCCGAAAAGCCAGACTTCGTGGTGATCAATGGGGACGTGATCAACGGCAGCTGCGATACCGAGCTGGAGGTCAAGCAGGCGCTCAACCAGGTTGTGCAGCCGATGGAAAGTCGAAAAATCCCGTGGGCGGTGACTTTCGGCAACCACGATGAGGACTCCGTGGCCAGGACCGGCATGACTGAGGCAAAGATGCTGCAGTTCCTGCAGAGCTACAGCTTCAACGTTAACGGTGACTCCACGGACGGCGTCACCGGCACATCGAACTCACTCCTGCTGGTCCAGTCATCCAAATCGAAAGCCCCGGCGTTCGGTCTCTGGCTCATCGACACCGGCCGCTACGCCCCGGACAGCATCAACGGGCAGGATTTCGCAGGATACCCCGACTGGGACTGGGTACGGATGGACCAGGTCACTTGGTACCGCAACCTCTCGATCGCCACAGAGCAAAAGTACGGCCGCAAGATCCCTTCGCTAATGTGGGGCCACATAGCGCTCCACGAGCACCGCAACATGTGGTTCGCGAGCCTCGACTCCCGCACCGATACCGACCACCAGCGGGCCGTCCAGAAGCACGGCATCGTGGGAGAGCGGAACGAGGACGAGTGCCCGGGCCCCTTCAACTCCGGCCTGTTCAACGCCTTCCTTGAGCGCGGCGACGTTCGGGGCTATTTCGTAGGCCACGATCATGTGAATACCTACGTTGGCAACTACTACGGCGTGGAACTCGGGTACGGTCCCGGGACTGGGTTCGGCGCATATGGGCTGCCCGGGGCGGACCGGAACAGGCTGCGGGGCGCCCGCGTGTTCGAGCTTGATGAAAACCATGCCGGCGTCTACAAGTCCACCCGGCTGGTGTTTGCTAAGGATATGGGCATCGACCTGACGGCCAACGACCAGCCAATCACTCCCCTGCCGCTAGGACCCGACCAACAGTAGGACGGCTACGCGAGGAGTTGTCCTGGGCTCGTCCCGACCCGCTCGTCACTGCCGGCAACAGCGGAGCCGCGGATACATCCTGGCGAAGGATGTATGCGCGGCCCCACAGTTCCAAACAGATGGCGACACCGCCTCGCGCGGATCCGCCGCCTTTTCTAACGGAACTACCCTAGGCTCCCTGCCAGCGGAGTCGTCCGTCTGTTGCAGGTGCACATACCATCGGTTTGCCCGTCTTGCTTATGCCGGTTCCTCCGCTGCAGAAGGCTCCCGGTGTGACATAGTTTGGCGCCGCTGGAGCCGGCGCCGGAGCAGGCGCCTGGACAAACTTCTGCGCCGCTGCCTGGTCGGCTGCTGCCTTGGCAGCTGCGTCCCGGGCCGCCTGATCGGCTGCAGCTTTTGCAGCGGCAGCCTGGTCGGCGGCGGCCTTGTCAGCTGTTGCCTTTTCAGCGGCGGCCTTGTCAGCTGCGGCCTTTTCAGCAGCCGCCTTCGCAGCTGCTGCCTTCTCGGCGGCGGCCTTCTCCGCCGTCACGTCGTCGAGGTTCTTGACGCCGAGGTGAACTGTGGAGCCCTTGGCAGCCTGCGCCCCGTTGGCAGGATCCTGGGAGATCACCTGCCAGTTGCTCTTGAGGATGATCGATTTGCCCTTGGCACTATCCACAGCCTCAACCGTGAAGCCCAGCTTTTCCAACTGGTCTTTAGCCTTGTCCAACGTCAGATTCACCACGGCCGGCACGACGACGGTCTCGGTTGTCTGCGAGACAGCCGTAGCGGTGGCCGTCCCGGTCGGCTGCGTCGCCGCCTGCTTGCCGCCGCACCCTGTCAGCATGAGGCCGGTCAGCAGAACCAAAGCCAGTGAAGCCTTCATCCTGCCCATCGCTGGAACGGTGTTTTCTTTCATGTTTCCCCCTGGGAATGCTTGTGATGGTGGTAAAAATCAGGGCACGGAATGACCGGACGTGACAGGCCTACTCGCAGGCGACGCCGTCGGAGTCGCGGTCCAATGCAGGGCGGTAGCCGGCCACGCCAACGATTGGAGCGTCACTTGTACCAGACGGCGACGCCTTTGTGGTGTGAGCATGTACCTTGGTGGGTTGCCGAATAGGACAGCGTTCCGTCGACACACAGTGCCGTGGCTCCTCCACCAGCAGGTGCCGGCGCGGCAGGAACCGGGGCCACAGGCGCTGGTGCAGCCGGGACCACAGGCGCAGGCGCCACTGCAGCAGGTGCGGGTGCGGGTGCCGGCGCGGGTGCTGGAGCCGGCGCAGGTGCGGGCGCAACCTCAGCAGGTGCCGGGGCAAGGGCAACAGGAGCCGGAGCCTGCTGGTTTGTCGGCGCCAGCTGCCCGGCGCAGTCGCCAAGGATCCGGGCAATTGCATCGTGCTCCGCCTGGGTGACCCACAGCCCGTAGGTCGCCTTCACCGAAACCTGCCGCGCAACGTACTCGCACCGGTTGCCCTTCGCCGGAGGCAGCCAGGTGGCCGCGTCGCCGTCGCCCTTTTGCTGGTTGGTGGGCCCGTCCGTGGCCTGCAGGTTCAGGGGATCGTTGGCGAAAGCCGTACGCTGCTCGGCGGTCAGCTGCTGCGCGCCCTTCTGCCAGGCGTCGCTCAAGGCCACCACGTGGTCGATCTGGACGGCGCTGCTGGTAGCGGAACCCCGCACAAAGCTGATGGTCTTGCCCGTGTAAGGATCGGCCAGCGTTCCCGACTGCACCTTGCACGGCACACTGTTCGTGTACGAAATGCCGGTGAGGTCGCGTTTGAGGATGTCATTGCGGGTATCGCAGCCGTTCCGGTCCACGTCCGCCCAGGCCTGGCCGAACTGCGCGCGGTCGTACCCGGTCTTTGGCGCGCGGCCCTTGATGGGGAGGGCAGCCAGCAGATCCAGCGCCTTGGTGGCGTAGGCAGGCTGCGCGTTGGGCGCGGTTGCTGCGACGCCGGCGGCAAGAGCGTATGGGTTCTCCGGGTCCATTGGTTCGCCCGTGGCGTCGGCAGTGGGACTTGGCGTGGACGACGGCGACGCCTTGGCTGTCGCGGTTGGGCTCGCTGTCGCTTGGGTGGCCTTGGCGGTGCTCTCCGATGAGGCGGCCTGCAGGTCAGCGCCGGCAACCCGCGGCACTGCGACGGCACCGCCGACGAAGAGCGCCAAAGACGCTGCCATCGCGACGGCGCCGGCCTTGCGTTTCGCGGGCAGCCAGGCCCAGGAGCGCCGTCCGGTAAGAAGAACGTAGAGACCGGTGAGGGCCAGCGAGATAGCCAGGACAACCAGGGCCCCCGCGAACCCGCTGCCCATTGCTGCCAAGAGCATGAACAGCGCGATAATCGCCCCAACAATAAACGTTGAATAGCGTGGTTTCCTCGGCGGCTTCGGTGCCGGAGCGGACGGAACAAACCCCATAAGGGTTTCGTAGTCGGACATTCTTTCCCCATTTACAGGAGGCCCGGAAAACAGCGCCCCCACATTTGCCGGGCCTGCTGCTTAGCCCGGGAAACACATCGTCGATGAGCCTATGCCGCATGGAGTGACGCATTAGGGGCATTTCAGGATCCTCAGTGAACATTCAGGCAGTCTTGATGCGAACTTGAGGAAAGGCTGTCGCAATACGGCGTCGCTGCTTAACAATTTACGAATGCCAAGACGATGAACGGGGTCTTCAGCCGCCATTCCCTTGGAACAAGGCCGAAGATAGAGTGGCTGCATGCAGATGCGCCTTGAGGTTGTACAGGTCCCGGTTTCAGACGTCGACAAATCAAAAGCGTTTTACACGGAAAAACTGGGATTCGTTCTGGACCACGATGTGGAGCACATCCCGGGCATGCGCGTGGTCCAACTGACTCCCCCGGGTTCTGCCACATCAGTGGTGATCGGCACCGGCATGACCACCATGACGCCGGGCAGCCTGGAGGGCCTCCAACTGGTCGTTCCCGATCTCACCGAAGTCCGCAGCGAGCTGGTCCGGCGCGGCGCGGATATCAGCGAGATCCAGGACTTTGGCGGCGTCCTCTTCGCCTACTTCAGCGATCCTGACGGCAACCGCTGGGTCATGCAGGGCCAGACGCAGGAGCACGTCCGGGACGCACACAGAGGCTAGGAAGACCGGGCGTCAGCCACAACACCACCAAAGCGGAGCGGGCGTCAGCAGCGGCACCCCGTTACGACGACGGCGACGCCGCCTCCCCGGGCCGGGGCTCCTCTACGTCCTGGACCACCTCGTTGTGGCGCAGGAACCAGGGTTTGAACGGCGGGTCAAAGCGGGCCAACCTGGGCGCGCCCACCGGAGTCAGGCCGGCCAGGGTGAGGGCTGCCTGCAATCCGTTGTTGCGCCGCTCAAAGGCCGATGCCGAACCGCTGCCCGAGAAGCCCAGCACGGCGGCCAAGGAACCGCGCACCGCCCGCACCCTGACCTTGGGATCGTCGGGCACCGGAGCGGTGTCCGCGCTCACGCCGGCGGGCAGGACAAAGGCGACCGAAAATTCGGCGGCCTGCCCGGCGCCGGGCAGCGGACCGCTTTGGAGTACGGGCGTTGTCATTGCGAGCTTCTGCGGTCCCGCTTCCTGGATCACCGGGGCGGTCATGGCAAGTTTCTGCCGGGCAGTGTTGCTGCCACTGATGTAGTTGAAGAGATACCGGAAGGCCGCGTTGCCGGCGCGGTCAAAATCCGCGTTCACGGTTACCTCGGCCACCACGTAGTCCGGATACCGGCGCAGCTCGAAGTGCGGATAGCGCCGGACCACCTCATAGGGCTGCTGTTCAGTCATGGTGCGCACAGCCTACGCCGGTCCGGCAGCAGCGGACAGACCCGGGACAGGCACCGGACCGCCACAAGGCCCGGCTACACCACCTGCTGCGTTCGGCGCGCCCGGAATTTAGCCCGCAGGACAGCGCTGCCGACCAGGACGGCGAACAGGAGCCCAATGAGACCGAAGATGACCGTCAGGACCACCCCGGCACCGCGCAGCCACACCCCGTCGCTCTCGTAACCGGGCACAACCGCCCGGCCCGGATCATTTTCGGCATAGGTGACAGCGACGCTGCTGCCCACCACGGGATGCTGGTCGTGGTCCACGGCCGCGAACGTCTTGCGGGGCACCCCGTCCGCGGCCGTGTAGTCGACCCTGATCCTGCGCTCCGAAGCCTTGGTGACGTCGTCAAAGTGGACGATCGTTCCGGTGGCTTGCGCCCCGGTCCGCGCAAGCTCTTGATCAGCGTTGATCATGAAGCTGCCCACGCCGATCATCACCGGCCCCAGGCAAAGGACCAGGACGGTCACGGCCAAGTTCAGTTTCCCCTTCCACGACAGCCACGGTTTACGGTTTCCGGCAGTTCTGCGCCCAGTCACGGCTCCCATTGTGCCGGAGCTGTCACCAAAACCACATCCGCATCCATTGCCTCGGGCAACCAGCCGGCGCATAATATTTAGCAGAACTAATTAGCAATGCTAATAAACGCCGCAGGAGGCGCATCCACCTATATGTCCCCCACCCAGACGCAGAACCAGGCAACCGCAGACCCCACCGCCCCGGATACCCTCGCCATCGATCTCCGCACCGCCGTGATGCGCACCTCGCGCCGGCTCCGCGTTGAGGCAACAGGCGAGATCATCACCCCCGGCCAGTACACGGTGCTGGCCCTGCTGAACGGCAGCGGTCCCAGTACCCTGCGCGCGCTGGCCGAAAGTGAACACGTCCAGGCACCGTCCATGACCAGGATCGTCAATGCCCTCGCCGGCCAGGGCTTCGTTACCCGGTCCGCCAATCCCGACGACGGCCGGCAGGTCCGCGTGGAGATCACCGGCGCCGGCAGGAAAGTCCTGGCAGAGGCCCGAAGCCAGCGCACCGCGTGGCTGGCCCAGCGCGTGGCCGGACTCAGCGAGGAAGACCGGCGCACCCTCAGCCGCGCCGCCCGCATCATGCAGGAAATGAGCGGCAAATGAGCGCGATGTTCCGGGCCCTGGAGAACCCCAACTACCGCATCTGGGCCAGCGGCGCGATCGTCTCCAACATCGGCACCTGGATGCAGCGCGTGGCCCAGGACTGGCTGGTCCTGACCGTCCTCACCGACCACTCAGGTGCCGCCGTCGGCCTCACCACGGGCCTGCAGTTCCTGCCCATGCTGCTGTTCGGGCCGTACGGCGGGGTACTGGCGGACCGCTACCGCAAGCGCATCATCCTCATGTGGACACAGCTGGCCATGGGCTTCACGGCCCTCGCCATCGGCCTCTTGGTGGTCACCGGCACCGCCCAGCTGTGGCACGCCTACGTTGCCGCCTTCTGCCTGGGCCTGGCCAGCGCCGTGGATGCACCCGCACGCCAGGCCTTCGTTTCCGAGCTGGTGGGCCAGGACAACATCTCCAACGCAGTTGCGCTCAACTCGGCGTCCTTCAACACCGCCCGGCTCACCGGTCCTGCGATCGCCGGCGTGCTCATCGCCTGGGTGGGTACCGGCCCGGTGTTCCTCCTGAACGCCGCGAGCTTCGCCGCCGTCCTGGTCTCGCTGTTCCGGATCCGCACCACACAGCCTGCCCCCGTTGCCAAGGGAGACCGGAACAAGCACCAGGTGGCCGAGGGCATCCGTTACGTGCGGCGCCGTCCGGACCTGATGCTGATCATGGTCCTGGTGGGCATCCTGGGCGCGTTCGGCATGAACTTCCCGGTGATCAACTCGCTGATGGCCACCACCGAATTCAGCACGGGCCCCAGCGAATTCGGGCTCCTCGGCTCCATCATGGCGGTGGGCACGCTGGCCGGCGCCCTCCTGGCGGCGCGCCGCTCCGGACCGCGGCTGCGGTTCCTGCTGGGCGGGGCATTGGGACTGGGGGTCTTCACCATACTGGGCAGCATCGCGCCGAACTTTTGGGTGTACGCGGCCATCCTGATTCCCGTGGGCCTGGCGTCCATCACTTTCCTTAACAGCTGCAACACCAGCATCCAGCTCTCCGTGGAGCCACAGTTCCGGGGCCGCGTACTGGCCCTCTACCTGGCCATCCTTCAGGGCGGCACTGCCATCGGTTCGCCGCTGGTGGGTTGGATCGGCAGCGAGTTCGGCGCCCGCTGGTCCGTCGCGGTGGGCGGCATCGTGGTGCTGCTCGCTGGCATCGCCGCCGTCCTCGCAGTCACCAGGCGCAACCGGCTCACCCTGCGCGGCGCACTCCGGATGGCCCTCGGCAGGCGCGAGCCCGCAGTCTGAGCCCACTGCTGCGGTGGCGGGGCTTCACTGTTGCGGGGCGGCCACGATGTCCACCGAGATTTCGACAACCGGCACCGTTCCCTTGTTCTCGAGCCAATGGGTGGTGTGGCGGTCCTCCTGCCAGCCCACCCCCGGCCCGTACTCGGTGATCCGGCCGTCCCGGTGCTCCGTGATGGTCCCCTGCAGGACGTAAACCGTCCCGGGGCGGCCCACGTGGTCATGGAGGGGCCCGAAAACTCCGCCAGGTTCGATGGTCACCATTCGCATGCGGAGTTGGCGCCCGTCCATGCCCTCAATCTCCCCGGCAAGGTCCACCGTTGCCAGAAGCTCCATGGAGACGCCCTTCGTCTCCGGCACCGCCTCTTCCGCACCCATTGCCATCCCTTCCTTCCGTACCGCTGACGACGGCGGCGCCGGCCTGCCGCTGCCACGCACCCGGGTGCGGGTGCTTTAGGCGGCAAGTGCCGGCGTCGACCCTTTTATTGCTGAACCTCCTGCTGCAAGCCTCGTCAGGACGGAATGGAGGAGATGTTCAGGATGTTGCCCTCGCTGTCCAGGAACCACGCTGCCTGGCCGTACCCCTCCATCGTTGCGATGCCGTTCTCGGTCTTCAGCCCTGGCATGTCGTAATCCTCGAAAACGACGCCGCGGGCCCGGAGTTCTTCCACGTCCCGCTGAACGTCGTCCGTGGCCCAGCCAATTTGCGTGTTCTTGGCCGAACCGGCGTTGTCCGTCTGGTAGATCAGGAACGAGGTTCCCTTTCCGCACCGGTAGACAAGGCCGCCGTCCGCCATTGTCCGCTCGGGCTCAAACCCCAGCTTGTCCCGATAAAAATCCCGCGCCCGGTCGATGTCCTTGGCCGGCAGCACAGCCATGACTTCCATATCTTTGAGCATGACGAATCTCCTTGTGCTCTGATGGCGTTGCTCTCCCCCTGAAATGGTCCGGCCGTCCCCCGCCGGGCGTCGTGGCCGTCCTTCCCGCCGATTGCCGGGGCGGCCGCCTGGAACCCCTGGGTCCGCCGCGGCGCAGAACAGCAGCGGGAGGTTCCCGAAGTCTACGAGGCCATTATGGGACCGAAAATCCCACGACGGAATAGGGGATTTAAACGGCCCGGAAACGGCCTCCCCCTGCTACTTACGTGCCACCCAGATTGCTTTACGCAGGGCAGCGCCGGCTACGGATACGAGGGGCACCAGGCATACCAGCGCGGCGATGGTGTTGGGGCGGAAGGCCGGACGCCCATTAACCGTCCGGTAAATTCCCAGGGGCACAACGAACCCGCCGCCGCCCCCGCCGGAGGCGCCATCCTCCGCTTCGGTGCCACCACCGAAACCGAAGGACACCAGCGCCACGGGCACGATCTCCTCCCCGCCCAGGTTGACGGGGGTGCCGTAGGCGCGGGTCACGCCCATGTTCTTGAAGGATTCCGCAAGGGACGCAAGAGTGTCAGCCATGGCCTCACGTTAGATGGCCAGGCGTGGCTGCAGGTAGGACCATAAGTCCTGAGGAGCGTCCTGATGCACCGGGAGGCAGGGGCCCCCTGCCGTGCCGGCCGGCGTCGTCTGCTTCTTTACTTCCGGATCTCGGCCATCCGCAGCCGAACAATGTCTTCCAGCACGTCGTCGGGCACGGGGTGGTCCGCGGTGAAGCGGATGGTCCCCTTGGACAGCGAGTACCCTTCCAGGCGTCCGGCCACCGCTTCCACCACCGCGCCGGAAAAGGGAAAGATCGAAAGGTGTTTTGCCGCCGGGACGGCTGCCAGCAGCGGTTTGCCGTCGAGTTTCAGGGCGGGCATGCCGTAGCTCATCCCTTCCGTGGCCTCGGGAGCCAGAGAGCGTACAGTCTCCACCACATGCTGCAGGCAACTCCGGTCGGGTTCATCCAGCGCAGCCAGCGCCTCGTCCACGGCGCCCAACGGGAACCTAGCTCTTCCTGGCCGCAACCGTGGAGGCCAGTGCGGCGAGGCCTCGCTCGAAGTCGGCGCCCACCATCTTGTCCATGTCCATGAACAGTGCGAACACCCTGCCCAGGCCCTTGTTCTCGCCCGTCATCCGCCAGGTCACCTCGGTACCGGTGTCCACCGGGGTGAAGCTGAACGTGGTGGGGTTCAGTGCCTTGAACGGCCTGGTGAACTGCAGCCGGATCCGGATCAGGCTGGCGGGTATGGATTCTGTGAGTTCCATGGTGCCGCTGCCGGCCTTGCGGTTGCCGCTCCACTCGTACCCCGCGCCGGCGCCGGCCTCGTTGCCGAAGTAGCGGCGGCTCATGCCCGGATCGATCGTCTCCCATGGGGACCACCGGGTCCACTCATGGAAGTTGTTCACCAGCGGGAAGATCTCTTCTGCGGAAGCGGGAATGACGGCGCTGCGGCGGACTTCAAAAGTGGACATGGGCCCAGCATAGGGGCCGGAGCCGGTGGCGTTAAGGGAGGACGACGTTCACGGGGTCCTTGCCCTCGAGCAACAGGCCGATCTGCTTCCTGAGCAGCCGGACCATCCGGGGGAACATGGCCGAGCTGGCGCCGCCGACATGGGGAGTGATGAGCACCCCCGGTGTGGTCCACAGCGGGTGGTCCGCCGGCAGCGGCTCCGGGTCCGTCACGTCCAGGGCCGCCCGGAGCCGGCCGCTCGCCGTCTCGGCGAGCAGGGCGTCGGTATCCGCCACGGGTCCGCGGGCCACATTGACCAAGAGGGCTCCGTCCGGCATGGCCGCGAGGAACTTGGCGTCCACCAGTTGCTGGGTCTGCTCAGCCAGCGGAACACTGACCACCACAATCTCGTGCAGCGGCAGTTGCTCGTAGAGCGAGTCGATTCCGTGGATGGTCCCGCGCTCGTCCTCACGGGCGCGGCTGGCCATCCTGGTGACTTCGGTTTCGAACGGCAGGAGCCGGGCCTCGATGGCCTTGCCCACTCCCCCGTAGCCCACCAGCAGCACCCGGCGGTCGGCCAGGCTGGGCCGCGGGCTGTTGTCCCACGTTCCGGTTTCCTGGTTCCGGACAAAGTCCGGGATACCGCGCTGGGAGGCCACCATCATGCCCACGGCGAGCTCCGCCGTCGACGTCTCATGGACTCCGGCCGCGTTCGCGAAGGGGACGCCTGACGGCAGAACTGCGGCGACGCCGTCGTACCCGATGGACTGGCTCTGCACCAGGCCGATGTCCACGCCCTCCAAAGCGGCGAGCGCGGTCGGTTTGCCCATATACGGCGGCACCAGCAGGTCCAGCCGGCCCTCCGGCGCGGGTCCGTCCAGGTCCCACAGGACAAACTCGACGCCGTCAATGGGCGTGAGTGCGTCCAGCAGGTTCTGGGCGGGCAGGCAGACGCGCAGCGGGGCCGTCACGCGGCGACCATCAGGATGTGCCATTGGGCAGGGCAGCAAGTACTCATGGGGGTCTCCAGGGTTCCGGGCCCGGCGCAGCTGCAGCGGGCGTTAAAGTTCCACAACCAACCTACCCCCGGCACCGCCCACGCCGATTTTTTTCGCTACGCAACACGCCTCCGCCGGACCCTGTCACGTCCATGACAGGCCCTTCAATCCTGTAAATTTAAGGGAGGAATTGTCCGGCCAGCGAGCCGCTTTCCAATCCCACCCTTTGAATGGACGCTCCCCCATGTCTTCCGCGATTTCCGCGCCGTCCCCTGCCCGTTTTCCCTACGCCGCAATGGTGGTCCTGGCCACCATTGCGTTCACGGCCATCACCACCGAACTCCTCCCGTCCGGGCTGCTGCCGCAGATCAGCACCGGCCTTGGCGTCTCCGAGCCGGTGGCCGGTTATCTTGCCGCTGCCTACGCCGCCGTCATTGTTGTCACGGTGGTTCCGGCGGCACGGCTGCTGGGGAAGATCCCGCGGCATGCCCTGCTGGTGGGGCTGGTCCTGACCTTCGCGCTCAGCAACGCACTGGTGGGACTGGCACCGGACTTCACGTCGGCGATGATCGCCCGGCTGGTGGGCGGGCTTGCGCACGGGCTGCTCTGGACCACCATGGCGCCGTTCGTTTCCCGCGTGGTTCCGGCTGACAAAGTGGGCAAGGCGCTGGCGATCGTGTTCAGCGGCAACAGCCTGGGCTTGGCCATCGGCGCGCCGGTGGGCACCGCCCTGGGCGGATTCCTGGGCTGGCGTGCCGCGTTCCTGGTCCTCGCCGGGTTCGGCGTGGTGCTGACGGTCCTCGCGTTTTGGCTGCTTCCCCGCGTCCAGCGCATTTCCGACGCCGCCCGTCCGTCCCTGCGCAAGGCGATCGGCCAGCCAGGCGTGAAGTCGGTGGCGGTCGCCTGGCCGCTGCTGGTCCTGGCGCACTTCGCCTTGTTCACCTACATTGCACCCTTCATCCGCGAGGCGAACCTCCCGGACTATGCCACGAGCCTCTCCCTCACGGTGCTGGGCGGGTCCGGCCTGCTGGGCATTTGGATTGCGGGACTCACGGTGGATTCGCGGCCCCGCCGTTCCCTGCTGATCACGACGGCGGCCATCGCCGCATCGATGTTCCTCCTGCCGCTCGCCGTGGGTAACCTGCCCGTGGCCCTGGTGCTGATGACCATCTGGGGGGCGGGCCTGGGCGCCATCGGCATCTACAACCAGTCCGCGATCCTCCGGGCCGGCGGGGAGTACAGCGAAGCCGCCAACGGGCTCACGGTCCTGACCATCCAACTGGGCATCACCATCGGCGCTCTCTACGGTTCGGCGGCGCTGGTGGTTGGGGGCCCGCTGCTGGTTCCGGCCGCGGCGGCAATCCCGGTGGTCGCCGCATTCGTGATCACCCTCGCCGGCAAGCGGTACGCTTACCCGCCGGGCCCGCGCGAGCGCATCTGGCTGGAACCCCGGCCGGTCACCGACAAGGTCAAGGACCCCGCCTGATCCCTGCATCGATTGCTCCGTACGTGCCGTTTTGGGCCCTCAAAACGACCGGTACGGAGCAATCGATGCGGGGGCAGGGCAGAACCTGGCGTTAATCTCCCCTCCAACTGGGTGCATCCCTGGCGCAACCTGGCCGCCCTAGCGTTGGCGGGTCACCCGGCACCGCCGGAACCCGTCACCAGGAGGAACCATCCCCATGCGCACAGTCCTGACCGCTGCGGCAACCGCCGCCCTGCTCGCCGCCGCCATCGCCTCCCCCGGCGCCGCCTTTGCCGCCGAAACCGCTGACGCCGGCACGCCGTCGTCGAACGCTGCCGGCACCGCCAGCTCAGCCATCAAGACGAACGAGCGCAACGGCTCCTTCGACCTCCAGGCGCACCGGGGTGGCCGCGGCGAGTGGACCGAGGAGTCGCTGGCGGCGTTCGGCAACTCCCTGAAGCTCGGCGTCAGCACCCTGGAACTGGACACCCACCTCACGGAGGACGGGAAGATCATCGTCTGGCATGACGACACCATCCAGGCCAACAAGTGCATCGACACCGCCCCGGCCACCGCTGGCGACCCTGAGTTCCCGTACGTCGGCCGCAGGGTGGCGGAGCTGTCCCTGGCCCAGGTCAAGACCCTCAACTGCGGCTTCACCCAACTGCCCGGCTTCCCGGAGCAGGACGTGATCGAAGGGAACCGCATCGCCGAGCTCAAGGACGTCTACCAGCTGGCGGAGCAGTACAACGCCAAAAAGGTCCGCTTCAACGTGGAGACCAAGGTGGAGGACGGCAAGGCCGGCGGCGACGGCATGGTGGCGCTGACCAAGGCAGTGGTGGCAGAAGTGCAGGCGTCCGGCGCCGCGGACCGCACCACCATCCAGTCCTTCGACTGGTCCTCGCTGAACCTCACCAAAAAACTGGCACCGGAACTGACGCTCGTTGCGCTTTCCAGCGGGGATAAGTGGATGCAGGTGGGCCAGCCCGGTGCCGCGCCCGAGCTGGGCGGCATCGACATCGACACCTACGGCGGCTCCCTGGCCAAGGCCGCCGCCGCGAAGGGGTACAACGTCATCTCCCCCACGTTCAGCTCCGTCACCCCGCAGATGATCGCCGACGCGCACCAACTGGGCCTCGCCGTCATCCCCTGGACCGTCAACAAGCCCGCGGACATGGAGCGGCTGATGGACCAGGGCGTGGACGGCATCATCACCGACTACCCCACCCGCCTGCGCACCCTCATGGATGAGCGCGGCCTGAAGCTGCCCAAGGCCTACGCCCCGCAGGCATAGTTCCGAGGATCAGGGCCATACATCAAGGCACGACGGCGGCTGCCGGACTTCCGCTGGGGGAAGCCCGGCAGCCGCCGTCGTCCGTCCAGGCCACAGGGCTCAATCCCGGTATTTGGCCACGGTAAACAGGAACGTTGAGTCCTCCTCGGCGTGCAGGCTGTGCAGGCCCGGCGGGACGATCAACAGGTCGCCGGCTTTGCCCTGCCATGACTCGCCGCCGGCCTTGAGGCTGACGCAGCCCTGGATCACGAAGACCGTGGCGTCGCCGGGGTTCTGGTGCTCACTCAACTGGGTTCCGGCCTTCATGGCCATGACCGTCTGCCGGAGGATCTTTTCGTGGCCGCCGTACACCGTGTCCGCAGCGCGCCCATTGCTGGAGGTAACCGCCGCCTCGAGCTGCTGCCGGGCCAGCGCGTCGATCGATATCTTCTGCATGCGCCCAAGGCTACCCGCGTTCACGGCCCCTGGGGGCCGGTTTCTTCCAGTCGGCGCAGGCTGGAAATCCCCTTGGGAGGGGATGGAGCGCCGGTGGGGCCGGGCCTACCCTTCGAGCATGAACACCGTGTCGCAGATCTTCGCGGTGATGGCCGCGGCCATCTATATCTTCGTCTTTCCGGTGGAGAGCTTCCTCCTCCGCCGCAACAGGTGGGCGCAGAAATTCCTGAGCACGCCGCCGGAGAACGTCCCCGCCGTGATGATGTGGGCCATCCCCACCGGGTACCGGAACCTGCTGATTGGGCTGGGGGTGATCGCGGGCGTGGTCGCGGCCAACTCCGGCCACCTGGTGGTGGGCTACACGCTGGTGGTCTACTGCTGCGCCAACATGGTCCTCACTGCTCCCACCATGCTGCTCGCAGACCTCCAGGGGCACTATCCCCGGAAGTGGGACAGCGTGCCGGGGACCCTCGCGGCAACGGTCCCTGCCCTGGTGGCCCTGCTCCTGCTGCCCTTCGGTCCGTAGCTTCTCCGGGGCACGGTCCACAGCGGCCGCTGCGCCCTACAGCGGGCACGCCCCGGGGGTACCCGATTTCGGAGCCCGGCAAAGGCTTGATAGACGTTAAAGGATGCCTGACTTCCTGAATCCCGCCCTGCCCTTCATCGCCATGGCCCTGGCGGTGGTGGCCGGACTCACCCTGTCCTGGCTGCTCCGCAAGATCGTCCTCAAGCTCAACCGCAATCGGCCCGAGCTGCAGGCCACCTCCCGGGTAGCCCGCCAGCCGCTGCGGCTGGCACTGTGCCTGGTGGGCGTCCGCGCCGCGCTGGGGCTGACGGCTGCAGGCGAAAGCTGGCATGCCGGCGTCGACCATCTCCTGCTGATCGCCATGATCGGCGCGTTCGCGTGGCTTGCCATCGCGGTCCTGCTGATCGTGGAAGCCGTGGTGCTGAACCGGCACAGCGTGGACGTGGCGGACAACCGGCGCGCCCGGCGGCTTCGCACGCAGATGATCCTGGCCCGGCGGATCGCCGTGGCACTGGTGGTGGTGCTCGCCCTCGGCACCGCGATGCTGACGTTCCCCGCGATCCAGGCACTCGGGGCCGGGCTGCTGGCGTCCGCGGGCGTGATCTCGATCGTGGCAGGCCTCGCCGCGCAGACATCCCTGGTGAATGTCTTCGCCGGCATGCAGCTGGCCTTCACCGATGCCATCCGCGTTGACGACGTGGTGGTGGTCCAGAAGGAGTGGGGACGGATCGAGGAGATCACCCTCACGTATGTGGTGGTCCATCTCTGGGACGACCGCCGGCTGATCCTGCCCTCCACCTACTTCACCACCACCCCGTTCGAGAACTGGACCCGCCGCCAGTCCGAGGTGATGGGCACCGTGGAGTTCGACCTCGACTGGCGCGCCCCCGTGGAGGACATGCGGACCGAACTGCGCCGGGTCCTGGCCGGCACCGAACTGTGGGATAAGCGCGTGGGCGTCCTGCAGATCACCGATGCCACCGGAGGCTTTGTCCGCGTCCGCATCCTGGTCAGCGCCGCGGACAGTGCCGCGCTGTTCGACCTGCGCTGCCTGGTCCGCGAAACCATGGTCACGTTCCTCCAGCAGAACCATCCGCAGGCGCTGCCGCACCAGCGCTGGGAGCAGGCAGCGGACGACGCCGGCACGGCCGCCCGGCGCAAGGCACCCCTGCGCGGGCTGGGTGCGTCGGGGGCGGCGGGTGCGCATGCCCCGGCGGACCCGCACGAATCGCAGCTGTTCACCGGTTCCATCGAGGCCGTGGAACGGTCGCGGGCCTTCACCGGTCCCGGCGACGAGGTGTTCGAAGAGCGCGACCGGAACCTGGCATCCCATAACTAAAACCCTTGATATGTGACCATATGGTCACCTATCATTAAGGCATGGACGACGTGTTCAAAGCACTCTCCGACCCCACCCGCAGGGACCTGCTCGACGAGCTGTTCCGCGAGGACGGCCAGACCCTGAGTGCGCTTGAGGCACGGTTCAGCATGAGTCGGTTCGGGATCGCCAAGCACCTCCGCATCCTGGAGGACGCAGGCCTGGTGGTGGCGCGCCGTCGCGGGCGGGAAAAGCTGCACTTCCTGAACCCGGTCCCCATCCGCCTGGTCCACGACCGCTGGGTCAGCAAATACGCAGAACCATGGGCCGCTGCCCTCAGCGACCTCAAATCCAGATTGGAAAGTCCCATGGAAAAAATCTTTGAGATCTACATCAAGACCACGCCGGAGAAGCTCTGGGAAGCCATCACGGACAGCGACATCCGCAGTAAGTACCAGTTCGGCAATACGCTGCAGGCTGACTGGACTCCCGGCGGCCGCTTCGAAATGGGCAACCCCAAGGCCGGCCAGATCCTGGGCGAAGGTGAGAACCTGGAGGTTGATCCGCCGCGCCGCCTGGTCCAGACCATGCGCGCGCTGTGGGGCGAGGACGTCAAGGCCGAGGGCACGTCCAAGGTCACCTGGGAGATCGAACCGGTAGGCGATTCCTGCCACCTCACGGTCACCCACAGCGACCTCCGCGAGGGCGCCAACGAACAGCTCTACGGCGGCTGGCCGATGATCCTCTCGGGCCTGAAGACGTGGCTGGAAACCGGTGAAAAGCTCACCACGCCCGGGTCCCTGATGTACACCTAGGGGCCGCGCCAACCGGTCCGCTGATCGGTAAGGTCATGTCATGGACAGCGGCGCCCTGGTCAATATTGGGTTGGTTCTCGGTTTCGTACTGCTGGGCGGGGTGTTCGCGGCGGCGGAGATGGCCCTGGTGTCCCTGCGCGAAAGCCAGGTGCGCGGGATCGAGAAGTCAGGTGACACCGGCGCCCGGACCGCCGCCCTGGCACGCAACCCCAACCGGTTCCTCTCCACCGTCCAGATCGGGGTGACCCTGTCCGGGTTCTTCTCGGCGGCCTATGGCGCCTCCGCGATCGCCCCCGACGTCGTCCCCCTCCTCGAAGCGCTGGGGCTGGGCGCGGCGGCCGGGCCGGTGTCCTTCATCGGCATGACCCTGCTGGTGGCCTACCTGTCCCTGGTCCTGGGTGAGCTCGCCCCCAAGCGGCTGGCACTGCAGCGTCCCGTCGCGTTCACCAAAGTACTCGCCCCGCCGCTGGTCGGACTCGCCCGGGTCATGCGTCCCGTCATCTGGCTCCTGTCCGTGTCCACCGACGCCGTGGTCAGGCTCCTTGGCGGCGACCCCCGGGCCAAGCGGGAGGGCATCAGTTCCGAGGAGCTCTGGGACATGGTGGCGGACAGCGAACTGCTCGAAGAGAGCAGCCGGAATATCGTGGCCGACGTGTTCGGCGCCGGGGACCGGACACTGCAGGAGGTGATGCGCCCCCGTACGGAGGTGACCTTCATCGACGGCGCCATGAGCGTTGCCGACGCCCGCAGGATGGTCAGGGACGGCCCGTATTCGCGGTTCCCGGTGATCGGGAGGAGCCCGGACGATGTCCTGGGCTTCGTGCACATCCGGGACCTGATGCCCCGCGACGAAGTCCAGGAGCAGTCCCCGGTGCGGACTCTTGCCCGGGAGATCCTTCCGCTGCCCGGGACCAACCGGGTACTGCCGTCGCTGTCCAGGATGCGTAAGACCAACCAGCACATCGCCCTGGTGGTGGACGAGTACGGCGGCACTGACGGGGTGGTGACGCTCGAAGACTTGGTGGAGGAACTGGTGGGCGAGATCTATGACGAGTACGACACCGGCGCCGAGCATGAGGACCGGGTCAACGTGGCCAACGGCTTCATCGACGTGGACGGCGGCCTGATCCTGCAGGAGTTCAAGGCAGCCACCGGGATCGCCCTTCCGGAAGGCCACTACGAGACCGTGGCCGGATTCATGATGGACCGGCTGGGGCGCCTGCCCCGCGCAGGCGACCGGGTGCAGATCCCGGGTTACGTGCTGGCGGTCCTCAGCATGGACAGGCTCCGGATCGCCCGCATCCGGGTCACACCGTGACCGGGATGCGGGCGGCTGACAAAGCTGGAACGCACGACGGCGGCAGGCGCCTTGCCGGGGACCAAAGGCCCTACGGCGAGGTCCATCCCTGCCGCACGGGCATCGTGGTCAGCAACCACGTCTCAACGCCCAGCGGGATCGAGTCTTCCTCGTCCTCGAGCAACTACACGGACGCCCTGAGCTCCAATGATGGAAGCACGTCCACGACCATCAGCACCCAGACGCACTCCCATTTCCTGGTCCGCGACGGGCAGGTCTTCGAGATGGGCCAGCACTACCGTGAGCAAACCACGCTGACAGGCCCGGACGGCACCCGGCAGTGCTGGGACAGGGAGGATTCTCACCGGGTGGGGAACTCCGTCCAGTACGACCGCGAGGCGCACTACTGCCCTTAAGTCAGCGGCAGCAGGTCATGCCTGGGTACCAAGCCCCTGCTTCAAAAAGGTGAGCGTCCGTGCCCAGGCGTCGGCGGCCGCAGTGGCGTTGTAGGTATACCTGTTGGTGTCGTTGAAGAAGGCGTGGCCGGTGTCCGGGTAGACAACGGCTTCGAAGTCCACGCCGGCTGAGCGCATCCGTGACTTCAGGCCGGGAAGCTCCTCCATGAGTGCCTCGTCCTGCTCGCCGTAAAAAGCCAGGACGGGGCAGTTGATGGCGCGTAGCTCTGCGTCCTTGAACTCGGCGTGCCCGTAGAACGGCACGGCGGCGCGCAGCCGCGGCTCGGCAACGGCGAGGGAGAAGGTGTAGGTCCCGCCCAGGCAGAAGCCTGTCGCGGCCACCCGCCCTGCCAGCCCAGGGAGGCCTTCCAGGTGGTCAAAGCACACGCGGAGGGCGGCGAGTGCGTGTTTGGCATATTCCGGGGAGCGCATCGGCGCCATGTGCTTGCGCAACCGCGGCTGCGCGTTGCTGCGCTGTTCCGGATCGAACGCCGCCTCCTGCAGCTCCCCTGTCAGGTCGGACGTTCCCCCGGCTCCGGACAGCAGGTCAGGGGCCACTGCGAGGTAGCCTTCCGCCGCGAAGCGGTCAGTTACATCCTTGGTATGGCCTACCAGCCCCCAGACTTCGTGGACCACCACCAGGCCGCCTTTGGGAATCCCGGCCGGTTCACTGATGTACGCCTGGACGGCGGTTTGGGCGTTGCCCAGAGTCATCATGTTTCCCATGGGGCCAGCATGGCACGCTCCCCCGGGCCCTTCCAGAGGTGGGGCTACGCCTTTTGCTGCCGCCAGAATACGGAGATCCCCAATGTCACCGCACAGAGAACCAGCATGGCCAGGACCATCCTCATCCAGCTGTCCTGGTGCACGCCGCCGGACGCAAAAACCCCGATCATCACGGTGGCGGTGATCGCCCCTACGTAGCGGCAGGTTTGGTAGATCCCGGCAGCGACGCCCCGGTCCTGCGGCCGGGTGGACACAAACATGCCCTGGTTGGAGGCGATGCTCACGGTCCCGTACGGGATGCCCATGAGGGCCGTGAGGACCACCACGACGGGGATGGCCAGCGTACCGGTCAGCAGCCACATGAGGGCCGCCACCACCGTCAAAAGGACGACGCCGGCAAGCAGCACCCGCCGGACCCCGAACCTTCCCATTGCAGAGACTGCCCACGGGGTGGCCACCACGGACATGCCGGCCAGCGGCAGCATCAGCAGGCCTACCACGCCGGGATCGTATCCGCCGGCTTCCTGCAGGAGTTGTGGGAGTCCGAAGAAGACGAAGTAGTAGACGCTGCTGAAAACGGCGAAGGCCAGGTACACCAGCATCAGCGGCCTGTTCCGGCCCAGCAGCCGCAGGTCCAGGAACGGCTTGGCGAAGCGCAGCTCACGCCAGGCAAACAGCGCTGCGATGACGGTTCCACCGGCAAGCATCAGCCAGCGGTAGTCCGGTGCCACGTTCAGCGCGGCCATCATGACCAGCAGCAGCGCGCCGATGAATCCGGCGATGCCCGGCAGATCCGAGTCCCGCACCAGCTCCGCCACGCTGCCGCGCTCCCGGGCCTTGTCCGGCGGGGCGGCCTTCCGCACGATCAGCAGCGCCGCCAGGGCCAGCGGGACATTGACCAGGAACAGGGACTCCCAGCCCACGAAGCCCACCAACAGGCCGCCCACCACGGGACCCACCGCGGCGGCGGACGTGTTGGCCATTTGCAGCCGGCCCAGCGGACGTGCCGTATCCACCTTTGCCTGGTGCGCGAGCGCCCCCACCATCACCACCGCGCTGGGATACGCGGTGGCCGTGCCGAGGGCCATGACCGCCCGAGCGACGCAGAGCAGGGCGAAGTTGGGGGCCAGCGGAGCCAGGGCGCAGGTGATGGCCACCAGCCCCATGCCCAGCAGGAACATCCGCCGCGGGCCGAACCGGTCGGCCAGCCGGCCCATGACGGGCTGGCCGGCGGCAGAGGCCAGGTAGAACGACGTGACCACCCAGGTGACGGCAGCGACGTCGAGCCCGAAGTCAGCGCGCAGCACCACCAGGGCCACGGCGATCATGGAGGAGTTCAGCGGGTTCAGTGCCGTGCCCAGGCTGAGGCCGGCGACGGCCAGGGCAGTCCGGGGGTTGTTGCTCACGGTAACAGTCTGGCCCACAGCGGACGCCGGGGACGACTTGGCCGGATCCCGGCGTGGTGTGGCGTTGGCTATTTGCCCGTCAGTCCCACCGGGAACAGCGCGTCCTCGACTGCCCGGGTAAGGTCCCGGATCACCTCTGCCTGCCCGTCATCCGGAACGCCCTCCGGGTTCTCCGTATAGATCACCAGCGCGAACGTCGACCCGCGGTAGCTCAAGAGCGCAGCGTCGTGCAGTTCCCCGGACACTTCCCCGTACTTGTGGTGCACGTCCACGCCGGACCGTGACCCGGCGGGAATGAGGTCTTCGTTGTTGGTGTCCTGCATGTAGCTCAGCAGCTGCTCCGTGTTGTCCTTGTCCAGGAGCTCCCCCGCGTACAGCTTCTTCAGGATCAGGGCCATGTCCGCGGCGGTCAGCAGGTTCTGTTCGGGGTCGTACGCGACGCCGATGGAGGCCGCGTAGGCGGTCAGCTGTGGGTGGCCCACCGCGTCCATGAGCAGCAGCCAGGAATCGTTGTTGCTGTCGTTGACCATGGCTTTGAGCTGGAACGCGGCGTCGTAGTCGCCCATGGGTTCGTCCAGGCTTGCCTGCCCGTTCTCCACCAGGTGGTAGTAGGCGGCGGCGGTCAGGATCTTCGCCGTGCTGGCCGCTGTAAAGGTGTTTTCATCGCCGAACGTCCGCTCGGCGCCCCCGGACACGTCGGCGAGCGCCAGCCCAATCCGGTATTCGTCGGCTTCGCTGAGGATGCTGTCCACGCTGTCCTGCAACGACGGCGGGGCTGCCGCCACCGGTGCCGCGGGAACCGCCGGCTCGGTGGGAACCACTGCCCCCGTCGGCGGCTCGGACCGGACCACGGCCAGGGTGATGGTGCCGACGATGACCAGCACCACGGCAAGGGCCAGGATCAGCAGCCTTCTGTTGCCCCGTGCCTTGCCGGACGAAGGCTTGCCCGGTGCCGGCGGCGGAGCGTCCCGGCCTGGTTTGGGCACCACGGGGTGCATGGACATACAAGGGCTCCTGTCCCGCCTCGGCAATCACAAAACAACGTCAGCGCGGCGTTGAGCCGCGCTGACAAATGCTGATTAAATCACCGGAGTTTGGGAGCTTCCTGAAGGCTTGCCGGGTGTTCCACCGGGCGGTCCTGCCGACGCGGAAATCCGCTGTCGACGCACAAATTTCCTCGCGCGTTCCGAACGCCGTCCGCGCCAGGGAGCCGGCGCCTCGGGAACCACTTTGCGCGTCGGAACCGGGGTTCAAAAGGGCAAGCCTTTGCGCGTCAAAACCTAGCCGCGGGTGCGGGCGGCGATCGCGGTCTCCAGGAATTCCAGGTGCGCCGGGGCAACGGCAACTACGCTGCCCAGGTATTCGGGGTGCTTGGCCAGGAACTTCTTGATGAACGGGCACACCGGGACGATGCCGATGCCGTCCTCAACCGTGCTATCCAGGGCGGCCGTGGCCAGGCGGCCGGCCAGGCCCTGACCGCCGTATTCCTCATTGATGACCGTGTGGTAGAAAATCCGCTGCGGCGACTCCCCGCCGTCGTACTCCTTGTACGCCGCCTTGCCGATGACATTGCCGGCATCAAGAATCTCGAAGCGTTCGCGCCCAGGGGTGTGGCGGACGGTGATGTCGCTCAAGGGAACTCCTTCAGTTGCGGGTGTGCTGACCGTGCAAAGCCTAACCCGGCCCGGTCCGCTCTTATTTCCGCAAGTGAAGGTTCCTTGGCGACATCCCCGCCCGCCGTCGCGTCAGCTGAGGTAGCCGTTCGGGTTAAGGACGTACTTGGTGGCTGCGCCGGCGTCGAACTCCGCGTAGCCCTTCGGTGCGTCCTCCAGCGGAATTGCCTTTGCGTTGACGTTCTTGGCGATGTGCACCCGGTCATTCAAGATGGCCATCATCAGCTGCCGGTTGTACTTCATCACCGGGCACTGGCCCGTGGTGAAGCTCAGCGACTTGGCCCAGCCGGTGCCAAGGCTCAGCGACAGCGCACCCTTCTTGGCGGCCTCGTCGATGCCGCCCGGATCGCCCGTGACATACAGGCCCGGGATGCCCAGGGCACCGCCGGCCGTCGTGAGCTCCATGAGGGAATTCAGGACCGTCGCGGGCGCCTCCTTGGCGTCGTGCCCATGGCCCTTCGCCTCGAACCCTACGGCGTCGACGCCGCAGTCCACCTCGGGGACGCCGAGGATTTGCTCGATCTGATCCTTCGGATCGCCCTTGGACAAGTCCACGGTCTCACAGCCAAAGCTGCGTGCCTGCGCCAACCGGCCCTCGTTCATGTCGCCCACAATGACGACGGCGGCACCCAGCAGGTGCGCACTGGTCGCCGCTGCGAGGCCAACAGGACCGGCCCCTGCCACGTAAACGGTTGAGCCGACACCCACACCGGCTGTGACCGCACCGTGGAACCCGGTGGGGAAGATATCCGAGAGCATGGCCAGGTCCAGGATCTTCTCCATGGCCTTGTCCTTGTCCGGGAACTTCAGCAGGTTCCAGTCCGCATATGGCACCAGGACATAATTGGCCTGGCCGCCCACCCAGCCGCCCATGTCCACGTAGCCGTAGGCGCTGCCGGGGCGATCCGGGTTCACATTCAGGCAGATGCCGGTCTTGCGCTCCTTGCAGTTCCGGCAGCGGCCGCAGGCGATGTTGAACGGCACCGAGCAGAGATCGCCCACCTTGATGAATTCGACGTCACGGCCCACTTCCACCACTTCACCGGTGATTTCATGGCCCAGCACCAGGTTGGGTGGAGCCGTGGTGCGGCCGCGGACCATGTGCTGGTCCGACCCGCAAATGTTGGTGGCCACGGTTTTGAGGATGACCCCGTGGTTGACCGGGCGTCCCACGTTGGCGGGGTTGACCCCGGGGCCGTCCTTGAGCTCGAACGTTGGATAGTCAATGTCAATTACTTCGACCTTGCCGGCTTCTTTGTAGGCAACGGCTTTGTTCCCTGTCATCTATCGCTCCTGTAGTCAGGCGTCCGGTGGGACGGCCGTGATCTGGGTAGGTGAGACATCCCGCGGAGGGGAACAGTCCTGGCCGGTTGGTGCATCCTGATGTTTGGCATGGTCAGGTACCGGTTCCCGGGGTGGGGATCCGCCCAGTCTAGGCACGGCCCACAGAGCGGTCTAGGGGTAGGAGCCCCTTGTTTACCGGAGGCTTCAGGTGGGGAAGTGTTATCCGCGGCGTAGGCTGTACCAACCGGCTCCAGGCACGCAGGCTGGCCGGTCCCCAGGCAAGTTCTACCGTTGAGGAGAACGGCATGAAAACGCGCACTATTGGACAACTGACAGTTTCCGCCCTTGGCCTTGGCTGCATGGGCATGAGCGAGTTCTACGGCGGCGGCGACGAGCAGGAGTCGGTTGCCACCATCCACGAATTCCTGGACGCCGGGGGATCGCTGCTGGACACGGCAGACATGTACGGGCCCTTCACGAACGAAAAACTTGTGGGCCGGGCCATTTCCGGCCGCCGCGGGGACGTTGTGCTCGCCACCAAGTTCGGCAACGAACGCCGGGAGGACGGTTCCTGGGTGGGCATCAACGGCCGGCCCGAATACGTCCGGTCCGCATGCGACGCCAGCCTCCATCGGCTGGGGGTGGACCACATCGACCTCTACTACCAGCACCGGGTGGACAAAACGGTTCCCATCGAGGACACAGTGGGCGCCATGGCGGAACTGGTCCAGGCCGGCAAGGTCCGGCACCTGGGCCTCTCCGAAGCATCCGCGGAGACCATCCGGCGAGCGCACGCGGTCCACCCCATCACTGCGCTGCAGACCGAGTACTCGCTGTGGGAGCGGGAGCCCGAGACCAAGGTGTTTCCCGTGCTGGCGGAGCTGGGCATTGGTTTTGTGCCGTACAGCCCGTTGGGCCGTGGCTTCCTGACCGGCCAGATCCGCAGCGCGGACGACTTCGCGGAGGACGATTTCCGCAGGCACTCCCCCCGGTTCCAGGGCGAGAACTTCACACGGAACCTGGAACTGGTGGACCGGGTCAAGGAGCTGGCGGACCGGAAACAGTGCACTCCCGGCCAGCTGGCCCTGGCCTGGCTGCTGGCGCAGGGTGAGCATATTGTTCCGATCCCGGGCACCAAGAAACGCGAACGCCTGCGCGAGAACCTTGGCGCCGTGGACGTGGAGCTGACCCAGGACGAGCTTCAGCTGCTGGACCAGCTGGCGCCGGCTGGGTCTACTGCGGGCGCGCGCTACCCCAACATGTCCACCATCGACACGTAACCTCCGGGAACCACGCACGGACGGCCCTTGCCCGCATAAGCGTTGCCGGCCAGCACCGCTTATGCGGGCCAGGGCCGTCCATGACCAGCGGCCGCTGCAATGGTTTACGACGGCGGGGCGGGGCTGGCGTAGGGTGGTCCTACGGCTGAAGCAAGCGGCTGCTGTTTTCTTCTGTGCGGAGCTCCGTTTCCATGTCCGACGAATCTGCCCTTCGGGCCCTTGCTGCTTCATCCTTCAACCTGCCGGACCTCCGGGACGGGCAACTGGCCGGCATGGCCGCCCTTGCGGACGGCCGCGACGTCCTGGCCGTCATGCCCACTGGCTACGGCAAATCCGCCATCTACCAGGTCGCAGCCCTGCACCTGCACAAGGCAACGGGACGTCCCGCCGTCGTGGTTTCTCCGCTGATCGCCCTGCAGGAGGACCAGCTGGATGGCCTGTCCCAGGTCCTCGGACCGGACGCCGCGGTGGCCATCAACTCCTCGCACAGCGACGCCGAGGTGGAAGCCTCCTGGCGGGCCGCCGAGGAGGGTACGGCGGTGTTCCTGTTCCTCGCCCCGGAACAGCTGGCCAAGCAGTCAACCGTGGACCGGATCAAAGCCCTGGACATCACGTTGTTCGTGGTGGACGAGGCACACTGTGTCTCCTCATGGGGGCACGACTTCCGGCCGGACTACCTCGCGCTGGGAAATGTCCGCGCGCAATTGGGCAACCCGCCCGTGGCAGCCCTGACAGCCACGGCCTCCCCGCCGGTCCGGGACGAAATCGTGGAGCGGCTCGGGATGAAGAAGCCGCTGGTGCTGGTGCACGGTTTCGACCGGCCCAACATCACCCTTGACGTGGTCCGGCACCACGAAGACAAGGGCAAGCGCCAGACCGTGCTTGAGCAGGTGGCAGCGCTGGCCAGGAACGGGCATGGCCTCCTGTACGCCGCCACGCGGAAGGACACGGAAAAGTACGCCGCCAGGCTGGCCAAGGAGGGCCTGCGCGCCGAGGCGTACCACGCTGGCCGTCCCGCCAGGGACCGCGAACATATCCACGAGCTGTTCCTGAACGACAAGCTGGACGTGGTGGTGGCCACCACCGCGTTCGGCATGGGCATCGACAAGCCCAACGTCCGTTTCGTGGTCCACGCCGACATTCCCGAGTCGCTGGACTCCTACTACCAGGAGATCGGACGCGCGGGCAGGGACGGCCAGCCCGCTTCCGCAGTGCTCCACTACCGCTCCGAGGACCTTGGCCTGCGGAAGTTCTTCGGCACCCACTCCCCCGATCCCGACTCTCTCCTTGCGATCCTGAAGGTCCTCAAGGCGGCCCATGCCCCCACCCCAAGGTCATCCCTTGCCGAGTTGACGGGTTTCAAGGCCCGGCGCATTACCGGGCTGGTGAACCAGCTGGAGGAGACAGGCGCCGTCAGTGCCGGCAAACGGGGAGTCCGGCTGACGTCCAAGGCAAAGCTGCCCACGCTGGTGGCGGACGCCGTCGAACTGGCCGAAGCCCGCCAGCGCGTGGACCAGTCCCGGCTCACCATGATGCGCGCCTACGCGGAAACAGACGGCTGCCGCCGGCAGTTCCTGCTGGGCTACTTCGGCGAGGACCTTCCGGAGCCCTGCGGAAACTGCGACAGGTGCGCCGAAGCCGCCAACCAGGCGGAGATGAGAAAGTCCGACGGCGGGGTCCCGGCTTCCGCAGCCGACGAGCCATTCCCGCTGCAATCCACGGTGGTCCACAAGGAGTGGGGCCCCGGCCTGGTGATGCGGCATGAGGACGATGTCATCACGGTGCTCTTCGAGCAGGAGGGGTACAAGACGCTTTCGCGAGCGGCCGTCGTGGAGCATCAACTCCTGAAGCCCGCTTAGGTAGGCTGGGAGGACCCTCCGACGAAAGGCCCTGCGCGTGGAAGTACCTGCGTATGTCTGGACCCTGACCATTGCGGGAATCATCGGGCTGCTGGCCTTCGATTTCTTCTTCCACGTCCGCAAGGCCCACACCCCTTCCCTCAAGGAATCGGCCACGTGGTCCGCCATCTACGTGACCATCGCGGTGGTGTTCGGCCTGGTTGTGCTGCTGTTCGGGGGCGCCGACATGGGCACCGAATACTTTGCCGGCTACGTCACGGAGAAGGCATTGTCAGTAGACAACCTTTTCGTCTTCCTGATCATCATGGCCAGCTTCAAGGTGCCCCGCGCGGACCAGCAGAAGGTGCTGCTGTTCGGCATCGTGTTCTCCCTGATCGCGCGCACGGCGTTCATCTTCCTGGGCGCGGCACTGATCAACAGTTTTGCCTGGGTGTTCTACATCTTCGGACTCATCCTGCTCCTCACGGCCGGAAACCTGCTCAAGCCGGAAGACCATGATGACGACTCCGACGGCCTGGTGGTCCGGCTTGCCAAGAAACTGCTGCCCGCCTCCGAACATTACGACGGCGACAAACTCTTCACAGTGGAGAACGGCAAGCGGGTCCTGACCCCGATGCTGCTGGTCATGGTGGCCATTGGCGGCACGGACATCCTGTTCGCCCTGGACTCGATCCCGGCCATCTTCGGCCTGACCCAGAACGTCTTCGTCGTTTTCACCGCCACCGCGTTCTCGCTGATGGGCCTGCGGCAGCTGTTCTTCCTGATCGACGGACTGCTGGACCGGCTGATCTTCCTCTCCTACGGCCTGGCGGTCATCCTGGGCTTCATCGGCGTGAAGCTCATCCTGCATGCCCTGCACGAGAACACCCTGCCGTTCATCAACGACGGCGAGCACGTCAACGTGGTGGAGGTCAGCACCGGCCTGTCACTCAGCGTGATCCTCGGGGTGCTGGTGGTGACCATCCTGGCGTCTGTCTTCAGCCCCAAGGGCAAGGCCAAGAACGCGGTCTCGGGGGCGAGGCGGCATGCCACCGAGTACGTGGACCTCAACTACGAGACGGACATGGCGGAGCGGGACAAGATCTTTGCCAGGATGGTCCGTGAGGAGGACCAGATCCGCAAGCTCCCCGAGAAGTACAAGCGGCTGATCCGCAATGAAACCGAGTTCCTGGACCTGATCCGGACCGCCCACGACCAGCACGACAAAGCCCAGGTGCGGGCTGCCGCCACGGAGGGCTGACGCCGGCGGCTCCGTTTGGCGCCTGGAAAGAGCCCTGCCCGGGGCCAGCACCGGGGCTTGCTGGAGTGTTTGTCAGCCCCTCTTGCTACGTTTGATCCCAGGCCAGGGGAACCGTCCTCCGGCCCGCGAACAGTTGGGGAGGCCCCGTGTTTCTGCTCGACGCTGCCGGCAAGGATGCCGGACCCGGCACACCGCCGGACCTGGTCTTTTCGGCCAGTGACCTGGTGGCAGCCAGCGAGTGTGAGTACCGCGCGCTCCGCATCCTGGACGAAAAGCTGGGCCGCACCGCCAAGGCGGAGTTTCCCGCTGACGAGATGCAGAAACGCGCCGGCGGGTTGGGCGACCAGCATGAGCGGACCGTGCTTGCCAGCCTGGTGGCCAAGTACGGCGAATGGGACGCCAGCCGCGGCGCAGGGGTCTATTCCCTTGACCGGGGCCAGAACCTGCGCGGCGATCTGCAGGCCAAGCACGCCGAAACCGAACTCGCCCTCCGTTCCGGGGCAGACGTGGTTTTCCAGGCCACCTTTTTCGACGGCGAATTTTTGGGCTACGCCGACTTCCTGGTCAACGAGGCCGCCGGGACCGGCAGTCCCGGCCGCTACGAGGTGTGGGACACCAAACTTGCCCGGCATGCGAAAGTGGGGGCGCTGCTGCAGCTTGCCGCCTACGGCGACCAGCTCCTGGGGATGGGCCTGGAGCCCTCACCGGTTGTCACGCTGGTACTTGGAACGCGGGTGGGCGATGACTGGCTCAGGAGCAGCCATTCCCTGCCGGATCTCCTGCCCGTCTTCCGGGAACGACGCCGGCGCTTCCGCCACCTCACAGCCGGCCACCGGGCCGGTGACAGCCCAGTGCAGTGGCAACAGCCCGGCGTCGCCCACTGCGGACGCTGCGACTACTGCGCGGAGCAGGTGCAGCTTCACAGGGATCTCCTGATGGTGGCTGGCATGTCCGTGGTCCAGCGGCGGAAGCTGCACGGGGCCGGCATCACCACCATCGACGAGCTGGCGGCCATGCCTGCCGGCGAGGCCAGGAACTCGGTGGCCAGGCTCCGCGCCCAGGCGCGGATGCAGCTTGGCCTGGACCCGACTGCAGGTTCCCGGACGTTCACCAAGGATGGACAGCCGCATACAGTGTCGTTCAGCGTCCTTTCCGACCATACGATCGGCTCGCTTCCTGCCCCCAGTGCCGGGGACATCTTCTTTGACTTCGAGGGCGATCCGCTCTGGCAGGATCCCGCCACCGGCGCCTGGGGCATCGAATACCTGTTTGGTGTCATAGAGGCCCCGGTGCCGGGCGCCCCCGGGGATCCGGTGTTCCGGCCGTTCTGGGCCCATTCCCGCTCCGGCGAGCGCCGCGCCTTCCTCGACTTCCTGGATTACGTCGAGGAACGCCGCGCCATGTACCCGGACATGCACGTCTACCACTACGCCGCCTACGAAAAAACGGCGCTGCGGAACCTGTCCCTGGCGCACCAGGCCGGTGAGGACACAGTAGACGACTGGCTCCGGCAGGGGCTGCTGGTGGACCTGTACGCCACGGTCCGGCACTCCATCCGGGTCTCGGAAGCGTCCTATTCCATCAAGAAGCTGGAACCGCTTTACATGGGGGACAACCTCCGGTCCGGGGAAGTCAAGGACGCCGGGGCCTCTGTGGTTGCGTACGCCGCCTACTGCGCCGCCCGTGATGACGGGCGGCAGGACGATGCCGACGCCATCCTCGCCTCGATCTCGGACTACAACCAGTACGACTGCCTCTCCACCCTCCGGCTCCGGGACTGGTTGCTTCAGCTGGGCCAACAAGCCGGTGTCCCCGGAGAGCCAAGCCAGGACGCACTGGGAGCGGTGGATGCTGCGGGCGGACAGGCCACTCTGGCCGGGCAGGTGCTGTCAGCGGCCGGCGAGGGAACTGCCGGTGACGGTTCAGCCCACGCCGGTGAGTCGCCTGAGGAAACCAGGCTGCGGGAGTACCTTGCAGCGTTGCCGGACAACCGTCCGTGGACCGACGACGAGCGCGCCATCGCCATGGTTGCCGCCGCCACCGGATACCACCGCCGCGAGCGCAAGCAGTTCTGGTGGCAGCATTTCGACCGGGTCGAGGCACCGCTGGACAACTGGTCCGACCAACGGAACGTGTTCGTTGTGTCCTCGGCGGAAGTTGTGTCGGACTGGGCCCTGGCAAAGCCCCGGGAACGGATGCGCACACGGATACTCAAGCTCCGGGGAACCATGACCGAGGGCTCAGATTTCCGCCCCGACTCCAGCTGGTGCCGCCTGTATGACGCGCCTGGACCCGATGGCATGACCGATCCGCCGGCCGCGTCCGGTGCGCGGGCATTCACGTTCGGGACCAGGATCAGTGAGCTGGAAGCGGCGCCGGACAGCCCGGAACACCTGATCACCATTGCGGAGCGGGAGACCGGAAAGTTCCGCGCCTACCCGCACCTGCCGGTGGCCCTCACCGAGGACCAGCCCCTCGCGACCGCCAGTATTGAAGCCGCCATCGCGGCGATTGCCCAGGCTGTCGGCTCTTCCGTGCCGTCCCTCCCCGCGCAGCCGGGCCTGGACATCCTGCGGAAGCTGCCGCCGCGGTTCCGCTCCCGGCAAGGACCAGCCGAAGTGCTGCCTGGTGAGGACGGCACCGCTGACTATGCACGGGCGATCACCGAGTCGCTGCAGGACCTGGACCATTCCTATCTGGCCGTCCAGGGGCCGCCGGGGACAGGCAAGACGTTCGTGGGTGCCCATGTGATCGGCAGGCTGGTAGCCCAGGGATGGAAAATCGGCGTGGTGGCCCAGTCGCACAACGTGGTGGAAAACCTGCTTTGCCGGGCCATTGAAACCGGTGGAGTGGATCCGCAGGTGGTGGGCAAGAAACTGGCCGCTCCACACCAGGTTCCCTGGAACCATACGGCGGAAGGCGATGTGGCCCGGCTGCTGGCGTCGCCGGGCGGATGCCTGGTCGGGGGCACGGCATGGACTGTGACCGGCAAGGAAGTCCCGGCAGGGTCACTGGATCTTCTGGTCATTGACGAGGCAGGCCAGTTCTCGCTGGCCAACACCCTGGCGGTCTCTGTGGCAGCCACGCGGCTGCTCCTGCTGGGCGACCCGCAGCAGCTCCCGCAGGTTACACAGGGCACGCACCCCGAACCCGTGGATGAATCCGCTCTCGGCTGGCTTGCCGCCGGCCACGCTACCCTGCCCGCCAGCCTTGGGTACTTCCTGGCAGATACATGGCGCATGCATCCGGAGCTGTGCCGGGCGGTGTCCAATCTCAGCTATGAAGGAAAGCTGCGTTCCGCTCCTGCCGCGTCCCTCCGCGAACTGGAGCAGCTGGCCCCGGGCGTGGAGACGGTCCTGGTCAACCACGCGGGCAACACCACAGCGTCACGGGAGGAGGCGGCGGAAGTTGTGCGCCAGGCCCGCCGCCATCTTGGCCTGAAGTGGACCTGCGGCCCGGAGAGCGAGGCCCGTCCCCTCGAGCAGCAGGACCTGCTGGTGGTTGCTGCCTATAACGCCCAGGTCCATCTGATCCGTAAGCATTTGGCAGAGGCCGGCCTGCCGGAGGTGCGGGTGGGAACTGTGGACAAATTCCAGGGCCAGGAAGCTCCGGTGGTGCTGGTCTCCATGGCGTGCTCCGCGGTGGCCGAGGCCCCCCGCGGTGCGGAATTCCTGCTCAACCGGAACCGTATCAACGTGGCCGTATCCCGCGGACAATGGCGTGCCGTGATCATCCGCTCCCCGGAGCTCACCAGCTACATGCCGCACAAACCCGCGGCGCTGGAAGAACTTGGCGCCTTCATCGGCCTAAGCCCCCGAGAGTAGCCGCACAGAAACGGTGCCGTCAGTGCGCCCGGAATCCGCCAAAGGTCCCCTGGGCAGCTGAAAAGCCGGACTCAACCCGCTCCACCCGCCCAGGGGTCCGGTCCGACTTGAGCCAGTCCAGCAGTTTCCGGACCTGCGGTTCGGCGCCTTCGGCAATGACCGACACCGAACCGTCGGCGAGGTTGCTCACCTCGCCGGACAATCCAAGTTCCTCCGCGGTGCCCATGGTCCAGTAGCGGAAGCCCACACCCTGGACCATCCCGAACACCCGGGCGTCCAGGCGGACAGCATCCTGGGCCGAACCGCCCCGCGCCGAATCGTGCGCTGAGCCCGCGTGCCTGCCCATGGTGCTCCTTCTCCAAACCTTGCTGCCCCCATCGGGTCGCAGTAACCGCGTCCCTCAACCCGGGAGACGGTTACTGCGACCCGATCGGGGCTGCGTAAGGGCTAGTTGATGGTGATGTCGCGGGTGGCGTGGTTGTAACGGATGGTCACGGTGCCGCCGGTGTGGTGCAGCTCGTGGTTGGGGCCATCGAAGGTGCCGAAAGCGCCGTAGTTCTCAGTCCACGAGCGGTTGAGTGCGATCTTGAACGTGTAGAAGCCGGCGGGAAGCTCGGCGCTCTTCTTCCACAGCTGGTCCAGGAAGTCGAACTCCATCTGTGCCTCGTCATACTGCGGCGCCCAGTTCTCGGGTGCACCCAGGATGGTGTTGAAGTCGCCGGCCAGGGCCACGGCTTCGGGCTGCGGCAGGGTTTCGACGTCCGGACCCTCCAGCGGTTCGGCAGCAACATCGGCAGCAGGTGCAGCAGCGGCCTTGTCCTTCGCGGGCGTCTTGCCCTTGCGGACGGCTGCCACCACGGGCTCGACGGCGTCTTCGATTGCCTTGGCGGCCTTGCCCACAACGGAGGCTGCCTTCTTGGCCGGGGCCTTCTTGGCGGTTTTCTTCGGAGCTTCCGTCTTGGCCGGAACCTCAAGTGTGGCCGCGGCGGCAGAGACGGGGCGGACAAAGCCTGCGGGAGCCGTGGGGACCGGGGTGTCGGCAGGGACGGGAGTACCGGCGTCGAGCGCCGCCGCGAAGGTGTCAGCGTCCGGGAAGGCGACCGTGGCGCGCATGCCGTCCTCGGTGATGGTCCAGCCGGTGCGGCCCTTGATCAGCCAGCCGGCCTTCACCAGCTTGGCGGTGGCCGAGGTGAGGGTCTTGTGGCCGCGCGGGATGCCGCCGCTGAGGAGTTCGGCCTCATGGTCGGTGAAGGGCACGCGGGCGGTTGCCTCCGCCAGGACCTGGCCCGCATTCAGTGCATCGCCGGACCACACGCCTTCGGTCAGGACATCCAGGACGGTCTTGAGTCGAAGGTAGGTGTTTTCTGCGGTGGACTTGGCCATGATTCCCCTTATATAAAAGCGATCGGTCTTAGGCATCTTGCCAACTGCCCATTAAATCGCGCGACTTTAATTGGTTAACTCTGCGTGTCGTGACCGACTGTGAAGCGGATGGTGCCGCAAGTGAGGCGGAGGTCTCGGGTAAGGGCTGTCTGCATAACCCTCGAAGCGCTGGCATGGGTGCCGCCCTGCACTCCCCGGACACGCCTGCGGCACCTAGTTTACCGGGCAAAAAGCACCGCTGTTGCGCCCGACACAGCGGGGTTCAGTCGGACACTTCCCTGCCGTTCAATTCCGCCAGCAGTTCCGCCTTCCGCTCCTCCGACGCGAAGGAGGAGTGGATGGAGTTCGCGGCCAGGCGTGCCTTGTCGAAATCGGAGAGGTCGAACACCGCGGTGAGCTGCGCAAAGTTGTCATCCACGTACCCGCCGAAGTACGCGGGGTCGTCGGAATTGACCGAGACATTCAGGCCGGCTGCCAGCATGGCGGGCAAGGGATGATCGGCGAGGGTGTCCACGGCGCGGAGCCGGACGTTGGACAGGGGGCAGACCGTCAGGGGCATGCGTGCGTCCACGAGGCGCTCCACCAGGTCGGGATCGTCCATGCAGCGGATGCCGTGGTCGATCCGTTCCACGCCCAGGACGTCCAGGGCTTCGATAATGTACGACGCGGGGCCCTCCTCCCCTGCGTGGGCCGTCAGCCGCAGGCCCGCTTCACGCCCCTTCCCGTACAGCCGCTCGAACTTGGAAGGCGGGTTGCCCACTTCGGCCGAGTCCAGGCCGATCGCACCGATCGGAGCGTTCATGGCCAGCAGTTGATCCAGGACTTCCAGGGCGGAGTCCTCCGGGAGGTCACGCAGGAATGCAGCGATCAGCATGGTGGAGATGCCGTAGTCCTCCTCCGACGTGGCAAGGACAGAGGCGACACCTTGGACGCAGGCCTCCAGGGGAATCCCGCGGGATACGTGCGCCTGCGGGTCCATCATGATTTCCGCGTGCCGGACGCCGGCGGCAGCAGCCCGCTCCAGGTATGCCCGGGTCATGTCCGCGAAGTCCTGCTCGGTCCGCAGCACGGCCATGTTGGCGTAGTAGAGGTCCAGGAAGGACTGCAGGTCTGTGAACTCGTACTTTTCGCGCAGTTCCTCCAGGCTCGAGTACGGCAGCGCAAGGCCGTTGCGTTCGGCCAGGGCGAAGATGAGCTCGGGCTGCAGCGTGCCCTCAATGTGCAGGTGCAGTTCGGCCACCGGGAGGGGCTTGGCAGGGACCGCAGGTTCCGCGAAGTCCGTTTCGGTTTCGGGCATGGTGCTGCCGCCGGGAAAGTTGTCCATCCGGTCAGGATAGTGCCCCACCCGGTTTCGCGCCTGCCCGGGCCTCTGGAAGCGGAATGGTCCAACCCGTGGAGCGTGCCATGGCCCACTCAACACGCCTGCCGGAATCTCGATTTGATAACGCCCAAACGATGTCCTAGCGTGAAATGCATGCCCGTTCGGCGGGCTTCTTGATTGCCCGGTGCTGCCTTCACCAGAACTGCCCAGCGGCAGCCACCGATAGTGACCTCTATTCGTCAGGGGCGGGCAGTGGCGCGACGATCTCCGGGGACGGAACCAGCGCTGGTGGCCTTCAGGAGCATCACCATCATGAAAAACACCAAATTCCGTACTGCCGCACGCCGCGGAGTCACCCTGGCCGCCGTCTCCGCGGCAGGTTTGGCCCTCTCAGCCACGGCGGCCAACGCAGCGACCCCCACCTCCACCTGGGATGCACTCGCCCAGTGCGAGAGCGGCGGGAACTGGTCCACCAACACGGGCAACGGCTTCTCCGGCGGCCTGCAGTTCACCTCCAGCACCTGGTCAGCCTATGGCGGAACCGGTTCCCCGGAGAACGCCAGCCGTGAACAGCAGATCGCTGTCGCCGAGCGGGTGCAGGCATCCCAGGGCTGGGGCGCCTGGCCGTCCTGCTCGTCGCAGCTCGGACTGAGCGGCGGCGGCGGAGCACCGGTCCAGAGTGCCCCCGTTCAGAGCGCCCCCGTGCAGAGCACCCAGGTTCAGAGCGCGCCGGTCCAAAGCGCTCCGGTCAAGCAGGCACCTGCGCCGCGGCATGCCACTTCGGTTCCCCTCAGCGGCGAGACCTACACCCTGCAGGCCGGGGACACCTTGAGCATCGTGGCCCAGAAGCTCGGCATCCAGGGCGGCTGGCAGCACCTTGCCGACGCAAACCTGGACACCATTTCGGATCCGAACCTCGTGTTCGAGGGACAGGTCATCCAGCTCCCCGCCTAATAACTGGGGACGTTGCACCAGCGGCTGCGGCCGCCGCGCCCATTCACAGGCGCCACAGACAGGTCGGCGATAGACAAATTCCGTCGACCAAAGAACGACGCCGGCACACCCCCATAAGGGATGTGCCGGCGTCGTACTTTAATCAGTCAGCCCCTGCCGCCTTGGGCGGCAGGGACCGGACGGTCAGCTGGCGGGGAGCTCGCGGACGATCCGCACCTTCCAGGCGGAATCGTCGCTGGTGTCCAGCAAGGCGACGGTGCCATGTGCCAGATTCAGGGCAACCCGCTTGACAGCCAGCAGCTCCAGGTAGAGGTGCTCGTTCATCCGGCTGGGGGTGTCGATCATGTACTTGACCGCGTCGCGCAGCTGCCGGTAGTTGGCGCTGCGTTCCCGGTGCATGTGCAGTTCCAGCGCGGAGCGTTGCTTGAGCCGCGGCTCGTGCCGGTTGAGCAGTGTCACGGCGGTGTGCACTGCAACCACGAGGGTCAGCGAGACGCCGTAGATCCACCAGCCGCTTGAGAGCAGGAACAGGGGCAGGTTTCCAATGGCCACGAGCGCGATGACCACCCGGAGGGCGGCGATGCGGCGGACCGTCCTGGCGACGGCAGCCATGCCATCGCGGAACCGGTGCTGATCCTTGCGCGCGGCGGCGGGATCGATAATGAACTCGTCCAGAACCAGGATTCCCTGGGCTTCCGGGCCCAGCATCTGCCCGTAGCGGGGCAGCGCGGTGCGGGCGTGGTCGACGGCTTTGTCAGGTGTAGATGTCATGAGAGAGCTTCCAAAACGCGGGGGTGGTTGCGGTGATCTTAGTGGTTTAACCTGAAAGCCGTATGCAGGCGTCCATTATTTGGACAGGTCGCACTGCCTCAAGTGGTCCTGCGCACTGTAATTGGAACATCCGGCGCATGCCGTCAGACTGAATAGATGCAAACCTTCCTCCCGTACCCTGACTTCCGCGAAAGCGCCAAAGCCCTGGACACCGCACGGCTGGGCAAGCAGCGGGTTGAAGCGCTGCAAACCCTTCGCGCCCTGGTGATTCCGGAGTACGGCTGGCAGACCCATCCCGCTATCCGGATGTGGATGGGCCACGTTCCCGCCCTCACCATGTATGGCCTGGCCATGGCGGACGAATGGATCGAGCGCGGCCACCCGGACAACACCCGCGCGAACATCGCGGAGTTCGCGCCGCAGGCAGCCCACCCTGACTACGCCGCCAAAATCGTGATGCCGCCGTGGCTCGGGGACCCCGACTTCCACTTGAGCCACCGTTCCAAGCTGGTGCACAAGGAGCCCAAGTTCTATACCCGCGTTTTCCCGGACGCGGTCCCGGATATGGACTACGTCTGGCCGGATCCGCGGCACGAATTCCTGCCGCAGGAGCCGGAAGGGGACATTCTGTGGATCCTGCGCGAGCCGCACGACGACGTCGACCCCCAGTCCCTTACCACCGTGGCGCTTCCGCCGGTGAACCGGGCTGCTGCTGCCGCCGCGGCGGCGGCCGGGGACGACGGCTACTCTCCCGTCTACGTGGAGGATGGCTCCCGCCGGCCTTCCCGGGCCCCCAAGAAGGCGGCGCCCAGGCCGCAGATGAAGAAGCCCACCCGTAAGCGCCTGGCGCAGGAGGAGGCCTTCCGGACCCTTCCGGGAAAAACGCCGGTTGCTGTTCCGTTCGAGAACGGGGCCAGGTTCGCCGTCGGACAGGTGGTTGGGCGCCCCCTTACGCTCGATGACGGCCGTTTCGGCAGGAATTTCGAAGTCACGGAGATCATTGACCGCTCGGCATTCGCGTACCCTGCCCTGCTGCAGGATCCCCGCGTGTTCTTTCCGGTAGAGGCACCGTAGGCCATGACGGTTCTGTTGGCGGGGTGTGGGGACCTGGGCACCGAGGCGGGCCTGCGGTTTGCTGCCCTGGGCCACCGGGTTGTGGGCTGGCGCCGCTCCCCCGCCAAGCTGCCGGCGGCCATCGAAGGTGTCGCGGCTGACTTGGGATCGAAAGACCTGCCGCCCGTCCCCGCGGACACCACCGCCGTCGTCATCGCTGTTGCTGCTGACTCCCCTACCGAGGAGGCATACCGCGCTGCGTATGTACGCGGGCTGGAAAATGTCCTTGATGCCCTGAAGCGTGACCAGGTGTCGCCGGAGCGGATCATCTTTGTGTCCTCCACTGCCGTATACGGGGACGCGGGTGGGGGCTGGGTGGATGAGTCCACCACCGCGGAGCCGGGCGGGTTTTCCGGCCGGGTGTTGTTGGAAGCCGAGGGGCTTCTGCAAGCCAGGCTCTCGGGGACCCGCACGGCCGGCGTCTCACTCAGGCTGGGAGGCATCTACGGGCCGGGCCGGACGCGCCTGATTGACCAGGTGAAGACGGGCTCTGCCGTGATCCCTGAAGACGTGCGCTACACCAACCGGATCCATCGCGACGACGCCGCGGCTGCCATCGTGCACCTTGCCGGAATGGCAGCTGTACCGGGCCCCGTATACATCGGCGTGGACAATGAGCCGGCCGACCTCGGCGCGGTGTTGCGATTCCTGGCAGCTGAACTTGGTTTCCCTGAGCCCAAGGTGGGTGACGCAGGACCTGCCCGCGGGGGCAACAAGCGCTGCCGTAACGGTCTCCTCCGCAGCGCGGGATTTTCCTTCTCGTTTCCGACATTCCGGGAAGGGTACAAGGACGTTATAGCGGGGAACGGCGTCCGCCATCCGTGAGTGCGTCCGCCGTCCCCTGACCACTGCCACGGCCCGCCCAGCGGGCCTTGGCCTGAGTTGAGGCAGGGCATGGAATTCCGGCAGATTATTGAGACGGTTGGGCAGCTGGTCGACTTCGCCGGAGTTGCTGTGATGGTGATCGGCGCGGTGGTCTCCCTCCCGCTGGCGATCCGTGGCCATCAGCCCCGGCTTCTTCCGCCAGGTGCTGAAAAGCTGAGTTTCTACCGCTCCTACCGGCAGTTGCTGGGCAGATCCATTCTGCTGGGGCTGGAACTGCTCGTCGCTGCCGACATCATCCGCACCGTTGCCGTCACGCCTACGTTCGCCAGCGTCGGGGTGCTGGCCATCATCGTGCTGATCAGGACGTTCCTCAGCTTTTCCCTGGAGCTGGAAATCACCGGGCGCTGGCCGTGGCAGAAGGAACCCTCAGCGGCCCGTGCCGGGTCAACCGCCGCCGCGGGCTGAGGTCCGCCGCCCACGTTTTCCACATAGGGGTCTTTGGGTCTCTTCATTGTCAGGGGTGGCTGGCAGAGTGTGGTTATGGAGGCCATTGGGGAGCATCTAGGTGCGGCGTACGGCGGGAAAGCGTACGACGCCGGCAGCTGGCTGCCGCGCCCGGCCCACCTTCATGCGGTCCCAGGGGAGGCTTCACAGCACCGCGCCACAGGCCCTGCCCACCAGGACCTCCTGGCTGGGTTGGCGGCCCGGCTCGCGGCCGTTTCCCTGGCCGCCCCGGATGTGCTGGAGTCTGCCTCCTATCTCGAAGCCG
>NZ_JBFBKW010000019.1:0-36722 GCF_040702325.1 Pseudarthrobacter sp. 902506025
TGCACCCGGGAGGGTGTGGGAGAGTAGGTCACCGCCGGAACAACTATTAATGGTCGAGGCCCCAACCACACGGTTGGGGCCTCCCACATTTAACACACAAAACACCGCACGCCGCGGGCCTTCCGGCCGTGCAGCCTGGCGGGCCGTGGCTGGGAGGTGCCAGCCGCCGTCGTACTTACCTGCCAGCCGAGCATGGACCGCGGTGCTGCTGGTGCCCGTGATGCGTTGACGAGGGTGAAAACGGCCGAAGAATCGGTGATTAACCTCAAAAAATGGCGGAAACACGCGGAATTTGCGGCCCGGAACCGCCCAAGCTGGTAAGTTTTCGAACAGTGGCCTGCGCGCATGCCGTGTGCAGGCTCCAGAATCAGAACCGTCCAGGAGGACATCAATGGCTAAGAACCGTAGTGAACTTGTTGCAGAGGTAGCTGGCAAGGCCGGCACCAGCCAGGCTGCCGTCAACTCCGTCCTCGACGCACTGTTCGAGGTTTTCGAGACTTCTGTCGCCGCCGGCGAGAAGATCACCATCCCGGGCTGGCTCGCCGTCGAGCGCACCGACCGTGCAGCCCGCACCGGCCGCAACCCGCAGACCGGCGAAACCATCCAGATCGCAGCAGGCCACAGCGTCAAGCTGACTGCCGGCTCCAAGCTGAAGGCTGCAGTCTCCAAGAAGTAGAGCCTATTCCCGGCCGGCGCGCAGCCGGCTGGAACAGGAGCGGCAACCCCACGGGTTGCCGCTCCTTGGCGTTTAACCCGGATTCGCCGCCCGGGCAGGCGTAGCGGACAATGGAATGGTGTCTTCTGCCGCAAAACCACGTTCCACCCCGCCCCAGACCAATCCTGGCAAGGGAGCTGCGGTCCGGGACGCCGGAAGCCGCGGGATCCCGGTGCCCTGGCAGCTGGCAGGCCTGGCAGCGCTCTTCCTGGGCCTCGCAGCAGCACTGATCTTTTCCGGTGCAGCAGCGGCCCGCAGCGTCGCTGATCCCGGAGCCCTGGTCCGCTGGGGGCTGCCCATCAGCAAGGCCATCCACAACGTGTCCCTGGCGACCGTCGTCGGCGGCCTGATCTTCGCCGTCGGCATCCTCCCGAAGAACCTCAAGAACCCGAACCCACGTGGCCGGGACCGTGAGACTCCCGCCGGCAACGGGGCGCCCGAACATCCCGCGTTCACCCGCGCGCTGGCTGTGGCTGCCGCTGCGGGCGCGGTGTGGACCTTGTCCGCCATCGCGGTCCTGGTGCTCACCTACGCCGACGTGGCCGGTCAGGGGCTGTCCGGCGATCCCGCCTTTACGCAGGCACTGGTCTACTTCATGACGGACATCGATACGGGCCGGGCCTGGCTCGCCGTCACCATCATTGCCGCAGTGGTGACAACCGCCCTGTTCGGCGTCCGGTCCCTCGGCGGCCTGGCCCTGACCCTCATCCTGGCTCTCATCGGCCTGGTACCCACGGCCCTGATCGGCCACTCCTCCAGCTCGTCGGACCATGAGGGTGCCATCAACTCCCTCGGCCTGCACCTGGTGGGGGTCAGCACCTGGATGGGCGGCATCATCATCCTCGCCCTCCTGTCCGGCATTCTGACAGGCAGCAAACCCGGGGCAGCAGCAGACATCACCGAGCCCACCCTGCGCCGCTTCTCCACTTTGGCCGGCTTCGCTTTTGTCCTGGTCTTCGCTTCCGGAATCATCAACGCCAGCATCCGCGTGACCAGCTGGCCGGATCTCTTCGGCTCCGCCTACGGGCAGCTGATCCTGGCCAAGACGGCAGCGGCAGTGGTCCTCGGCGGCATCGGCTTCATGCACCGGCAGTGGGTCATCCCGCAGCTGGGCCGCAAGGGAGCCACCATGTCCTCACGGCGGGTGCTGTGGCAACTGGTCCTCGCGGAGCTGCTGATCATGGGCGCCACGTCCGGCATCGCGGTGGCCCTGGGCCGTTCAGCCCCGCCACAGCCAACGGAACTGGCGCCCAACGCCTCACCGGCCTTCATCCTCAGCGGCTACGAGCTGCCGCCTGAGCTCACGCCGGAACGCTGGCTCACTGAGTGGCGCCTGGACTGGATCTGGGTGGGCGTGGCCCTCTTCGGCCTGGTCACCTACTTCCTGGGCGTTGCCAAGGTCCGCCGGCGCGGAGACTCCTGGCAGTGGTTCCGGTCCGTGAACTGGGTCATCGGCCTGGTGGTGCTGACCTACATCACGTCCGGGCCGCCGTCGGTCTATGGCCGCATCCTGTTCTCCGCGCACATGGTGGACCATATGGCGTTGACCATGGTGGCCCCGATCTTCCTGGTGCTGGGTGCGCCGGTGACCCTGGCCCTGCGTGCCCTGCCCGCCCGCGGCGACGGCTCCCGCGGCTCCCGCGAGTGGCTCTTGGTCTTCGTCCACTCGAAGTTCTCGCAGCTGGTCACCCACCCGCTGTTCGCGGCTGCCAACTTTGCCGGCTCCATCATCCTGTTCTACTACTCGGACCTGTTCGGCTTCGCCATGCGCGAGCACGTGGGCCACGAACTGATGAACCTGCACTTCCTGCTCACCGGATACATCTTCGTGCTGAGCATGATCGGTACGGACCCGCTGCCGCGCCGGGCCCCGTACCCCATGCGGCTGCTGCTCCTCCTGGCCACCATGGGCTTCCACGCCTTCTTCGGTGTGTCCATCATGGGCGGCACCGGCCTGATGGCAGCGGACTACTTCGGCAACCTGGGCCGTACCTGGGGGCCGTCGGCGCTGTTGGACCAGCAGGCCGGCGGCGCGGTTGCCTGGGGCATCGGCGAGGTGCCCACGCTGCTGGTGGCGATCGGCGTCGCCGTCATGTGGTCCAGGTCGGACCAGCGGGAGACCAAACGGGTGGACCGCGCGGCGGACAGGAATAACGACGCCGATCTGACCGCTTACAACGATATGTTTGCCAAATTGGCCGAACGCGACGCCAAGCTGGCTGAACGCAACAAGCTGGAAGGACGCTGATGAGCGAAACCGTACGCACCCATGCCCGGGTCCGGGCCTCCGAACTGGTGGGCCGCAACTGGTTGAACACCGGTGGCAAGTCCCTGGACCTCGAAGCCCTGCGCGGCAAGATCGTGCTCCTCGACTTCTGGACCTTCTGCTGCATCAACTGCCTGCACGTCCTCGATGAACTGCGGCCGCTCGAGCAGCAGTACTCGGACGTGCTGGTCACTGTGGGAGTCCACTCGCCCAAGTTTGAACACGAGGCGGACCCGGTGGCGCTGGCGGCAGCCGTGGAGCGCTACGAGATCCACCACCCGGTCCTGGACGACCCCGAGCTGGACACCTGGAAGGCGTACACCGCCCGTGCGTGGCCCACCCTGGTGGTCATCGACCCCGAGGGTTACATCGTGGCGCACCTTTCCGGTGAGGGCCACGCGGACGGACTCGCGGTGCTGATCCCCGAACTGATCGCCGAGCACGAGGCCAAGGGCACCCTGCACCGCGGCTCCGGCCCGTACGTGGCGCCCGAGGCAACGTCCGGCACCCTGCGCTTCCCCGGCAAGGCACTTTTCCTCCCGCCGGGACGCGGATCCACGGCTGGAACGGCCGACGGCGGCACGCCCGCAGGTGCAGCGGCTTCCGCTGCTGCGGAGAAGGGTTCCTGGCTGGTCACCGACACCGGCCACCACCGCCTCGTGGAACTCGGCACCGACTTCGAAACAGTCCTGGCCACCTTCGGCTCGGGCACCAAGGGCTACGCTGACGGACCCGCCGCGGGGGACAGCGCCAGCGCACAGTTCAACGAGCCCCAGGGCTTGGTCCTGCTCCCGGAAGACGTGGCAGCCAAGGCGGGCTACGACGTCGTGATTGCCGACTCCGTCAACCACCGCCTGCGTGGACTGTCCCTCACGGACGGCAAGGCCTCCACCCTGGCCGGCAACGGCATCCAGCGCCTGCTGGAAACCGGCCCGGCGCGTGTGGACGAGGACGGCGCCGGCTTCAGCGGCTCCCTGGGCACTGACCCGCTGGATGTTGCGCTGAGCTCGCCCTGGGATGTGGTGTGGTCGCGCAAGCTCAATGCGGTGGTGGTGGCCATGGCCGGCACGCACCAGATCTTCAGCTTCGACCCCGTCACCGGCGCCGTTTCGATCATCGCCGGCAACGGCTTGGAAGGGCTCCTCGACGGTCCCGCCCACGAGTCCTGGTTCGCCCAGTCCTCCGGCCTGGCCGAGGATGCGGACGGCAACATCTGGGTGGCGGATTCCGAAACCTCGGCGCTCCGCAAGCTGGTCATTGCCGACGATGCGTCCATCACCGTGGAGTCCGCCGTGGGCAAGGGCCTGTTCGACTTCGGCTTCCGCGACGGCCCCGCCGCTGAAGCCCGCCTGCAGCACCCGCTCGGTGTGACCGTCCTGCCCGACGGCTCGGTGGCGATCGCGGACACCTACAACGGAGCCGTGCGCCGCTACGACCCCGCAACCGGCACCGTGTCCACGCTGGCCCGCGGGCTTGCCGAGCCGTCGGACGTGATTGTGGACCACACCCAGTCCGCCGGCTCCGAGCCCCTCCTGGTGGTGGTCGAGGCCAACAAGCACCAGCTGGTGTACGTGCCCATCCCCAAGGAAGCGCAGCAGGTGGATGAGGGTGCGTCCCAGACCCACCGGCCCAAGAGTCCCGTTGCGCCCGGCACGTTGGACCTGACCGTCCGCTTCACGGCTCCCACCGGGCAGAAGCTCGACGACCGTTGGGGCGATCCCACGCAGCTGAAGATCTCCTCAACGCCGCCGGAGCTGCTGGTGTCCGGCGGCGGCACCTCCGTGGGCCTCCTCCGCACCCTGGAGCTGTCCCCGGACGTTCCCGAGGGCGTGCTGCACATTACCGCGCGCGCCGCGGCCTGCGACGGCCCCGAAACAGAGGACGGTGAGATCCCGGACCACGCCGCGTGCCACCTGTACCAGCAGGACTGGGGCATCCCCGTGGTCCTGCAGGCCGACGGCGACACCGAACTGGTCCTGGACCTGCGCGGGATGGACTGACCCGGCGAAGGTCCTGCCTAACTGGCTGCTTCCCGTGGCTTCGCGTCACGGGAAGCAGCCTTTTGCGTTTGCTGCCAGCCGGCAATCCCGGAAATCCGGGCACAGGATTCTTTGGGAGCCCCGAAAGCGTGCTCTGCGTGACGCCCCCAATACCGCCGATATCCACATGCCGCCGGAGCACGCTGTCAGCACGGGCACCGTAGCGGCCAGCATTGCCGCATGGATGTCCTCAAAGCCCTGGAAGTTTGCGGCGGAGCGGCGCGGAGGCCTGCCCTTGCCCGGCTGGGTGTGGATGACGCCGCCCTCCGTCGGGCAATGCGGGCAGGAGTGCTGCAGCCCGACCGGGGGCTTTACGCGCTTCCGACGGCGCCTCCGGACCTGGTTGCCGTGCTGCGAAACCGCGAGTTGCTGACCTGTTCAAGCGCTGCGGCTGCCTACGATCTGTGGTCCCTGCCCTCCGACGGACGCCGCCACGTTTATCACCGCCGGCAGGAGGCAGTGCTTAGTGGCTCGGTCCACCACGCCGGGCTCCTGCTTCCGCCCTCCCGGTTCCAGCCGGTGGCCGCCCTGGCAGATGTCCCGATCCATGCCCTGCGGTGCCTGTCCTTCGCGGAGTCCTTGGTCATGGTGGAATCCGCGGTTTCGCGCGGGGAGATGACAGTTGATTTCCTGCGCCAGCGGCTGCCTGGAAAGCGGAACGGGAGAGCCAGGGCTGTTCTCGACTGGGTGGATACCGGGGCGGACTCCCTCCTGGAGACGCTGGCCCGGACATATTTCCGGCAGGCCGGAATCTCCGTGGAGGCGCAGGTGTACCTGGAAAGGGTTGGTTATGTTGATCTGCTGCTGGACGGATGGCTGGTGGTGGAACTGGATGGACGGCATCATGCCGAGTGGAAGCAGGTCCAGAAGGATCACCGCCGGAATAATGAATCGGCCATCCAGGGGTACACGGCCCTGCGGTATTCCTATGCGGACGTGGTGCACCGGCCCCACGAAATGGTGCAGCAGGTGCTTGCCGTTCTCAGACGGCGACGGTAGTCCAAGGGTGGCGTCACGCGAAGCACGCTTTCGGACAGCCGGAAGCGGCCGGGACCCGCGAAATCAAGGGTTGTGGCACCAGCCTTTGCTGAAAGCGTGCCCTGCGTGACGCGCACTGCACAGGCCGCAGGCTAGAAGCTCAGCTGCGGGGTGACCTTGACCGTGTCACCGGAGACGTCCAGGCGGGTGGTGAAGCTGAAGTCCACCTCGGCGTCCAGTGGGTACCAGGCGCCGGTGAAGGCGTTCTGCTGGAGTGCCTCAACCTTGGCTTTGCCGTCCAGCGGCGACACTACCCATCGGCCGTCGAATGGCTCCACCGATACCCCCGGGTACTCGGTGACGGTCCAGCGGATAGTGCCGTCCTGGACCCGGTTGTTGCTGGCGTAATAGAAGGGGCAGTCCGGCTGAAGCTTCTGTTCCTTCACGGCCTCGGCCGCGCAGCCGTCCAGGAATTCCCTGACCTTGGCGGCAACATCGTTCTTCAGCTTGTCCGTGGCCTGGGTCAGCAGGTTCAGCGGCGCCACCGGGGCGTCCTTGGCGGTGACCGTGGCACGAGTGGCGGGGGCCGAGAAGTACTGCCCATCCAGGGAGGCCTCATACTCGCCCGGGTAGAACACGGCGAAGGAATTGCGGCCGTTGGGCATGTTCACCGGAACACCGTTCACCACGGCCTCGTTGCCATTGACCACGGTGATATCAACGGTGGGCAGCCGCGACGGGACGAATGCCCACGTGTTGAAGAACAGCCACTCGGTACCGGTCTTCTGCAGGAGGAATTCGGTGTGCAGCCGGCTGCCGTCGATGGTGTATTCCATGGGCACCATCACCTGGTTCCCCGGGCGTTCCTGCGGGTCCCCGATGGACACATTGGTGACGCGGGAGGCCGCGGTCTGCAACCCGCTGCCGTCCAGCATGGCGGCGTTGCTGGGCGGAACTGCGGCCCGCAGGATCCCCAACGCACGCCCGCCGTCCCCGCTCTTGAGCGCGTCCAGGTATTCCCTGACCGGCTGCTGCGGACTGGCAACAGTATTGTTCACCACGTTGATGGCCACAATGGCTGCGGCGACGGCAAGCATGAGGCCCAGCAGCCATCCGGCCGCGATCCTCACCAACGCTTGACTCATCTGCACGTTCTACACAGTAACGTCAGTGCGGACGCACTCTAAAGTTGGTGTCCCCCTAATCCGGCGGACACCACCTACGTAACGCCCGACGGCGGCGCCCAGGATCCGGGCCGACAGGAGCCTTGGCTGAGGCCCGGGACACCAAGGGCAGGGTCAGCGGCGGCGGCGCCGGGACGAGGTTCCGAACACTCCGCGGAGCAGTTCGCGGCCCAACTGCGTCCCCATGGACCGCGCCATGCTCTTCAGCCCGCCGCCCAGGGCGCCGCCGAGGACTCCGCCAAGGTCACCCATCATGCCGCCCGGCTGCGGCTGCGGCTGCGGCTCCGGCTGGCGGGGCTGGGACTGGCGTGTCCGGGGCGCCTTGGCCCGCGGCTTGGACTCGGAGGCCCCCGGTTCGTCGTACTGGGGCTCAGTGTATTGGGGTTCGGGTGCCTGCGCGGGCCTGCTGCTGGGCCTGCCCAGGATCTCCTCCTCGATCCGGCGGGCCTCGGCGTCAACGTCGTACGCGCCGGGCGCACCCGAAGTACCGGCGGAAGCTGCCCCGGTGGCAGGCGCGCCGGCAGGAGGTGCAGATGCCGCCGGTCCTGTGGGGGCAGCTGCCTTGCCGTTGAGTTTTTCGTAGGCGGAGGGGTTGTCCACCGCGGTTCCGTACTTGCCCAGCAGCGCCGAACCCGCCACGGTGCTGCGCACCAGGGCGTCCTCGCTGGGGCCCATGACGGATTCCGGGGCGCGCAGCCGGGTGAGCGCCACCGGAGTGGGGGCGCCCTTCTCGTTCATGACGGTGATGACGGCCTCGCCGATGCCCGCCGAGGTCAGCGTCTCTTCGAGGTCGTAGTCGCTGAGGGGGAAGGTGGACACCGTGGCCTTGAGGGCTTTGGCGTCCTCGGGGGTGAAGGCGCGCAGGGCGTGCTGGACCCGGTTGGCCAGCTGGCCCAGGACATCGGCGGGGACGTCCTTGGGTGTCTGGGTGACGAAGAAGATGCCCACGCCCTTGGACCGGATCAGCCGGACCGTGGTGGTGATGGCGGCCAGGAAGGCTTTGCTGGCGCCGTTGAACAGCAGGTGGGCTTCGTCGAGGAAGAACACCAGCTTGGGCTTGTCCAGGTCGCCGGCCTCGGGGAGGTCCTCGAACAGGTCTGCCAGCAGCCACATCAGGAAGGTGGAAAACAGCATGGGTTTGGTCTGCAGGGTGGGCAGTTCCAGGCAGGTGACCACGCCGCGGCCGTCGGGGGCGGTCCGCAGGAGTTCGGCGGTGTCGAACTCCGGTTCGCCGAAGAACTTTTCCAGCCCCTGGGCTTCCAGGTTCACGATCTCGCGCAGGATCACGCCGGCGGTGGCCTTGGACAGGCCGCCGAGTTCCTCGAGCTTGTCCTTGCCCTCGTCCGAGGTGAGGAACTGGATGACGGCGCGGAGGTCCTTGAGGTCGATCAGCTCCAGGCCGTTCTTGTCCGCGAAGTAGAACACCAGCTGAAGGCTGGACTCCTGGGTGTCATTCAGCTCCATGATCCGGGAGAGCAGGATGGGCCCGAACGAGGTGATCGTGGCGCGGACCGGGACGCCGTTGCCGTCGCCGCCCAAGGCAAGGAACTCCACGGGGAACGTCTTGCCTGACCATGCCTGGCCGATGCTGTCCGTGCGGGCCCTGAGTTTGTCGCTGCCGACGGCGGCCGTCGCCAGGCCGGAAAGGTCACCTTTGATGTCGGCCAGGAACACGGGTACGCCTGCCGTGGACAGCTGCTCGGCCATCATGTGCAGCGTGACGGTCTTGCCGGTACCGGTAGCCCCGGCCACCAGCCCGTGCCGGTTCATCATGGCCAGCGGCAGCCGCACCGGCGCGTCCTTGTGGAGTTCGCCGTCGATGATGGCGGCTCCCAGTTCGATGGTGGCGCCTTCCAGCGTGTAGCCCTGCTGGATGGTGGCAAGCTTCTCTGCTGTGGTTTTGGTGGCCATGGCGCTAGCTTAGCGGCGGCTGACCCTCCTGGGGCGGCATCCTGGCGGGTCAGTCCTGCCGTGGGTTCCCGTGGTCAGGGGTGAGGTCCTTGGTGAACGCCAGCGGGCCGATGGTTTCCGGGTCTGCGTCCAGGTCGAACTGCGCCTGGTATCCCGTGGTGAGGTACAGGTGCTTGGCTTCCGGCTGCCGTGGCCCCGTGGTCAGGTACAGCCGGGTGTAGCCGCGGGCTGCGGCGAGGGCTTCGAGTTCGGCCAGCACCAGGCGTCCCAGGCCACGACGGCGATGGGCCGAGTGTGTCCAGATCCGCTTTAGTTCCGCGGTGGTTTCGTCATAGCGGCGGAACGCACCCCCGGCGATCGACTCGCCGTCCTCCTGGACCACCAGGAGCGCGCCGTGCGGCTCCTCGAATTCCGCCGCGGGGTAGCGGTTCAGCTCGTCCGCGGCAGCGGTGCGCCCAAACAGGTCTCCGTAGCGGGTGTCATATTCGACGGCGAGCTCGTCCAGGAGCGGCCGGACCCGCGGATCGTGCATGGGCAGGCTGAGGACCGAGAGCCTGGCGGGTTCGAGGGGGCGCGGCTTGAGCCCGGGTTCTGCGGTCATGGTGCTAGCCCTTTCCGATGGCGGCTGGTTCTGGAGTTATTTTGTCCTGCGCGGTGCCCGCATGGGCCGCCGGGCCCTGGGCGGCGATGTCCCGGGCAACGCCGAGGACGGTACGGGCCAGGGCGTCGTTTTCCCGGAAGGGCGCCGCGTTGGTGTTGGGCCTGGCAAAGGCGCCGGCACCCCAGCCGGAGGTTCCGGGTCCAACGCCGAAGAGGGTGGCCCGGGCCCGGCCTTCCGCGTCCACCAGGTGGTGTCCGGAAGAGACCAGCAGCTTCCCGGTGGAGTGGATGCCGTCCGAGGTCAGCAGTTGCTGCTCGGTGCCCAGCCCGCCGTCATACAGCGAAGAAAGCACTGGGTTGAGGGAGCGGGCCACCGACGTGGACGGCAGCCGCGCCTCGATCAGCGCGGTGGCGGAAACCGAAACACCGGACTGCGGGGACGTGGCGCGGAAGGTGCCGCTGGCGTCGTCGGTGGATACCTCCAGGCCCGGCCCGAGGAACTGCAGCAGACCGGCCCGGTGCAGCGCCAGCATCTGGCGGAGGCGGCGCGGCGGCGGACCGGAGTCCACGAAGCTGAAGAAGCCATGCCACCAGCCGTGAATGACCTGCTGGGACTTCGCGTTGAGGCGCTCCGCCGGAACCACGCGCCCAACCTCCATGTACACGTGCAGCAGGGCCAGGAACAGGGCCAGGGTTTCCGGATGGTCCGTGCTGTCCCGCAGGGCCAGGTCATCGTAGATATACCGGGCCACCGCGTCCTGCAGTTCCTGGTGGCCGGCAAAGCGGACACCATCGAAGGGCCGGTCCAGCCGTTCCAGGTCCAGGTGCAGGCCCGGGTCCGGCACGGCAGCCGCCACGAGGTCCGCGCGTTCGCCGCTGTACCAGTCCACCTCCGCATAACGGGCGGCAAACACTTCCCATTCCATGGCCGCGCGCTCCGGGCTGCCGGTGAGGAGTTCACGGTAGTAGTAATGCCCGGCTTCCTTGGCGATGAGCGGCCAGAGGTGCTGCCGGAAGTCCAGCTCGCCGTGCTGCTGCAGCAACTCCTGAACGGCAGCAACAGTGAAGAACCGCAGCGGCCCCGGAGCCTGGCCGCGCAGGGAAGCGGAAATCTTGGAGTGGTACGGCACCCCGCGGCGCGACCCTGCCCACAGCCGTGGTTCCCGTCCGGAGGGAAGGTAGCGCAGCCCGCCGTCGTCCGTTTCCTCGAACCTGCCGCCGCGGCCCTCCATGAGGAGGACCAGCAGGTCAACGAACGCCAGTCCCATCCCGGCGACGATCACGTCCTGTCCTGCGGCGATGGGGGAGTAGTCGACGTCGGTGGTGTAGCTGGGTGCCGCGTGGTAGCCGCCGTGCCGGGTGGCGAAGTCCGAGAATCCGGCTGAGACGGCGTCAGGGCGGGAGTCCGTATGCCCCAGGGCGGTGACGACGATGTCCGCGTGCAGCGTCCGGCCATTGGCCAGCTCCACCTCGTGGCCGCCACCATCCAACGGATCAATGCCCAAGGCGGTGGTTCGGTGGACCGTCACACTGCGGCCCAGCGATTTCGCGGCACGGCGGAAGAACCACTCCAGGTACTGGCTCTGCAGCTGGCGGGTGGGAAAGGTGGTGCCGGTGAGGTCCCGGAGCTGGTCCCACAGCTGCTGCGGGAAGTCCGGCACGTCGATGATGGTGGCATCCAGGACGCCGGCGGCCCACCCGGACAGGCCCGGCCCCGGCGCCGCCGGGCCAGCACAGTCCACGGACTTGTCGGTGAACATGGTGATGTCCGCCGCCATGGAGTTCAGCAGGAGGCCGGGGTCCTGGTCGTACCGCCAGATCCGGCCCGAGCCGGGCACGTGCGGTTCCACCACATGGATCTGCAGCGGGCCCGCGAAGACCTCTGGCCTGTTGGCCGCGATCCGTTCCAGCACACCGGCCGTGCGCGGTCCGCCGCCAATGAAGACGATGGCCGTGATGGTGGCTGGCATGGGTGCTCCTGACGGCGGGTGCTGGATTGAGTGCCCATGCTAGGCAGCCGTGACGACGGCGGTCGAGCGCCTGGTCACGGCCGTTAACTCCGCGTCACGGCACGTTACGGGACGCAAAAAACCGACTCATGACGCCGTACGAAGCCCTGTGAACTATTGCAACCTGCCGCCTTGCTGGCCCGTTCCGGCCGGTCCTAGATTTGCAGCCAGCAAGGGGCCGCACGGTCCCACCCGGGGCAACGGCCCAACCGGATCCCACGACCAGAAGCGAGGTGGCACATGAGTTCAGCAGCAACGACGGTGGCGCAGTCACAACAGCCGCAGCCGGTACCGCCGGCGGAAACGCCACCGAAAACCGGACGGCCGGAAGACGGGGCGGCGCCCCGGCAGGCCCCGGACTACTCGTCCTACCGCGTGGTGGCAGCAAAGCATCCATGGCGCTGGGTGGGGACCGCCGTCGTCGCGCTCGGTGTCCTGGCGGTGGCCTGGTCCCTGGCCACCAACCCGCGCTGGGAATGGGGTGTGGTGGCGCAGTGGTTCACCGCGCAGTCCGTGGTCAACGGCCTGGTGGAAACGCTCAAGCTGACCGCCATCTCCGGCATCCTGGGGTTCGTGCTCGGCTTCATCCTGGCGCTCATGCGGCTCTCCGCGTCGCCCCTACTGGTCTCGGTGTCCTGGACGTTCTCCTGGATCTTCCGGTCCACGCCGCTGCTGGTGCAGATGCTCCTTTGGTACAACCTGGGCTACCTCTACGAGAAGATCAGCCTGGGCATCCCGTTCACCGATGTCCGCTTCTTCGAGGTCCAGACGACCACACTGATCAGCCAGTTCGCGGCAGCAGTGCTGGGGCTGACCCTGAACCAGGCGGCGTACTCGGCGGAGATCATCCGCGGCGGCATCCTCTCCGTGGACCAGGGCCAGCTGGAAGCCGCGGCCGCCCTGGGCATCCCGGCCTGGCGCCGCTCCACCCGGATCGTCCTGCCGCAGGCCATGCGCGCCATCCTGCCCACCGCGTTCAACGAGATCATCGGCCTGGTCAAGGGCACCTCGATCGTCTACGTCCTGGCCCACTCCGAGCTGTTCTACACCGTGCAGGTCATCTACAACCGCACGCAGCAGGTCCTGCCGCTGCTGCTGGTGGCCACCCTCTGGTACATCGTGATCACCTCCGTGCTGAGCGTCTTCCAGTACTACATCGAACGGCACTACTCCAAGGGCGCGGTGCGGAACCTGCCGCTGACGCCCCTGCAGAAGGCCCGCAAATTCTTCGCCACCCACGCGGCAGTCCCCACCCGGAGGAACATCTAATGACTGCAACACTCACCGCCGCCACCCGCGGCCTGGTGGAAATCACCGGCGTCCGCAAATCCTTCGGAACCACCGAAGTCCTCAAAGGCGTCAGCCTCACGGTGGAACCCGGGGGAGTGGCCGTGATCGTGGGCCCCTCCGGATCCGGAAAGTCCACCCTGCTGCGGACCATCAACCACCTGGAAAAGGTGGACGGCGGCCACATCACCATCGACGGGCAGCTGGTGGGCTACGAGGTCCGCGGCGACCGGCTGCACGAGCTCCGCGAAAAGGAGATCCTGAAACAGCGCACCGAAATCGGCATGGTGTTCCAGAACTTCAACCTGTTCCCGCACCTCACCGCGCTGGAGAACGTGGCGGAAGCCCCCGTCGTCGCGCACCAACCCGGCAAGGCGCGCCGCTCCAAGGCGGAAGCCCGCCGCCGCGGCCTGGAACTGCTGGACCGGGTGGGCCTCAAGGACCGGGCTGACGCCTACCCCCGCCAGCTCTCCGGCGGCCAGCAGCAGCGCGTGGCGATTGCCCGCGCGCTGGCCCTGGACCCCAAGATCCTGCTGTTCGACGAGCCCACCTCCGCCCTTGACCCGGAACTGGTGAACGAGGTCCTGGACGTCATCCGCGAGCTCGCCACGTCCGGCACCACGCTGATCATCGTCACCCACGAGATGGGTTTCGCCCGCGACGTTGCGGACACCGTGGTGTTCATGGACCAGGGCCAGATCGTGGAACAGGGCACCCCGCAGGACATCTTCAGCAACCCCCAGGAACCGCGCACCCGGAGCTTCTTCTCCAAGGTGCTCGAACCGGCCTTCAACATCTAAGGAACTCCCATGGCTTTCCCCACCCGCGGCCGCCGCCGCGCACCCGCAGCGCGTCCCGCCGTCGTCCTTCTTGGCACCGCACTCCTTGGCTCAGCCGCGCTCGCCGGCTGCGCGGACCCCGGCGCCTCCGCCGCCGGCAACCCAAGCGGAGGGGCGCAGACGACGGCGGCCCGCAACGGCGTCGTGTACAACACCTCGCCGGACCAGCAGCGGATCCGGGCGGAGAAGGACGCGGCGCTCGCCGCCAAAGTCCCGGAACTGATCGGCAGGGACGGCAAGCTGACCGTGGCCACCACCGCCGGGTCCATTCCGTTGTCTTTCCACGCCACGGACGACAAGACGCCGATCGGCTCCGAGCTGGATATCGCCCAGCTGGTGGCGGACAAGCTGGGCCTGGAGCTGGATGTGCAGGTCACGTCCTGGGAGAACTGGCCGCTGAAGACCCAGTCCGGCGACTTCGAGGCCGTGTTCTCCAACGTGGGCGTGAATAAGGACCGGGTGAAGCTGTTCGACTTCGCCAGCTACCGGGCCGCGTACATGGGGTTCGAAGCGAAGAAGTCCTCCACCTACGACATCAAGGGCGCGGACGACATTTCCGGACTGAAGATTTCCGTGGGCTCCGGTACCAACCAGGAGAAGATCCTGCTGGCCTGGAACAAGGAGCTGGAAGCCAAGGGCAAGGCGCCGGCCACGCTGCAGTACTACTCGTCCGACGCCGACACCATCCTGGCGCTGTCCTCCGGCCGCACGGACCTGAACATCGCCCCGTACCCGTCCACCGTGTACCGGGAAAACACCCGTGACGACCTGAAAGTGGTGGGCAAGGTCAACGCCGGCTGGCCGTCCGAGACCCTGGTAGCCGCCACCACGCTGCGCGGCAATGGGCTGGCACCGGTGATCTCCGAGGCGCTGAACGAAGTCATCCAGGACGGCTCCTACGGGAAGGTCCTGGAACGCTGGGGCCTGTCAGAGGAAGCCCTGCCGGAATCCAAAACCATCACAGCGGAAAACTACACGGCAACACAGGCCACGGCCGCTCCTTCACAGGCAGGAAAGGCATCATGAACGCAGAACACACTGACACCGCCCTTGAGGCCTTCGACGCCGACTGGCAGGAATGGCACGCGGACCACGAGCGGCAGCGGGCCCATCCCCACGGGTTCCTGGCGGTGACGCACCTGCACTGGCTGGGCAGCGAACCCGCGCGGCTGGACGGCGCCCCGGGCACCTGGAGCGTGGAAGCCGACGTCGTCCGCGTGGTTTTGGAGCCGGGCGACAGCCTGCAGCAGGACGGCAGGGAGTTGAACACCGCCGCCGGAACCTCGCTGGAGTTTGGCCCCATCGAGGAGCGCGGCGGCATCAACCTGGTCTCCGGTGACACGGTGATTGAGCTGGCCAAGCGCGGCGGCGAATACATCGTCCGGCCGCGGAACCCTTCCCACCCGCTACTGCGGGACTACCAGGGCACGCCCGCCTACTCGCCCGATGCGGCCTACGCGGTGCGGGGGACGTTCGTTCCGTTCGAGGCGCCGCGGCCCACCACGGTGGGCGCCGCCGTCGAAGGCATCCAGCACGTGTACCAGGCCCCGGGCGAGATCCGCTTCAAACTGGCCGGGCAGGAACTGGCGCTGACCGCGTTCAACGGCCATGCCCCGGGCTCGCTGTCGGTGCTGTTCACGGACCAGACCTCCGGCAAGACCACGTACGCGGCCAACCGCTCGCTCTCCGTGGTGCCGGCAGCGGACGGGTCCGTGCTGCTGGACTTCAACCGCTCCGTGAACCTGCCGTGCGCCTACACCGACCTGGCCACCTGCCCACTGCCCCCGGCGGAAAACCGGCTGCCCGTGGCCATCGAGGCCGGCGAAAAGATTCCCTACGAACGTCAGGACCAGCAGTGAGTACCTTTGAAAACCCGGGCTTCCTGGCCATTGAGCTCGACGGCGCCGGCTGGGACGGTGCGGACCTCACCCGGGCCGTGCTGGCAGCCGAGTCCGCGGGCTTCCACGCCGCCACCTTCACCGACGCGCCCGCACCGGGGCGTGCCAATGCCCTCCAGCGGGCCGCGTTCGCAGGGCCCATTTCCCGGACCATCGCCCTGGTCCCCGAAATTGACACTGTATATACGGAGCCGTTCCACGTTTCCACGCAGCTGGCCAGCCTGGACTACGTCTCCGGGGGACGGGCCGGGTGGATCGTGACGGCGGCGGAATCGCCGGAGGCTGCCGCCGCCGTCGGCCGTCCTTCCGTCACCGGTGCCGCGCTGGGCCAGGAAGCCGCGGCGTCCATCGAGGTATCCCGGCGCCTCTGGGATTCCTGGGAGGACGACGCCGTGATCCGGGACGTTGCCACCGGCCGGTACATCGACGTGGACAAGCTGCATTATGTGGACTTCCAAACGCCTGCCGGCTTTCCCGGCGCCGGCTACTCCGTCAAGGGGCCGTCCATCATCCCGCGGCCGCTGCAGGGGCAACTGCCCGTGCTGGCCCCTGCTTCGCTGATTGGCGGGATTCCGGTGGACGCCCTGGACGCCGTGCTGGTGTCCGCCCCGACGCCGGAACTGCTCGCGGCCGAGGTCCGTGATGTGCGGGCCCGCGTCGGAGCCGGTGTTGCGGTGGTTGCCGAGCTCGACGTCGTACTGGACGCCCGCGGGCAGGCCGCGGCTGCACGCGGTGCATCATTCGACGGCGGCCGGGCAGCTTTCGCAGGTTCCGCACCCGGTCTCACCGACTTCCTGGCCGACCTATTAAAGGAGGCCGACGGCGTGCGGCTGCACCCGGCGTCGCTCTTTGTTGACCTGGAGGAACTTGGCCGCCTGGTATTGCCGGAACTGCGCCGCCGTGGGGCACTGCGCCCGCTGGTGCAGGACGGCACCTTCCGCGGCCTGCTGGGCCTGGACCGCCCGGCCAGCCGCTACGCAACCGGCGCCGCTGCGCCTGCCGGTGCCGGAAAGTAAGGGGAAAATCATGACACAGCACACCCGTGCTAAATCCGAGGTATTCGTTCCGAGCGGCCAGATCCAGTTCGGCGTCTTCTTCCAGGGCGTCAACTCCGGCACCATCTGGAAGGCCCCCGAATCAGGGTCGCAGACGGACTTCGAATCCTTCCGCCGCATCGCCCTGACCGCCGAGCGCGGACTCTTCGCCGCGTTCTTCCTGGGGGAAGGGCTGCGCCTGCGGGAGCACCTGGGACGCCCGCACGCGCTGGACGTGGTGGGCCGCCCGGATGCGCAGACCATGCTGGCCGCCCTGGCATCCGTCACAAAGAACATCGGCCTGGTGGCTACCCAGAACACCACGTACAACGATCCTGCGGACCTGGCCCACCGGCTGGCCTCGCTGGACCTGCTCTCCGGCGGCCGCGCGGCGTGGAACATCGTGACCACGGACAACGCCTGGACCGGGGCGAACTTCCGCCGCGGCGGCTACCTGGACCACGCGGACCGGTACAAGCACGCGGAGGCGTTCGTGGAGACGGCCAAGCGGATCTGGGACGCGTGGGAAACGCCGGACGGCCCTGCCCGCCGGGTGCTCCATGAGGGCCGGCACTACACGGTGGATGTGACGCCGCGGCTGCCGCGCAGTGCGCAGTACCGGCCGGTGCTGTTCCAGGCCGGCGACTCGCCCGAAGGCCGGAACTTCGCCGCCCGGCAGGCGGACGTGATTTTCTCCGCCCACCCCAAATTCGATGACGCGGTGGCGTTCCGCAAGGACCTGGTGGAGCGGTCCCTGGCCGCCGGTCGCGGGGCCAATGCCGTCCAGATCATGCCGGCCAGTGAGTTCATCCTGGCGCCGACCGCTGCCGAGGCGGCGGAAAAGAAGGAGTGGGTGCGGAGCCTGCAGATCGGCCCGCAGCAGGCCATCGCCTACCTGGAGCAGTTCTGGGGCCGCGAGCTCTCGGCCTACGATCCGGACGGCCCGCTGCCGGAGATCGATCCGGTGGTGGAGGAAACGTCCGAGACCCGCGGCAGCGGTTTCCACGGTGCCAAGGCCCGGCAGTTGGCGGACCAGTGGCGGGCCGAGGCGAAGGACAAGGGGCTGTCCATCCGGCAGTTCGTCACCTCGAAGACCGCGCGGATCGATTCCACCTTCACCGGCTCCTACACGGCGGTGGCGGACCAGCTGGCCGAGTACGCGCGGGTGGGTGCGGTGGACGGGTTCAACATTTCGCCGTGGTTGGTCCCCAGCGGGCTGGATGACATCGTGAACCACCTGGTGCCGGAGCTGCAGGAACGTGGCGTGTACCCCACGGAGTACCGGGGCACCACGCTCCGCGAGCACCTGGGCTTGGAGACTCCGGTGCGTTCTGCTGACGGGGCTGTTGCGGCGGTCCGCGCCTGATGCGCTGGGCTGGTTTCGCTGGAAGGGACGACGACGGCGGCAAGGCGGGTGCCGCCGTCGACCCTTCCGCGGGGGCTGGTGCTGTTGTGGCTGGCGTGTCCGGGACCGTCAGCCTGCAGCTGACGGTGTGGGAGCAGTGGGTCTAGGGCCAGCTGTGCGGTGCCGGACTAACGGCTGTGCCGCTAGTCGGTTTCCGGGCTTTGGCAGTAGAAGCACGTGCCGGCGTCGCAGTCTTCCGCTGTTTCCTGTTCCGTTTGGCGCTCACTCATTCCGGGTCCTTTCCGTGGGGATTGCGAAGTAGTACCCCCTGCAAGGGTTTGCCCGGGACCCCTGCTGGGATCCCGGGCAAACACTGGGGGTGGTGGCCTGCAGGCCGGTTAGTGGGCCAGGGCCGGTTCGGCCAGCTGGATCTTTTCCGCCTCGGTGGGCACGAAGCCCGCCTGGAGCTCGGAGCGGAGCTTGCCCATGTCCAGCTCACCCTGCCACTTGGCGATTGCCACGCAGGAGACGATGTTGCAGACCGTGCTGGTGAGGGCGCGGGCCTCGCTCATGAAGCGGTCGATGCCAACGATGAGGGCCACCCCGGCCACCGGCAAGGTGGGCATGACCGTCAGGGTCGCCACCAGGGCCACGAAACCACTGCCGGTGACGCCGGCTGCGCCCTTGGAGGTCAGCAGCATCATGCCGAGCATCAGCAGGATCTGGCCCCAGCTGAGGTGGATGTCGCAGGCCTGGGCGATGAACATGGAAGCCAGGGTCAGGTAGATGGCCGTGCCGGTCAGGTTGAAGGAGTAGCCGGTGGGGACCACGAGGCCCACGACGCTGCGGTCGCAGCCGATCCGCTCGAGCTTGGACAGCAGGCGCGGCAGGACCGGTTCGCTGGAGGACGTGGCCAGGACGATCAGGAATTCGTCCTTGAAGTAGCGCAGGATCTGCCACAGGCTGAAGCCGGTCACCTTGGCCAGGATGCCCAGGCCCACCACCACGAAGACGATGCAGGCGGCGTAGAAGGCAAGGATCAGCATGCCGAGGTTGCCGATGGAGTGGGCGCCGTACTTGCCGACGGTGAAGGCCATGGCACCGAAGGCTCCCAGCGGGGCCACCTTCATGATGTAGCCGAACATGATGAAGAGCAGCTTGTTGAAGCTGTTGACCACGTCCAGTGCCAGCTTGCCCGGTGCGCCGAGCTTGCTGAAGGCGAAGCCGCACAGCAGGGCAATGACCAGCACGGGCAGGACCTCACCGTCGGCGAAGGCGCCAACAAAGGTGGTGGGGATGATGCTCAGGATGAAGTCCACCGGGTTGCTGCTGGGCAGCTGCGTGGTGTACTTCTGCGCCACCGAGGAGTCCAGGTGCGTGGGATCGATGTGCATGCCGGCACCGGGCTGGAACAGTGTCACCGCGGCCAGGCCCAGGGCCAGGGCGAGTGCGGTCAGTGCGTAGAAGAGGCCCAGCGAACGGATCAGGGTGGGGCCCACCTTCTTGGTGTCCCGCAGGGAGGTGATGCCTCCCACGATGGTGCAGAACACGATGGGGGCGATCATGAACTTCACGAGTTTCACGAAGCCGTCGCCGATGGGCTTCAGGGACGAACCGAGGTCCGGCCACAGTGCGCCGACGACGACGCCGAGGGCGACTCCGATGAGTACCTGGACATACAGGTGTCCGAGGATGGATTTGATCTTCATTGAACAACTTCCTGCTTGGTGCGGCCCCTTAATAATGGGGCAAAGAGGTGGGGGGTTTAGGCGGACAGCTCGGCGGCGGGGGCCACGTCGATGTCTGCGGTGGCGATGTGGCGGGCTGCCCGGTGGAGGGCCACTTCGCTGACGGCGCCGGTGTGATCGGTGATGATTTCGGCGGTGATCACGCCGGCGGGCGTCCCGACCCGCAGCAAGCGCGGGGTTCCGGTGCCGGTGGAGGGCGATTGGCCTGCCGCGGTGGCGACGACCGATGACTGCAGCGAGGATGCCAGGGCAACTGCCACGGCTGAGGTCAGGCCGATGGCCGGGTGGGGTGCGAGCATGGACAGCATCCGCACCCGGACGTCGTGGCTGCCGGCGGTAATGGTTGTTCCGTCCGCGGCGATGTAGTCGCCGGCAGGCGCCACAACCCCGACTTTCGGTACAGCGTTCTGCGGCGGATCCTCAGGCTTCCGCAGGCCCATGATGAGGCCGGCCGATGCCCGTGCCGCGATGAGGTCCGGCAGTTGGGCGGCGAGGTTGTCCGTCATTGAGGAAAGGTCGACGCCGGCCTGGTCGGCTGCGAGGAGCACGGCAGGGGCGCCGGCGTCCACCATCGTTGCGGCCAGGGTCCGGCCGTTGACCTGGAGCTGGTCCACCGTGTTGCCGGTAGGCAGCAGTGCACCGGTGTTCTGGCCCCAGGGGCCGTGGAACGAGAGGCTGACGGGAACGCCGGCGGCGCTGCTACCCGGAACCCGGGCCAGGCCGGACTTGGGAATGTGGCCACCGGGAGTGGGAACCGCTCCGCTGAGCACCGCGCCGGAGGTGACGTGGCGCATGCGGACCTTGGTCATGCCGTCCCGGGCGGGAACGATGCCCGTCTGGACTGCGAACAGGGCAATGGCGGTGGCGCAGTTGCCGCAGTTGGAACCGAGCTCAACGGTGGGGTCACCGATTCCCACCTGGGCGAAAAGGTAGTCGAGGTCTGCCTCGGCGCCCGGGGTTGCCCAGATGACTGCAGCCTTGGACGTGGTGGACGTTCCGCCGCCGACGCCGTCCAGCTGCCGCGCATCCGCTGCACCGAAAGCGGCTGACAGCAGTGCGGGGATTTCCTCGCGGGTGGGGGCGTGGAGGGCCACGTCCCTGGCATCGAAGAGCCAGCACTTGCTGGTGCCGCCCCGGTACCAATGTCCTTTGAGTCCCACTGTATTTCTCCCTCGTAACTTGCAGGTGCTCTACTTCACAGCACCTTGTACTTCTACGATCCGGGATGCGAGCCTTCAGCACAATCGCAAATAAATGGACGACTATCTACTTTTGCTAAACTCAGTGCATGGCAATCCTCGATCTCCACCGGCTCCACGTGCTCCGCGAGGTGGGCCGTTCCGGCTCCCTGACCTCCGCTGCCGCCGCCCTTTCCTTCACCACCTCGGCGGTCTCGCAGCAGATCGCGAAACTCGAGCAGGAGATGGGCGTGGTCCTCATCGAGCGCCATCCCCGGGGCGTGGTCCTGACCGAAGCGGGGCACGCCCTGCTGCACTACGCGGACGACATCGACAGGACCGTGGAGGCCGCCCGCGCCGAGATGGGGGAGTTCGCGGGCCTTCGGCGGGGCCAGCTCCGGCTTGGAACTTTCCCCACCGGCGGGGCCTCCCTGATGCCGGACGTGGTGCTGGCGTTCCGTGCCCGCCACCCCGAGGTGGCAGTGACGGTGGTCAGCGCCCGCCGGGACGGCCTGCTGGAACGGCTGCGGCGGCGGGAAATCGAGCTCACGCTGCTGTGGGACTATCCCTGGCAGCAGATCGAGGACCCCGACCTGGCCCTGGTCAGGCTGACGAACGATCCCACCGTGCTGCTGGTACCGCGGGAGCATCCCATAGCGAAACTGGGCTCGGTCCGCATCGGCGCCTTGAGCGACCAGGAATGGGTGGTGCGCGACGAGCACCCCGTGGCCGACGTCCTCAGCCGGGTATGCCGTGACGCCGGGTTCGAACCGCGGATCGCCTTCGCCGCCAACGACTACCAGGAGACACAGGGCATGGTGGCCGCCGGCATCGGGATCGCCCTGGCACCCAGGCTGGCCCTGATGGCCCTGCGCCCCGACGTCGTGGCGGTCCCCCTCGCCGGGTCCCCGAAGCGCCGTATCCTCCTGGCCCACCTTGAAAACCGGCGGCTCAGCCCCGCGGCGCAGCAGGCAACCAAGGTGTTCCGGTCCATCGCCAAGGGCGCGGCTTCCTGACACAGGAGGGTGCCGCCGTCGTGCACTGTCTTTCCTGACGCCTACCGGGCCAGTGGGCCGGCCACCAGCGCACGGGCCAGGTCCATGAATTCGGCGTGCGTGACCGGAGCCGGGGACGCCGTCGAAGCCGCATTGCGGGTGTTCCGGGCGATGGCGAAGCTGTCCCTGACGAAGCGCCGGTGCACAATGACGCTGCGGATTGCCGGCAGGACCAGCAGGAACTGGCCATAGTTGCCCGCAGCCAGGAACGACCCCTCCCACTGCGGGCCGGGTTCCCGGGGCAGCCACCACAGGTAGCCGTAGTCGCAGGTGCCAAAACCGGTGGCCGGCGCCATGTCGGCGCGCCTGACCTGGGTGGCCACGCTGTCCCTGGCCCACTCCCGGGGGACAAGCTGCCGGCCCTCCCACTGCCCGCCGGCTGCCATCAGCAGCCCGATCTTTGCCAGGTCCCGGGCGGAGAGGAAGAAGTGGTAGGCCGGGAAAACGGACTTCTGGGCGTTCCCGAGCATGCGCTGGCGTGTGGGGTCGTAGTCGTCGAATCCCAGCGGACCGGCCAGGTACTTCTCGAACGCGTCAAAGACCGTCAGGCCGCTGGCCTTTTCAAAAATCGCGCCGGCGGCGTTGAAATCCCAGTTGTTGTAGACGAAGAACTGACCCGGCGCTTTGGTGCCGCGGGGAGGGAAGGCATCCTCGTCACTGCCCGGGCTGGAGGGTGGATGGTAGACCCCCGACCGGGAGGTCAGGAGGTCGCGGAGCCGCGCCGTCTTCTCGAGGGGCAGCAGGCCGCCGGTGTCATCGATCCCCAGCGCGCCCAACGTGTCATCCAAGCTGACCGTGCCGGCGTCCACCTGGATTCCGTACAGGATCGAGAGCAGGCTTTTGCGGACCGAGGCGACGTAGCTGGCGCGGGTGGTGTCGCCATGTTCGACGACGGTCCTGCCGTCCTGGAGGACCAGCAGGGATGAGGTGTTCCGGGGCAGCGGAAGTTCCGGGGCGGCGGTCACGGGGCCTCCTGGTGGTGGGTGAAACCAGAAAGCCTGGGGACCCGGCGGAGGCCGGGTCCCCAGGCATGGGATTTCGGGGTTACTTGGTGTAGCCGAACACCTGGTTCCACTTGGCAAGATCATCCTTGCCGTAGGTCACGGCGTCGGTGTTCTGCATGCGGAAGACCTTGCCGGAGTCGACGGCGGGGAGGGTCACGCCCATGATGGTGGGCGGTGCCACGTCCGTGCGGACCGGGTATTCACCGATCTGCGCGAAGACCTGCTGGCCCTGCTTGGAAAGGTTGTAGTTCATGAAGACCTTCGCGGCTTCCACGTTGGTGGCGGTGCCCGTCATGCCCAGGTAGTAGTCGTAGGAGACCAGGCCTTCCTCGGGGACGATGAACTTGACCGGAGCCTTGTCCTGGACGGCAGAGATGTTGGTGCCACTGATGGTGACCGTGCCGACGGCCACTTCGCCGCGGGCCAAGGCCGTGGCTTCAGCACCCAGGGAGTCGTAGATCTTGGGCTTCTGCGCAGCGTACTTGGCGAAGTAGTCGCCGCCCATCTTGGTTTCCATGAAGCGGTTCAGCGCCGCGGTGCTGCCGCCCGAACCGCCCTGGACGATGCCCAGCTTGCCCTGCCACTTGCCGCCGACGGCGTCCGCCCAGGACTTGGGGGCATCGGCTTCCTTTACGAGCTGGGTGTTGTAGCCCAGGGTGTACACGGAGTTGAACATGCGGGTGAACTGGCCGCCGTCCACGGAAACGTCCTTGAGGGCCGAGGCGCCGGGGACGTCGTAGGCCTTCCAGACCTTGGCGTCCTCCATGGACTTGGCGATCCGGTAGTCGGACGTGCGGATGACGTCGGCGCTGAGCTTGCCGGCACCCTGTTCGGACAGTACGCGTTCGGAGAGCTTGTTCGGGGTGAGCCGGACAACGTTGACCTTGATGCCGGTGTCCTTGGTGAAGGCGTCCACCAGGGCGCTTTCAGAGGAATCGGTGTAGCCGGAGTAGAGGGACAGGGTCTGGGTCTTGGCCTTCTCGTAGGTGGCCTTGTCCGCGATGGACTCGTCGTTGATGACCAGCCCGTCGTCGGTCTTCACGGCCGCGCTGGCCGTGACGACGCCGGCGCTCTGGGCGGCGCTTCCGCAGCCGGTCAGGCTGAGGGCCAGGAGCACTCCGGCGGCGGTGAGGGCGGGGAGCTTGGACGCTAACTTCATTGTGGGTGTCCCTTTCAAAGGTGGGTGTGAGGTCAGTTCTTGGTCTTGCGTTCGCCGCCGACTTTTTGGGCGATGACGGCGAGGATTCCGATGACGAGGCAGTACAGGACGCTGACGGCTGCAGCTGCCTGGCTCTGGCCGTTGTCGAAGTTGTCGAACACGAGGATGGACAGGATCCGGGTGTTCGAGGTGAAGAGGAAGATGGAGGCGCTGAGCTCACGCATGGAGAGCATCAGGAACAGCAGGAACGAGGACATGATGCCCACGCGCATCAGGGGCAGGGTGACGTTCAGGACGGACCTGGTCCGTCCGGCGCCGAGCATCACCGCGCTGTCCTCGAGGTCCTGGTCCATCTGGAGCATCGAGGCGGAGACGCCGCGGTAGCCCTGGGGCATGAACACTGCCACGCAGGCGACGGCGAGGATCGCCAGGGTGCCGTAGATGGGCAGCGGCAGCAGCAGCCAGGTCCAGAGCAGTCCGATCCCCATGACGATGGCGGGGACGGCCAGGGGGGTCATGGCGACAAGTTCGATCAGGCGCCCCACCTTGGACTTGGTGCGGTACCGGATGTAGGAGGCGATGAAGCTGAGCGTGGTGCCGGCGAAGGCTGCGATCAGGGCCACCAGGACGCTGTTCTTGAGAGCGAGCTGGAAGTCGTTGGATCCGAGGACTTCGATCAGCTTGGCGAAGCTGAGGGAATTCGCTTCCAGCAGCTGCGACATCGAGGACACGAACGGGGTGGCCTGCATGGACGCGGCGAGCAGGGCGAGCATGGGCAGGACGACGGAGACCGCGAAGTAGGCCAGGGCGATGATGGTGAAGGGCCAGCGCATCTTGCGCAGCGGCACCTGCCGGGGACGGTTGCCCTTGCCGGTCATGGTGGTGAACTTGCGCTTGTTGATGATGCGCTGCTGGATCAGGGTCACGGCCATCAGCGCAACGGTCAGGATCACCGCGACGCTGGCCGCCTGGTTGCTCTTGGCCGGGGTTGCGCTCATCAGGCGGTAGATGTAGGTGGGCAGCGTGTCCACGCCGGCGGGGTTGCCGATGACCTGGGCCACCGGGAAGTTCTCCATCGTCAGCGCGAAGACCAGGACGGCGGAGCCCAGGATTGCCGGCAGGGCCAGGGGCAGGGTGACGGTCCGCAGCATGGTGCGCAGCGGAGCCCCATGGACGGTGGCAGCCTCTTCGAGGTCGGCGTTCATCATCGACAGCGAGCTGTGCAGCAGCAGGAAGGCGTACGGGGCGTAGAAGATGCCCAGTACGAATAGCAGGCCCGGCAGGCTGTAGATGTTGATGGCGGCATCAATGCCCAGGTCGCGGAGGAAGATGTTGATGTAGCCGGCGCTGGGCGAGCACAGCAGCGACCAGGCCAGGGCGCCCACCAGGGCCGGGATGAACATCGGCGCCATGCCGATGAAGAAGATGAACTTCCGCCACGGCGCATCGGAGCGGGCGCACACGAAGGCCAGGAACGCGCCGATCAGCAGGGCGATGAGCGCGGAGCCGGCACCGACCATGAGCGAATTGACCAACGCGCCGAGTGCTTCCGGGGTGGCCAGCAGCGCCAGGTTGGACAGCGTCAGGCCGCCCAGGGAGATGCTGCCCGGCCGGGGAACGCTGTCCGAGAACGCGGCGAGCAGGACCAGGGCAAGCGGAAGGACGATGAGGACGCCAAGGATGACCAGGACGATCAGGCCCGGTGTGTTCTTCCGGAGGCCCGAGAGGGTCCGGGCAGCCCGGTAGTCCCGGGGTTCGGGCTTCGGTGCCAGGCGTGCCTCGGCGCGGGTGGCCGCCTCGGTGGTCTTGAGGCTCATGCGAGGACCTCAGCCGGCAGGATCTGGACTTCGCGGGGGTTGACGGTGACCCACACGCGGTCCCCCACTTTGTGCTGTTCGCCGCGGCGCAGGCCGCCCAGGGCGTCCAGTTCGGGCCCGGATTCCAGCTGGATGGCGTACCGGATGTCGTTGCCCTGGAAGCCCGCCACGCGGACCGTTCCCGGCCATGAGTTGGGGTGATCGGTGGGCATGGCGGTGATCTGCAGGTCCTCGGCCCGGATGCAGACCTTGGGGGATGTGCCGGCGTCGCTGGCCTGCTGCGCCGACTGGATGGTGAGCTCGCTGTTGGTGATGCGTGCGGTGGTGGACCCGGTGGCGGTGCCCTCCGGGGTGCAGTCCATGATGTTGGAAACACCCAGGAAGTGGGCGATCGACGCGCTGGCGGGTGCCTCGTACATGTGCTGCGGGGCGCCCATCTGCACAATCCGGCCGCCCTGGAGCAGGGCGATGCGGTCTGCCAGGGCGAAGGCTTCGTGCTGGTCGTGGGTGACGTACACGCAGGTGAGCCCCAGCTGGAGCTGGATTTCACGCAGTTCAACCCGGAGCCGGTCACGCAGGCGGGCGTCAAGGTTGGAGAGCGGTTCGTCGAGCATGAGCACGCTGGGCCGCATGACCAGGCTGCGCGCCAGGGCGACGCGCTGCATCTGGCCGCCGCTGAGCAGGCTGGCTCCGCGGTCGGCGTAGGGCTCCAGGCCCACCAGCGTGAGGGCCTCCATGACGCGCTCATCGATTTCGCTCTTGGAAAGCTTCTTCTGCTTGAGGGAGTAGGCAACGTTCTGGGCCACCGTCATGTGCGGCCATACCGCGTAGGACTGGAAGACCATGCCGACGTTGCGCTTGTTCGGGGGCAGGTTGATGCCCTTTTCGGAGTCGAAGACCACGACGTCGTCGATGATGATCCGCCCCGAGGTGGGTTCCTCCAGGCCGGCGATGCAGCGCATGGTGCTGGTCTTGCCGCAACCGGACTGGCCCAGCAGGACCAGGGCCTCGCCGTCTTCGATGTCGAGGTTGAGGTTTTCGATGGCAGTGAAGCTTCCGTACTTCAGCTGCAGGTTTTGAATGCTGATTTTCATGGCTGATTCCTTGGCTGGGTTTTTCCGGTAGGGGTTTCTTCAGTCACTGGGCACCAGGATGGTGCTTTCGCTGATGACGCGGGCCGAGCGTTGAAAGGAGACTTCAGCGGGATCGGCTGCATCCAATGCCAGCGCCGTCTTGCCTTTCAGTAGGTGGATAAAGAGTCCGGCCTCCGCCGCCGGAATTACGCTGCGCTGCACCACGCTGCCTGGTGTGCCCGAGGCGGCAGCGACGGCGACCGCGCTGGTGAGGCCGATGGCGGGGTGCAGCGCGGTCATCGAGATCATCCGGGCCGAGACGCCGGTTGCGCCTGCAGGCGGAGGCCCCACGATGCCCACCTTCGGAATGGAAGTGAGGTTTTCCGGAAGACCCATCAGGCGGGCAGCCGCTGCGCGCAGCTGAGGGGCGATCCGGACCAGCGCCTCCAAGGCTTCCTCGCTGCCGGTTGCGTCCAGCCCCAGGTCCTGGGCGTCGAAGAGCGCGGCCGGGGCGCCGGCGTCGATCAGTGTCGCCTGGTACCGCTTCCCGTCGACCTCAAGCTCATCCGTGGCGCTGCCCGTGGGGAACTGTGCACCGTAGCTGGACCATGAGGCTTTTTGGAAGATGACGTCGATGGGGACGCCGGGGTAGTGCTGGCCGTCGAGGCGCCGCCCGCCGTAAGCGGGTACCTGCGCCCCCGGCGTGGGGATCTCGCAGACCAGGCGCAGCCCGGTCACGGTGTTCAGGATGGGGACCCGGGTGACTTCCCCGGTGGGAGCGACCAGCCCGGCATGGAGCGCGTACAGGCCCAGCGCGGTTGCGCAGTTGCCGCAGTTGCTGGCCCACTCCACTGCCGGCTTGTCGATGGCCACCTGGGCGAACCGGTAGCGGACCGTTCCGTCCGGGTCGGTGCCGGCCACAGTGATCGCCTTGCTGGTGGTGGAGGAGGCGCCGCCTACTCCGTCGATCTGGCGGAGGTCCGGCGAACCGAAGGTTCGGATGAGGAGACGGTCCGTCTCCAGGGCGTCGGCCGGAAGGTCCTCGTCCCGGAATATCCAGCACTTGCTGGTGCCGCCACGGACGAGGGTGGCCGGTACCGGGGTGACCGGGAGGGTGCCGGCCTGCGGCTCTTCCCTGAATAGAAGCGTCATTGGTTCTCCTGGAATACCCGGCCCTGCCGTGTGCAGCCGCCGGGTAAATGTTCAAAGCTGGACCGACCGGAATCCGGCATTTGGCCAGCTGTATGGCGTTGGTCACAAACGGTATACCGTTGGTATGACTTAAGCAACAGTCCTTGGAATATGAATACCGATAAGGCCGTTTGAGCGCGTGCCCGCTTCGGCGGGTGTGCGGAAAATCGGCACGGTGTCCACGGCGCGCCCAAACGGTATGCAGTGCGTTAGAATTGCGGCTAAAGGTATGGCGCCGGCGCGCCCTGCCGCTTGTTTCCATGAAGACCGGAGGCCGCCCGTGGCGTCGCAACCAGAGACAAGCCCCTACCTGATGATCAGGAACGCCATCATCTCGCAGGAGCTGCCTCCCCGTGCCCAGCTCGTCGAAAGCGCCCTGGCCAAGAAGTACAACGTCTCCCGGACGCCCATCAGGGAAGCATTGCGGCGCCTTGAAACCGAGGGGCTCGTCGAGCGCTACGGTTCACGCATGCAGGTGCGGGAGTACCGCCCGGAGGAGATGCTGGACCTCTATGAGGTGCGGACCTTCCTGGAGGAGGCGGCCGCAAAAACAGCTGCTCTCCGGCACACGGACATGGACCTGATGCTGATCGACCGCGCGCACCAGGCCATGGTCACCCTTGATTTTGATGCTGCCACTCCGGCTGAACTGGCCGCCGCCAACCGCACCTTCCATGAGCGCATCTGGGCCGCCAGCCACAGCGCCGCCCTCCTTGACCTGCTGGACCGGATCCTGGTCCACTTCATACGCTACCCCGGCACCACGCTCTCCACCAAAGAGCGCTGGGACCGCGTACTGAAGGAGCACGAGGAGTTGCTGGTGGCTATCCGCGCCCGGAACGCGGAGGAGGCTGGCCGCATCGCCAGCGCCCATATGGACGAGGCAAAGAACATCCGCATCCAGATGTACATCGACGCCCAGGAAATCAGCAGCCCGCGCCTGGGATAGCCACAGAATCCGGCATTAAACCTCTCCCGCCGAACCCGTAAAGCCTGCACCAAGACGCTATTGCATGCGACGGCATACCTATGTATACAATCGTGTACAGCGATGGAGCTGAGGAGATTGATGATGATCAAGAGCGACGTTTTGGTATTGGGCGGCGGCAACGCCGGATTTGCGGCAGCACTTGCAGCCGCCGAGCGTGGACGCAAGGTTGTCCTGCTGGAAAAGGCCCGGGAAGCCGCGTCGGGCGGCAACAGCTTCTACACTGCCGGCGCAACGCGCATCTCCCATGACGGGCTCCAGGAGCTGATCGAATTCGTGGAACCTGATGAGCGGCACGCCGCCAGCGAGGTCCCCGCCTACACCGCCGCCGAATACCTTGCCGATCTGTCCAAGGTCTCTGAAGGGCGCAACGACCCCGAACTGTCCGCGGTCCTGGTCAGCGAAAGCAACCCGACCCTGCGGTGGCTTCAGGGCATGGGACTCAAATACCGCCTGATGTATGAGCGCCAGGCGTACCGGACCGAGGATGGCGGGTATCTGTTCTGGGGCGGCCTGCACGTGGGCAACGTGGGTGGCGGCAAGGGGCTCATGGCCGACCACCGCGCCGCTGCTGAGCGCATGGGCGTGGAGGTCATCTACGACTGCGCAGCCACCGGCCTCATCCAGGAGGACGGCCGCGTGCGCGGCGTCCGGTACCGCACCTCCACCGAAGAAGGCGAACTCCGGGCCGAGTCGGTCATCCTCGCCGCGGGAGGTTTTGAAGCCTCACCTGAACTGCGCCGCCAACACCTGGGGGAGGGCTGGCAGAACGCGAAGGTACGCGGCACGCCGGGCAACACGGGGGAGATGATCCTTGCGGCCCTCGACGCCGGGGCGGCCAGGGGCGGCGACTGGTCCACCTGCCACAGCGTGGCCTGGGACGCCTGGCACCCGGAGAACGAGAGCAACCTGGAGCTCACCAACCAGCTCACCCGCGGCGGGTACCCGCTGGGCATCGTGGTGAACAGCGAGGGCAAGCGGTTCGTGGACGAGGGCGCCGACTACCGCAACTACACCTACGCGAAGTACGGCCGGGACATCCTTGCCCAGCCGGGATCGGCTGCTTTCCAGATCTTTGACGGCTCCTCCCGCCCCATGCTGCGGGCCGAGGAGTACGACATGCCGGGCGTCTCGGTGGTCACCGCGCCGACCCTCGCCGAGCTGGCCCAGAAGGCCGGCATCAGTCCCGAGGGGCTGGAGGAAACGGTGCAGGACTTCAATGCTTCGATCACTGAGGGTGCGCCCTTTGACCCCAACGTCAAGGACGGACGACGTGCCGAGACCCAGCCGCCGAAGAGCAACTGGGCCCGCAGCATCTCCACCGGCCCGTTCTACGCTTTCCCGGTGACCTGCGGCATCACCTTCACCTTCGGCGGCCTCAAGACGGACACCTGGGGCCGCGTGCTCACCGAAGACGCGGAGCCGCTCGACGGGCTGTATGCCTGCGGGGAAGCGCTGGGCGGACTGTTCAGCGGAAACTACCCCGGCGGCTCCGGGCTTGCGGCGGGCGCCGTCTTCGGCCGCCGCGCCGGCTCCATCGCCTAAGCAACCCAGCAGCCCCACCAGCAACCGAAAAGAGGAAAAAGTGGCCAGTCCCATCCATCAGCGGCTCCGCGAGGACGTTCTCGCGAGTGTCTTTGCGCCTGACGAGCCGCTTACGGAGGCCAAGCTCACCGAGCGCTACGGGGCTTCCCGGACGCCCGTGCGGGAGGCGCTGCAGCGGCTGGAGCAGGACGGGCTGGTGGAACGGCGCGGCAAGGCGGTGGTGGTCCGCACGCATTCGGCCGAAGAAATCATCGACATCTACGAGTCGAGGATCATCTTGGAGCAAGCCGCGGCTGCCAAGGCCGCCGTCAAGGCAACTACCCTGGACCGCCAGTTGCTCGCGGGGCTGCTGGCGCAGATGCAGCAGCTCGATCCCAGCGACGGCCGGGCGCTCGCCGAAACCAACCGCGCCTTCCACGCCCAGCTGTGGCACGCCACGCACAGCCCGTCGCTGATCGGACTGCTGGAACGCCTGGACCAGCAGGTGCGCCGGTACACCCTCACCACGCTGACCTACCCGGGACGGTGGCCGGTGGTGCTGGCCGAATACGCCAGCCTGCTGGCCGCCATCGGGGACGGCGACTCCGGGCGGGCGGGGGAGATCGCCGCCCGCCACATGTCGGATGCCTTGGACATCAGGTTGAAGATGTACGCCGAAGATCCCAGGACGCTCTAGGCCGCTGACGGCCGGAGGCGTTCCTTACAAGCCCGCCGGCAGATGTTCCTGCATACTCCATCGCAACAGGAAACCCGAAAGTCGGGCGCAGGGCATCAGCCGGTGCAAAGAGGCGGGGCAGGCTCCAATGGGCCTGCCCCGCCTCGCTTTCCCGGCGCCTTATGCGCCGGGCAGCCTTCGCTGGAACGGACGACGACGGCGGCGGGCGCGTGCCGCCGTCGTACGTCCTGCGGGGGCTGGCTTCCTATGGGGAAGCGCCCGTCCGGACGCACAGCTACGGCACAGCAGCAACCGGCCCAGGGCATAGCCCCGTGAGGTTTCCTTGCATCATGACCACTTCACGCACACCCCGCCAGCCCGACCTTGACCAGCCGCACCCCGACCACGACCGGGGGCTGGAGTTCGACCTGAACACCCTGGTGAGCCGCAGGTCCCTGGGGCTGTTCCTCGGTGCAGGCGGTGCGGTGGCCGCGCTCGCCGCCTGCACACCCGCCGCAACCACGGGCTCCACCGCGACGGCAACAACCACGGCGACGGCCCCCACGTCCTCCGCGTCGGCCACGGCCACGGACGCCGGCACCGCCACCCCCACGCTGACCCGGGCCATTGCTGAGTGCGGCGTGGAAATTCCGCAGGAAACCGCCGGTCCCTACCCGGGGGACGGCTCCAACGGGCCGAACGTCCTGGAAGCCTCCGGGGTGGTGCGGAAGGACATCACGTCGAGCTTCGGGACTGCCTCGGCAAAGGCGGAGGGCGTTCCGCTGACCTTCACCCTGACCCTCCTGGACAATGCCAACGGCTGCACCCCGATGGCCGGTGCCGCGGTGTACGCCTGGCACTGCGACCGGGACGGAAAGTACTCGATGTACGACTCGAGCCTGAAGAACGAGAACTACCTGCGCGGCGTGCAGGAAGCCGACGCCAACGGGCAGGTCACGTTCACGTCGATCTTCCCGGCCGCCTACTCCGGGCGCTGGCCGCACATCCACTTCGAGGTGTTTGAGTCCATGAACAATGCCACCGCCGCCGGGCAGGTATTGGCCGTCTCCCAGATTGCGCTGCCCCAGGCGGCCTGCGACGACGTGTACGCCACCCCCGGGTACGAGCGCAGCGTCACGAACATGGCACGCACCACGCTCAAGTCGGACAACGTGTTTGGGAACGACGGCGGCATCTACCAGCTGGCGACGATGACCGGGTCCGCCGCTGCCGGCTACACGGCGGGGCTCAACGTGACCATCTAGCGCGAAACAATCAACACCCTCCCGGCTCTGGCGGTGCATAGCCGGGCGAACTATGCTCTCACGCATCACCCCCGCACATCGTGAAGGGAACAATGATGAAACTGAGCCACATTCCCCTCCGCCTGGCCACCGGAGCCTTCATATTGAACGCCGGCTACAGCAAGCGGAACCTGGACAAGGACAGCGCAGCCCGTATGCAGGGCATGGGAGCCAAGGTGTACCCGCAGGTGGCCCGGATGGAACCGGAAAAGTTTGGAAAGCTGCTCAGCTACGCCGAGATGACCCTGGGCGCGGCACTCCTGGCACCATTCGTGCCCAGCCGGCTGGCGGGGCTGGGCCTTGGCCTCTTCTCCGGATCGCTTCTGACCATGTACCGAAGAATTCCGGAGATGACCCTGGAGGACGGGATCCGGCCCAGCCAGCAAGGCACAGTATTGGCCAAGGACGTCTGGATGTTCGGGATCGCCCTCGCGCTGATTCTGGACCGGAACCGTACGAAGGGCTCCTCCGTGCGTCGGGCGGCTTGATTCAAAGTGCAGCTGACTGTGTGGGGGAGTCCTGCCGCTGGGTGACGCGCTGGATGAACTCGACCGTCTCGCGTTCCGTTTCGGCGCGGGTGGTGGGTTCGTTGTGCACCTCGTGCCGGACGCCAGGGAAGACGCGGGTGCGGACGTCCGCGTGGCCCGAATCCGCCAGGCGGTTGGCCACGTGGTAGGCGCCTTCGCCGTAGTTGGTCACGGGGTCCTGGTCGCCAGCGAGGATGAGGACGGGGAGTTCGGCGGGGAGCTGTTTGTACCAGTCGTCGGAGGTGACCTGGTCGTAGAGGTCTACGAAGCCCTGCAGGAACCGGGCGCTGAGCGGTGCGCCGAAGTTGTTGAAGGGGTCCCGGCCGTGGTCGGCGACGACGTCCGCGTCCAGTGCTACCCAGGCGGTGGGGCCCGCGCCTTCCCCGAAGCGGCCCAGGAAGCCGTCGAACAGCTGGGCCACCAGTTCCTGGGGTGCGGGCTCGGCGCCGCGCTCGCCGGAGGCAAGCCGCTCCAGTTCGGGCCGGTCGATCATTTTCTCGATGCCGCGCATTTGGGCGGCGATGCCGCAGAGGATCAGGCCGGAGAGGTCGGTCCGCGGGTCCACGGCCATGCCGCGGGCGATCATGGAGCCCCAGCTGTGGCCGAACACCACGTAGGGAAGCTGGGGGAGCGCCTCCCTGGCCTTGGCCTGGAGGGTGACCTCGTCGGCGACCACGACGCTGGCGGCGTCCTCGCCGGCGTCGCCCCAGGTGCCCTGCTGCATGGCCGTGCGCCCGTGGCCGGAGTGGTCGCCCGCCACCACGATGAAGCCCGCGTCCACCAGGGTGGAGATGAGGTGGAGGTAGCGGCGGGAGTGCTCGCCGAGCCCGTGGATCAGCTGCACGATGGCCTTGGGCTGCCCGATGGGTTCGTAGACCCAGGCCTGGATGGTGTCGCGGCCGTTGGCGGACGTGAACTCGATTTCCTGCAGTGACATGTGATCCTCCCGTGCCTGCGCCGTCGCTGGCTCGTGGTGAGCCTAACGCCTTGGTGGACGGCGCCGTCAAGGTTGTCTTTGCATGCGGCGCCGGGCCGTGGGACATGTTGGTTCATGCTGTGTCTGAGCGCCTAGTCTGAACACCAGCCACGTCCCCGGATCCTGGAGGAAGCCATGCCGCAGCCCGACCGTCCATTGCGCAAGCTTGGCTTCCTCACCATTGGGCTGTTTGATCCGCTTGATCCAGCGGCGGGGCATGAGTCGACGCTGCAGATCATTGAACTGGGGGAGCGGCTGGGGTTCGACAGTGCCTGGCTCCGCCACCGGCACCTGCAGTTCGGCATCTCTTCCCCTGTAGCGGTGATGGCGGCGGCCAGCCAGCGGACTTCGCGGATTGAGCTCGGCACTGCCGTGACACCGCTGGGGTGGGAGAACCCGCTGCGCCTGGCGGAGGACCTGGCGACCGTTGACCTGCTCGCTGGAGGGCGGATCAATCCCGGCGTGAGCGTGGGGGAGCCGATGCAGTACGACACCGTGAAGCACGAGCTGTATCCCGATACCGCGGACGTGGAGGACTTCAGCTACGCCCGGGTGGAGCGGTTTGCGCGCCTTGTGGCGGGGGAGCCGGTACGGGAGTTCTCCGGCAAGCAGGGCGTGGTGGAGGAGTTCTCCAACCGGGTGGAGCCTTTTTCCGCGGGCCTGCGGCAGCGACTGTGGTACGGGGCCGGCAGCACGAAGTCAGCGGTGTGGGCTGGTGCGAACGGCTTCAACCTGCTGTCCAGCAGCGTGATCTTCCCGGATAGGGACCAGGACCCGGACTTCGCCTTGGTCCAGCAGTCGCAGATACGGGCGTTCCGGGAAGCTGCTGCTGCTGCCGGACATGGCGGGGCCCGGGTGTCGCAGGGGCTGGTGGTGATTCCGACTGACTCAGCGACTCCTGCTCAGCGGGAGAAGTACCAGCGGTACGTGGACGAGCGCACACCGCGTACCGCGGCTCCGCAGGGGCCGCGGGGCATGATGTTCGCTGCTGATCTCATCGGCAGCAGAGATGAGATCGCCGAGCAGCTGTACGCGCATGCAGGCTTCCAGGAAGTGGATGAGGTGGCGTTCGCCCTGCCATTCAGCTTCGACCACGAGGACTACGTGCAGATCCTAACTGACATTGCGGGGAAGCTGGGGCCGGCCTTGGGGTGGGCGTCTGGGGAAGGCTCGCGGCCTGTGCGGTAGGGTGCGGGTATTCAAATGCAGGCCCCTGTAGTGCGGCTGATTCCCTAAATGCGGGGGCGGGTTGAATACGCGGATCGAAGGCGTCACTTTGACCATACCCGGCGCCCTACTTGTGCGTCGGAGCACCTCGTTCCAGATGTTCATCGACAATTTTGGACCATTTCGCCTGCTATGGAGGTGTGACTTCAGCGTGCGCGCAGCAAAGCGCCCCGGCAGTGACAGTGTGTAGGAAGTTCGTCTTGGGCTCACCTTGTTGTGACCCGTATGATCAAGCGCGCGACGCGCCGCCCTCTGGACCAGCGGTACTAATACATATGGGTTTCTGTCATAGCAACTGCCAACTATTAGGTGAGCATGAGCCAATCTTGTAAGTGTGGAGGTCGAAATCGGACATATGCGCTGTTATCGGCATTGACAACGGTTCGCAAGTTCTATGGCTACGTCAAGGCCCATGCCACTTACTTCCAACTTGGCACTTAGTTAGCCTTCATCACGGGGAAATCACCCGTAATGGCAGCAGACGAAAGTACGTGACGGGCCTAGCCAGTCGCTTGCGTTTGCACTTTTCGTCGAAGACCAGCTAGTCGTCGGTGTACTTAGGCCGAAGCTTTAAGTTGCTAACTTGAGCCTTGAGTCATTCCGATGTCCTCGAGGTGTTCTACTATTTCTCGGTGGCCCTTCTTTATGAGATGCTCGGCGTCTTCGAGAGTGAGATGGCCAATATGCCATCCCAGAAGGCGCCGACGAACATCGAGCATTGCCTCTACTGCATGCCGCCGGTCGGGGGCCTGGGAAGAGTCCTCAACATAGCTTCGGCAGGAGTCGGCCAAGTGTTCCGTAGAGCACCGGGTGGCAAGCTGGAATAAGGCACGCCTCACAGCAACAGTATTGGGCTTCTTGTCGCTATGCACGTCCTCCAGGTATCGGTCGATGGCGTCACTAATGGATTCGATCGTCTCCCCTCGAACGGCACGCGCTGCAGCTTCGTTGTCTTCTACGCGCTTTTGAAGTTCATGCTGGCGTCTCTCTGTGCTCTCAGCTGCTTGAGCACGGATTTGTTGACGCCCAGCTTTGAGAGATACCCGGGCAGTAACGAGTGCGATACCGAGGGGCAGGGGACTGCCCCGGGTTTTGTTGACTCCTTGACCTAGCGAGCTTGTGCTCGTGGAAGGATGTTGACCATGCCCACGGCTTATGGGGCGGAGTTCC
>NZ_JBFBKW010000020.1:0-29146 GCF_040702325.1 Pseudarthrobacter sp. 902506025
GCCCTGGGCTGGGCCGCGCTGATCGTCGCCGTCATCTGGGCCATCATCGCCGCCGTCCTGGCCTCCACCGGCCGCAAGGAACTCAAACAGATCAAAGGCCTGCCCCAAACCGGCGAAACCCTCTCAGAAATTCCCCCAACCCTAAAACCAGGTGAGGTAAACCGATGAGCGACAACCCTGACGTCATCCGCGCAGACATAGAAGCCACCCGGGCACGCCTGGGCACCAACGTGGACGCCGTGGCCGACAAAGTCACCCCGTCCAACATCGTCCACCGCCAAACCGACAAGGTCCGCGACGCCGTGACCGGGGTGAAGGAGAAAATCATGGGAGCAGCAGACACCGCCGGCACCAAAGTCCACGACACCACCGCCACCGGAGCCGGGCACACCACCAACGCCATGCACACCGCAGGAGACAACCTGCACCAGGCAACAGACACCGTCTCCGCGAAACTCTCCGACGCCGGCCAGGCCGTCTCCCACGCCCCCGACCAGGTCAAAGCCAAAACCGCCGGCAACCCCCTGGCCGCCGGCCTCATCGCCTTCGGCGCCGGCATGCTGATCTCCTCCCTGATCCCCGCCAGCGACAAAGAACGCGAAGCCGCGGACCAACTCAAAACCGCAGCCCAGCCCCTGGCAACCCAGGTCACCGACGCCGCCAAAACCATGGCCCAGGACCTCAAGGAACCCGCCCAGGAAGCCATGGAAAACGTCAAGGCCACCGCCACCGACGCCGCCCAAAACGTCAAAACCGAAGGCCAATACGCAGCCACCGACGTCAAAGACCGCGCAACCGACGCCAAAGACACCATCCAAAACACCTGATCAGCCCACAGCGGCACCGTAAGGCATCAGTTTGATCGGCAGGCCGGCACCGCCATCCGCGGGCCGGCCTGTCCGCTTGGCCCCTGATTGAGAGGACTTCCCCATGGCCACTCACGACGATTCCGAGACCAGCACCGCCAAGGCGGGCCAGGCTCCGGATCCAAACGATTCAAGGAAACCTGCCAGCCCGAGGGACCTGGATAAGCCTTCCTGGAAATACATCACCAAGAAGACGCTCCGGGAGTTTACCAAGGACCAATGCCCTGACCTGGCGGCGGCCCTGACCTATTACGCCGTCCTCTCGCTGTTCCCAGCGTTGCTGGCACTGGTTTCGCTCCTTGGCCTTTTTGGGGATCCGCAGAAGACCACCAACGCCCTGCTGGAAATCGTACGCGGCTTCGCCCCGGCGGAGACGGTCAACACCATCAGCGGACCGGTAGCTGAACTGACCAGCGCCCCGGCGGCCGGGTTCACCCTGGTGATCGGGCTTGTCACCGCCCTGTGGTCGGCGTCCGGATACGTCGGAGCCTTCGGCCGGGCCATGAACCGGGTTTATGAGGTGGACGAGGGGCGCGCGTTCGTGAAGCTCCGCGGCACCATGCTTGGCGTTACGCTCCTGGCCGTGGTTATCGTGGCTCTGCTGGCCGGCATGCTGGTCCTCAGCGGCCCGGTTTCCGAGGCAGTGGGCGGTCTTATCGGCCTCAGCGGCCCCTTCCTCATGGTCTGGAACATTGCCAAGTGGCCGGTCATGATCGCGTTGATCATCGCCATCATTGCCGTGCTGTACTACGCCACCCCCAACGTCAAGCAGCCCAAATTCCGCTGGATGAGCATGGGTTCCGGGATTGCCCTGTTTGTCTTCCTGATCGCCTCGCTGGGCTTTGGCTTCTACGTCGGCAACTTCGGCAACTACAACAAGACCTATGGTGCACTGGGCAGCGTGATCATCATGCTGCTGTGGCTGTGGATCCTGAACATGTCCCTTCTTTTCGGCGCTGAGTTCGACGCTGAGGTGGAGCGCGGCCGTGAACTCCAGGCCGGTATCAAGGCAGAGGAAACCATCCAGCTGCCGCCGCGGGACACCAAGAAAAGCGAGAAGCTGCAGAAGCAGATCGAAGAGGACATCAAGCACGGCCGTGAACTTCGGGAGCAGTATGCCTCGGAGAACGGGCAGGACGATTCCGGCGATAACCCCAACGGGCAAGGTGCCGGGAATGAACAGAACGAAGTGAGGCCAGGCGAGCGGCACCGCGACAGGGTCCGCGAGAAGGTGCAGCACCGGGCCGGCAACGGGGAGCCCGACGGCGGCGCCCGGCCAGGCGGGAACGCTTAGGCAGGCAGGCCCAGCCGCTGCCCAGGGGGACTAGGCAGGACCTTCGAGATGGAGGAAAATTCATCTTGAAGGTCCTGTTTGGTTTTCCCGGGATGAAGTAACTCCGGGGTAATACGGGGTCGGCGGTGAGATGGCCTCTTCTGAGACCGAGGCCAGTCCCCCCAGTCGCCGTCGGCCCCCTCAAACCCGTCCGGCACCCTCCCACCGCTGTTCGCCGCGCAACTGTACAGGGTGTGCCCCGCCAGGGTGCAACCCGGCCGGGTCCAACTGGACAAGCACACAGAACTGCAATAATTTCTTGATTACCTCGCCGGGATCCCCTGGAAACCGGGCAAGGCCGCTGAAGCAGACGGCGGAATCAGTGTCGACCCTTAATGAGCGGACATGCCTGCTACCCATTTTGAACAGTTTCTTGCCGAAGCAGTTATCGCGGACAGGGAGCCCGGGCTGGGCCTCAGGCGCGACGAGCTCTACGGCCTTTACACAAGTTGGTGCCTCCTGCACAAGGCAGAACTCCAGCCGCCGGAAGCCCTTTGGGAGGCCCTGCACGACGCCGGAATCAACCCGGACAGCAATAACCTCTCCATGACCGGACCAGCTGCGGCGGACTACATCGTTGCCAGCGCTCCGGACCTGGTCTGACACGAAGCGGAAGCGCCGGCTGACGCCTGCGGCCGGGAAGGTCAGCGACGCAGTTACAGGAGATCAAGTCCCGGAACGAAGGGCTGTTGCCGTACGGCAGCAGCCCTTTTCCATGCCCGGCAGCTCTTGGGTCAGGTGCGCTGCTGTGACTCCGCGGTGCCCTATGGCTGCGCAGTGCCCCATGGCTCCGCCCCGCCCTACGGCTGCGCAGTGCCCTATGGCTGCGCAGTGCCTTATGGCTGCGCCAGGGCCAGGAGGTACGCGGCGAACCCGTGCGGCGCCCGGCCCACCGTCCGTCCTGACGTGAGGACCCGTGTGGTGTCGGTGGCAACGATGCCCGCGCCGCTGCTTCGAAGCCTGCGGACCAGCGCCTGGTCTTCATCGAAATCGACGCCGGGGAAGCCCCCTGCAGCGAGGTAGGAAGAGGCACGGACTCCAAGGTTGGCACCGTACACATGGGTGTGGTCCTCGGTGCCGGCGTGCCGCGCATGCCAGCGGGCCAACAGATCGTGGTGCATTCCATGGGGGTCCGGCTGCACGGTGCCAAGGACAACATCGAAACCGAGTTCAGCGAGTTCCAGTTGCCGCACCAGCCAGTGTGGCGGCACGCAGGAATCGGCATCCGTGTTGGCCAGCCAGGTCTCCTGCGGGGAATGCCCCGCCGCCCGGCCATCCTGGGTGCACCTGCTTGAGTTCTCCAGTGCGGCCCTGACGCCGGCCTGCCGGCTTCTTCCCACGCTCCCGAAGCTGACGGGAAGCAGCAGGTACCGCGGATCCCCGGCCGCCACCCGCGCGGCAACCGCTGGCGACCGGTCGGTGCAGCCGTCAAGGACAACCACCACTTGCACGGCAACATCCGGCAGTTCCGCTTCGACCCGGTCTGCCGCGCAGCTGACCGCAGTGAGCGCCCGTTCCAGGTGCTGCTCCTCGTTGTGGGCCGGAATGACCACCGCAACGTGCTGGATGCCGTTGGCGGCTTGGACAGGCGGGCTTGATGCATCGTCCCCCGGACCGGCCGGCATCATCCCGCCGCCCCGCCGCCCGGAGCGACCAGGAATTCCAGCACGAAGTCGCGTTCCTGGTAAAGCCCGGCCGTCCGCCATCCCAGCCTTTCCCGGGCCAGCGTGTGGACGGTGTCCCCATCCAGCTCCCAACCGGTGATGGGATGCCGCCAGTGGCACAGGAGAAGCGTTCCGCCGGGTTCCAGGGTGGCCTCCACCCGGTCCCACAGCTGGGCCAGCTCTTCAGGGGCCAGGTAGTAACCCACTTCGGAAACCACCACCAGGTCATATGTTCCTCCGGGCCAGGAGCCGGGAAGGACCCGCTGTTCCACCTGCACCCCGGGTGTGCCTTCCAACCGTTGGCTGGCCCGGCGCACTGCGGTCCCGCTGGCGTCCACCGCCAGCAGGGTCCGGCACCGGGTGGCCAGTTCAGCCGTCAAGGTCCCGATGGAACAGCCCACTTCCAGGCCGCGTTCATAGGATTCCGCCGGCAGGGCCGCAAGGGTGAGCGCGCGTTTGCGCCGCTCGTACCAGCTTGTGCCGTAGTTCCAGGGATCCTCCGTACCGTCATGGACGCCGTCGAAGACCAGTTCGGCGTCGCTGCTGGAATGCGCCCGTCCGGACGAAGTGGGCGCGGGCGTCCAGGCGAAGACCTCGTAGCCACGCGAGAAGTGCTCCAGGAAGGTCCCGCTGAGCAACGTTTCATCCCCGGGAAGAGGTGAGAGTGGCTGCACCTGGGTTGCGTGCTCCTCCATGGCACGCTTCTTGGCCGTGCGGGCGGGATCGTCCAGATGGAAGCGGACCCATTGCCGCCAGTCCCGGTCCCGGGGCGTGGCCCAGTGCCAAAACCAGATGGGATACTCCAGGAGCGCGTGGCCGCCGCGCCGGGCCACTTCTGCCGCGGCCGCGCCAAGGGCATCGTGGTCGCCGTGGCCGTCGACCCGGTACGGTGCCACCAGGACCAGTCGGTCCGGGGCGCCGGCCAGCCGCTGTGCAGCGTCCCGGACAGCAGTGGCGATCGCTTCGGCATGGCCGCCCAGTCCACGGTCCGGCAAGCCGAGGAACGTCCAGCGGTCCGCCAGGCCCAGGGCGGCCAGGGCCGCGGAAAACTCGGCAAGCCGGACGGCGGCCAGCTGCCCGGGAGTGGTGGTGGGCGAATCCGGGTGCGACCCCTCCCCCGCGGTGCACAGCAGGACTTCCACCTCGGCTCCCAGGGCTACGAGCGAGGCCATGAGCCCCCCGGCGCCGAGCGTTTCATCATCAGGATGGGCTGCCACGACCACGAAGCGCATGCCCGCCAGCTCAGCCGCGTCGAGTGGCAGCTCGGGTACAGCAGCCAGTCCGCTCCGGGCCCAGGCTTCCTCGGCGGTCCCCTGGTCTGCGTGGGAAAAGGTCACCACGGGCAGTCCCCCTTGAGTGCCAGCCGGCCCAGTTGGGCATCATCACGTGCGCCATGATGCTGCCGGACATACAGCGCCAGGTCCGCCATCCTTTTGGCATACGGTTCATCAAAGGCGAGTGGCCCCGGCCCCCGGTGGGAGCCCACCAGGTGAAGGACACGTTCGACGGCGGCCGCAGCGGTTCCGCGCACGCGCTGGGCCTCGCTCCAGGTGCTTTGGCTCCCGTCGGCGCCGAGGGTGCCGTCGTCGATGCGGGCTGCCGTCCCGGCCAGGTACTGCAGGGCGGCGGCGATGGTCCGGTCCACCTCGCCCAATGCCGCGAGCGCCAGCTGGTCCGGCTCCCGCCCATTATCCGCACCTGCCAGCAGGCCGGCACGGAAATCCCGTGCCACCCCCACTGCTCCGCCCAGCCAGCAGGCGGCGACGCCCATCCCGCCCCAGGCGAAACCGGGCCGGCTGTGGTACCAGCCGGTGTCGCCAACCGGCGTCGCCGGGACCTGGTCGAAGCGCACGCTACCGCTGGGGATCTCCCGCAGGCCGCGCGCAATCCACTCCGGCTCCTCACATGCCACGCCCGGGTGGCGAAGGCTGACGGCAAAAGCCGCCCGGCCGCCGTCGTCCGTGTGCGCAGTGATGACGGCGCAGTCCAGCCGGCCGGCAAGTGAACACCAAGGCTTGATTCCGTTGAGCACAATGCCGGTGCTTCCGGAGCGCGCCTCAAGCCTGGCGTTGGGTGCCTCTGCAGCGAACACGCCCCACGCTGCTTCCGCGGCACCATCCGGCCTGGGATGAACGGCCGGAAAGGCCTGGCCGGCCTGGGCAAGGATGGCGACGGCGTCGAGGTGCGGCTCAAGCACTCGGGCCGCGGCAACGTCAGTGGCAGCCACGGAGGCCAGGAGCTCCCACAACACGGCGGTGCGTCCTTCACCGGGCCGCGGCCACGTCCGTCCGGCCTCGACGGCCAGGGCCAGCAGGGCCGGCACATCACCTACGGCACCGGCGAACGACTCCAAGAGGGAACCCCACGGGGAGAGCCCAGCGGGGGCGGAACTGAGGAGCACAGGAGTAAGTGGCGCTTGCAAATACGTCCTCCAGGAGAGATGTCCGGCGGGCACCGGACGCATCTCCACAGCTTACTTACTGTTTTGCGGGAGAATGCGCGCCAGGGCGAACCCGTCCCAGCCTTTCGAGCCGACGGTCTGGATCACGGTGGCGTCCAGCCGGGGGTGGTTGCCCAGCAGCTTGAGTGCATCGATGATCCCCGGCGCGTTGACGGGGTCGATGTCCGGGTCCAGCACCGCGCCTTCCCAGATGGTGTTGTCCAGGACCACCGCGGCGCCGGGCCGGCCAAGCCTGACGGCCCAGTCCAGGTAGCGGCTGTTGTTCTGCTTGTCGGCGTCGATGAAGATGAAGTCGAACGGCTCCCGTTCCTCTTCCTCGAGGGCCGCCAGGGTCTCCAGCGCCGGGCCCAGCCGGATCTCCACCCTTTCCCCCAGGCCGGCCGCATCAATATTGGCCCACGCCACTTCTGCGTGCTGGGGCAGGTACTCGCAGGTGACCAGGGTGCCGTTAGGGGGCAGCCCCCGGCCCATCCAAATGGTGCTGTATCCCGCGAGCGTCCCGATCTCCAGGATGCGCCGGGCACCGGACAGCTGGACCAGGAGCTTCAGGAGTTTCCCTGCGTTAGGCGCCACCTCGATGGCGGGCATGCCGGCCTCCGCCGCGGCGTGGATGGCCTGCTGGACGGCGCTGTCCGGATGCACTACGGCAGCGGACAGGAACTCCTCGGTGGCAATCCATTCCGGCCGCGGCCTGTGCTCGAACATTGCCACATTTTGGCACGCGGCGTGCCGGGGGTCCAGACAATGCGGCCCCCTTGTAAGACGCTTAGGGCTCCTGCACCAGGGCATTCTCCAGGCGGTCGACCTTCGCGGTCAGCTCGCCGCTGTAGCCGGGCCTGATGTCTGCTTTGATCACCAGCGAAACACGGCTGCCGTAGTGCCCCACGGCCTCGGTGGCGCGCTTGACGACGTCGAACACCTCGTCCCACTCGCCTTCAATGGTGGTGAACATGGAATCCGTCTGGTTGGGCAGCCCGGACTCCCTGACGATCTTGACTGCGGCTGCAACGGCGTCGTGCACCGACGCATCGTTGGGCCGTGAACCTTCGCTGGGAACGCCTGACGGAGCAACAGACAATGCAAGCAACATGCTCCCCAGTCTCCCACGCAGCTCCGGACAGCAGCGCAGGTGACGGCAGCGGGCCGCCGTCACATAAGCGCCTACCCCGCAGTAACCGTGTTGGCCGGAAGCTCCGTTGCTACCCTTTTGGGCATGAGCCTCGCAGTCGCCCGAAAGCCCCTCCGTGCCGACGCAGCGCGGAACGTGGACAAGATCATCACGGCTGCACGCCAATGCTTCCGGGAGTTCGGCCCGGAAGTACCGCTCCAGACCATCGCAACCACCGCCGGCGTGGGCCCGGCAACCCTCTTCCGCAACTTCGCGGACAAGGAAGAACTGGTGCTTGCCGCGCTCAACCGGCAGCTCCGGCTCACGGTTGACCCCGTCATGGACGGCGCCCTTGCCGATATCGACGCCGCCGCAGGCCTGCTGCGCGTTCTCGAAGCCCTGATGGGGGCCGCGAGCGACGACGCCAACCTGCTGTGTGCGGTGGCGGGCCGGCGCGAACTCCTCACCGGAATCACCGGTTCCCTGATGGAATCCATGAGCATCCTGCTGGCGCGCGGCCAAGGCCAGGGAAGCCTGCGCACTGACATTTCCATGACGGACATGTTCCGGCTGCTGGCCATGCTGATCGGCGTGGTGGACACCATGGAACCCGGTTCTGATGCGTGGCGCCGCCCGCTGGCGCTGGTGGAGGATGCCATCCGCACGGTCCGCCCGTCGCGCCCGCTCCCCGTGTTCGTTCCCGTGCCGCCCGCGCCCGGCAACACCACGGTAAACGTCCAGCCCGGAACGCTGCCGGAGTAAGCCGTGAGGCGGCCTGCTGCCGGAATTCGTTGACGGTAGTTCTATGGCGGCAATTTCCTGGTGGCAGATGCGTTGTGGGCCAACTCCATTGTTACCAGTAAGTACGTGCAATACACTCTGAATTGGGGTTAGGCAGTCAGCCTCGGCACTTCCACGTTGGAGCAACCCCATGCACTTCGCGCCTGTCCCCCACACAACGGCCGCACTGCAATGAACCACTCAAAGCTTCTCCACTACCTGACCGATCCCCGCGGGCCGGAGGAAGTCCTGCCTGCACTGACCGCCGGCGAGCTCGTGGAACTGCTTGACGCCCTGTACCAGAACCTGGATACCCCCGAACCGGAGTTTGGCGCGCAGGCGTGGTACGAGATGGGCGTGGAGGAAACGTACCGCAGGTCCGTCTCACCTGACGGCGCGGCCCACGGCGTAGCCTAAAACACCGCTTGTTCAGCTCCTGGCTGCCGGTCAATGCCGACCGGCAGCCAGGGGTCCGGCCGGCCGAAAGTCAGCGCTGGCCGCGGCAGGCGGGGGGCCCAGCCGCTAAGGACTCCAATGCTGATCAGGCCTTGTCTGCGCCCTTTTCGCCGGTGCCACCGTCCTGCTCCCGGCCGGGCTGTTCCTGGTCCTGGCCGGACTGTTCCTGGTCTGGCGTCTCATGACCGGACGGCTCATGGGCCAGGTGCTCATGTCCGGCGTGTCCCACGTAGCCATGTCCGGGATGTTCATGGAATTCGTTGGGAACGTGGTCCTTCGCTTCCATCAGGTGCTGTTGGAGTTTTTCTTCCGCGTCCCGGCGCCTTCTGGCGGTGTCGCGCAGCTCGCGGGTTGACTCCGAACCTCGCGGGTCAAGATAGGCGGCCCGCGGCTTTGCGGACTGTTCCGCGGCGGGCACCCCGGTGCCGTGTTCTCCCCTGGCGTCCTTGCCGGTCTCATCGGTGCCGTGGCCGTCCTGCGGCTCAACAGGCCGTGACTCGTCGTCCATCTCGATTCCTCCTTTGGTGGCCGCCTGGGTGTGGGCTGCCTCTCTCCCAGTCCATCACAGATGGCACCCGGAATGGTGGGCTGCTACGCGCTGCCTGTGTCCGCGCGCTTGCGGATCTCCCGGCGCACCAGGGCCTGAAGGGCGGGCACGGACGACGACGGATCCAGGTCGAGTGCCTCCCGAAGTCTTTGGGAGAGAAGTTCCAGGTCCTCTTCCGGGACGTCCGAAAGTCCGGAAAAGCGCTTGAAGAAGCGTTTGGCAGGAAGGCCCGCCCGGCGTCGGGCGTTCTTATGGCGAAGCCTGCCCGCTAAGCCGCCCGCAGGGTGCAGCTGATTTTCCATGGGTGCCGTTCAATAGGAAATTCCATGGCCAACTGCATAAGCCGATCTCATAGTACAACCGGCACAGGCCCAGCAAAGTGACCCGGGTCACCACTTTGGGCACGAATCAGGGGATCAGTTCCAGCCCAGGATCCGCAACAGTGCCGCCGTGCCGGCTCCGGCGATTACCACCACAAGGAACGGCGCCCGGAGTACAAGGGCGACCGCGGCGGCGGCCAGCGCTCCCAGCCTGGCGTCTGCGGCGAGCGCCTGGCCCGACACCACCGCATTCACCACTGTGAGCGAGGCCAGCAGGCCGATGGTCATGGTTCCCGCGACGCGTGAGGTGCGGGGGTCCTCGAGGAACTTGGCGGGAACAAAGTAGCCCACCAGCTTCCATGCGTAGGCAAGGACGCAGGCAATAAGCAGCCAGATCCACAAAGTCATGCGCGTGCCTCCGGGTCGGTGCCGCTTCTGCGCTCCGGTCCGCCAAGACGGTCCTGGTGATCGCCGTGGCGGTCCTGGTGATCGCCGTGGCGGTCCTGGTGATGGCCGTGGCCGTGCGTGCCGTAGGGCTCGACGTCGGGTTCGAGGCCTTCGTCGCGGCGGCCATGGCTGAACCAACCCACCAGCGCGGCAACTACCGCGGCCACCAGGATGGGGACGCCTGGCGGAACGAAGGGAACAGCAACTACGGTCGCCACGGCACACACCACCGCGATGGCGATTGGCTCCCGGCCCTTGAGCCGGGGCCAGAGCAGCGCCAGGAAGGCGGCGACGGCAGCCCCGTCCAGCCCCCATTGCTTGGGATCGCCCAGCCCGCTTCCGGCCAGTGCCCCCACAGCGGTGAAGAGGTTCCAGAGCACGTAGACGCCGATTCCCGCGGTCCAGAATCCGCGCTGCTGTTCGGCCGGGTCTGTCTGGCCCGTGCTCGTGGCAGTGGATTCGTCGATGGTGAGCTGCGCCCCGACGTACTTGCGCCAGCCCGTGGGGCGGAGCAGCGCGTTCAGCTGCATGCCGTAGATGCCGTTGCGCATGCCCAGGAGGGTGGCTGCGCTAATGGCCGCGAGGCCTGAGCCGCCGCCTGCCACCACCCCGATGAACGCAAACTGCGAGCCGCCGCTGAAGAGGAGCAGGCTCAACACCATGGTCTGCCAGAAGTTGAGCCCGGACGTCACCGCGAGCGCCCCGAAGGACACGCCGTACAGCCCCGTGGCAATACTGATGGAGATACCCACCCTGACAGCCGGCGATGCCAGCAGCTTCACCCGCGGCCTCCGGGTTTACGGCCGGGCAGTACACGTGTCCGCAGGCTCCAGGCCCACAGGATCAGGGGCGCCTGGAGCGGAAGCCGCACGGCGTGGATCTTCCGGCGGCGGGGCGTGCCCTCCGGCCCGTACGCCCTCACGAGGGCATCGACGTGCCCGGCAAGGAATGCGGTGAACATCGCCGTAATGGCAGTGGCCGTCAGCTTCCGGGTGGGTGGCAGGACAATTCCGACGGCGGCTGCGAGCTCCAGCAGGCCGCTCACGGCGATCCACTCGTCCCGGGACAGGACGGCCCATGGATGCTGGGCTGCGGCGGCTGTGCCCGTGCTTCTCGGGGGCGGGCTGCTTTGGGTTGGACTGCCCTCGGTTGAAATGCCTTGGGGTTGACTGCCTTGGGTTGGACTGTCAGGGGTGGTACCGCTTGGGGTTGCGTCAGGCGAGGGATCCTGCCGGCAGAGGTATCCCGGAACGACGTCACGGTAGAAGCCGGGATCCCTGAAATGCTTGCCGGCACTGGCCAGCAGAAGCGCCCCCATGGCAGCCGCGGACAGGTGCTGCACGGCCGCGCCGGGAATGGATGGGGACAGCGCGGACAGGCCCTTAGCAGCGGGGCCGGACCTGGGAGAAGACATGGAACCACTCAATCACAGCCTCAGCACCCCCAGAAACCCGGCATCCGGCAGGACAGCAGGGCTGCGCAGCTACACAGTCCGGGGCTGCAAGCGTCACAGCCAGGCGGCCTGCGAGCTTCCATATGGTGGTGGCGGGGACCGATAGTCCAGCGGCCGGCCTGCGTCGAGCAGTGGCGGCCCGACGTACCGCAACTCGCCAAAGCTGCTGTCCACGGACCGGTATTCGGGCGATGGGAGTTCCGCGGGGCTTGCTGTGGTGGCTTGGTTTTCGGTGCCAGCCCGGTTTTCCATGCCAGCCTGGCTTTCCATGCCGGCCAGGGAAAACAGTTCCTCCGCGGTGCGGGCCAGAGACAGGTGGGCCGCGCCGCCCAAACCCGTCCGGCGGCGCGCGGCCAGAAGACGGACCGCAGCCGCAGCCACCCCGTAGCCGGTGGCATGGTCCAGTGCCTGCACCGGAAGGGCACCCGGGCGCCACCTGCCGTCGTCGTCCTCTCTGCCGTAGAGGTGTGCGATTCCGCTGGCGGCCTGGACAATGCTGTCAAAGCCGCGCAGCCCGCTCCACGGCCCACTGCCGCCCCAGCTGTCCAACGTGACCACCACCAGTCCCGGGTGTGCTGCCAGCAGTTCCCGCGGATTGAGCCCAAACCGGTCCAACGCGCCGTGCCGGTAACCGGTGACCACGGCATCTGCGCCGACCAGGAGCTGCTGGAAGTCCTGCCGGTTTGCCACGGGTCCCAGGTCGAGTACTGCGCTGCGCTTGCCAAAGGCCGTGTCCACGAACTGGTCTTCGATCTCGGGAAAGGCGGGCGGGTCGATTCGCAGGACCTCTGCTCCGAGCGCGGCCAGCAGCCGGGTGGCGACCGGCCCTGCGATGACCCGCGTCAGGTCCAGGACCCGTACCCCGGCCAGGGGCAGGCCGTCCGCACCGTGCAGGGCGCCGGTACCGGACAGGGTGCCGGGGCTGGTGCCGGCCTCTGTGGCCGCCCCGATATCCTGCAGTCCGAAGCCACTGGTTGTGCCGTCGGCCTGCTCCACAGCAATCCAGGGTCCTGAACCGGCCGCTCGGCCCATGTCGGTCGCAAGCCATTCACCGCGAGTCCGGACAGCCGCGCCAATTCCGCCGTGCCGCTGGATGGCGGCCTCAGCCTCCAGCGCGGCCATGGACTGGAGTTCCCTCTCCACCCCTTCCGCGGAGGTGGCACCCAGCGCCTGCAAAAGCCGTTGCTCGTGGTGCGGGTAGTTTGCATGCAGCCGGATCCAGCCGTCGGCGGTCTTCCGGAAGCCGGACAGGGGCGCGAAACCCTGCGGCTTGCGCCCCGCAATCCGCAGGTGCCCGAAGGAATCGAAGGCAGCTGCCGTGAGCACAGGAGTCGTGCTGTACCGGCCAGGGCTCCCCGTGTACAGGTTCAGGGCTTCCGCGGCTGCTTCCACGGACTGCAGCGCCAGGCCTTCGACGTCGAGCGGCCCGGCCCACCAGCGGGGCACGGACGGTGTGCCGGGGGCGGCCATATCAGCGCTACTTTCCCTGCGGCGCGGCCATGTGCAGCTGTTCCAGGACGCGGGCCGGCACGTTGGTGGTGATCTCCTGGATGCCCAACTCCTGGCAGAGGGCCACGTCCTCCGGTGAGTCCACAGTCCACACCCTGAAGCGGCGGCCGGAGTCCAGCCAGCGCCGGACGGTGCCGGGGCGCTCACGGACGTAATCAATACCCGGCCCGGCCATCCCCACCTCCCGGTCATCCAGGATCCGTTCGCCCTCCAGCTGGGTGGCCTTCATCAGGTTTGCGATGGCGCCGCCCGTAATCGGCCCCACCCCGAGGCCGCCACGGATCTCATGAATGGTGACGTCGTCCACGAGTTGGCAGATGTACTGCGGCGGGATGGACAGGAGCAGGTGCCGGACGGAATCGGGGCTGAAACTCATGAATGTCACGGCGATGTTGTCCACTGTGGAGCTTTGCGGGTCCCAGCCCTCGCTGCGGAGTACTTCCAGGACCCGGTCCTCCAGCTTGAGCTGGTAGGGGCTGGGATGCTTGAGCTCAATGGCGAGTTTCACGGGACGGCCCGCCCCGCGCAGGACGTCCAGCAGCTCCGGAAGGGTCAGGAGCTGCTCGGAGCGCGCCCCGTAGGTTTCGGGAATGCGGACGCCTTTCCAGGACGAGAAGTCCAGCTGGCGCAACTCCTCCAGCGTCCGCTCAGCCACCGGGCCCGTTCCGTCGGACGTGCGGTCCAGGTTGGCGTCGTGGAGCAGGACCACGTGCTGGTCCCGGGTCAGGTGGACATCGCACTCCACTCCGTCGGCCCCGTCAGCCAGGGCCTGCAGGTAGGCGGCGCGGGTGTGTTCGGCATACGCGCCACTGGACCCGCGGTGGGCAAAGACCAGCGGCCGCTGCGGCACTGACTCGTCAATTGTCATGGACACACGGTAGCCGACCTGCCCCCGCCTTCGGGGCTAGGCTTGGCACATGCAGGTGAACTCTGAGGCAACTACTGGGCCAACCACGCAGGAAGCGCCCGCGGAGGCCGCGCGGGAGGTGCCGCCAGGCACCAAGGCGGCTGCCGCCGTCGTAAGCCGCCAGCTTGGTGCCGGCGACGCCGAAAAGGCGGCAGCGCTGCGGAAAATGAAGCTGCTGGCGCTGAGCCTGCTGATCGCCATGGCCGTGGTCTTTGTCTTCGCGTTCGCGCTGCAGAAGGACTATCCATGGCTGCAGTACGTACGCGCGGCCGCTGAGGGTGGCATGGTGGGCGCGCTGGCCGACTGGTTCGCCGTGACGGCGCTGTTCAAGTACCCCATGGGCATCAAGATTCCGCACACAGCCATCATTCCGCGCCGCAAGGACCAGATCGGTGCCTCCCTGGGTGAGTTCGTGGAGACCAATTTCCTCTCCGAACAGGTGGTGCAGGACAAGCTGGCCAGCGTCAACATCGCCCGCCGGGCCGGTGAATGGCTTTCCGCGCCGGGCGGCGCCGACCGGGTGGCAAAGGAAGGTGCTGCGGTGATCCGCGGCGCTTTCAAGGTCTTGAATGACGACGACGTCCAGGCCGTCATCGAGGGCATGGTCCGCAAGCACCTCCTCGCTCCGCCGTGGGGACCCCCGGTGGGCAGGCTGGCAGAGCGGGTTTTCCACGACGGGCACCACCACACGCTGGTGGACCTGCTGGTGGACCGTGCTGCGGACTGGGTGGATGACAACCACGAGACCGTCACCCGCTTGGTATCCGACCGCTCCCCCACCTGGGTTCCGCAGTTCGTGGATGGTCTGGTGGGCGACAAGGTCTACCTCGAAATCCTCAAGTTCGTGCGCGCGGTCCAGGCCGACCCCCGCCACCAGGTGCGCCAGTCGATCGACAAGTACCTCAACGACCTCGCGCAGGACCTGCAGCATGATCCGGCGATGATTGCCCGCGCGGAGGACATCAAGGCGCAGGTGCTGGGCGATCCCGAGGTGCGCGAGCTCGCATCCCGGACCTGGGGCACGGTCAAGAACGCGCTGCTGGGTGCCGTTGACGATCCGGACAGCGAGCTCACCATCAAGTTCAAGGCCGCGGTGCGCGATTTTGGCTCGCGCCTGGTGCAGGATCCGGAACTGGCCGGCAAGGTCAACGCCTGGATCGGCGACGCCGCCGGGTATCTGGTCCGGACCTACCGTTCGGACATCGCCGGAGTCATCACGGACACGGTTGCGCGCTGGGATGCCGAGGAAACTTCGCAAAAGATTGAGCTTCAGGTAGGCAAGGACCTGCAGTTCATCCGCATCAACGGCACCGTGGTGGGGTCCCTCGCCGGGCTGGCGATCTTCACGGTGGCGCAGCTGATTTTTGGGTGACGCGCTCGCGGCGGCCTGGCGGCTAGGCACGGGGCGGCTTCAAATGTCAGTGCCTCGATGGATGATGTCGGTATGGGAATCGGCGGTGGTGTCGGGGTGGCTTTGGAGGGTATCCACGCCTCCATTGCTGCCCTGAATGCGCTGGAGAAAGAGGACGCTTTCCTGGCTTCCGGAGCTCATGCTGGCGCCGGTATGGATGTGTTCCAGCGCCGGTATGAGTTGTGCCTGGAAGGGTTGGAGCTGACGGCCCGGCTGGAAGCACAACTTACGGCGCTAAAGTCCCGGCAGGCCGCCCGGGCCGTTGAACTGCAGCAGGCGATGACCCCGCCGGACGCCACCGTCCAGGACCGCACTTACGCTGACATGTCGGTGGTGGAGGAAATCGCCGGGGTGCTGACCATCAGCTCCGCGGCTGCCGGGGCGTTGGTGGAGCAGTCACGGCGGATCTGTTCCCTGCCGATGGTTTTCCAGGCGCTGGCCGCCGGCGACATGTCCTGGCAGCACGCCCGCATCGTTGCGGACGAGACCGAAGGCCTCACCCCGGAGGGCGCGCTGAAGCTGGTGGCGCATTTCTTCGACCCGGCTGCACCCCAGCGCGCCCGCGGCGCCGCCCCCGGCGAGCTCGTCCCGTCCCGGTTCCGGGCGAAGGTGCGTGGGTGGCGGGAACGCCACCACCCGGAATCGATCGAGAAGCGCCACGCCAAAAGTGCCGCTGACCGGCGGATGGAATACACCCCCGACCGGGACGGTATGGCCTGGGTCTCCCTCTACCTGCCCGGCGACACCGCCTGTGCCATCTGGAACCGGACCACCGCCACCGCCCGCGGACTCCAAGGCCCCACCGAAGAGCGCACCCTCACCCAGCTGCGCCCCGACATCGCCGCATCGCTGCTGCTGGGGGCTGGTGTGAACCACGGAGCGCGGAACACCGCCGTCCACGCCGAGGAAGACGGTCCCGGCCCCGGCGTTCAGGGCACGCAGGGTGTCACCGGGATCGGGAAGGTCCCTGCGCCGCGGGCCGACGTCCTGGTCACCGTGCCGGTGCTCGCCCTCCTCGGAGCCACCGATGAACCCGCCGCACTGGATGGCTTCGGCCCGATCCCGGCGTCCATGGCCCGCAAACTTGTCGCCGACGGGGCGGAATCGTTCTACAGGGTCCTCATCGACCCCCGCGACGGCGCACCACTGGAAATCGGCCGCAAAAACTACCGGCTCACCGAAACCATCAAACGCTGGATCAGGATGCGCGATACCAAATGCACCTTCCCCGGCTGCACCAACCGCACCCCCGACAACGAAACCGACCACCTACAAGCGTGGCAACACGGCGGCACCACTGGAACCAGTAACTTGGCCCAACTCTGCCCCAAACACCACCGGCTCAAACACCACAGCCAATGGACACCAGACCCGGCCACCAGGAATCAACCACCCGGCTGGACCTCACCCACTGGGCGCCACTACAACGCAGAACGATCCGACCCTGAACCAACCCACTGGCCGCCGGGAATCCAGCCGCCGTGGCTTCAACGGGACGTCGCTTCCCTCTGCCCTTGCCTGGAGGCCAGCCTCGAAAACCTTCCGCAGTGGGAACCAGACGACGACAGATACGTGGACCTCGACGACCTGCCGGCTGACGATCCCCTCTGGGCCGAACTCCTCGCCACGCCATTAGTACCGTCGGGATGATGGGGCCTCGGCAGTCCAAGGTTCAGTAGTCCTTGAGTCCGGAGCACGCCGCCGCTTTCTATGCGAAGGCCTCCAGCTCGACGCCCGCGGCCTCAAGTCCTGCCCGAATTTTTGCCGCCGTCTCCACGGCGCCGGGGCTGCCGCCCTGCAGTCGCAGGGAGTCCGCCTGGACGGTGACGATGGACCCGTCGATGGCCACCACTTCGCCTTTTGTGGCCAGGCGAACGGCCCGCTCAACGATGGTGTCGACGTCGTGCAGCATGGCGTCTTGCATGGACAGCGGCACCAGGGTGCCGTCGGCGTAGTAGGCGCGGTCGGCGAAGGCCTCGGTGAATACGGGGTGGCCGGCCTCCTTGGCCTGCTTCAGCAGCTCCGACCCCGGGAAGCCCAGGATGGGAAGTCCAGGATCGTAGGCGTTCACGGCCGCCACGAGTGCGGAGGCCTGCTCAGCATCATGGATCAGGGTGTCATACAGCGCACCGTGTGGCTTCACGAAGTCCACCGAGGCACCCACGGCATGTGCGACGCCGTCGAGCGCGCCCAGCTGGTACAGCACGTCGCCAAATAGCTCATCAAAGCTCATGTCCAGCGAGCGCCGGCCAAAACCGGCCATATCGCGGTACCCAAGGTGCGCACCCACGGTGACGTCAAGTTCGTAAGCCGCCCGGCAGCTGTCCAGCATGGTGACGGGATCGCCTGCGTGGAGGCCGCACGCTACGTTGACACTGGTGGCCAGCTGGAACATCGCCGGATCCCCTCCCGCGGTCCAGGAGCCGAATGATTGGCCTACATCAGCGTTTAGATCCAAGGGTGTTGCCTTCCAGGGTCAGGTTGTCCGGCCCGGCAGCTGCGGTCAGCTCCCCGGGAATGGTGTCCGGCATGGGTCCGAACGCCTCCCTGGCGTTCTGCGCCACGGCACGGCCCATCACGAGGTTACCGGCTCCGCCGACAACCGCCCCTATGCCGAAGGGGAGGGCCCGGCCGAACAGCGCAGTGCCCTGCCGTTTGAGCAGGTTCTTCAGGAAGGCGTGCTGGATCTTCTTCCGGACACTCCCGAATCCTGGGATCGAGGACTTGGACAGCATGTTCCCCCAGACGTCGGCGGGCTTGGCGCCGCCGGCTGCCTGGCCGCTGAGCGTTCCGAGCAGGGCGGTCCCTTCCTCACCAAGCATGATGGCCATGACCATGGTGCCGGCTTTCTCGGGATTGGTGAGGCGGATGCCGTGGAGCTCTGCCAGCGACGTCGCGTAGAGGGCCGTCGCCTCCAGGAAGCCGACGGTTGCGGCTGCGGAAAGTCCCAGCGACGCCACGGTTCCAACACCAGGGACGACGGCGGTGGCACCCACCAGGGCACCCCCTCCGGTCACTGCGCGCAGGTAGTCACGCTCTGCGATGCCCGCCAACTGGGCGGCTGTGGCCCGCGGATGCTTCTTCTGGAGCCGGCGGATGTAGGCCACCACCAGGGGCCGCTGGATCTGCACTGCCTTGAGGAGCATGTTGTGGACACCGGGCTTGGGTTTGCCGTCGGCATCGAACATCGCGTTGTGGGCGGTTTCCTGTGCGATCCGTACTGCGGGATTGCTGCGCCTGGCCATGGTCACCTTCATTCAAATCGACCTGCAGCGGGTAGGCTGCCGTGCTTATCCATCCTATGTGGACAAACACTAAGCATGCTGAACTTTCCGCTCCGCGTCACGGCCCACCCCAGCGGCCGGCCTTTTTAGCTGCCGGGGCCGGCCAGGTTGTTGAACGTGTAAAGGTGGATACCTTCCACTGCTTCGCCGCGCTGCAGTTCCGCGACGATGGCCTCGGAGGAGTAGCGGCCATCTTGAAGCAGGCGCCGGCCAAGGGGGCCCCTGCGGTTCAGCAGTGTGAGGGATGGGCCTACACCGATTTTCAGCGCGGCGCGGATGAGCTGCGCCCGCGGAACGGCGCCGGGCACTCCGGCCCAGACAGGCAGGCGCACCCCTTCCCGGCGCAGGGTTTGGGCGTACCACTGGATCCGTGGGGCCGAAAGGCACAGTTGCGTCACCACTGACGATGCCAGGTGCTGCTTTTCCAGCAGGGCATCAAGCATGTGCAGTTCGCTGTGGCCCGGGTGCCCTTCGGGGTAGCCCGCCACGCCGGCCCGGATCCGTCCGCCGGAGACCTCCGCGAGGTCCTCCAGCAACGGAAGGCTGCTGTCATAGGGACCGGCCGGCTCCCCCGCGTCACCGCCGACGGCGAACACTTCGGTGATGCCGGCGTCGTGGCAGTTACGGACCACGCCGGCCAGTTGCTCACGGCTTTCGATGCTTCGTGCGGCCAGGTGCGGAACAACCTCGAAGCCAAGGTAGGCAAGCTCAATGGCCGTCCGGATGGTGGGTCCCACACCCTGGCGGGGCAGGCACGTCACCGTCAGCTGCGCCCCAGGGGGCACGGCGGCCTGGATGCGGGCGGCAATACCCTCCGAGGGAATGATCTGCATCCGGACAGGCAGTACCGTACCGTACTTGCCGGCTTGTCCTTCCGCGGGAGTCGGTGCTGCGGCTGGTGCCATGAGGGATCGAATCGTCATGAGGAACTCCAGGTTCGGCCGGCCACAGGTGGCACGGCATGGATCGGGTCCCTCCCCGCTCTGTATTGGACCTGAGAGATTCCGCAAACCCATCAGGGCCTGCTTGCACCGTCGGTGAGTGCTGCCGGAGCAGCACTGCTTTCCAGAGTCGCCTCGCCGTGACGGTACATGGGCCTGAGAGATTCCTGGGGAGGATTTGCTCCTACGGCGCCTGCCCGGTGATGGCCGGGAGAACTCTCCCGCCACAGCTCGAAAGGCTGTATTCAGTAGTGGTGCCACGGCGGCCGGCGCCTGCCCCTCCGTTTGGAGGGAGTGCGGGCGCCGGCCGCGTGGATGGGCCCGCAAACTAGCGGAGGATGACCGTCCGGTTGCCGGAGAGGACAATCCGCCCTTCAGCGTGCCAGCGAACGGCATTCGTGAGCGCCTTGCATTCGGCGTCGCGGCCAACCGTGACCAGGTCCGAGGCGGAGTACGTGTGGTCCACCTCGATGACCTGCTGCGAGATGATGGGCCCTTCGTCCAGCTCCGAGTTGACGTAGTGGGCGGTGGCACCCACCGTTTTGACGCCGCGCTCGTAGGCCTGGTGATAGGGCTTCGCACCCTTGAAGCTGGGCAGGAACGAGTGGTGGATGTTGATGGCCTTCCCGCTCAGGCGGGTGGTGGCCTCGTCGCTGAGCACCTGCATGTAGCGGGCCAGCACCACCAACTCCACGGCGTAGTCGTCCACCAGGGCCAGCAGCCGCTCCTCGGCATCGGCCTTGGTTTCCGGCGTCACGGGGATGTGGTGGAACGGAACACCGTGCCACGCCGCAAGCGGTTCCAGGTCCGGATGGTTGGACACCACGGCGGCGATCTCCACGGGCAATTCACCATTGCGGGCGCGGAACAGGAGGTCGTTGAGGCAATGCTCATACTTGGAGACCATCACCAGGATGGGCTGCTTGCGTCCGTGGCGTTCCAGCCGCCAGTCCATCTGCCACTCCTGGGCCACCTGGCCGAAACCGGCCCGGAGGCGGCCAAGGTCCAGCTCACCCCGCGAGGTGACGTGGATGCGCATGAAGAACCGCCCGCTCGCCCTGTCGCCGAACTGCTTGATGTCCACGATGTAGCATTCCTGTTCCAGCAGGTATGCCGCCACCGCCTGGACAATGCCAAGGGCATCCGGGCAGTGGAACGTCAGCACGAATTCCCGGCCCGTTTCCGGATCTGCCACTGCCTGCGGCTGCCCGGCATCAGAAGTCCCAGGTTCGGATGCGCGCAGCCCGGAAGCGCGGAGCTCCTCAGCGATCACCGGTTGACCCGCTCTTCCCCCGCTTCTGCGGCGGCACCCGTACGGACAGCCTTGCCGGCTGCGGCGTCGGTGAAGTCCTGGTCGGCCTGCAGTTCAGCCTGGAACGTAGCGAAACGGGCCTGGTGTGCGGGGCGGCGGCGGAGGACGAACCATGCGGCGCCCAGCAGGATGAACCACACCGGCGTGACCAGCAGGGCCACCAGGGTGTCCGGCTGGGTGGTGAGGGTCCAGATCACGAAGGCGAAGAAGGCGAAGACCACCCAGACCATGGCAACACCACCTGGCATCTTGAACTTCGATGCTTCATGCAGGTGCGGCCGGCGGCGGCGGAAGGCGATGTAGCTGGCCAGGATGATGGACCAGACAAAGACGAAGCAGACGGCGGAGACGGTGGTCACCATGTCAAAGGCTTTGCCCACGTCCTGGCCCGCGTACATGAGGACGACGCCGGACAGCAGCAGCACGCAGGAGAGGAACAGTGCGTTTTGGGGCACCTTGCGCCGGGACAGCTTGCCAAAGACGTCGGGAGCGTCGCCTTCCTGGGCAAGGCCGAAGACCATGCGGGAGGTCGAGTAGATGCCGGAGTTCGCGGAGGACATCGCGGAGCTCAGCACCACGAGGTTGACCACGGTGGCCGCGGCGCCCAGGCCTGCCAGGGAGAACATGGCGATGAAGGGGCTGTGGCCGGCCCTGAACTCGGTCCAGGGGGTGACGGCCATCAGGATGATGAGGGCGCCTACGTAGAAGAGGAGCACGCGGATGGGGATGGAGTTGATGGCCTTGGGCAGGTTCCGCTCCGGGTTCTTGGCCTCGGCCGCCGTGGTGCCCACCAGCTCGATGCCCACGAAGGCGAAGACGGCGATCTGGAAGCCGGCCACGAAGCCCATGAACTCGTTCGGGAAGAATCCGCCGTGGCTCCACAGGTTGGTGAAGGTGGCAGGGCCTGCGTCGGACTGGAAACCGGTGAAGATCATGAACAGGCCAACGATGATCAGCGCGGCGATGGCAATGATCTTGATGAGTGCGAACCAGAACTCCGTCTCGCCGAACGCCTTCACCGTGGTGAGGTTCAGCAGGAGCAGGATGGCCACGGTGGCCAGGCCGGGAATCCACAGGGGCACCCCGGGCCACAGTTCACGGGAGTAGCCGGCGATGGCGATGACATCGGCGATGCCGGTGATGACCCAGCAGAACCAGTAGGTCCAGCCCGTAAAGAAGCCGGCCCACGGACCCAGCAGGTCGGCGGCAAAGTCGCTGAAGGACTTGTAGTTGAGGTTGCTGAGCAGCAGTTCACCCATGGCACGCATGACGAAGAACAGCATGAAGCCGATGATCATGTACACGAAGATCACTGATGGGCCGGCCGCCGAGATGGTCTTGCCGGAGCCCATGAACAGGCCGGTGCCGATTGCACCGCCGATGGCGATCAGTTGGATGTGGCGGTTGCTGAGCTGCCGCTCCAGGTGCGGGGCTCCGCCGCCGGGGGACGTCGGGGAATGGGTCGTCATTGAGGAACTCCATCGTTCGAGCGGCACCCGGGGTGTCGCAAAGATTGGATTTCCTCCCCGCTCTGTCTGGGACCTGAGAGTTTCCACACGCCGAAATGGGCGTGCTTGCACCGTCGGTGAGCCAGGACAGGGCCCGGCTGCTTTCCAGAGTTGCCTCACCGCGGCGGTACGTGGGCCTGAGAGTTTCCTGGGGAGGGTTTGCTCCTACGGCGCCTGCTGAACGTACCGGCAGGGCTCTCCCGCCGCAGGTCAAAAGCGTTTGCTTGGTAAATCAGTGTTCAGTTGTCGGGGGGCATCCATCCCAGGCGCGGTAATGCGCAGAATGGAGAGTGGGGCCTCCGGTGATCCCGGCCGGCGAACAGAGCGCCCAGCGTCTTTGGGCCAGTTCCGCTGTCCGGCCGGATCACGGGGTTCAGTGTGGCGTCCGTCACGAACAAAAGTCAAGCCCGGCGTTACGCCATCCACCTAACGCTCTTGAGCCCCAAGTCATGACGGACCGATTTGCCCCCCGCTTCGCTTTGCCTGTAACCTGTGAGCCGAATCACCCACATTTCAATAAGCCTTTCGAGCTGTGGCGGGAGAGTTCTCCCGGCCATCACCGGGCAGGCGCCGTAGGAGCAAATCCTCCCCAGGAATCTCTCAGGCCCATGTACCGTCACGGCGAGGCGACTCTGGAAAGCAGTGCTGCTCCGGCAGCACTCACCGACGGTGCAAGCAGGCCCTGATGGGTTTGCGGAATCTCTCAGGTCCAATACAGAGCGGGGAGGGACCCGATCCATGCCGTGCCACCCGTGGCCGGCCGAACCTGGAGTTCCTCATGACGATTCAATCCCTTCCGTCTGCCTTTGCAGACCGGCATATCGGTGCACGCCGCCAGGCTGACGTGGACACCATGCTCAAGGCCGTTGGCTACGACAGCGTTGATGGACTGGTGGACATCGCCGTTCCCAACTCAATCCGCCAGTCCAAGCCCCTTGCGCTCAAGGACGCGCTAAGCGAGGTTGAGGTCCTAGCGGAGCTGCGCAGGCTCGCCGCCAAGAACAAGACCGCCGTGCAAATGATCGGCCAGGGCTACTACGACACCATCACGCCCGCCGTCATCCGCCGGAATGTCCTGGAGGCCCCGGCCTGGTACACCGCGTACACCCCGTACCAGCCCGAGATTTCCCAGGGCCGGCTCGAGGCACTCCTGAATTTCCAGACCATGGTCCAGGACCTGGTGGGCCTGCCCATCGCCAACGCCTCGTTGCTGGATGAAGCCACCGCCGTGGCCGAGGCCGTGCTGATGATGCGCCGCGCCAACAAGAACAAGGACGCCCGCGACGGCAAGACCGTCCTGGACGCCGACGTGCTGCCGCAGACCATCGCCATCGTCAAGGGCCGCGCCGAGGCGCTGGGCTTCGAAGTTGAGGTCACCGACCTGTCCAACGGCCTGCCCGACGGCGACATCAACGGCATCGTGCTCCAGCAGCCCGGTGCCTCCGGGCGGGTCTGGGACCAGTCCGCCACTATTGCGGCGGCGAAGGAGCGCGGCGCATTGGTCACCGTGGCCGCTGACCTGCTTGCACTGACCCTGATCACTCCTCCGGGCGAGCAGGGCGCCGACATCGCCGTCGGCTCCACCCAGCGCTTCGGGGTGCCGTTGTTCTTCGGCGGCCCGCACGCCGCCTACATGGCGGTGCGCAAGGGCCTGGAGCGTTCCATGCCGGGCCGCCTGGTGGGCGTATCCAAGGATGACGCCGGCCTCCCGGCGTACCGCTTGGCGCTGCAGACCCGCGAGCAGCACATCCGCCGCGAAAAGGCGACATCCAACATCTGCACCGCGCAGGCCCTGCTGGCCATCGTCTCCTCCTTCTACGCCGTCTACCACGGCCCCGACGGACTGAAGGCCATCGCCGAGCGCGTCCACAACAACGCCCGCGCCCTCGCCACCACGCTCAAGATCGCAGGCCGGGAACTGGCCGCCGAGGCGTTCTTCGATACGGTCACGGTCTCCGTCCCGGGCAAGGCCGCCAAGGTCATCACCGCTGCCGAAGCACGCGGCATCAACCTGCGCCACATCGACGCCGACACCATCGGCGTGTCCGTGGATGAAACCACGACGCCGGAAATCCTCTCCGCGATCGCCGTCGCCTTTGGAGCCGGCCCGGTAGTGGACGCTGAGGGCTTCGACCTGCCCGCAGAGGTGCTCCGCACCTCCGAGTACATGCAGCACCCGGTGTTCAACACCCACCGGTCCGAAACCCAGTTGCTGCGCTACATCCGCAGGCTGTCGGACCGGGACCTGGCGCTGGACCGCACCATGATCCCGCTGGGCTCGTGCACCATGAAGCTGAACGCCACCGCCGAGATGGAAGCCATTTCCTGGCCGGAGTTCGCCTCCATCCACCCGTTCGCCCCGGACTCCCAGACCGAAGGCTGGCGTGAGCTGATCAGTGGCCTGGAAGCCGACCTGGCGGAAATCACCGGCTACGACCAGGTGTCCCTCCAGCCGAACGCCGGATCCCAGGGCGAGCTCGCCGGCCTGCTGGCCATCCGCGGCTACCACCGCGCCAACGGCGATACCCAGCGCAACGTCTGCCTGATCCCCGCTTCCGCCCACGGCACCAACGCCGCCTCTGCCGTCCTGGCCGGCATGAAGGTCGTCGTCGTGGCCACCGCCGCGGACGGCACGATCGACCACGAGGACCTGTACGCGAAGATCGAGGCGAACAAGGACGTCCTCTCGGCGATCATGATCACCTACCCGTCCACCCACGGCGTCTACGACGCGGACGTGACCGAGATCTGCGAGGCTGTCCATGCTGCCGGCGGCCAGGTCTACGTTGACGGTGCCAACCTGAACGCCCTGGTGGGCCTGGCCCAGCCCGGCAAGTTCGGCGGCGACGTCTCCCACCTGAACCTGCACAAGACCTTCTGCATCCCGCACGGCGGCGGCGGACCCGGCGTCGGACCTGTTGCGGCCAAGGCCCATCTGGCGCCGTTCATGCCCGGCGACGCCAACAAGGCAGCGCATGAGGAAGGCCACGGCGTGGCCATCAGTGCCTCGAACTTCGGTTCCGCCGGTGTCCTGCCGATCTCCTGGGCGTACGTGAAGCTCATGGGCGGCGAGGGCCTGACCGAGGCCACCAAGGCAGCCCTGCTCGCAGCGAACTATGTTGCCGTGCGCCTGAACGAGTACTTCCCGGTGCTGTACACCGGTGAAGGCGGGCTCGTGGCGCACGAATGCATCCTGGACCTGCGCGACCTGACTGCGAAGACGGGCGTTACCGCGGAGGATGTGGCCAAGCGCCTCATCGACTTCGGCTTCCACGCCCCCACCCTGGCCTTCCCGGTGGCAGGCACCCTGATGGTGGAGCCCACCGAGTCCGAGGACCTGGCCGAGATCGACCGCTTCATCGAAGCCATGATCACCATCCGCAAGGAAATCGACCAGGTGGCCAACGGCGACTTCGCCGTGGCGGACTCACCCCTGCGCCGCGCACCCCACACAGCGTCCGCCGTCGCGAACTCCGAATGGACCCGCCAGTACAGCCGCGAGCAGGCCGTCTTCCCCGTCCACCACCTCAAGCAGGACAAGTACTTCCCGCCGGTGGGCCGGATCGACGGCGCCGGTGGAGACCGGAACCTGATCTGCTCCTGCCCGCCGCTGTCCGAGTTCGAAAACTAAGGATCCCCCATGACTGAGAACTACACGGCTTTTTACGAAGAGCACAAGAAGCTTGGCGCCTCCTTCACCGACTTTGGTGGCTGGCAGATGCCGCTCAAATACAGCTCCGAACTGGCCGAGCACCACGCCGTCCGCAACGCTGCCGGCCTGTTCGACCTCTCCCACATGGGCGAAGTGTGGGTCACCGGACCGCAGGCCGGCGCCTTCCTGGACTACGCCCTGGTGGGCAAACTGTCCGCCATCGCGGACGGCAAGGCCAAGTACTCGCTGATCTGCAATGAAGACGGCGGCATCATCGACGACCTCATCACGTACCGTTTCGGCGATGAGAAGTACCTGGTGGTTCCCAACGCCGGCAACGCCCCCACCGTGGCGGCCGCACTCGCCGAACGCGCTGCCGCCTTCGACGTGACGGTGGAGGACGCTTCGGCGGCAACCTCGCTCGTCGCAGTCCAGGGACCCAAGGCCGAGGCCATCCTGCTCAAGCTCACGGACGAGTCCCAGCACGCCTTGGTCACCGACCTGAAGTACTACGCGTTCAACGAAGTCACCGTGGCCGGCCACGATGTCATCCTGGCCCGCACCGGCTACACCGGTGAAGACGGCTTTGAACTCTTCCTCCCGAACGAAGGCGCCGCTTCCCTGTGGGAGTCCGTGGCCCAGGCCGGAGAAGAGTTCGGCATTGTCCCCTGCGGCCTCGCATCCCGCGATTCGCTTCGCCTTGAAGCGGGCATGCCGCTGTACGGCAACGAGCTCTCGCTGGAGCGTTCGCCGTTCGACGCCGGCCTTGGCCCCGTAGTTGCCCTCAAGTCCAAGGAAGGCGACTTCGTGGGACGGGCCGCACTCGAGGCAGCCAAGGAAGCCGGCCCCAAGCGCAAACTCGTTGGCCTGAAAGGGCACGGCCGCCGTGCCGGCCGTGGCGGCTACCCCGTCCTGAAAGACGGAAACGTGGTGGGCGAGGTGACCTCGGGCCAGCCGAGCCCCACCCTTGGCTACCCCGTGGCACTGGCCTACGTCGACGTCGAGCACGCTGAGCTGGGCACCGCACTGGACGTGGACCTGCGCGGCAAGGCCGAGCCCTTCGAAGTCGTCGCACTGCCCTTTTACAAGCGTCAGAAATAGCACCGGCGCTCCCGCATTTTTGAACCCCAAACTTAAGGAAACACACCATGGCTAAAGTTGCCGCTGAACTGAAGTACTCCGCCGAACACGAATGGATCGCCGCCGACGGCTCCGGCCCGTCCGTGGTGGGCGTGTCCGCCGTTGCCGCCGAGGCACTGGGCGACATCGTCTACGTGGACCTGCCCGAGGTTGGCGCCACGGTGACCGCAGGCGAGACCTGTGGCGAGATCGAGTCCACCAAGTCCGTCTCCGACCTGTACTCCCCCGTGACGGGCCAGGTCACGGAAGTCAACGACGAAGTCGTCAGCGACCCCGCCGTGATCAACAACGACCCCTACGGCGCCGGCTGGCTCTTCAAGGTCACCGTCACCGAAGAGGGCCCGCTGCTGTCCGCACAGGAATACGCCGAAGCAAACGGCGGCGAACTGTGAGCGGCGCTTCATCCGCCGCGGGCACCGTGGCCTTTGAACAGGTGGTCTCCCCCAGCCTGAACGCAGACCTCGCTGCCCTGGACCCCGAGATTGCGGCAAAGATCGACGACGAACTGGGCCGCCAGCGCGACGGCCTGGAAATGATCGCTTCCGAGAACCACACAGCCGCAGCGGTCATGCAGGCGCAGGGCTCGGTGCTGACCAATAAGTACGCCGAGGGCTACCCGGGCAAGCGGTACTACGGTGGCTGCGAGCACGTGGACGTCATCGAGCAGCTGGCCATCGACCGGGTCAAGGCCCTGTTCGGCGCCGGGTTCGCCAACGTCCAGCCGCACTCCGGCGCCCAGGCCAACGCCTCGGTGATGCACGCGCTCATCAAGCCCGGCGACACCATCATGGGACTGAACCTGGCCCACGGCGGCCACCTGACCCACGGCATGCGGATCAACTTCTCCGGCAAGCTCTACAACGTGGTCCCGTACCAGGTCCGCGAAGACACCCACACCATCGACATGGCAGAGGTGGAGCGGCTGGCCCAGGAGCACAAGCCGCAGCTCATCGTGGCCGGCTGGTCAGCCTACGCGCGCCAGCTGGACTTTGCCGAGTTCCGCCGGATCGCCGATTCCGTGGGTGCCTACCTCATGGTGGACATGGCACACTTCGCCGGACTGGTGGCCGCGGGCCTGCACCCCTCGCCGGTCCCGCACGCCCACGTGGTCACCTCCACCACGCACAAGACCCTCGCCGGTCCGCGCGGCGGCATCATCCTCTCCAACGACCCCGACGTCGCGAAGAAGATCAACTCCGCCGTCTTCCCGGGCCAGCAGGGCGGGCCGCTGGAGCACGTCATCGCCGGCAAGGCCGTGGCGTTCAAGATCGCGGCGTCCGAGGAATTCAAGGAGCGGCAGGAGCGCGTCCTGGCCGGCGCCCGCATCCTGGCCGAACGCCTGGTCCAGCCGGACGTCACCGCCAAGGGCATCAGCGTGGTGTCCGGCGGCACCGACGTGCACCTGGTCCTGGTGGACCTGCGCAACTGCGAACTCGATGGCCAGCAGGCAGAAGACCGACTGGCTGCGATCGACATCACCGTCAACCGCAACGCGGTCCCCTTCGACCCGCGTCCGCCAATGGTCACCTCGGGCCTGCGCATCGGCACCCCGGCCCTGGCCACCCGGGGCTTCGGCGAGGACGCCTTCCGCGAGGTTGCGGACATCATCGCCGAGGCATTGATTGCCGACGCCGGCGCGGACCTTGCAGGGCTGCGTCACCGCGTTGAGGCACTCGCCGCAGCCCACCCGCTCTACCCAGGCGTGGCACCCCTGTCCTGAGCCGTGGTTGCCTTTGGCCCGGTGGGGCCAGCTTTCTCCCTTCTCCGTCCAGTTAGGAACACACACCGTGGCAGTCGGCGTATTCGACCTTTTTTCTGTCGGTATTGGGCCGTCGTCTTCGCATACGGTGGGGCCGATGCGGGCTGCTGCCGTGTTTGCTGAGGAGTTGAAGGCCTCGGGGAAGCTCGCGGACGTGGCGTCGTTGCGGGTGGATTTGTATGGGTCGCTGGCCGCGACGGGGCATGGGCATGGGACGATGACCGCGATCCTGTTGGGGTTGGAGGGGTTCCATCCGGAACTGATCCTGCCCGAAGAGGTGGAGGAGCG
>NZ_JBFBKW010000021.1:0-12743 GCF_040702325.1 Pseudarthrobacter sp. 902506025
GGGAAAACTCACGCCCGTCGAATATGAAACAATCAACCGGACCGCGCTCACTGCGGCCTAAGACCCCGAGTCAACAGAAGCAGGGGCAGTCCCCAGTGCAACGGTTTTGAGAACGTCCGTAACTGCGGCAAGCATTTCCATTGCTTGATGCTCCCGCATCTGGCACTTGCTCGAGTGTTCCAACGCGCCGAATCTGCAGTCGTGACGTTTTCGAGCTCACAGAGTACCGAACGTACTAGTCTGAAGTTTGGCATTGGTAAAAATGAAATGGGGGGGACTTGGCTGAGTACCGGTTCGAGGATCTCGGTGACGATGGCTTCCAACATATGGTCCAAGCTCTTCTTCTGCATCTTCATCCAGATCTCACGGTCCCCCCCATTCGGCAGCCTGATGGTGGGCACGATGCCTTCGAACTTCAGGATTCGACTGGGGTCAAGGTTTTTTCGTATCAGGTGAAGTGGGTACGAGATCAAAGGGAAGAACGCGACCCTGTTAAGTGGCTGAAAGACATCATCAAGGCCGAAGAGGCTAATCTTCGCAGGATGCAGGGTCGTGGGACTCTAGAATGGCTCCTTGTCACTAACGTCCCCGGAACAGCTCACGAGGATTCAGGACGAATTGACCGACTCAACGCGCACCTGCTTGCCGAAGGGAAAAGACTCGGCCTCAAAATGAGGGCATGGTGGCGGAACGAGGTTAGTCGTGCTGTCGATTCGGCACCGCAGGAGCTGAAGTTCGCCTATCCTGACATGCTGGTAGGGGCGGACATTATCCGGTGGATCAATCAAACAAACTTCCTAGTTGAAAAGAAGAACCGGTTGACGCTGGTTCTTCGATCTGTAGCCGCCCATCAGCGGGGTCAAGACAGCGAAGTCAAGTTCAAACACGGGGAACTTGATGGCGTATCGCTAAACAATCTATTCATTGACGTTCCGATCGCGGCGATGGGCCGCAGCTTTGAAGATCGTGTGGGAAACGCAGAGATTGGAACCGGAGTAGGCTTACTTACGGCGCCGAACCGCCATAATGCCACGGTGGTACTAGGAGCCCCCGGGCAAGGTAAATCAACACTCGTACAGTTCGTCTGTCAAATTCATCGTTCGATTTTCCTAAGTTCTGGTGACGACCCCCTCGAGGCAATTGGCCAGCAACCGTTGAGGGATATGCCGCGGATTCCGTATCGGCTGGACCTTCGGATTTATGGGCGATGGGTAGCTGGCTATGACCCGTTCTCCGGCGAAGGCAGCGGACTGCGTCGAGATGCTGGGGCACCCACCAGTGTTGAATCATTTATTGCGCGGATGATGCAGCAAGACAGCGGCGGCACGGAAGTGTCAACGGAAGATGTACTCTTCCTCCTAGACTGGTTGCCCAGTTTTGTGGCCTTTGACGGTTTGGATGAGGTGGCCGAGGTCACCGGGCGCCAGAACGTCGTCGATGAGATTCATGCCTTTCAAGAACGAGCAACGTCGTACCGAGGCTCAACGCGGATCGTTGTTACCTCGCGACCTAGTTATGCAAGTGCGGCGGAACCTCGCAGTGACAAGTTTTCCTACTTCGAGTTGTCCCCTCTGACTGATGCCCTTCGTAACACCTATCTAGAGAGGTGGATTTCAAGCCAAAATTTAAACACCCAGGACGCAGCTGACGTTCGTCGTGTCTTTAAGGCGCGGTCCGCTGAACCTCACGTCAGTGAGCTGGCGACGAATCCGATGCAACTGGCCATCCTTTTGTTCCTGATTTACAGGCGAGGGGAGTCGGTTCCCACGAACCGCACTGCCCTTTACGCCAGTTATATGGAGCTTTTCCTGGATAGGGAAACTTCGAAGAACGATGTGGTCAAGAAACATCGGCACACCGTCGAACGGGTGACCGCATACATCGGCTGGTACCTGCACGCAGACGCAGAAAGTGACGGGGGAACAGGTCGAGCAACGCGCCCGCAGCTCATTCGCCTGGTTAAGCATCGATTAGCTGATTTAGACGTAGATCCATCTTTGGCAACAGCTTTGTTTACTGCTGTAACTCAAAGAGTGTGGGTGCTCTCGAGTCGAACAGGTGAATACTTTGAGTTTGAAGTCCAGCCTATCCGCGAGTACTTCGCGGCCAAACACCTTTTTGCGACAGCTCCTGCTACAACCCATGGCGATGGAGTCGATCGATTCGATCGTATGCTCGCACTTATGCACCGGCCTTACTGGCTAAATGTCACGAGATTTATGGCTGGCATGTTTGATGACGGCATGATCTCCACGGTTGCAGACAAAATTGAGGATCTTTTCGAATCAGCGCCTCGCCCTTTCTGGAGCAGGTTGGTTGCCAAAATACTGCTCCAAGACGGCATTTTTGATTCTGCGGTCCGCCCCAGGCGGCGAATCGTTGAGGGTGCATTCGATGCTGTTGGTGTGATCGAGAGTGCCGCACGTCTGCGATCAAGGCCCCGGACGGGCTCCGAATACGGAATTGCAAGCGCGAAGGCGATAGATGATCTTCTCCGCTCAAGTATTTCCAGCAGTGCGCAGCATCCGTCGGCGGACAGATTAGCCCGAGTCCTCCGTGAGATCTCTCCGTCCAGCGCTCGGGAAATGCTCATTTGGTGGACTGACAAGTTTTCGGCTGCGACGGACGATAAGTCCAAAGCGGCCTGGCTTGCACTTATCGGACCGCTTAACCTTGCTCGAGTAATCTCGGCAGACCAGGCGCAGCTCCTCGCTAACTCTGTGCCGAGCGGAGCCCTACTACTTCTAAATGCTGGAGTTAACGCGGAAAAGGATTCGCCACTGTCCAAAGTCTATTTAGATTTGATAACCTCTGGATCATCTTTTAGGCCTCGAGGCACATCTTTGGCAGCGTTATTGGGCGCAGTCTGCGATCCCTTCTTTTTGTACTCCCGTGGTAGATCTGCAGATGAGGCAAATTCAGCGGAACCTTTAGATATTGAGCAACGACCAGTACGTTTCCCGCTACAGTCCAGTGCTCTAAGTCGTCTGAAGAGTATGGATGGCTTGGGCAGCAAGATCCATGATGTGCTTCAGATTACCGCGGGCCGACGGGGGACCACTCTCATGTGGAGTCAACTCGGCAGTGCTATCGAAGAAGAAGTAGGCGCTAATTGGCTCAGCAATCGTGTGGTTATTTCAGCAGCTTCTCTCGAGTTTCTGACGCTAGGAATCGCATCACACGTTGGCGAGGTTCCTCGAACAGCTTTCGGGCTGGATAGGGCATCGAGCGCTCTACTTGGAGAGATTATTCGGAACAGGAAGTCGGTAACGTGGTGGCGGGAGTCCATCAAGTGTCTTGAGGATCCGCTGGATACCAACACGTGGATCTTGGGCCTTATATCCTGTGCTGATGCCTCGGTTCTTGAGGAGTTGCTTGACGATGCAGCGCCGCTAGTCGACTCGCTCAGTGATTTCGAACTTCGACGGATCCTGTTCGCCATAAGGGATATCGCGAGAACAAAGGTTGTTGTCTCGCCTTACCTGGCTGCAACTGCAGCAAATCTGTCTCCAAGCTTGGCGACTCTAATGCTTCCGCTGTGCCCGTTGGGCGCGCTTGGATTTGGTACGGATGCCCTGAAGACGATTCGGGGCAAAACTTTCCTGTTAGAGGCCTTTGTGCGGGCCTATTGGGCCGTTCGAGACAAAGAAGCTCCAGTAACCGAAGAGCAACATATGGCTGAATATGTAGCCTCCGAACCAAATCTCTATCCAATTTGGGCGTTAGTCTGCGCCGACACAGCATTGAGTAAAAAAACTAAGATGACGCCCCTGAAAGATGTAGCGGAAAAACAGGACTGGTTTCTCGTTCCAGACTGAGCTAGCTACTCCAGTGTACGTCGCTTGGTGTGGAAGCACCTTAAGTCCAACGGACTTCTCCCACGCTGAGACTAGCTGTACTGAGTTTTGATGTTGGTTACAATCGTGAATACGTGAAGATTTTTTAGGTTGGTGGTTACCGGCTCTTCGCGGTTCCTGGAGAAATAGATCCTTACGAACTGCGACGATAGCCCTCATCACTCGTTTGCAGCTTCCCCTACTTCATCTTTTGCCTTAAGCGGAGCTTGCCATTGTTGCGCTTGTTAAGCCAGCGCAGGAGTGAGCGCAATACAGCGCTCACCCAGTCTTCGGATTTCCACCGGGAACATCTCCGAAGTCGGCAACCGAGCCTGAGAGTGCTTGAAGCACATATCAGCCTCACACCGAAGTTTTACCTGTTGCCTCGGAAGTTAGGTCAGCTGAGTGATAACCGCTTACGTGACCATTCGGATAGCCACCACATTTGGGTCTGCTCCGCGGCCAGTTGAAGCGTCCAGTCAGCTAGGAGTTTCTTCGAGAGCCTATATTCATCCCATGGTGACAGTTCAAAAGTGCCAACCAACTCCTCGATGGAGTTCGCACTGACTGATTTAAGGAGCGTCTTGAGCCTTTCCTTCGGAATCATATTGCCGCTAGCTGATATGGACGACACACTGAGAACCGAACTTCCTACGCCCATCTTGGCTAAAAGCATCTCGGTTAAGAATCGGTGACCTTGGTAGTTGATCCTCAGAGCCTCTCCTGGCCAGCGCCGCTCGGCGACTCCAGCAATGAGAGCCAGCCCGTCTATCTTGGCTCGTATAAGGCTGTCGGCACGGATCAAGCTTTTCGCCTGAGTCAGGTCGCATTGGATCCACGTAGTAGTCGGCCCTACCCGCTTTGGGGCGGGCTTCGTATCCAGTGCAAACACTTCAACTCCCAGCTCACGCAAGGAGACTAGGAGAGAAAGGCCAATGCCAGAAGCAGCCCCGACAACTACTATCGCCATCGCAGCCCCCTAACTCTTCCCGTCTTGAAGGAGCATCGAAGATCAGTTTAGGAGTGTCACTCCTTGTGTCAGCCCATCTCTCAGTAGGGACAGCTAATCAACCAACCGGACATGCGACTCGATCCAGAGCTTCGGACTCAGTATATAAACGATGCGAACTACTATCCGTCAAGTTGGAATCTAAGGCTACTCGCCGATGGCGTCAGGAAAGTGAGCTTTGAACCTGATCCTGACGTCTCTCGAGTTACTCTTGGACGTCAGGTTGGGGTGTGCTCAGTCGGACGATCTAGCGTCCTCGAGAAACACGACTAGTTCGATATTGAAGATTCCGCTTGCCAGTAGCATCGTGTGTAACCCAGGTAATTGAAAACCCGGAGCAGCCCAGTAGCAATCAGCCCACGTCCCCACGGCGCACAGGCTAGCTCGAAGATACGCGGGAGAACGAGGGGGTGAGGACGTCCTTGGAGCTTCCCACTATCTTTGTTTCGGCCCTCAGTGGAGGTTCCCATTTATCGACAGACCGGCGCCCCCGCCGTAGCACACTGACACACAGCGCAACGCAGGCGCCCCCGCCGTAGCACACTGACACACAGCGCAACGCAGGCGCCCCCGCCCGTAACCTGTTTAAATGCCTCGTTTCGCACTGGACATCGAGTCCGTCCCCCGTCCCGCCCGTTCCCAGGCGCTCCTGGACGCCGTGAACCACCGGGTGGTCATCGCCGACGGCGCCATGGGCACCATGCTCCAGGGCCGGGACCTCCAGCTGGACACGGACTTCCAGAACCTGGAGGGCTGCAACGAGATCCTCAACGACACCCGCCCGGATGTCATCGCGGACATCCACGACGCCTACTTCGCCACCGGCATCGACGCCGTGGAAACCAACACCTTCGGCGCAAACTGGTCCAACCTCTCCGACTACGGCATCGATGACCGCATCGAAGAGCTCGCCCGCAAGGGTGCCAGGATCGCCCGCGAACGCGCTGAAGCGGCAGAAGAAACAGACGGCCGCATGCGCTGGGTCCTCGGCTCCATGGGCCCCGGAACCAAGCTCCCCAGCCTGGGCCACACCAGCTACGACTGGCTCAAGCAGACCTTCGCACTCCAGGCCGAGGGCCTCATCGACGGCGGCGCGGACGCGTTCCTCATCGAAACAAGCCAGGATCTCCTGCAGACCAAGGCCGCGGTCAACGGCTGCAAGCAGGCCATCGTCTCCAAGGGAGTCCGCCTGCCCATCTTCGTCGAGGTGACGGTCGAGACCACCGGCACCATGCTCATGGGGTCCGAAATCGGCGCCGCGCTCACCGCCCTGGAACCGCTCGGCGTCGACGCCATCGGCCTTAACTGCGCCACCGGCCCGGACGAGATGAGCGAGCACCTCCGCCACCTCTCCAAGCAGTCCTCCGTCGCCATCGCCTGCATGCCCAACGCCGGCCTGCCCGTCCTCGGCGCCAACGGCGCGCACTACCCGCTCACCCCCGCCGAACTCGCCACCGCGCACGAACAGTTCGTCCGTGAATTCGGCCTGGGCCTGGTGGGCGGCTGCTGCGGTACGACGCCGGAACACATGGCCGCCGTCGTCGAACGTCTTGCGCCCTTCCGCACCAAAGCCGTGGAGACGAAGGCAGACAACGCTCCGGCGAGAATCCCCGAAGAGCGCGAGGCCGGCGTCGCCTCCCTCTACCAGCACGTGAACTTCGACCAGGAGTCCGCCTACCTGGCCATCGGTGAGCGCACCAACGCCAACGGTTCCAAGGCCTTCCGCCAGGCGATGCTCGAAGAGCGCTGGGACGACTGCGTGGACATCGCCCGCGAACAGATCCGCGTCGGCGCCCACCTGCTGGACGTCTGCGTCGACTACGTCGGCCGCGACGGCGTGGCCGACGTCAAGGAGATCGTCTCCCGGTTCGCCTCCGCCTCCACCCTCCCGCTGGTCATCGACTCCACCGAACCTCCCGTCCTTAAAGCCGGCCTGGAACTCATCGGCGGGCGCCCCGTGGTCAACTCGGTCAACTACGAGGACGGCGACGGCCCCAACAGCCGCTTCGCCCGCATCATGCCGCTGGTCAAGGAACACGGCACCGCCGTCATCGCCCTGACCATCAACGAAGAGGGCCAGGCCCGCACCACCGAGGGCAAGGTGGCCATCGCCTCCCGCCTGGTCGACTCCCTGGTCGGCGAGTGGGGCATGCGCGTCGAGGACATCATCGTCGACTGCCTCACCTTCCCCGTCGCCACCGGCCAGGAGGAAACCCGCCGCGACGGCATCGAAACCATCGAGGCCATCCGCCAGATCACCACGAAGTACCCGGGCATCAACACCACCCTCGGCGTCTCCAACGTCTCCTTCGGCCTGAACCCGGCAGCCCGCATCGTCCTGAACTCCGTGTTCCTGCACGAAGCCGTCCAGGCAGGCCTGACCAGCGGCATCATCGACGCCGCCAAGATCGTCCCGCTCGCCTCCCTCCCGGAGGAGCAGCGCAAGGTGGCCCTGGACCTGGTCTGGGACCGCCGCGAATACGACGCCGACGGCAACACCACCTACGATCCCCTCGCCCGCATGCTCGACATGTTCGCCGGCGTCGACACCGCAGCGCTCAAGGACCAGCGCGCCGCCGAACTCGCCGCACTGCCCACCGGCGCCCGCCTGGAACGGCGCATCATCGACGGCGAAGGCAAGGGCCTCGAAGCGGACCTGGACCTGGCCCGCAGCGAGGGCATGACCCCGCTGGGCATCATCAACGACCACCTGCTCGAGGGCATGAAGGTGGTGGGCGAACGGTTCGGCGCCGGCGAAATGCAGCTGCCGTTCGTGCTGCAGTCCGCCGAGGTCATGAAGAACGCCGTGGCCCTGCTCGAGCCGCACATGGAGAAGTCAGACTCCTCCGGCAAGGGCACCATGGTGATCGCCACCGTCCGCGGCGACGTGCACGACATCGGCAAGAACCTGGTGGACATCATCCTCACCAACAACGGCTACAAAGTGGTCAACATCGGCATCAAACAGGGCATCGCGGAGATCATGGCCGCCGCCGAGGAGCACAACGCCGACGTGATCGGAATGTCCGGGCTGCTGGTGAAGTCCACGGTGGTGATGAAGGAAAACCTCGCCGAGCTGCAGTCCCGCGGTCTCGCCAAGAAGTGGCCGGTCATCCTGGGCGGCGCCGCCCTCACCCGCGCCTACGTGGAGCAGGACCTGGCCGAGCAGTTCGACGGCGTGGTCCGCTACGCCAAGGACGCCTTCGAAGGCCTCGCCCTCATGGAGCCCCTGGTGAAGGTGGCCCGCGGCGCGTCCCCGGACGACGTCGGCCTGCCGCCGCTGAAGAAGCGCATCCACAAGGGCGGGGCAAAGTTCACCATCACCGAGCCCGAAGCCATGCCGGGCCGGTCCGACGTCGCCACCGACAACCCCGTGCCCGCCCCGCCGTTCTGGGGCACCCGCATTGTCCGTGGCGTCTCGCTGCACGACTACTCCGCGTTCCTCGACGAGCGCGCCACCTTCATGGGCCAGTGGGGCCTCAAGCCCGGCCGCGGCGAGGACGGTGCCTCCTACGAGGAACTCGTGGAACGTGAAGGCCGCCCGCGCCTGCGCTACTGGCTGGACCGCATCCTGGGCGAAGGCATGCTGGACGCTTCCGTGGCCTACGGCTACTTCCCCGTGGTCTCCGAGGGCGAACAGGTGGTGGTGCTGCACCACGGCGAAGATCCCGACGGCTTACTGGGCAAGGCAGGTCTGCTCGCCCCCGACGGTGGTTCAGGCGGCCCGATCGGCACCGACCGCCTGCGGTTCGATTTCCCGCGCCAGCGCCGCGACCGGCACCTGTGCCTGGCTGACTTCGTGAAGTCCCGCGAGTCCGGCCAGATCGACGTGCTGCCCGTGCAGCTGGTCACCGCCGGCTCCAAGATCGAAGAGTTCACCTCCAAGATGTTCGCGGCCAACCAGTACCGCGACTACTACGAGCTCAACGGCCTGGTCATGCAGCTCACCGAGGCGCTGGCCGAGTTCTGGCACGCCCGCATCCGCAAGGAGCTCGGCTTCGCCGCTGAGGAGCCCAAGGACACGGCAGGGTATTTCAAGCTGGACTACCGCGGCGCCCGTTTCTCGCTGGGCTACCCCGCCTGCCCGGACATGGAGGACCGCCGCAAGGTCACCGAGCTGCTGAAGCCCGAACGCATGGGCGTCATCCTGAGCGACGAGCTCATGCTGCACCCGGAACAGTCCACCGACGCGTTCGTGTTCCACCACCCGGAGGCCAAGTACTTCAAGGTGTGAGCTGGCGCCGCTTCCTGGAGTGGGCGGCCGGGGTGTGAGTGGAGCTGCCCTGCCCGGGTTGGGCCTGTGAGCCCTGCCCGCCGGGACCCGGAACCCCGCCGGACACCGGCTTCACCCGCCGCAGCGACGCGAGCACTGCCCGGCCCACCACGGCGATGCCGATCACCGTGGTGACGGCGCGCAGGGTGTCCCAGCCCGCCGTCGACGTCAACAGCGAATACAGCAGGAAGCTGCTGAGGTTGGTGCCCAGCGGCGCGCCCGGAACGTAGGAGATGCCGGTGCCGCCGCCCACCGCGAACGGCCAGAACCACAGGTTCAGCAGCAGCCCAAACACATACGACGACACCACGCCGTAGGCCGCCAGCATCCACAGTTCGGCCCTGCCGCGCACCCGCCGGGGGAGCAGCCCGGCCCCGGCGCCCACCCACGCGCAGGCGAAAACCTGGAACGGCGTCCACGGCCCGATCCCGCCCCACAGTGCACTGGAGACGGCAATCGTCGCGGCACCGAGCAGCAGGCCGAACCGGGCGCCGAAAGCACGCCCCGCCAGGATCAGCAGGATAAACACCGCCTCCACGCCGCCGACGCCGGTGCTCGCCACCCGCACGGCGGAACCGACGGCAGCCAGCACCCCCAGCAGCGCCACGGTGTGTGCCGAGCGGACGGAACCGTCCAGGGAAAGCACGACGGCGACCGCGGCCACGGGTGCGATGGCCAAGGCAATGTAGGGGGTTGCCGCCGCAGCATCCTGCGGGAGGGCCGCGGCCAGCAGGGGCCAGCAGAACGCCGCGAGGGCGGCCAGGTTGGCCAGGGCCAGGACAGCAAGCTCGGCGCTCCGCGGCATCCGGACCCGGTGGGGCTTCCTGGCGTCCGGTACGTCTGCCCGTTCAGCGGCTGACGTCCCCGACTGCGCTCCGGCAAGTGCGGGCCCGGATGTTTGGACACTGGGTGCCGGGACGTACGGTTCCGGGACAGGGGCAGGTTCCAGGGATGGTGCCACGCCGTTCCGCATCGGCAGGATCCGGGCGCCCAGGCCGTGGGCGAAGTCGAGGTCGTGCGTGGCAATCAGGACCGCGGCGCCGTCCTCTGCCGCCGTGCGCAGGGCAGCCGCCACTGCTGCGCGTGCGGCAGGATCGAGCCCGCGCGTGGGCTCATCAATCAGCAGCACATCCGGGCTATCCATGGTCTGCAGGGCAATGGCCAGGATCCTGCGCTCGCCGGCGGAGAGGTCCCGCGGATGCTGGTTGCCGATCGGCATATGGACGCCTCCCCGCAGCCGCGCAAGGCGGGCCGCCGCGGTACCGGCAACAACCGTTGTGCCGTTCTTTCGGCGCGAGAGCCGGCGCTCCGCGGATCGCAGTTCGCCCGCGACCGTGTCCCTGGTGAAGAGGTCGTCCGAGGCGTCCGGCACCAGGGCGACCCTGCCGCCGTCGTCCATTTCCAAGCGGCGCGTTCCCTCAGCGCCCGTACCTTCGCCGAGGGCCAGCGCCACCAGCAGGGACGACTTTCCGGCTCCGTTCGGCCCCACCAACGCCACGATCTCGCCGCGGTGCAGGGCCAGGGAGGCGTCGCGGACCAGCGGCGTGCCCTTCCGTTGCACCTCGAGGTGGGTTGCCGTCAGCACGGGGGCGCGGCCGTGATCCGGAACGGGCAGTGTCCGGGCAACGGCCGGAGCTGAGGGGGAGGGAGCGGTGCCCGGCACCAGCGCGCCGCCCTCGATGGTCCACCAGGAGTCAGCCACCGGAACCAGCGCCGCCGCCCGGTGTTCGGCCACGATGACGCACACGCCGTCGTTGGCCAGGGCGCTGAGCACGGTGATGACGCGGCCGCGGGCGTTCGCGTCGAGGTCGGCCAGGGGCTCGTCCACCAGCAGCAGCCGGGGCTGGTCCACGACGGCGGCGGCGATGGCCACGAGCGTTGCCTCACCTGCCGAGAGGGTGCTGACGTCCCGGTCCAGCAGCGCGGAGACCCCAATCCGTTCCGCCACCTCCAGCACCCGGGCCTTCGCGGCGGCGGAGGGCACGCCACGGAGTTCGAGGGCCAGGGCGATGTCATCCCGGACGCGGGTGGTGGCGAAGGCGGCGCGCGGATTCTGGAGGACGACGCCCACCACGCCCGCGGTATCGCGTGGCGGGGCGCCAGCGCGGCCCGTCCCGGCAATCCGCACCGTGCCGGACAGCTGGCCGCCGTCCACATGGGATAGGAGGCCCGCGAGGCCCCGCAGGATGGTGGACTTGCCGGAGCCTGTGGGCCCGGTGATCACCGCGACGGACCCGGCCTGCGGTGCAAACGAATCAACCTTGATGCGCGTGTCAGCGATGCGGAACTGTGCGTCGCGCACCAGAAGCGGGCCGCCGCCGTCGTGATGTCCTTGGCGGGTTGCCCGGCTGCCGAAGCCGCGCAGCTCCAGGGCCGCAGCCACCCGGCCGGCATGCTCCAGGGTGCGCTCGAGGACGGGCACCAGGGCCCGGGGGCCTAAGCGTTCGCCGCGGAGCCGGAAGGCCAGGCGGACGGAGGCCACGGCGTCGGCAAGCGCGGGGAGCGCGGCCCAGGCCACCACCAGCATCCGGGCCACGCCCTGCATGGGGCCACCGCGGGCCAGGCGGACGAAGCCACGGGACACATCCACCCAGGCATTGAGCAGGCCGAAGCCGAGGATCGTTGCGGCGATCGGCAGCGCGGACAGCACCGCCGCCCAGAGCCCCGGGGCCGTGATCGGGCCCAGAAACACCACGTGGGCGTACGGGGCGGGGAGCCTCAGCGGCGGAAGGTCCAGCAGGACCGGGGTACCGGTGGCGGCTCCGTTGAAAAGGGCCCGGTAGGCGACCCGCGCCGCGATGAACACAGCAGCGAGAACCGCCGCTGCGCGCAACGGCGCGGGCCGGAAGGTCATGACGCGGGTGCTGCCGGTTCGTTGTCCACCGTGTAGAGCAGTTCAAGGCTCTCGCCGGGGTTGAGCTTCAGGCTGTCCAGGCCTTCCTGCGCGTAAGCCCACGTGCCGGCGGCGGGCTTCACCCAGAGCGCCCAGTACGAGACAGTGTTTTTGTCATCGCACGCTTCACGGGTGGTGCCACCCTTGTGCTTGATGTCGAAGTCCGCGGCGGGCACTCCGTTGACGCGGCACGCGAAGCTCGTGGGGTACTTGGCGGTGCCCTCAACCTTCACGTCGGCTTTGCTCAGAACGGCCGATGCCACGGTGGGTCCGTCCACGGACACGCAGGCGGAGGTGTCGGCGGCGGACTGCTTCAGGGCGCCCGAATCGACGATGACCTTCACACCGGCGCAGGGGCCGGCGGAGGTTGAAGCGGCGCTGGCGCTCGACGAAGCCGCTGCAGATGAGGCAGGGGCCGGGGAGCTTGGCTGGGTGGAGGCCGGCGTGGAACAGGCGGCGAGGGTAAGCAGGAGGCCTGCGGCGGCGAGGGAGCCCACGGACGCGGTGCGGAGTTTAGTCAATGTCACCTGTCAAGGGTAGGGCGTTGGCGCTCCGGAGCGGATGGCCGTTCCGTTGTGTGACGCGGGCCCTCGCCGCCCGCCGTCCCAACCAACGCAAAAGGGCCGACGGCGGCACTGGCGGGTTCTAGCGGTCGTTGCAACACCCAGAATTTTTGGGAGTTGCAACGACCGTGTCGTCTTCAACGGAGGAAGCTGTCGGGCGGAGGAAGTA
>NZ_JBFBKW010000022.1:0-5418 GCF_040702325.1 Pseudarthrobacter sp. 902506025
GACCTGGTGGTCCTGAACGATGTGAACTCGGGGAATGTGTGGTTGGTCAACCAGAACATGCAGCTGGTGAACAACTGGGACGACGTCATCCCACCGCAGCAGACTTCGGACGACGCCGACAAGGACTCCGCCGACGAAGTCCAGCAGACCGTGCTGCCGGACCGCACCAAGCCCAACAGCGCGCCCGTGGCCAAACCTGACCAGTTCGGCATCCGCGCCGGAAAGACAACCATCCTGCCCGTCCTGGACAACGACTCCGACCCCGACGGCGACGTCCTCACCGTCCGTACCCCCGAAGGCGTGAAAACCGGCGCCGTCTCGCCCATCTACGGATCCACGGGCCTCCAGGTGGCCGTGCCCGCCGACAAGACCGGCAGCGAAACCTTCAAGTACACCGTGGACGACGGCCGCGGGCTGTCAGCGTCGGCCGACATCACCCTCAACATCATTCCGCCCGGCACCAACACCCCGCCGCGGCAAAAGCCCAACCGGAACACCACGCTGGTGGTCCAGTCAGGCAAAGCGGTCACCCAGAACATCCTTCCGGACTGGATTGATCCCGACGGCGATGACCTGTTCGCGGTCTCCGTGTCCAGCACCGACCCGCTGGACCAGGCCCGGATCCGCCCCGACGGCCAGCTGACCTTCCAGGACTCCGGCGCCGCCCCGGGCCGGAAAGTCCTCACCGTCACAGTCTCGGACGGACAGTCCACCGCCGAAGGCAAGGTCACTGTGGACGTCAGGAGCCCCGGGGCCTTGCCGCCCATCGCCAACGCCGACCATGTGGTGGCCGTGGCCGGCACCGATACCGTCATCACCCCGCTCAAGAACGATTCGGACCCGCAGGGCGGGGCACTGCGGCTGGCGCAGGCCACGCCGGATGCCGAGTCCACAGCCACCCTGAACCCGGACCAGCAGACGTTCACGTTCAATTCCCGGACCCTTGGCGCCCACTACGTCAGCTACCTGGTGACCAACGGCCCGGCCAGCGCCCAACAGCTGGTCCGCGTCGATGTGGTGCCGGGCACCGACGAGGGTGCGCCGGTCGCCGTCCGCGACACCGCGCTGCTTCCCACCGGCGGGGATGTCCTGGTTGACGTCCTGGGCAACGACTCCGACCCCTCCGGCGGCGTGCTGGTGGTGCAGTCCGTAACCGCCGACGCCGGCCTGCCGGTCAGCGTGGCAGTGCTGGACCACTCGGTGGTGAGGATCACCGATATCCGCGCCGAAGGCCAGCTGACGGTCCGGTACACGGTCTCCAACGGACGCTCGTCCGCCACCGGCGAGATCGCGGTGCTGATGGTTCCCGCTCCCGCCAAGCTCCAGGCACCCCAGGCCAAGCCGGACGAGGCCACGGTCAGGGCGAACGACGTCGTCACCATCCCCGTCCTGGCCAACGACGCCGACCCCAACGGCTCCAAGCTCACCCTGCTGCCGGAACTCGCCCAGCAGCCTGACGCTGCAGACGGCCGCATGTTCGTGGCGGGCGACCAGCTGCGGTTCGTGGCCGGCCCCGAAGCGAAGACCGTGTACGCCATTTACAAGGTCCAAAACGAATCCGGGCAGGTGGACTCGCAACAGGTCACCATTCGCATCCGTGCCCGGGACGATGACCGCAACACGCGGCCCGAGCCCCGCAACCTGACCGCCCGCGTGGTGGCCGGGATGACCGTCAAGGTGCCCGTGCCCCTCGACGGCATCGACGCCGACGGCGACTCCGTCCAGCTCATCGGCATCGACAAGGCACCGGCCATGGGAACCGCCGTGGTACGCGACGGCTACCTTGAGTTCACGGCCGCCGGCGACGCTGCCGGCACTGACAGCTTCACCTACCGGGTCCGGGACAGGATCGGTGCCGAGAACACCGGAACCGTCATTGTGGGCATTGCCCCGCCGGAGGCCAACAACCAGAAACCCATCGCGGTGGACGACGCCGTGGATGTCCGGCCCGGCCGCAAGGTGGCCGTGGAGGCGCTGGCGAACGATTCGGACCCCGACGGCGATCCGCTCAGCCTGGTTTCCGACGGGTTCGAGGCCAAGCCCGACCTGCAGGTGGAGGCTGCGGACGGCGCCAAGATACTGTTCACTGCGCCCGGCACCGCCGGCAACGAAAGCATCAGCTACCGCATCCAGGACGACAAGAAGGCTTCCGCCAGCGCCGTGATCCGGGTGCGGATCAGCCAGGACGCCGAACTCAAGCGCCCCGTGGCCAAGGACGACCGGGTGACGGTGGCCGAAACCCTCGGCAAGACCGCTGTTGACGTCCCCGTCCTGAAAAACGACTCTGATGCCGACGGGGTGGCCTCCGAGCTGAAGATCAGCCTCCCCGACGGCAACCCGAACGCCCGGACCGGCGACTCGGGCAACGTGGTGGTGACCCTCACCCCTGAAGACCAGCTGATTCCTTACACGGTCACGGACGTCGACGGCCTCACCTCCACCGCCCTGATGTGGATCCCCGGCCAGGGCGCGCAGTATCCCACCCTCGCCAAGACCGACCCGGTTGAAGTCATGTCCGGCAAGGACGTCACCCTGGACCTGTCCGAATACGTCCGCGTCCGCAACGGCCGCACCGCCAGGATCACCGTGGCCGACTCCGTGCGCGTCCAGGGCGGATCACCGGAGGGCGTCATTCAGTCCGACGGCAAGGCCCTGCGCTACACCGCGAAACCGGACTACGTGGGCCCGGGCTCCATCACCTTCGAGGTGACGGACGGCTCCGGACCCGACGACGGCGACGGCCTGAAATCCACGCTGGTGATCATGACCAAGGTGATCCCGGACCCCAACGCCAACCATCCGCCCACCTTCAGCGGTACCTCCGTGGACGTCCCCAAGGCCGAACAGGCAACGGTGGACCTCGCCGGGCTGGCCAAGGACGTGGACGAACGGGACAAGGACAACCTCCGCTTCGAACTGGACGGGACCCTTCCCGCCGGATTCAACGCAAAGGTCGACGGCGCCACCCTCGCCATCACCGCGGACGGTTCCCTTGGCATCGGCGTCACCGGAAACATCCAGGTGAAGGTCACCGACGGCAGGTCTCCCGCCGTGAGTGCTACCATCACCGCACGCCACGTTGCCTCCAACCGGCCCCTGCCGGTGGCCAACGATGATGCGGTGGACAAGGCCAACGCCGGGAAGACCGAACAGGTCAACGTCCTGGCCAACGACTTCAACCCCTTCCCGGACACGCCCCTGCGGATCGTTGGCGCCACGGTGGAGACGGGCTCCGCAGCCGGGCAGCCGTCCGTGTCGGGAGACAGCATCACCGTTACCCCGGCTGACGGGTACAAGGGAGTCATGGTGGTCCGCTACACCGTGGCCGACAAGACAGGCGACCTGTCCCGCCAGGTGGACGGCCGCCTGCGGCTCACCGTCCGGGGCAAACCCGACGCACCGTCCGCCCCCAGCGCTACCGACGTCCGCAGCCGCACCGCCGTGCTCAAGTGGGCCCCGCCGTCGGACAATGGAGCGTCCATCACCGGGTACACCGTCCGCTCGAACAACGGCTTCGAACAGAAGTGCCCCACCACCACCTGCACATTGAGCGGGCTCACCAACAACGTAAAGTACGTTTTCACGGTGCTCGCCACCAACGAGGTGGGGGACTCGCAGGCTTCGCCGCAGTCCAACGAAATCCGCCCTGACGAAAAGCCGTCACCGCCTGAAGCCCCCACGGTGAAGGCCGGGGACAAGACGATGGCGGTCACCTGGCCCGCGGCGAAGACCGAGGGCTCACCGGTGAAGCACTACAACCTGGAAATTTCGCCGCCGCCGGCCAGCGGGGTGGCCGTGAAGAACGAGGTCGCCGGGCTGAACTACACCTGGACCGGCCTCACCAACGGCGTGAAGTACAAGGTGCGTGCGCAGGCCGTCAACGAGCTTGGCGCCTCCGACTGGGGGACGTATTCCGCGGAGGACAATCCCGCCGGTGTCCCGGCGGCACCTGCAGCACCTTCGTCCGCCGTCGCATCATCCGTGGGGACCCAGAACCAGCTGCGGGTCACGTGGGCCGAACCCAACACCAACGGCGATCCGATCAGCACCTATTACGTCACCATGAGCGGTGGCAACGCCCCCGCCCAGACGCAGACCGTCCCAGGCAACGTCCGCACCGCCAACTTCACTGCCAACAACTCCGAGGCCGCCTACACGTTCACGGTGCAGGCTGAGAACAAGGCCGGCAAAGGCGCGGTCAGCCCGCCCTCCGCGCCCCGCCGCGCCACCGGCAAGCTCGCAACGGTCTCCGGCGTCACGGCCACGCCGGCGAACACCGGCGGAGCAGGACGCGCCGTGACCGTGGACTTCCGCAAACTGACCGCGGCGGAACGCAACGGTTCTGCCGAAAACGAGGTCAGCTACAGCTACAACGCCAGCAACGGCGCCCGCGGCCCCATCACGCCCGGCCAGACCATCGGCGGCTTTACCAACGGCAGCGCGGTCAGCATCACCGTCGTCGCCAACTCCACGGTGGCGCCCAGTTCGGACGCCAGCACCCCTGCCACCACCACACCGTACGGATCCCCGGGCACCCCCTCGGCGTCCGGCCAAAACGGCGGCGTCAACCAAAAGTCCGCCACCCTGAACTGGTCCTCCCCGTCCACCAGCACCAATGACGTGGCGCAAACCAGGATCAGCATCAACAACGGCGGCTGGGAAAACGTTGCCCCCTCCGGCAGCAGGACGGTCAACACGGCAAACTTCGGTGACACCGTCACCATTGCGGTCCAGACCTTCAACTCCGTCGGCACCGGCAGCGCGGTGGTCACGGCCAGCGCCACTGCCGGCAAGCAGGGACTGTGGGAAACCCGGATCAAGACCTCCGACCCCAACTTCGTCAGGAGTTGCACCTTCACCCTGGGCGGCTCGAACTACCGGCCAAGTCCCTACTTCGACTGTGACGGCGTCAACGCGGACAGCCCGCCCTGGTTCTACAAGGCGGACCAGGACCGCATCATGGTGGCGTGCTACATCGACCAGAGCGACAACTGGTCCGGCAACGGCATCGTCCGCTGGTGGCGGGTTGAATCCGGTTCCGCGCGCAACGTTGGCCGGTACGTCATCGCCGGCCACACCACGCTTGCGGATCCCGCCGGCCTGGGAGCCCCACATTGCTGACAGGCAGGGCCCGGGTGGGCGGGCAGTTGTCCCCATCGCGGGGGTTGCGGCGGTTCGGTAGGCTTGCCGCGGGGAAAGAAAGCCTGCTGCCTGTCCTGCGACCGGGCCGCCATCTGGCTACACAATCTGAGGGAAAAGTAACGCTGTGACAACTCTGCTGGGGAAGCTTGGGCTGAAAAAGCGACATAGGAAGCTCGTCACTGGTACTGCGTTTGGTGCTGTGGTTGCTGTGGTGGTGACGGGTGCTGTGTTGTATCCGGGGTTCAAGACCACTGAGGTGGAGTTGAATGACGGTGG
>NZ_JBFBKW010000023.1:0-4779 GCF_040702325.1 Pseudarthrobacter sp. 902506025
GAGGGTGTGGGAGAGTAGGTCACCGCCGGAACAACTATTAATGGTCGAGGCCCCAACCACACGGTTGGGGCCTCCCACATTTAACAAACAAAACATTCTTGGGCTGCTCCATCAGGTACGGTCCCCAAAACCCGCGCTCACCAGCCACATTTACTGGCGCATGTGGCTCAGCCGCCTAGACTTACCGTCTATGACCCCCCAGATCCAAGGACCCAGGGGCAAGCGGGCCACCATCCTGGATGTGGCAGCTGCAGCCGGTGTATCACGCCAGACCGTGACCCGCGCCATGAATGACATGGCCGGCATCAGCCAGGAAACCAGGGAACGGGTCCAGGGACTTGCGGCGGAAATGGGGTACATCCCCAGCCGCTTTGCGAAGGGCCTGGTGCAGGGCGCCCGGACTTCCGTAGGACTCGCCATCCCGGACCTGACAAACCCGTATTTTCCGGCCTTCGCCTCCAGCGTGGTGGAGGCTGCCACCGAGCGTGGCTGGAACGTGGTGATTGACGATTACGGCCATGGCACCGGCAGCGCCGTAACTGCCGCTGCCCGGCTTGCGCCCCAGGTGGATGCGCTGATCGGCTACCTTGCGCCGCACCCCGATGAAGCGCAGGCGCTGATGGGCCGGCGCCCCGTCGTCGCCATCGACTACCCGGGCACGGACACCGCCGGAGGAATCGCCTTCGACTACCGTCACGCTGCCCGGCTCGCCCTCAGGCACCTGTCGTCCCGGGGCTGCCGGAACATCATCTTCCTGGACTCGGACCAAGGCACTAACGCCAGCAGCCGCAGCGCGGCAGCAGCGGCCGAGGCCGAAGAGGCAGGCGTGCACCTCACCCGCCTGCCGGCGGAGCCGTCCGCGGCCGCTGCCAAATCGGCGATCGCCCTGCTCTTGACGGGCGGGGGGCGCGTCGACGGCATTCTCGCCTTCAACGACCTGATGGCAGCAGGCGCACTGAAGGCGCTCCAGGGAACTGGCAGGTCTGCCCCGGACGATTGTCCGGTCATCGGCATGGACGGGATACCACTCGGGGAGCTGCTCACCCCTGAGCTGACCACCCTCTCGCTGGACCTTCACGCGGTGGGCCGCGCCGCCGTCGGACTCGTGGACAGCTTGCTTTCCGGCCCAGTCCAGGACCGCAGCCCCGAGGCCTTCCTGACCCTCCGGCATCAGCTTGTCCTCCGGCAGTCCGCCTGACCCCTACTCAAATGGAAATCGAACGGTTAGGCTTCTTCTGCAGCACCGTGAACGTTCACGTACCGTACTCCTCCCCGCCAAGGAAGACACATGCCATTGCACAACCGAGCCGGAACTGCCGGTTACGGCTCCGCCGCCACAGCCACGGCCCCCTCCCGCTTCCTGGAGCTTGGTGCCGCGGAGGCCAGGGAATTGGCCTCGCCGGCACCGGGGCGGGGAAGCCTTCCAGCGCGGGCGCACCTCGAATCCGACGCACCCAGGCTCTCACTGAACGGGGAATGGCAGTTCCGGCTGAGCCCCGGCATCCGGACCGCACCCAACGACGGGTGGCAGCGCGGCAACGGGCTGTCCGGGTTCACTGCCCTTCCCGTCCCCTCGAGCTGGAACATGCATGGCCACGGCTCTCCGGCCTACACCAACGTCCAGTTCCCCTTCCCGGTGGAACCCCCGCACGTGCCGGATGCCAATCCCATCGGCGACCACCTGGTGGCCTTTGAGGCAGGCCCGGAGTTCCTCCCGCACGCCGTGCTCCGGTTCGATGGCATCGATTCGGCCGGGACCGTGTGGCTGAACGGGGTGGAACTGGGGTCTACCCGCGGGAGCAGGCTGGCCCACGAATTCGATGTCTCCGGCGTCCTGGTGGAAGGAACCAACACCCTGGCGGTCCGGGTGGCCCAGTTCTCCGCCTCAAGCTACGTGGAGGACCAGGACATGTGGTGGCTCCCGGGCATCTTCCGGGACGTAACGCTTCAGGGCCGGCCGGCGCAGGGGATCGACGATGTCTTTGTCCACGCGGGCTACCACCCGGGAACGGGCGCCGGCTCACTCCGCGTTGAGGTGACCCGCTCGGGGCAGGCGATTGACGCCGTCGTCCGCGTTCCGGAACTTGGCCTCGAGCTGGCCGCCGGGGTGGAGCAGCAAATCCCCGGCGTGGAGCCCTGGTCCGCTGAAATCCCACGCCTCTACGACGCCACTGTCAGCACCCCCGGCGAGACTGTCTCGCTGCAGCTGGGCTTCCGGAGCATCACCATCGAGGACGCCCAGTTCAAAGTGAACGGCCGGCGGATCCTGCTTCGCGGCGTAAACCGCCACGAGCACCACCCCCGGCTTGGCCGCGTGGTGCCGCGGGATGTGGTGGAGGCCGAGCTGCGGTTGATGAAGCAGCACAACATCAATGCCATCAGGACCTCGCATTACCCGCCGCACCCCGAGTTCCTTGCGCTGGCGGACCGGCTGGGCTTTTACGTCGTCCTTGAATGCGACCTGGAAACGCACGGCTTCCACAGCGCCGGCTGGGCACAAAACCCCAGCGATGATCCGCGGTGGGAGGCTGCGCTGGTGGACCGGATGCAGCGGACGGTGGAGCGCGACAAAAACCATCCTTCGGTGATCATGTGGTCGCTGGGCAACGAGGCGGGCACCGGCAGGAACCTGGCGGCCATGTCGCGCTGGACCAAGGACCGTGATCCGTCGCGTCCCATCCACTACGAAGGTGACTGGTCCTCGCCAGACGTGGACGTCTACTCACGGATGTACGCCAGCCAGGCCGAGACGGAGCTCATCGGGCGGGGCATTGAACCGGCCCTGGAGGATGCCGCACTCGATGCGCGGCGCCGCGCCATGCCGTTCATGCTGTGCGAATACGTCCACGCCATGGGCAACGGGCCCGGCGGCATGAGCGAGTACCAGGAGCTGTTCGAACGGTATCCCCGGCTTATGGGCGGCTTCGTCTGGGAGTGGCTTGAGCACGGGATCACCGTCCCCTCCCCTGGCGGCGGCCACCACTTCGCCTATGGCGGGGACTTCGGTGAGGAGATCCACGACGGGAACTTCGTCACGGACGGGCTGGTGGATGCCGACCGCAACCCCCGCCCCGGCCTGCTGGATTTCAAGAAGGTGATTGAACCGCTGCACATCGGGGTGGCAGACTCCTGGGCCGGCTTCACCGTGCGGAACGGCCAGGACTTTGCCGACACATCCGCCTTGCGGTTCCAATACAAGGTGGAGGACGACGGCGGCACGCAGCTGGAGGGATCGGTGGCAGTTCCGCCGCTCGCACCGCAGTCCCAGGCCGTCGTGGAGCTGCCGGCAGAGGTGGCCCGGTATGTGGCGGGCCTGCCGGAGAGCCAGCCGGCCGTACTCACGGTCAGTGCCGTACTTGCCTCGGACACTGCCTGGGCTGCTGCCGGCCATGAGGTGGCGTGGGGGCAGGCAGTCAGGGCGGTGCAGCCACCCGCCATGCCGCCGGCCGAAGAACCGGTTGACGTCACCGACCAGGAACTCCGGCTGGGTCCTGCCGTATTCGACCGGGCCACCGGCATGCCCACCTGCATCGGGGGCCTGCCCGTGGAAAAGCTGGGCCTGGTCCTGTGGTGGGCACCCACGGACAACGACCTTGGCCGGGAGTGGGGAAGCGCGGACGAGCGGCCCCTTGCCACCCAGTGGAAGGAGGCGGGACTCGACCGGCTGCACACCCGCCTGCTGGGCATCAGCGCCGAAACAACGCCCGACGGCGGCGAGCACCTTCGCGTCAGCACGCGCATGGGGGCGGCGGACAAGCAGTTCGGAGTGTTGGTCGACTATGAGTGGACCAGCGGGGCCGGCTCCCTGGCATTGCGGACCCATGTCACGCCGGTAGGGGAGTGGGTCAACGCCGGCTTTGAGGTGGAGTGGGCTCGGATCGGGCTGGAGCTTGTGCTGGGCGCCGGGACAACCACCGTGGGCTGGTTCGGCCAGGGCCCGCACCAGAGTTACCCGGACACCGGGCAGGGCACCCGGACAGGATGGTTCGAGCTGCCCCTTGCCGGCCTGGACGTGGAGTACGTCCGCCCCCAGGAGTCGGGGGCCCGGTCCGGAGTGCGGTCCGCGGTGTTGAGCGCGGGTGGCAGGGAGCTGCACGTTTGCGGCGCGCCCTTTGCGCTGACAGTCCGGCCATACAGCATGCAGGCCCTGGCAGCAGCCACCCACAGGCCCGATCTCATTCCGGACGGGCGCACCTACATCTACCTTGACCATGCCATGAGGGGTGTGGGGACGGCAGCGTGCGGGCCTGGCGTGCTGGAGCCATACCGGTTGAAGCCCCGGACGGCGGCCTTCGACGTGGTCCTCCGGGTAACTGGGAACGGCCTGCAGCAGATGTGAGCCACTCCATAAAGCCGGCAAACTGGCGCCGGAGCCCCGCCTAAGCAACCAAAAACCGCGGTATTCCGGGGTTTAGGAGGCCCCTGGGGTACGGTTTGGTTCAATTTGCGGTGGGGGTTGTGTGCGGGTATTGTTTTCTGAGTCGCCGCCGCTGAAGCGGAAAAATAGCGGCCAACCCCCCTTTTTGAACGGCCTGGAAAATGGTTCGCTTTTTGTGCGTGCTGTTGGTGGGTGGGGGCTGATCCTGGAGGTTTTGGGTCACGGAAACGTGGTTTGCAAAGCCGGGTGGGATCGGGTAAGTTTGAAAAGTTGCTCCGGAGCGATCCTGAACGTTGGTTTGGGTGATGCCGGGTGTGTCTGTTGTTTGAGAACTCAATAGTGTGCCAAGTTTGTTGATACCGATTATGTATGTAATTGGTTGAATTTGCCGAATCGTGCCG
>NZ_JBFBKW010000024.1:0-3408 GCF_040702325.1 Pseudarthrobacter sp. 902506025
CAAAACGCTCGGCTGGAAGACTCCAGCCGAGCGCTTACGTGATTTACTACTAACCACCTAACCAACAGGTGTTGCGACGACCCCTAGAAACCGCCCTGCTGCTCCGCCCCTTTCAATGCCTCCAGCACTGCAGGCAGCAGCACGTCATTGCGGCCCCACACAGGATCCAGGATCTCCACATACCAGGAATCCGCGAGCAGGAGGGCCAGCGCATCGTTGGTCTCCCCGGCCCAGTCCTGGATCTGGGCCTCCTCCACGGGGTTCTCGCTGGAGCCGAGGACCGTGGTGATCTCTGCTCCGGCCAGGGTCACGGGAATGGCGGCGCTGCTTGCCTCGCCGGGAGCGTGGACTACCGTCACCAGCTCCGTGCGGGTGGAAAGTGCCAGCAGGCTCCGCGCGGTTTCGGCGCTGCAGAAGCCGGTGACGTACTGCCGCTGCGCCGCCCCATCAGCCAGGATGCCCGGCTGGGACTCCTTCGTGAACAGCCCGCTGCGGTTCAACTCAGCCAACGGCGCGGCCAGTGGTTCCGTCTCGGCGTCGAACGCCGCAGCGAAGTGTCCAGGCTGGTACGAACTCCCGCCTTCCAGCCACCGTGCCGTCAGCTCACCGGCGGCCTCCAGCGTGGTGGCTTGCCGCCAGACCCCGCGGTCCTCCAGCAGCCGGCCGTACTCGTCATGGACAGGCAGTTCCTCAGGCTTCATCTTGGGATGCTATCGCCGGGCCTCCGCGCCGATCCAACCCCTTCGACACAGCAGTTAACTTCAGCCGGCCTGCTTCATTGGCATGGCCGCCGGAATTCCCGCCGCCCGTTCCGCTGCTGCGAGCGATGCAGCCAGGCTTCCGACGGCGTCCGGGTAGCCCTTATGCGTGGCCGTCCGCAGTTGATCCGCGGTCCGCATGGCCTTGATCAACGCGGACGTTTCCGGCAGCCGCACGTCGGTCAGTGCCGGGTAGTCGATGCTGCAGCCGGGATCCAGTTCGTAGCGCCGCCAGCGGACTATGAGCTCATCATGCTGTATCCGGGCGGCCTGATGCGCGGAGAGCTGCTCCCGGTATTCACGCCGGGCGGCGCGCCACGCCAGGAACTTTGGGCTGCCCCGGTAGGCCGCAAGGCCCGAGGCCGCAGCTGCCCCGGCCAGCACCAGCCCCGCCCAGGGAGAAACCAGGGCCGGGATCAGAAGGGCCGGAAGCGCCACGCAGGAACCGAGGAACAGGTCCCAAAACAGCTGGTCAGGAGCCTCCGGTGCGCCGCCTGCGGGTGCCAGGGACCGTCGTCGTACAACGAAAACCGTGGCGGCGACGCTGGCAACCAGCACGGCACCGCACAGCAGGACCACCCCCGCACCTTGAAGCAGTCCCTGGGTCAAGGACTCCGCCACGACTGACATCCTGCACCTCCCGCGCCCGTCATTCCCCACAAAGACTTGGCCCCGGCCGGAAAGCCCGGGCTGGTCCTTCCATTGGACCGTCTTCCAGGCACAGCGTCAATGGCTGCAAAATGCGGAGGCAGGCACTCCAAAGGGCGCCATGTTGGGCGGTAGCGTGGGACCATGCGACTCAAAATGTGCAGCATCCACGTCCAGGACCCCGCGGCCGCCCACGCCTTCTACACCGGCACGCTCGGCTTTGACACCCTCATGGCCATGCCGGAGTACAACCTGTACATCATCAAGGATCCGGGGGCGGCCGACAGTTCGGTGGGGCTGCTCCTGGAGCCCAGCGACAACCCGATCGGCGCCAGCTACATGAACGCCGTGCGTGAGGCCGGCCTCCCCGCCATCGTTTTCGGGGTACCCGATGTCCAGGCAGAATATGACCGCCTGTCGGCCGCCGGGGTCAGCTTCAAGACTCCGCCCACCACGGACTCATTTGGGACCAGCGCCGTGTTCGACGACGGCTGCGGCAACTACATCCAGATCCACCAGGACTGACGGACCGGGATGCAACAGAAGCTTGTCCGCGCATCCGGACGCTGAGGCTCCGGACGGGCGAACAAGCTTCTGAAAGGGCGGCGGTGCAGGCTAAGCCTGGGCGCGGTCCTTCTTTGCCTGCTTCTTCGCGGCCTCGTCCTTGACCCGCTGGGCCTCGGCACGGACTGCAGCGTGCGTGGCGCGTTCGGTGACGAGCCACTGCGGGGGAGCCTGCAGCAGCGCGGTGATCTCCGCCGTCGTGAGCGCTTCTTCCACGCCGCCGCGTGCCAGGCCGCTGATGGACACGTTCAGCTTCTGGGCCACCACGGGGCGGGGGTGCGGCCCATTGCGGCGGAGTTCGGCAAGCCATTCCGGCGGGTTGGCCTGGAGTTCGGCGAACTCCTCGCGGGTAATGGTTGAATCCTGGAACTCCTGCGGGGTGGCCGGCAGGTAGATGCCAAGTTTCTTGGCAACGGTGGCCGGCTTCATGGACTGGGAGTTTGCAGAGGTCATGCTTCAAGGGTATCCGGGCGGCGGGTACTGTGAAGACGTGCCCGCCGACAATGCCCCCATGCCTGATTCCCAGCCCGCCCCCGACGAGGCGGCGCCGCGGGTGCTGCGCGTCGCGTATGTGGCAGGGGTGACGCCGGGCAAGTGGATCCGCCGCTGGGAAGAGCGGATGCCCCACATTCTCCTTGAAGCATTCATGATCGACGACGGCGTGCAGCGCCAGGTGCTGGATGGCGGCCAGGCTGACATGGCCTTCGTCCGCCTTCCGATTGACCGGGACGGCCTCAGCGTCATCCCGCTCTACGAGGAACAACCCGTGGTGGTTGCCCCCAAGGGCCACGAGATCTCAGTGTTCGAGGAAGTGGCCCTTGCCGACCTCGCCCAGGAGTCCTTCCTCGATGCTGCTTCCTTGGGCGGCCCGGAGACGGCGCTCCAGGTGGTGGCCTCCGGGGCCGGGCTGCTGATCCTCCCAATGTCAGTGGCGCGCCACTTCAACGTCAAAGACACCGTGGCGCGCAGGCTCACCGGGGCGGAGGAGACCGAAATCGCCCTGGCCTGGCCCGCGGAGGCCACGGACGACGTGCTGGAGGAATTCATTGGCGTGGTGCGCGGCCGCACCGCCCAGAGCTCCCGCCAGCCCTCCGCCCAGCCACAAAAGGTGAAGAAGGAACCCAAACCGGACCGCCGCGGCACCGGAACCAAAAAAGCGCCCAAGGTGGCCCAGCGCTATGCCCCCAACCCTGACAAGGGCCGCGGCAAGGGATCGCGGAAGAAGGGCAAGCGCTAGCCCCCATGAGCCCACCAGGCACCTGGTTGTTGACCGAATAACAGAAAGCCGGCCCCGCATGATGCGGAGCCGGCTTGGCTGCAGTCCGTCGCTGCCCGCGCGGACTAGGTGTTTTGGATGGTGTCTTTGGCGTCGGTTGCGCGGTCTTTGACGTCGGTGGCTGCGTATTGGCCTTCGGTTTTGACGTTTTGGGCGGCGTCG
>NZ_JBFBKW010000025.1:0-1288 GCF_040702325.1 Pseudarthrobacter sp. 902506025
AATGTGTATGGAAATCTCATCTTGAAGCGAGCTTCCCGCTTAGATGCTTTCAGCGGTTATCCCATCCGAACGTAGCTAATCAGCGGTGCACTTGGCAGTACAACTGACACACCAGAGGTTCGTCCGTCCCGGTCCTCTCGTACTAAGGACAGCCCTTCTCAAATTTCCTGCGCGCGCAGCGGATAGGGACCGAACTGTCTCACGACGTTCTAAACCCAGCTCGCGTACCGCTTTAATGGGCGAACAGCCCAACCCTTGGGACCTACTCCAGCCCCAGGATGCGACGAGCCGACATCGAGGTGCCAAACCATGCCGTCGATATGGACTCTTGGGCAAGATCAGCCTGTTATCCCCGAGGTACCTTTTATCCGTTGAGCGACGGCCATTCCACAATGTACCGCCGGATCACTAGTCCCGACTTTCGTCCCTGCTCGAGATGTCTCTCTCACAGTCAAGCTCCCTTGTGCACTTACACTCGACACCTGATTGCCAACCAGGCTGAGGGAACCTTTGGGCGCCTCCGTTACTTTTTAGGAGGCAACCGCCCCAGTTAAACTACCCATCAGGCACTGTCCCTGACCCGGATTACGGGCCGAAGTTAGATGTCCAAAGTGACCAGAGTGGTATTTCAACGATGACTCCACCCGAACTGGCGTCCGGGCTTCAACGTCTCCCACCTATCCTACACAAGCCACTCCGAACACCAATACCAAACTATAGTAAAGGTCTCGGGGTCTTTCCGTCCTGCTGCGCGTAACGAGCATCTTTACTCGTACTGCAATTTCGCCGAGTTTATGGTTGAGACAGCGGGGAAGTCGTTACTCCATTCGTGCAGGTCGGAACTTACCCGACAAGGAATTTCGCTACCTTAGGATGGTTATAGTTACCACCGCCGTTTACTGGGGCTTAAATTCTCAGCTTCGCCGTGAGGCTAACCGGTCCTCTTAACCTTCCAGCACCGGGCAGGAGTCAGTCCGTATACATCGTCTTGCGACTTCGCACGGACCTGTGTTTTTAGTAAACAGTCGCTTCCCCCTGGTCTCTGCGGCCCCGATCCCCTCCCGGACGCGAAGTCCGTTCAAGGTTGGGGCCCCCCTTCTCCCGAAGTTACGGGGGCATTTTGCCGAGTTCCTTAACCATAATTCTCTCGATCGCCTTAGTATTCTCTACCTGATCACCTGTGTCGGTTTGGGGTACGGGCGGCTAAAACCTCGCGTCGATGCTTTTCTCGGCAGCATAGGATCACCAAATCCCCCCAAACGGGGGTCCCATCAGATCTCAGGCACAT
>NZ_JBFBKW010000025.1:1382-3132 GCF_040702325.1 Pseudarthrobacter sp. 902506025
ATATGAGTGGCGGATTTGCCTACCACTCGCCCTACATCCTTAGACCGGGACAACCATCGCCCGGCTCGGCTACCTTCCTGCGTCACACCTGTTAATACGCTTGCCTCCCAGGATCAGGTCCCGCGCTCCACCAAAACCCTTCACCCACAAGGGGTGTCGGGCAGGTCTCGGGCGGTTAGTATCCCCTGTTCAACATGGACGGTTTTTCGCCGGTACGGGAATATCAACCCGTTGTCCATCGACTACGCCTGTCGGCCTCGCCTTAGGTCCCGACTTACCCAGGGCAGATTAGCTTGACCCTGGAACCCTTGATCATTCGGCGGACGGGTTTCTCACCCGTCTTTCGCTACTCATGCCTGCATTCTCACTCGTGTAGGCTCCACCGCTGGTTTCCACCGCGACTTCACTGCCCACACGACGCTCCCCTACCCATCCAGACGCCTGAACCACAAGGGCTTAGCTAAATATCTGAATGCCACAACTTCGGCGGTGTACTTGAGCCCCGCTACATTGTCGGCGCGGAATCACTTGACCAGTGAGCTATTACGCACTCTTTTAAGGGTGGCTGCTTCTAAGCCAACCTCCTGGTTGTCTGGGCAACTCCACATCCTTTCCCACTTAGCACACGCTTAGGGGCCTTAGTTGGTGGTCTGGGCTGTTTCCCTCTCGACTATGAAGCTTATCCCCCACAGTCTCACTGCTGCGCTCTCACTTACCGGCATTCGGAGTTTGGCTGACGTCAGTAACCTTGTAGGGCCCATTAGCCATCCAGTAGCTCTACCTCCAGCAAGAAACACGCAACGCTGCACCTAAATGCATTTCGGGGAGAACCAGCTATCACGAAGTTTGATTGGCCTTTCACCCCTACCCACAGCTCATCCCCTCCATTTTCAACTGAAGTGGGTTCGGTCCTCCACGACGTCTTACCGTCGCTTCAACCTGGCCATGGGTAGATCACTTCGCTTCGGGTCTAGATCACGCCACTCACACGCCCTATTCAGACTCGCTTTCGCTACGGCTGCCCCACACGGGTTAACCTCGCGACGTAACACTAACTCGCAGGCTCATTCTTCAAAAGGCACGCCGTCACCAGAATCAGACTGGCTCCGACGGATTGTAAGCACACGGTTTCAGGTACTGTTTCACTCCCCTCCCGGGGTACTTTTCACCTTTCCCTCACGGTACTGGTCCGCTATCGGTCATTAGGGAGTATTTAGGCTTATCAGGTGGTCCTGACAGATTCGCACGGGATTTCTCGGGCCCCGTACTACTTGGGATACTCTCACAGGCGGTACAAACACATTACGGTTACGGGACTAACACCCTCTCTGGCCGGCCTTTCAAAACCGTTCACCTATGCGCGCACATCACACCCCACCAGCCCGGCAGAACTGGTATGGAAAGTCCCACAACCCCGACCATGCAACGCCCGCCGGCTATCACACATGGAACGGTTTAGCCTGATCCGCGTTCGCTCGCCACTACTAACGGAATCACTATTGTTTTCTCTTCCTGCGGGTACTGAGATGTTTCACTTCCCCGCGTTCCCCCCACGCACCCTATGTGTTCAGGTACGGGTCACCAAGTCACTCGCGCGCTTGGCGGGGTTTCCCCATTCGGACACCCTGGGATCACAGTCCGGTTATCGACTCCCCCAGGCTTATCGCAGATTCCTACGTCCTTCTTCGGCTCCTAATGCCAAGGCATCCACCGTGTGCTCTTAAAAACTTGACCACAAAGATCAAAAACA
>NZ_JBFBKW010000026.1:0-1693 GCF_040702325.1 Pseudarthrobacter sp. 902506025
GGCGGGTTCTAGCGGTCGTTGCAACACCCAGAATTTTTGGGAGTTGCAACGACCGTGTCGTCTTCAACGGAGGAAGCTGTCGGGCGGAGGAAGTACACGCCTGAGCAGAAGGCTCAGTTCTTCCTTGTGTTGGGCCGCTGTGGGAGTGTGAGCGCGGCCGCGGCGGAGCTCGGCTTCAATCAGATGACGTGCTACCAGTGGGTGCATAAATCACGGCTCCCGGAGCGGGTCCCACGGGACCCTGAGGCTCGTCAGCGGAAATACACCCCTGCCCAAAGGGCTGAGTTCTTCCTGGTGTTCGACCGGCTCAAGAGCACAACGCAGACCGCACGGGAGTTGGGACTGAACCTCGCAACATGTGCCGGCTGGGTCCGTAAAGCCGGGCTGAAAAGCCATGGGAAAACGGGGACGGGTCCGCACTCGGGCCGGGGTGAGTACTTCCGGCTGCGCAAGACCGGCGTGAGTCGGCGGAAAGCCGCCGCGGCGGTCGGGATACATCTGCGGACCGCCGAAGAGTGGGACCAAGGAATCCGGAAATCCAGTGGGCGACGCATTTACCCTGACGGCCGGATGGTCGACTACAAACGTGGTGTGATCACCATGACCCCTCCCGGCGGCGGCGTGGCCGGAACGACACCGGTCCCGGTATCGGCCTTGGAAAAACGCATCGACCCGCGATACCTCGACGTCAAGGAACGGGAGCTGATCCGGGACCTCCACGCAGCCGGGTCCTCGATCAGGGCGATCGCCCGCGCCCTGGGAAGATCGCCTTCAACGATCAGCCGCGAGCTGGCCCGAAACGCCCACCCCGGGATGGGCTACCTGCCGCACGGGGCTCACCGGAAGGCCGCGGCCCGGCGGACCCGGCCCAAGACGGCTAAACTCGCCGCTGAGTCCTCGCTGCGTGAGTATGTGAAGGACAAGCTGCTCCTACGCTGGTCTCCGGAACAGATCAGCAACACGCTGGTCGAAGAGTTCCCCGACGACCCGGAGATGCGCGTGAGCCCAGAGACGATCTATCAAGCCCTCTACCTCCAAGCCAGAGGCGGACTCAAACGCGAGATACAGGCAGCCCTGCGCACCGGCCGGACCCGCCGAAAACCCCACACCACCGGGGAACAACGCACTCCCCGGTTCGTGGACCCCATGATCATGATTTCCGAGCGGCCGCCCGAAATCGAGGACCGAGCGGTGCCCGGCCATTGGGAGGGCGACCTGATCACCGGCGCCAACAACCAATCGGCAATCGCGACCTTGGTCGAGCGCACCACCCGCTACGTGATGCTCGTTCACCTTCAGGACGACCACACCGCTGAAACTGTCCGTGACGGCCTCATCAAGACCATGTCCGCCTTGCCGGCGCACCTGCGAGGTTCCCTGACGTGGGATCAGGGCGCGGAAATGGCAGGACACAAATCGTTCACCCTCGCCACAGACATGCAGGTCTACTTCTGCGACCCCGCCAGCCCCTGGCAACGCGGATCCAACGAGAACACCAACGGCCTGCTGCGACAGTACTTCCCCAAAGGAACCGATCTGTCCGTCTACGGACCCGAAGACCTCGAACACGTCGCCCAGGAACTCAACGGCCGTCCACGCAAAACGCTCGGCTGGAAGACTCCAGCCGAGCGCTTACGTGATTTACTACTAACCACCTAACCAACAGGTGTTGCGACGACCCCTAGAAACCGCC
>NZ_JBFBKW010000027.1:0-1243 GCF_040702325.1 Pseudarthrobacter sp. 902506025
GGGACTGCCCCTGCTTCTGTTGACTCGGGGTCTTAGGCCGCAGTGAGCGCGGTCCGGTTGATTGTTTCATATTCGACGGGCGTGAGTTTTCCCAGCCGTCTTTGCCGTCGCCGGCGGTGGTAGGTCCGCTCGATCCAGGTTGCGATGGCCAGCCGGAGGTCCTTCCTGGTGAGCCACCGCTGACGGTCCAGGACGTTCTTCTGCAGCAGCGAGAAGAAGGATTCCATCGCGGCGTTGTCCGCGCACGCACCGACCCTGCCCATCGAGCCTGTGAGCCCGTGGTGCCGGAGCGATTCGACGAAGCGGCGAGAGCGGAACTGGGACCCGCGATCCGAGTGGACCACGGTCGCTGCCGGGCGGCGTGCCCGGATTGCGTTCTCCAGCGCTGCGACGGCAAGCGAGGACTTCATCCGCGCGTCCATCGAGTAGCCGACGATCCTCCCGGAATAGACGTCCTTCACCGCGCAGAGGTAGAGCTTCCCTTCGGCAGTGGGGTGCTCGGTGATGTCCGTCAGCCACAGCTCGTTCGGTGCCGTGGCGGTGAAGTCCCGCTCCACCAAATCGTCGTGGACCGGTGGCCCCGGTTTCCGGTTCAGGCCACGCTTTTTGGAGAACACCGACCAGATACCGTGGTCCCTGCACAGGCGCTGGACCCTGTTCTCGCCCGCCACGATGCCCTTCTCCGGGAGCTCGTCGGCGATGAACCGGTACCCGAACGCCGGATCGTCGGCATGGATGTCGAGGGCGGCGTTGACGAGGTGCGCATCGATCCAGTCCCGTTCCGTGACCGGGCTGGCCCGCCACCGGTAGTAGCCTTGCTTGCTGAATCCCAACACCCTGCAGGTCACCGCGACGGGAACACCGTCGGCGGCAAGATCCGTGACCAGCGGGTAGATCATTTTGGGTTGATGTCCCTGGCCAGATAGGCCGCCGCCCGGCGCAGAATCTCATTCTCCTGCTCCAACAGGCGGTTCCGCTTCTTCAGCTCCCGCATCTCAGCCGACTCCGCGGCCGCCGGACTGGCCCCGGATTCCTTACGTTCAGCAATGGCAATCCAGCGCTTCAACGTCGTGACCGAAAGCCCGAAATCCTTCGCGATCTGCGCCAGCGGCGCCTCGCCCTTCCGGGCCACATCAATAACATCCTGGCGGAACTCCGCCCCATAAGCCGTGGGCATGGTCAACATCCTTCCACGAGCACAAGCTCGCTAGGTCAAGGAGTCAACAAAACCCGGGGCAGTCCC
>NZ_JBFBKW010000028.1:0-1177 GCF_040702325.1 Pseudarthrobacter sp. 902506025
GCTCCTTAGAAAGGAGGTGATCCAGCCGCACCTTCCGGTACGGCTACCTTGTTACGACTTAGTCCCAATCGCCAGTCCCACCTTCGACAGCTCCCTCCCACAAGGGGTTAGGCCACCGGCTTCGGGTGTTACCAACTTTCGTGACTTGACGGGCGGTGTGTACAAGGCCCGGGAACGTATTCACCGCAGCGTTGCTGATCTGCGATTACTAGCGACTCCGACTTCATGGGGTCGAGTTGCAGACCCCAATCCGAACTGAGACCGGCTTTTTGGGATTAGCTCCACCTCACAGTATCGCAACCCTTTGTACCGGCCATTGTAGCATGCGTGAAGCCCAAGACATAAGGGGCATGATGATTTGACGTCGTCCCCACCTTCCTCCGAGTTGACCCCGGCAGTCTCCTATGAGTCCCCACCATCACGTGCTGGCAACATAGAACGAGGGTTGCGCTCGTTGCGGGACTTAACCCAACATCTCACGACACGAGCTGACGACAACCATGCACCACCTGTAAACCGACCACAAGTGGGGGACCTGTTTCCAGGTCTTTCCGGTTCATGTCAAGCCTTGGTAAGGTTCTTCGCGTTGCATCGAATTAATCCGCATGCTCCGCCGCTTGTGCGGGCCCCCGTCAATTCCTTTGAGTTTTAGCCTTGCGGCCGTACTCCCCAGGCGGGGCACTTAATGCGTTAGCTACGGCGCGGAAAACGTGGAATGTCCCCCACACCTAGTGCCCAACGTTTACGGCATGGACTACCAGGGTATCTAATCCTGTTCGCTCCCCATGCTTTCGCTCCTCAGCGTCAGTTAATGCCCAGAGACCTGCCTTCGCCATCGGTGTTCCTCCTGATATCTGCGCATTTCACCGCTACACCAGGAATTCCAGTCTCCCCTACATCACTCTAGTCTGCCCGTACCCACCGCAGATCCGGAGTTGAGCCCCGGACTTTCACGGCAGACGCGACAAACCGCCTACGAGCTCTTTACGCCCAATAATTCCGGATAACGCTTGCGCCCTACGTATTACCGCGGCTGCTGGCACGTAGTTAGCCGGCGCTTCTTCTGCAGGTACCGTCACTTTCGCTTCTTCCCTACTGAAAGAGGTTTACAACCCGAAGGCCGTCATCCCTCACGCGGCGTCGCTGCATCAGGCTTGCGCCCATTGTGCAATATTCC